>JBEKCK010000080.1:0-4980 GCA_050014915.1 Acidimicrobiales bacterium | reverse complement strand
ACGATCGTGATGTCGAAACCACGCGGCGCGTCGATCTTGTCGTAGTCGACCTCGGGGAAGATCAACTGGTCATTGATGCCGAACGTGTAGTTGCCGTGTCCGTCGAAGGACTTCGGCGACAGTCCGCGGAAGTCGCGGATACGCGGGATCGCGAGGCTGAGGAGTCGGTCGAAGAACTCCCAGGCGCGGTCCCCGCGCAGCGTCACCTTGACGCCGATGGGCTGGGTCTCGCGGAGCTTGAAGTTCGCGATCGACTTCTTCGCGCGTGTCACGACCGGCTTCTGTCCGGTGATGAGCTCGAGGTCGCGCTGGGCGCCCTCGAGGAGCGACGCCTGCTGGGTGGCGCGGCCGACCCCGGAGTTGAGCACGATCTTGGTCAGGCGCGGGACCTGCATGATGTTGTCGAGGCCGAGCTCCTCTTTGAGGGCCTGACGGATCTCTTCGTCGAAGCGCACCTTGAGACGGGGACGGGTTGCGGTCGTCATAGAACCTCTCCACACTTGCGACAGACGCGGACCTTGACGCCCTCGTCGGTCTTCTTGGAGCCGACCTTCGCGGGGCCCTTGTGGCTGTCGCACCACAGGGCGACGTTGCTCGCGTCGAGCGGCATCAGCTTGTCGATGATGCCGGCCTGCATGGTGCGGCCGGACTGCTTGAGGTGGCGCTTGGCGATGTTGAGGCCGTCGAGGATCACCATGTTGGCCTGGGGCATCGCCTCTTCGACGATGGCGCGCTCGCCGCGGAACTTACCGGCCCGGACGTACACTTCGTCACCCTTACGGATCTTCATCACAACACCTCCGGCGCCAGCGAAATGATGCGCATGAACTTCTTGTCACGCAGTTCGCGACCCACGGGTCCGAAGATGCGCGTGCCACGCGGCTGCAGCTGGTCGTTGATCAGCACCGCGGCGTTCTCGTCGAACTTGATGTAGGAGCCGTCGGGACGACGCTTCTCCTTGGACGTGCGAACGACGACGCAGCGCACCACGTCACCCTTCTTCACGGCGGCCCCGGGGATCGCTTCTTTGACGGTGCCGATGAAGACGTCACCGATCGAGGCGTAGCGACGACGCGATCCGCCGAGCACGCGGATGCAGAGCACCTCTTTGGCCCCGCTGTTGTCGGCCACCTTGAGTCGGCTCTCCTGCTGGATCATCGCGCACGCTCCACGACTTCGGTGAGGCGCCAGCGCTTCAGCTTCGACAGCGGCCGGGTCTCTTGGACGCGGACCTTGTCGCCGACCTTGGCCTCGTTCTTCTCGTCGTGCACGTAGAGCCGCTTGGTGCGCTGGACGGTTTTGCCGTAGCGCGGGTGCGAGACGCGCTCGTTCACCGCGACGACCAGCGTCGAGTTCATCTTGTCCGAGACGACGATGCCCTCGCGGACCTTGCGGGGGTTCACCCTCGATGTTTCGTTCGAGTCAGTCATGACTACTCACCTTCTCCTAGCGCCTCGGCGGCCGCGATCTCGCGCTCGCGCGCGAACGTCGTGAGGCGCGCGATGTCGCGGCGCACCTCGTTGAGGCGGGCCGAGTTGTCGAGCTGGCCGGTCGCCAGTTGGAAGCGCATGTTGAACAGCTCGCGACGCGACTCGGCGAGTCGCTCGAGCAGTTCGCGGTCGCCCAGCAGGCGCATCTCGGCGATACGTTCACGGGTCTTGGCCATCAGATGCTCACTTCCGGGGCCCCGTGGGTGCCGGGGCGAACGACGAACTTGGCCTTGATCGGCAGCTTCTGGATGGCGCGCTCCATGGCGGCGCGCGCCAGGGCCTCGTCCACACCACCGAGCTCGAACATGATGCGACCGGGCTTCACGACGGCGACCCAGTGCTCGGGGTTGCCCTTGCCCGAACCCATGCGGGTCTCGGCCGGCTTCTGCGTCACGGGCTTGTCGGGGAAGACGCGGATCCAGACCTTGCCACCACGCTTGACGTGACGGGTCATCGCGATACGGGCCGCCTCGATCTGGCGCGCGGTGATCCAGCCCCGTTCGCGGTGCTTTACCTTGCGGGGCATCAACATGGTTACTCGGCGTCCTTCCTGAAGTGCGGAGTGTCGTTGTGCTCTTGGGCGGTGCGACGCTCGATCTCTTCTTCGACGCTCAACTGCGCCTCGACCTCCGGCGTCACGGCCAACAGGTCGATGGCGCCGTCCTCGTCCCCGATCACGATCTCTTCGACGACGTCTTCGACCGGCTCGGCCTCGACGCGACGGCGTCCGCCACCGGCGCGCACGACACCCTTGGGGGCCGAGGACACACCCGTGGAGCCGACCGGCACGGCGTCGCCCGCGGCCATGGCGGCCTCGCGCACGATCTTCTCGTCGTTCGTCAGCTGGTACGGGAGGATGTCGCCCTTGTAGATCCAGACCTTCACCCCGACGCGACCGGTGGAGGTGCGCGCCTCGCGGAACCCGTAGTCGATGTCCGCGCGCAGTGTGTGCAGGGGCACGCGGCCCTCGCGGTAGGACTCGCGCCGTGACATCTCGGCACCACCGAGACGACCGGAGGCCTGGATCTTGACGCCCATCGCGCCGGCCTTCTGCACGGTCTGGATACCGCGCTTCATGGCGCGGCGGAAGGCCACGCGACGCAACAACTGGTCACAGATGCCCTGGGCGATCAGTGCGGCGTCGAGTTCGGGCTGCTTGATCTCTTGGATGTTCAAAGAGATCTTGTTCTTCTGGCCGGTGATCTTCTCGAGGTCCTTCTTCAGGCGCTCGGCCTCGGCGCCGCGGCGTCCGATGACGATGCCCGGACGCGCGGTGTGGATGTCCACGCGGATGCGGTCCGAGTTGCGCTCGATCTCGATGCGACTGACCGCGGCGCTCTCGAGCTGCTTGGTCAGGTAGTCGCGGATCTTCCAGTCCTCGATGACGAGGTCCTTGTAGCCGCGCTCCTTGAACCAGCGCGACTTCCAGTCGGTGGTGATCCCAAGGCGGAAACCGTAGGGGTTTACCTTCTGACCCATTACTTCGTCTCCTCAGTGGTCTCGTTCGAATCTGTCCCGTCGGTCACTTCTTCGGCCGGTGCCTCGACGACGTCGGCGACCTCGGTGTCGTCGGTCTCTTCGGACTCTTCCGTCTCGTCGGTCGCTTCGAGGTCCTCGACCGGCGTGTCGACGGTGTCGAACTCCATGACGTCGGTCTCGTTCGCCTCGTCCTCGAGTACCTCACTGGCCTTCGCCTCGGCCTCTAACGCCTCGGCCTCGGCCGCTTCGACGGCGGCGGTCTCGCGCTTGTTGAGGCTCGCCTGCTGGTCGGCGCGGCGACGCGAGGACGCGACACGTCGGGTGCGCGACACGGCGGCCTGAGCGGTGCGCGCGTTGCGCAGCGTCTCGAGGCGCTCGTCGTTCAGTCGCGACACGATGACCGTGATGTGACAGGAGCGCTTCATGATCTTGCCGGCGCGTCCACGCGCGCGCGGCGTGAAGCGCTTCATCGTGATGCCCTCGTCGGCGTAGGCGGCCGAGACGAAGAGTTCGTCGGCCTGCATCGCGTCGTTGGTGACGGCGTTGGCGACGGCCGAGGCGAGGACCTTGCCGACGACGTCGGCGGCCTCGCGGTTCGTGCCGGCGAGGATCTCGCGCGCGGTCGTGACGTCCTCACCTCGGATGAGGTTCAGTACGACGCGGGCCTTGCTCGCGGACATGTGATAGCCGCGCAGCGTGGCGCGCGTACCCGGACGTTCGTTCAGCTTGGGACCGGTCATCAGCGCTTGCCCGTCTTTTCCTGGCCGGCGTGGAAGCGGAAGGTGCGCGTCGGCGCGAACTCGCCCAGCTTGTGGCCGACCATCGACTCGTTGACGAAGACCGGGACGTGGCGACGTCCGTCGTGCACGGCGAAGGTGTGCCCGACCATGTCCGGGATGACCGTCGAACGGCGGCTCCAGGTCTTGATGACCTTCTTCTCGTTGGCCGCGTTCATCGCGTCCACCTTCTTCAACAGGTGGGCGTCGATGAAGGGACCCTTCTTCAGACTTCGTGACATTCTCTACCTACCTCCGGGCGCCGCGTCCACGGCGGCGTCGAATAATTAAGGCGTCTGATGTCTTGGGCAGACGCGTGCGACCTTCGGGCTGACCCCACGGCGAGACCGGGTGACGTCCACCGGAGGTCTTGCCCTCGCCACCACCGAGCGGGTGGTCGACCGGGTTCATGGCCACCCCGCGCGTCTGGGGGCGGATGCCCTTCCAGCGGTTGCGGCCGGCCTTGCCGATCGAGGTGAGTTCGTGCTCGGAGTTGCCGACGGTGCCGAGCGTGGCGCGACAGTCGATCGGGACACGGCGCATCTCGGTCGAGGGCAGTCGCAAGGTGGCGTAGGCGCCCTCCTTGGCGACGATCTGCACGCCCATGCCGGCGCTGCGCGCCATCTTGCCGCCGCCACCGGGGCGCAGTTCGACGTTGTGGACCGTGGAGCCGGTCGGGATGAAGCGCATCGGCAGGGCGTTGCCGTTGCGGATGTCGGCCTTGGGCCCGGACTCGACCATGTCGTCGACCTTGAGACCGTTGGGTGCGAGGATGTAGCGCTTCTCACCGTCCAAGTAGTGCAGCAACGCGATGCGACAGGTGCGGTTCGGGTCGTACTCAATGGCCGCGACGCGCGCGGGGATGGCGTCCTTGTTGCGCTTGAAGTCGATGATGCGGTACTGCTGCTTGTGGCCGCCGCCGCGGTGACGCGAGGTCTTGCGGCCGTAGTTGTTGCGGCCGCCGGTCTTGGGCTTGGAGTCGAGCAGCGACTTCTCGGGCAGGGTCTTCGTGATGTCGGCGAAGTCCGAGACCGTCTGGAAGCGGCGACCGGGACTGGTGGGTTTGCGTTGACGTAGCGCCATGGTCGTCCTTAGTTCTCGAAGAGGTTGATCGTGTCACCGGCTCGCAGGGTGACGATGGCCCGCTTCGTGCCCGGGCGCATGCCCACGACACCGGTGCGACGGTTGCGCGTCGACTTACCCTTGCGGTTGAGAGTGTTGACGTTCGTGACCTT
>JBEKCK010000079.1:0-3047 GCA_050014915.1 Acidimicrobiales bacterium | reverse complement strand
CCGCGCGGTGAGATGATCCCTCGTCCGATCAAGTCGTCCTTCCGCGAAGGCCTCTCGGTCCTCGAGTACTTCATCTCGACCCACGGCACCCGCAAGGGCCTCGGTGACACGGCGCTTCGTACCGCGGACTCCGGCTACCTGACCCGTCGACTGGTCGACGTGGCCCAGGAGCTCATCGTCAAGGAGTTCGACTGCGGCACGCAGCGCGGCATGTGGATCGAGCACGTCACGCCCGACACCCGTGGACAGCGCGCGCACCTCGAGACCAAACTCTGGGGTCGTGTGTTGGCCGAGGACGTCACGCTGTCCGACGGCACGACGATCACGACCGGCACCATGTTGATGGTCGACGACGTCGAACTGCTCCGTGAGGACAAGGCCGTCGAGCGCGTTCGTGTTCGAACGACGCTGACCTGTGACGCCGTCCAGGGCGTCTGCGCCTACTGCTACGGACTGTCCCTGGCGACGCACCAACTGGTCGAGCTCGGTGAGGCCGTCGGTGTCATCGCCGCACAGTCCATCGGCGAGCCCGGCACGCAGCTCACCATGCGTACCTTCCACTCCGGTGGTGTGACCGAGAGCGACATCACGCACGGCCTGCCGCGCGTCGTGGAGCTCTTCGAGGCCCGTACGCCCAAGGGCGCCGCGAAGGTGGCGGAGTTCTCCGGTGTCGTGCGCGTCGAGCTGGTCGGTCGCGAACGCAAGGTCACGGTCGTCGGTAACGACGGCGAGGTCCAGGAGGAGTCGATCTCGATCGCGCGCCACCTGCTCGTCGAGGACGGCCAAGAGGTCGAGGTCGGCACGCCGCTGCACGACGGACCGCTGGACCCGAAGTTGATGATGAAGTTCCGTGGCACCCGTGAGACCCAGCAGTACCTGGTCGAAGAGGTCCAGAACGTCTACCGCGACCAGGGCGTGTCGATCCACGACAAGCACATCGAACTGATCGTGCGCCAGATGACGCGACGCGTCCAGATCGTCGACGCCGGTGAGTCCCCGTGGCTCCCGGGCGCGATGGTCGACGTGAAGCTCTTCAACGACACCAACGACGACATCGAGGCCAACGGCAAGGAAGCGGCCGACGGCCGCGCCCAGTTGATGGGCATCACCAAGGCCTCACTCGCCACCGACTCGTGGCTCTCGGCCGCCTCCTTCCAGGAGACGACGAGGGTCCTCACCGAAGCGGCCATCGAGGGCAAGCGCGACCACCTGGTCGGGCTGAAGGAGAACATCATCATCGGCAAGCTCATCCCGGCCGGTTCCGGGCTCGAGTACTACAACCAGCGCGAACTGCGCCTGGACATGCCCGACGCCGAACTGCTGCCCGCCTGGGCCCAGGTCAGCGACGATGACCTCGACCTCGCGAGCCTGCTGGGCGAACTCAGTGGTGACGACTCGACGTTCTCGGCCGACCTGTCGGCCTTCCAGAACATCGGGACCGCCACCTACGACGAGTCGGCCCTGCCCGAGAACGACGTCTCGAACCCCGAAGACGAATTGGGCGGTCGGGCGATCTGACGCGATCCGCCAGAGCCCCCGGGCTCTGGCGGGAGACGTCGAGTTCCAGCGTCGTTGGGTCACAGGCTCTCGACATGCTTGTCGTGGCGCTGCGCCGGCGTGGACCGTGAGGAGACCCATGGCTGTCAGATACCAGCTGGTCATCAACTGCGTCGGCCACCCCGAAGCGCTGGCCCGTTTCTGGGCGGAGGCCCTGGGCTACGTCCTCGAGCCGCCGCCCCCTGGGCACGCCACCTGGGATGACTGGCGTCGCGACGTGGGACTACCCGAATCCTGGCTCGGCCGGGGGACTGACTGCATCATCGACCCGGACGGCGCAGGACCTCGAATCTGGATCCAGGTCGTACCCGATGCCAAGACCACGAGCAATCGGCTCCACCTCGACATCCACGCGAGCGGCGGACAGGACCTGCCACTCGATGCCCGCAAGCGGCGCGTGGACGAGGAGGCCCTGCGGCTGTGTACGCTCGGCGCCACGCTGCTGAGCGACCTGAACGAGGAACTCGAGGTTGGCGCGGTCCACTACGCGGTCGCGCTCAAGGACCCTGAGGGGAACGAGTTCGACATCAACTGACGTCCGCCCGGGGAAATCCACCGCCCCCCGGCTTGCCGTTAGAGGTTGTTTTGTCGTAGGATTGATAGTTCGCGTGCCGAGTTCTTCGGCGCGCAAGCAACGAAGTTCAATTAGAAGAGGTTTTCTGCGTGCCCACAATCGCACAGTTGGTCCGAAAGGGCCGACAGGACAAGGTTTCCAAGACCAAGACGCCGGCCCTCAAGGGGGCCCCGCAGCGTCGTGGCGTCTGTACCCGCGTCCACACCGTGACCCCGAAGAAGCCCAACTCGGCGCTTCGCAAGGTCGCGCGCGTTCGTCTCACCTCGGGCGCCGAGGTCACGGCCTACATCCCGGGCGTCGGCCACAACCTCCAGGAGCACTCGATCGTCCTCGTGCGAGGCGGGCGCGTGAAGGACCTCCCGGGCGTGCGCTACAAGATCATCCGCGGCGCGCTCGACACCTCGGGTGTGCGCGACCGCAAGCAGGCCCGTAGCCGCTACGGCGCCAAGAAGGAAAAGTAGATGCCGCGCAAAGGACCCGCCCTCCGTCGTGAAGTGCCCGTCGACCCGATCTACAAATCGGTTCTCGTCACCCAGCTCACCAACAAGATCCTCGAGCGCGGCAAGCGCACCATCGCCGAGCGCATCGTCTACACCGCGTTAGAGCAGGTGGAGCAGAAGACCGGCACCGACCCGGTGGCGACGTTGAAGCGCGCCCTGGAGAACGTCCGTCCGGAGTTGGAAGTCAAGAGCCGCCGCGTGGGTGGCACCACGTACCAGGTGCCGATGGAGGTTCGACCCCGTCGCGCCACTACACTGGCTATCCGCTGGTTGACGGATTTCGCGAAGAAGCGACGCGAAAAGACCATGGCCGAGCGGCTCGCCAATGAGATCATTGACGCGAGTAACGGTGTCGGTGCTGCAGTGAAGCGTCGTGAGGACGTGGCCAAGATGGCCGAGTCCAACAAGGCCTTCGC
>JBEKCK010000078.1:0-3740 GCA_050014915.1 Acidimicrobiales bacterium | reverse complement strand
GGCGTTCATTCCACCATCGAAATATCTCTCCGCAGGCCCAATGGCGTCAGCTTTTGACCCATTTCAACGTCAGCGGAGCAGTCCTTGACCCATTTAGGTGATTGGTGGTGATAACAATATGCCTGATGGGACCGGAACACCGATTGTTCGAGCCGGTAAATCATTGGAATTGCGGTTTTGGGTGACGTCGGTGCGTGGAAAGCCATCGGAGTGGTCAGGACCCTGTGTCCCACTCCCGACCGAGCGGACCCGAAACTCGGCACAAGAGGCCCTTGAAGTTTGATCGGAGTCCCATCTGGAACCACCCAGCTCATTGGAACGCACGTCACAACAAACCCTCAACCTAAAAGCTTTTCGTACCCCGGGGGGGTGGACTACATCATGCCGCCCATGCCACCCATGCCACCATCCATGCCGCCGCCACCGCCCATGGAGGGTGGCTCGGGCTTGTCGGCCACGATGGCCTCGGTGGTCAAGAGGAGTGCGGCGATAGATGCCGCGTTCTGAAGTGCCGAACGGGTCACCTTGGCCGGGTCGATGATCCCGGCCTCGACGAGGTCGACCAGTTCACCGGTCATGGCGTTGAGGCCGATCGTGCCCTTGGCGTCGGCGACCTCGCGGACCTTGACGGCACCCTCGAACCCGGCGTTCGCCGCGATGTGGCGAAGGGGGGATTCGAGGGAGTTGGCCACGATCCGAGCGCCGGTCGCCTCGTCACCGCTCAGGGTCTCGATGAGCTTGTCGACGGCCTTGCGGGAACGGACCAGTGCCGTCCCACCGCCGGCGACGATGCCTTCGTCGATGGCCGCTCGGGTGGCCGAAAGGGCGTCCTCGATGCGGTGCTTCTTCTCCTTCAGCTCGATCTCGGTGGCGGCGCCGACCTTGACGATCGCCACTCCGCCGGCGAGCTTGGCGAGGCGCTCCTGGAGCTTCTCGCGGTCCCAGTCCGAATCGGTGTCCTCGATCTCGCGCTTGATCTGCGCGACGCGCCCGGCGACGTCGGACTTCGAACCGCCACCGTCGACGATGGTCGTGGCGTCCTTGGTGACGACGATGCGTCGGGCCGAGCCCAAGAGGTCCAGCGTGGCCGACTCGAGCTTCAGTCCGATCTCCTCGGAGATCACGGTGCCGCCGGTCAGGATCGCCATGTCCTGGAGCATCGCCTTGCGACGTTCTCCGAATCCGGGCGCCTTGACGGCGACCGAGGTGAAGGTCCCACGGATCTTGTTCACGACGAGCGTGGCCATGGCCTCGCCCTCGATGTCCTCGGCGATGATCAACAGCGGCTTACCCGACGCCATGACCTTCTCCAACAGCGGCACGAGGTCGTGGACGGCCGAGATCTTGGAACTGGTGAAGAGCACGAGTGCCTCTTCGAGGACGGCCTCTTGACGCTCGGGGTCGGTCACGAAGTACGGCGAGAGGTATCCCTTGTCGAACTGCATGCCCTCGGTGAGCTCGAGCTCGATGCCGAAGGTGTTCGACTCCTCGACCGTGACGGTGCCGTCCTTGCCGACCTTGTCGATGGCGTCGGCGATGACCTCGCCGATCGACGAGTCGGCCGCGGAGATGGTGGCGACCTGGGCGATCTGACTCTTGTCTTCGACCGACTGGCTCTGCTTCTTGATCGACTCGACGGCCGCCGTGACCGCCTTCTCAATTCCGCGCTTCAGGCCCGACGGGTTCGCGCCGGCCGCGACGTTGCGCAGACCCTCCTTGATGAGCGCCTGGGCGAGTACGGTCGCGGTCGTCGTTCCGTCACCGGCGACGTCGTTGGTCTTGGTGGCGACTTCCTTCACCAACTGCGCGCCCATGTTCTCGAACGGGTCCTCGAGCTCGATCTCTCGAGCGATCGAGACGCCGTCGTTCGTGATGGTCGGCGCGCCGAACTTCTTGCCGATGACCACGTTGCGGCCCTTGGGCCCGAGGGTCACCTTGACGGCGTCGGCCAGCTTGTCGACCCCGGCTTCGAGGCCGCGACGAGCGTCTTCGTCAAACTTCAACATCTTCGACATTCTTTATCCTTGTCTGCGAAAAGGGGGCGGCGAAGCCCCGTGACTACTTCTTGGAGTTCTTGGAGATGGTCGCCAGTACGTCGCGACCGGAGAGAATCAACAGGTCCTCACCGTCGACGGTGATCTCGGTGCCGCCGTACTTCGAGTAGACGACCGTGTCGCCCACCTTGACGCCCGTGGGAATCACTTCGCCGGTGGTGTCACTGCGACGACCGGGACCGGCCGCCAGCACTTCACCCTGCTGCGGCTTCTCCTTCGCGGTGTCGGGGATGACCAGGCCCGATGCCGTGGTGGCCTCGGCGACGTCCGGTCGAACCACGATGCGATCTTCCAATGGGTGCAACTTCATTATTCCTGCCTCCTGTGCTTTTGGCACTCGAATCTTCCGACTGCCAATTTAGCAGCCTACGGGTATGAGTGCCAACAGAGATCACGTTGTTAGCCTGACCCGGTGACCTTCTCATCCGTGCAAAAACGGGACCTCACGTTGGTCGCAATTCTTCGTGGCGTCTCGTTCCTCGGTGACTCGATCGCCCTGATCGCCCTCTATCTTCGCCTCTCCCACGGCGCGCACGCAAGTTGGGCCATCGCCGCGCTCTCGATCGCGGCCGCACTGCCGCTGGTGGTCCTCTCACCGATCTCGGGATTCGTCATCGACCACACGGCCGCCAAGCGCCTGTTGGTCGTTCTTTGTCTTTGCGAGGGCGTCGTGTGCGTCGGAATCGGCCTCTGGCACGGGCGGATCGCCACGATCGGGCTGATGGCACTGCTCAGTTGCTTCGTGGCCTTCTCCTTCCCGGGGTACTCCGCCCTGGTGCCAGCGATCGCCGGGGAGGACAATCTCACGGTCGCCAACTCGACGATGCAGTCGGTGCAGGGGATCGCCGCGGTGGCCGGCCCCGGCCTGGGGGGTCTCCTGGTGGGGCTCCTCGGCCAGAGCTGGCCGCTCTACTTCGACGCCATCAGCTTCGGCCTCGGGGCGGTCGGCACGTGGTTCTTGATCACCGACCGGCGACCGGAACCGGGGGCCGAGCGTCCGAAGAGGGGGGAACGGGACCTGGGCGCCGGGATGCGCGTCCTCTTCGCCGACCGGGTCCTGCGACCGCTCGTGATCATGTTTGTTGTTTTTTTGTTGGCCCTGATGATGATCAACGTCGCCGAGGTCTTCTTCATCACGATCACCCTGCACTCCTCCGCCCTCGTCTACGGACTGGTCGGCACGAGCTTCGGGGTCGGGAACGTCATCGGCGCCGTCGCCTCGTCGAAGATACAACAACACGACATGTCCCTGGCGAGGGCCTCGATCTGGGGATCGATCGTCATCGCCGTCTTGACCGGGTGCATCGGCCTCGCCGAACACGCCGGCTACCTCTACCCGATCCTGTTGGTCCTCGGCTCCGCGGTCGGCGTCATCAACGTGACGTTGACGACGCTCATGACGATGCGCACGCCCGAATACCAGCGCGGTCGGATGTTCGCCGCGAGCGGCGCCGTCTTCACCGGCGCCGAGATATTCGGCACCGCGTTCGGTGGACTGATCCTCACGATCATCGCGCCGCGCACGGTCTTCCAGATCGCCGGCGTCGTCACGACGGTTTTGGTGTTGGTCTTCGGTCCCGTCGCGCTGCGCGCGACGCGTTCGGCGAAGAGTGTCGAACTAGAGACTCAGGGCGCCTGACGTTCGAGCGTCCACCCGTTCGGTGACGGCTCGTACACGATGCGGTC
>JBEKCK010000077.1:0-3772 GCA_050014915.1 Acidimicrobiales bacterium | reverse complement strand
ACGGCGATGATGCCGAACGAGCACACAGCCAGGGACGACAGGATCACCCCCATCCGCTTCATGGACTTGAGACGTGACATTCGTTTCTCCCCTACTTGACGCTGCTCAGATTGTTCTTACCTCTTTACTACAAGATCACCGGTCGTATTCCGCCAGGAAGCCCTCCACGACGTCCAGGTAGCGCTCGGGCTCTTCGATGAACGGCATGTGGCTGGAATTCTCGAAGATCTCCCAGCGCACGTCCGGGATGCCGTCGAAGAACGGCTGCACCGTGGCGGGCGTCGCCTCGTCGAAGCGGCCCGAACAGAGCAGGGTCGGCGCCGTGATCTTGTGCACCTCGTCCACCACGCTCCACTCGCGCAGCGTCCCGATGCAGAAGAACTCGTTGGGTCCGTTCATGACGTTGTACACCGTCGGATCCTCGTTCAACATCTCGAAGGTGCGCACGTACTCAGGCGGATTGGGCACGACGCGACAGACGTGGAGGTCGTAGTACACCTGCTGAGCGGCCAGGTACTCCGGATCACTGGTCGTCCCGGCCGCCTCGTGGCGATCGAGTGCCGCCTCGACCTCGGGATCGAGCTCACCGCGCAGGATCTTCGCCTCGCTGGCCCAGAGCGCCATCGAGGCCGGCGAGTTGCTGAGGACCAGTGCCCGCAGGCCCGGGGGGCGACGAATCGCGTGCTCGGCGCCGAGCATCCCGCCCCAGGACTGTCCGAGGTAGAAGTAACGATCGTTGATGCCGAGGTGGATGAGCAGACTCTCCAATTCGCGCAAGAACAGGTCCACGGTCCAGAAATCACCGCCCCTCTCGGGCAGGTGGGTCGAGCGCCCCCCACCGAGTTGGTCGTAGTGGACGACGGGTCGACCCCGTTCGGCAAGTTGGGCGAGGGCGAGCACGTAGTCGTGCGTACAGCCCGGTCCCCCATGGACGACGACCAGCGGCGTCGGTCCGGAGTTCAAATCGCCGGTCACTCGATACCACGTCTGCCATTCGCCGAACGGCGCGAAGCCTTCCACCACGTTTGCCGGTCCCATGGGACGACAGTAGAGGACCGTTAGTGGTGAAGCAAGACGTCGCCGTCAAGTAGCGAAGTGCACCCGGTCCTATTAGCGTTGAACGACCATGGGACTCTCAATCGGAATCGTCGGACTTCCGAACGTGGGCAAGTCCACCGTCTTCAACGCGCTCACCCATAACAACGTGCTGGCGGCCAACTATCCGTTCGCCACAATCGAACCGAACGTCGGCGTCGTCTCGGTGCCCGATCCGCGCCTGGCCCGACTCGCCGCCATGTTCTCCTCGGAGAAGGTCCTGCCTGCGGCGGTGACCTTCGTCGACATCGCCGGCATCGTGAAGGGGGCATCCGAGGGCGAGGGACTCGGCAACCAGTTCCTGGCCGCTATCAGAGAGTGCGACGCCATCTGTGAGGTCGTGCGCGTCTTCGTCGACGACGACGTCATCCACGTCGACGGACGGATCGACCCGGCGAGCGACGTCGCCACCATCGAGACCGAACTCATCCTGGCCGACCTGCAAACGGTCGAAAAGGTCGTCACCCGACTCGAACGTGAAGCCAAGCGGGGCGGCGGTGACGCGCAGGCGCGTCTCGTCCAGGTCAAGAAGGCGCAGGCCGCGCTCGACCAGGGGTTGGTCATCTCGAAGGTGCGAGACCTCGACCGCGACGTGCTGGCCGACCTGCACCTCTTGACCGACAAGCCGTTCATCTACGTCTTCAACGTCGACGAGGAGACCCTCGGCGACGCGACGCGACGTGCGGCGCTCGAGGCCTCGGTCGCGCCGTCGCCCTCGGTCATCCTCTGTGCGAAGGTCGAGGCCGAGCTGTCCGACCTCGACGAGGGCGAGGCGCTCGAACTCCTGCAGTCCTACGGGCAAGAAGAGTCCGGCCTGGCGCTGCTCTCGCGCGTCGGCTTCGCGACGCTCGGCCTCCAGACCTTCCTCACGGCCGGCCCCAAGGAGACGCGCGCCTGGACGATCCACCGGGGCGCGACGGCGCCCGAGGCGGCCGGCGAGATTCACACCGACTTCCAGAAGCACTTCATCAAAGCCGAAGTCGTGTCCTTCGTCGACCTGATGTCGCTCGGTTCCATGGCGCAGGTGAAGGCGGCCGGGAAGGCCCGGATCGAGGGTAAGGACTATGTCATGCGCGATGGCGACGTCGTGGAGTTCCGCGTCGGCGTCTGACGCGATACCATATTTCCAGGCGTGAGCGACAGAGGTCGGCGCCTGGAAATCGCTAACTCCTAGGAGAACCATGACCTCTGCACCCTTTAACTTCAAAGTTGCCGACCTCACACTGGCCGATTTCGGTCGAGCGGAGATCACCCTGGCCGAACACGAGATGCCCGGCCTCATGGCGATGCGCGCCGAGTTCGGCGCCTCCAAGCCACTGACCGGATCTCGCATCGCGGGGTCCCTGCACATGACGATCCAGACCGCGGTGTTGATCGAGACCCTCGTGGCGCTCGGGGCCGAAGTTCGTTGGGTGAGTTGCAACATCTTCTCGACCCAGGACCACGCCGCCGCGGCGGTCGTCGTCGGTCCCACCGGCACGATCGACGAGCCCGCGGGCGTACCGGTCTTCGCCTGGAAGGGCGAGTCGCTCGAAGAGTACTGGTGGTGCACCGAGCAGATGCTGCGCTGGCCCGGCCACGCCGGTCCGACGATGATCCTGGACGACGGCGGTGACGCCACACTGCTCGTGCACAAGGGTCTCGAGTTCGAACGCGCCGGCTTCGTACCGGCCCCCGAGAGTGCCGACTCCGAGGAGTACCGCGTGATCCTGTCGCTCCTCGACCGGATCGTGTCGAGCGGCGAGAAGCTCTTCGGCCCGATGGCCGACGATCTCATCGGTGTCTCGGAAGAGACCACCACCGGGGTGCACCGACTCTACGAGATGGAACGTGACGGTACGTTGCTGTTCCCGGCGATCAACGTGAACGACGCCGTCACCAAGTCGAAGTTCGACAACAAGTACGGCTGTCGCCACTCGCTGATCGACGGGATCAACCGCGCCACCGACACCTTGATCGGCGGCAAGGTCGCCGTCGTCTGCGGCTACGGTGACGTCGGCAAGGGTTCAGCCGAGTCGCTGCGCGGCCAGGGCGCGCGCGTGATCATCACCGAGGTCGACCCCATCTGCGCGCTGCAGGCCGCGATGGACGGATTCCAGGTGACCACGCTCGAAGAGGCCCTCCCCTACGCCGACATCATCATCACCGCGACCGGCAACCGCGACATCGTGTCCGTCGATCACATGTTGATGATGAAGCACCAGGCGATCCTCGGCAACATCGGCCACTTCGACAACGAGATCGACATCGCGGGATTGACCAATCTCCCGGGCGTTCGCCGAGAGAACATCAAACCGCAGGTCGACAAGTGGATCATGCCCAACGGCCGTGCGATCATCTTGCTGTCCGAGGGACGACTCCTCAACCTCGGCAACGCAACCGGCCACCCGAGCTTCGTGATGAGCAACTCGTTCACCAACCAGACGATGGCCCAGATCGAGCTCTACGTGAATAACGCGAACTACGAGAAGAAGGTCTACGTGCTCCCGAAGCACCTCGACGAGAAGGTGGCGCGGCTCCACCTTGACGCGCTAGGCGTGAAACTGACGACGCTGTCGAAGAAACAGGCCGACTACATCGGTGTGCCGATCGAGGGTCCCTTCAAGCCGGACTCCTATCGCTACTAGATTCAGCCGGAGTGACTGAGGTTGGCCGATCTGCAACCTGAGGTCGGTCC
>JBEKCK010000076.1:0-3869 GCA_050014915.1 Acidimicrobiales bacterium | reverse complement strand
ACGGTCCTGTCGAAGAGCGCCATTCCCTTCACGGCGATCGACGGCAGTCGGCCGGTCGGGATCTTGAATCCCTGGGCGCCGTAGCGGGCCTTCAAGATCTGGGCGATCTCCATCATCGAGTGGTTCGTCTCGGCGCAGATGAAGCGCTGCCCGGCGGCTTCGGGAACGATCATCGCACTGACGTGCGCGCTGGCGACGTCGCGCACGTCGACGGTCGCGAAGTTGATGTTCGGGATCGCCGGCACCTTGTGCTCCATGATCCGCTTCACCATCTCACCGGACGTGCCCCAGTCGCTCGAGAGCAACGGACCGAGCACGAGTCCGGGGTTGATGACGGCGAGCTGCATCGACGACGTGCCCGTCACGCTCTCCATGAAGTCCCAGGCGGCCCGTTCGGCGATGGTCTTGGACTTGTCGTACGCGCCGATTCGATCGCCGTTCAGATTCGACCAGTCGGATTCGGTGAAGACCTTCGAACGGTCGTTGCCGTAGAGAATGGCGCTGAGCGACGACGTGAGGACGACGCGCTCCACGCCGGCGCCGACGGCGGCGCGCAGGAGGCGCAGAGCTCCGTCGCGCGCCGGCACGATCAATTCGTCCTCGTCCTTGACGACGCCGCGCGGCAGCGGGCTCGCGACGTGCAATACGTAGCGACATCCTTCGACGGCGTCCCGCCATCCGCCGTCGCTCGTGAGATCGGCCTCGACGACGACGAAGTCGTCGAGCCGAGCGCGCGCGGCGTCACTGAGGTGCGGTGACAAGATGGCGCGCACCTCGGCGGTGCGATCGGCCGATCGGGCCGTGCCGCGAACGTCGTAGCCGGCCTCCAAGAGTTGCAACAGACAGTGCTGTGCGATGAAGCCGGTGGCCCCGGTGACGAGTACTCGATCAGTCATGCGACCCCCTGACGTGCGACGAACCACTCGTCACCAGGGAGACTAGTGAGTCCGTTCTCAACGCGAGAGTTCGTTGCTCCCGAGCAACTCTCGAATTCGTGGTCGCCAATCGACGCCCTCGGTGCTCGTGCCCGTGGCGTGGAATTCGGCGCGCTCGTGGCGCAACTGCTGAGCGACGTCGGCCAAGTTGTCCGGGAGTTGCTCGGCGATCATCGAACGTAGTTCCTGGGCGAGCGCCGGCGACGCGCCCTCGGTCGAGACCGACACGATGACGTCGCCGGCGCGGTGCACGGCGGTGAAATAGAAGTCCGAGCGTTCGGGATCGTCGACCACGTTCAACCAGACGTTCTCGCGGCGGGCCTCGTCGACGATGCGGTCATTGACGGTCGCGTCGCCCGTCGCCGAAACGACGAGTGCGTAGCCCCGCAGGTCGCCCTCGCGGTACTCGCGCTGCTCGAGGGTGCTGAGACCGCGCGGGAGTTCGCCGAGGACGTCGCGCGCGATCATGGTGACGCGCGCGCCGGCGTCGATGAGCAGGGTGGCCTTGCCACTGCCGATGCGGCCGGCGCCGATGACGAGGACCTCTTTGCCGCTGAGCTTGAGGGCGAGGGGCAGCACGACTAGACCAGCGCGGCGCTCGCCATCAGTTCGTGCACCGAGAGGGCGGCGCACGGACCGATGACGATGATGGCGGGGGAGGAGACAGCGAGGGATCCGAGGTCGGCCAGTTGGGCGCGCGTCACCGATTCGCGCGCGGTGTAGGCGCTCTCGATGACGGCGACCGGCGTCTCGCGCGAGAGGCCCCCGTCGATGAGCTGCGCGGCGATCGAGGAGCGCGTCCTCACGCCCATCAAGACCACGAGCGTGAGGTCGGGATTCGCCAGTCGGCGAAAGTAGCCGTCGTCGTGGCTCTCCAGGTGACCGGTGACGACCGTGACACCGCGCGAGAGGCCGCGATGGGTGACCGGTATGCCCGCGGCCAGCGGTCCGGCGAACGCCGACGTGATGCCGGGCACGACCTCGCTCGCCACGCCGGCCTCGGAGAGCGCGATCATCTCCTCGCCGCCGCGTCCGAACACGAACGGGTCACCGCCCTTGAGACGCACGACGGTCTCGTAGCGGTGACCGAGCGAGACGAGCAGGTCGTTGATCATCGACTGGGACGTGACGCGGCCCGGCTCCTTGCCCACGTCAATCAGCTCGGCGTCACGTCTGATGAGCTCGAGGACCGATCGTTCGACCAATCGGTCGTGCACAACGACGTCGGCCTCGCCGAGCAGTCGTGCCGCGCGCAGTGTCAGGAGGTCGGCGGCGCCCGGTCCGGCTCCGACGAGATAGACGGTCACTGCACACCGACCCGGGTCATGAAGTCGCCGAAGGACTCGTCCTCGTCGCCCTCGGCCTCCCAGCGGTCGAAGAGCGGTCCGAGGACGACCGCAATCTCGTCGAAGGAGACCTTCTCCCGATACAGCGTCGCGAGTCGATCGCCGCGGGGTCCGCCGCCGACGAAGACGTCGTAGGTCGACTTCGTGCGTCCGACGATGCCGACTTCGGCGACGGCCGGTCGGGCGCAACCGTTCGGACAACCGGTCATGCGAAGTTGGAGGTTCCGTCGGCCGAGCTGACGACTGGCGAGGGCGCCTTCGATGTTGTTGACCAGCTCGGGGAGTCGACGTTCGGCCTCCGTGAGCGCCTGACCGCACGTCGGCAGGGCCGGGCACGCGAGCGCTGTGCGTTCGACGTTGCCGAGCTCTGAGTCGGAACGAACGGTGTGGTCGCGCAGGATCGCATCGACGTCGTCTCGCGCGTCATAGGGAATGGCGCTGATGACGATGTCCTGTTGGGCGGTGAGGAAGAACGTCACGGGGTGACGTTGCGCGATCAATCGCAGTGCCGAGCGCAGGCGCGTGCCGTTCTCGTCGTCGCGCACCCGACCGGCCGAGACGCGCACGCCGACCTGGTGTGTCCCGTCGTCTCGCGTGCGCCACCCGAGGTGGTGGTCGGCCTCGAAGTGGGCGGGCAGCGACAACGGTTCGCGGAGTTCTCGACCGAGTCGGACCTCGATCTCCTTGCGGAACTGTTCGTAGCCCATGTCGGCCACCACGTACTTCATTCGTGCGCGTTTGCGGTCGGTACGGTCGCCGAGTTCGCGGTAGGTCACCAGCACCGCGGCGATGACCTCGTCGACCTCGTCGTAGGTGACGAAGGTCATCGGATCGGCCAGGCGCGCGAACGTGTCGGGATTGGCGTAGGCCCGACCGAGGCCGCCGCCCACCAAGAGATTGAATCCGTCGCCGGCCTCGGGGTGAACCCCCGGAATCAACCCGACGTCTTGGGCGAGGACGTCCACGCAGTTCTCGTTCGGGTGGGCGACGGCGATCTTGAACTTCCTCGGTAGGTACGTCTCGCCGTAGAACGGTCGCTCGGCGGCGTCTTCGCGTGACGCGGCCTTGTCGCCATTGACGAAGATCTCCCAGTGCGCGTCGGTGGTCGCGCGAAAGCTTCGGGTCAGGTGCCTCGAGATCTCCGCCAGGCGCTCGTCGGCGTCGTTGCCCTGCAGTTCGGGACAGGAAACGACGTTTCGTACGACGTCGCCACAGGCTCCGAAGGACGTCATCAGGTGGGCGTCCACGGCTCGAGCGAGCGGTCGGAGCCCGTCCTTCAGCACCCCGTGGAACTGGACGGCCTGACGGGTGGTGAGCCTTATCGTGCCGTCGGCGACGTCGGAGGCGGCGGCGTCGAGCGCCAGCCATTGATCGGTCGTCAGCCGTCCGCCGGGGACTCCGACGCGGATCATGAAGATGTAGTCGAGCTCTTCACCCTTGACGGCGCGCTCTCGGCGCACGTCGCGATTGTCCTGGGCGTAGATGCCGTGGAACTTGAGGATCTGCTCGGATTCGTTGGACACACTGGCGACGTCGTTGTCGAGTTCTTGGCTGATTGCGCCACGCAAGTAGTTACTTGATCTCTTGA
>JBEKCK010000075.1:0-4627 GCA_050014915.1 Acidimicrobiales bacterium | reverse complement strand
GTGTCACCGGCTCGCAGGGTGACGATGGCCCGCTTCGTGCCCGGGCGCATGCCCACGACACCGGTGCGACGGTTGCGCGTCGACTTACCCTTGCGGTTGAGAGTGTTGACGTTCGTGACCTTCACGTTGAAGGTGCGCTCGACGGCGTTGCGCACGTCGACCTTGGTCGAACGCGGGTCCACGACGAAGACGTAGGTGCCCTTGTCCATCAGGGCGTAGGTCTTCTCCGAGACCACGGGGCGGATCAGGACGCTCATGGCATCGCGCATCAGTCGTTCTCCTTGGCGCTCGGCAACGTCTCGTCGGTGAAGAGGATCCAGTCGCAGTCGAGGACGTCGTAGGCGTTGATCTCTCCGGCGTCGATCGTCTTGACGTTCATGAGGTTGCGGAACGATCGCAGCGCCGTCGCGTCGTCGCGGCCCAGCACCACCAGGATCTTCCCGTCGAGGCCGAGGGCCCCCAGCGCGGTGATGGCGTCCTTCGTGCGCGGCGCCGCCCACTTCGAGAAGTCGTCGACGATCGCGACGCGCTCCATCGAGGCGCGGTCCGACAGCGCCGAGTGCAGCGCCAGTCGAATCATCTTCTTGGGCGTCTTCTGGTCGTACTTGCGCGGCTTGGGCCCGAGCGCGATGCCACCGCCCGGGTAGTGTGGCGCGCGGATGGTGCCCTGACGGGCCCCGCCGGTGCCCTTCTGGTTGAAGGGCTTCTTGCCGCCACCGCGGACCTCTTTGCGCGTCTTGGTCGACTGCGTGCCCGAGCGCTTGGCGGCCAGTTGCGCCTTGATCACCTGGTGCAACACGGCCATGTTGGGCTCGATGCCGAAGATCGTCGGTTCGAGTTCGACGGTGCCGAGCTCGCTCCCGTCGAGGGACCGGCGCGCGACCGTGCGCTTCGCGGGCTCGGGTCGGTCCTTCTTGATCGGACCACGAAGGGTGAAGACGTCGCTCATCGCGCACCTCCGGCCTTCATCGGGTTCTTCACCGAGGTGCGCAGCACGACGGTGCCGCCGCGCGGACCGGGGACCGCGCCCTTGACGAGCACCAGGTGGCGCTCGACGTCGACCGAGATCACTACGAGGTTCGTGGTCGTCACCTGACCGCCACCCATGCGACCGGCCATCTTCGTGCCCTTGAAGACGCGGCCCGGTGTGGCGCAGGCGCCGATCGAACCGGGCGCGCGGTGGTGCTTGTGGTTACCGTGCGCGCCGCCCTGTCCCGAGAAGTTGTGGCGCTTCATGGCACCGGAGAAACCCTTGCCCTTGGCGACGGCGGTGGCGTCGATCATCTCGCCCGCCTCGAAGGCGTCGGCGAGGATCTCCTGGCCGACCTCGTAGCCCGAGACGTCATCGAGGCGAAGCTCGACGAGCTTCTTGCCGGGCGTCACGCCGGCCTTCTCGAAGTGTCCGAGTTCGGGCTTGGAGAGGGTCGAGGTGCGACGGGTGCCCCAGGTCACCTGGACGGCCGAGTAGCCCTCCTTCTCCGGGGTCTTCACCTGCACGATGCGAGCGGGGCTGACGCGTACGACCGTCACTGGGATGGCCCGGTTCTGGGCGTCCCAGACCTGGGTCATGCCCACCTTCTCGCCGACGATCGCTTTGGTCGCCACGTGTGCCTCTTTCTTCCTCCGTGCGTCGGATGTCCGACACACAGACGCTCCGCCGGGTAACGAAACCCGAACGGAGCGCTCGACTGGTTTGGTTCAGCGTTCCCCAAAGGGCAACTGAACACTTCTTCTTTTCCGCCCGAACCGCTTTATGGGGGCTATTAACAGTACATCATCGACACCCGCGCGCGCAAAGGCGCGAAGGGCGATGACTCAGACTTGGCGGATCTTGATCTCGATGTCCACGCCGGCCGGGAGGTCGAGGCGCTGGAGCGAGTCGACGGTCTTGGCGGTGTGGTCCACGATGTCCAAGAGGCGCTTGTGCACGCGCATCTCGAAGTGCTCGCGCGAGTCCTTGTGCTTGTGGGGTCCACGAACGACGGTGTAACGGTGCTTCTCGGTGGGCAGGGGCACGGGGCCCTGCACCCTCGCGTTCGTGCGCTCGACCGTCTGGACGATCTTCGCGGTGGACTGGTCTAAGACGCCGTGGTCGAAGGCCTTCAGCCGGATGCGAATCATTTGTCGGTTGTCGGCCATGACCGATCTACTTCAAGATCTTGACGACGCGACCGGACCCGACGGTTCGGCCACCCTCGCGGATGGAGAAGGTGAGGCCCTCTTCCATGGCGATCGGCTTACCCAGGGTCACGGTCATCTCGGTGTTGTCCCCGGGCATGACCATCTCGGTGCCCGAGGGCAGCTCGATGGTGCCGGTGACGTCGGTCGTGCGGAAGTAGAACTGCGGACGGTAGTTCGCGAAGAACGGCTTGTGGCGGCCGCCCTCTTCCTTGGTGAGCACGTAGACCGAGGCCTCGAAGTTGGTGTGGGGCGTGATGGTGCCGGGCTTGCAGAGCACCTGGCCGCGCTCGACCTCTTCCTTCTTGGTGCCACGCAGGAGCGCGCCGAGGTTGTCGCCGGCCTGTCCCTGGTCGAGGAGCTTGCGGAACATCTCGATGCCGGTGACGACGGTCTTGGTCGTCGGGCGAAGGCCCACGATCTCGACCTCGTCGCCGACCTTCACGACGCCCTGCTCGACCTTGCCGGTGACGACGGTGCCACGACCGGTGATGGACATGACGTCCTCGATCGACATGAGGAACGGCTTCTCGGTCGCGCGCACCGGCTCGGGGATGAAGGTGTCGACGGCGTCCATCAGTTCCATGATGCGGTCGCCGGCCTCTTCGTCGCCGTTGAGGGCGTTCAGCGCCGAGACGCGCACGATCGGGGTGTCGTCGCCGGGGAAGCCGTAGCTCGTGAGGAGCTCGCGGATCTCCATCTCGACGAGCTCGAGGAGCTCTTCGTCGTCCACCATGTCGGCCTTGTTGAGGGCGACCACGATGTAGGGCACGCCGACCTGGCGCGCGAGCAGGACGTGCTCACGGGTCTGGGGCATGGGACCGTCGGTCGCCGCGACGACGAGGATGGCCCCGTCGACCTGGGCGGCGCCGGTGATCATGTTCTTGACGTAGTCGGCGTGACCGGGCATGTCGACGTGGGCGTAGTGACGATTCGCCGTCTCGTACTCCACGTGGGCGATGGAGATCGTGATGCCGCGCTGCTTCTCCTCGGGCGCCTTGTCGATCTGGTCGAAGGGGGTGAAGGCGGTACCGGGCAGGCGCGTCGAGAGGACCTTCGTGATGGCCGCGGTGAGAGTGGTCTTGCCGTGGTCGATGTGGCCCATCGTTCCAACGTTTACGTGCGGCTTAGTTCGCTCGAACTTCTTCTTTGCCATTGTCGGGCACTAACTTTCTGTCTAGCGACGGCTTCTCTTGAGGCCGTCTTGTTCGTTTTTGGCCCGCCCCGAGTACGGTTTGGACCTTGTGTTCACTGGTCACCCAGCTTCTTACGCGCCAGTGGCCTTGGCCACGATCTCCTTCGAAATCGCGTCCGGAACTTCGGCGTAATTACTGAACTGCATGGTGTACGTCGCGCGCCCTTGAGTGCGAGAACGCAGGTCAGTAGCGTAGCCGAACATGTCGGCCAGCGGCACAAGGGCCCGAATCGCCTGACTATTGCCGTTCTGATCCATGCCCTCGACGCGTCCGCGACGAGAGGACAGGTCACCGATGACGTCACCCAGGTAGTCCTCGGGCGTCACGACCTCGACGGCCATGATCGGCTCGAGCAGTACCGGGCTCGCGAGGCGCGCGGCCTTCTTCACGGCGATCGAACCGGCGATCTTGAAGGCCATCTCCGAGGAGTCGACGTCGTGGTACGAACCGTAGGTGAGGCGCACGCGCACGTCGACGACCGGGTAGCCGGCCAGGACGCCCGAGGTCAGCGCCTCGGTGATGCCCTGGTTGACCGGCTGGATGTACTCCTTGGGGATCACGCCGCCCGTGATCTCGTCCACGAACTCGTATCCCCCGCCGGGGCCCGTGGGCTCCAGGGTGATGACGACGTGGCCGTACTGACCGCGACCACCGGTCTGGCGCACGTACTTCTCCTCGACCTTGGTGACGGTCTTGCGGATCGTCTCGCGGTAGGCCACCTGGGGCTTACCGACGTTGGCGTCGACGGCGAACTCGCGCTGCATGCGGTCGACCAGCACCTCGAGGTGCAGTTCGCCCATGCCCGAGATGACGGTCTGGCCGGTCTCTTCGTCGGTGCGCACGCGGAACGTCGGGTCCTCTTCGGACAAGGAGTACAGCGCGCGGCCCAGTTTGTCCTGGTCGGCCTTGGTCTTGGGCTCGACGGCGACGTGGATGACCGGCTCGGGGAAGACCAGCGTCTCGAGTTGAATCGGCTGGTCGATCGAGGAGAGCGTGTCCCCGGTCGTCACCTGCTTGAGACCGACCGCGGCGACGATGTCGCCGGTGCGGATGGTGTCGAGGTCCTCGCGGTTGTTGGCGTGCATCAAGAGCAGTCGTCCGAGACGCTCCTTCTTCATGCCCCGGGTGGTGTTGAGGACGGTGTCGCCCTTTTCCAGGGTGCCGGAGTAGACGCGCAGGTAGGTGAGCTTGCCGACGTAGGGGTCGGTCTGGACCTTGAAGGCGAGGGCCGCGAAGGGCTCGTCGTCGGAGGG
>JBEKCK010000074.1:0-5209 GCA_050014915.1 Acidimicrobiales bacterium | reverse complement strand
CGCGGTCGTGGTCGTCGTCGAGGTATTGGTTGGCGTCTTGACCGTGCGGCGTAGTTCGTTGTCGCGCAGCGACATCGTGAAGAAGTCGTGCGCCCAGAAGGAGCCGAAGTAACGGCTCGGCGCGCCGGGCATCGACGACAGGAGGCTCAGGCCGTTGGCGCCGGTGATGACCGCGTTGGGCGTCGCGGTGTAGGTCGAGAGTTGGACCCAGTCGAGGCCGTAGTCGAGCTCCATGCCCTCTTCGACGCCGGCGCGCACCATCACGTCGGCGAGGTCACTCAGCGACATGCCCGGTCCGCCCACGTAGACCAGCGCGCCGGTCGGTGTGATGCCGAGCCCCGAACGCCACACGTCGTCGTTGGGGTCGATCACCGACCCCCACTTCGTCGACTTCGGGTTCCTCAGTCCGTGGACCTCCTTGGAGTTGTCAACGATCAGGTCCAGGTTCTGGCGCACCGAGGCGATCTGATTGGTCATGACGACGTCGCGTCCCCACTGCGCGACCGTCATGCGCCCGTTCTTGAAGATCACGGCCGAGGCCGCGCCGAGGCGCAGCTTCTTGTAGGTCTTGTCGTCGGTGAAGTACCCGCCGTCGGCGTTCTGCATCACGAACCCGGAGTTGAAGGCCGCCACCAACGTCTTGGAGCGTTTCGCCGTGATCGGCACGTGGTGCCAGAACGGTCCCCCGCCGGGGATCATCGAACCGGAGTACAACTGCGCCGTCAACAGATTCGTGTCCATCCACACGACACCGACGACGTAGCTCGTGTGCACCCTGTCGGGACGGACGAAGGCTTCGTACATCGTCGGGATGCCGTTCGCCGTCGTGCGACCGACGACGTGCCACACGCCCTCTCCGGGCAAGGGACTCGCCGCCGGCGACACGATGTTCACCGGCGGCGCCAACGCCACGGGCGACTTGAACGTCTCGGTGGTGGCGCCCGTGCCGAAGGATCCGGCCGGCGGTGTGCCGCCCTTCTTCGGCAGGTCCCAGTGGTACGCCTCGTCGGCGGCCCAGCGCACGACGCTCGCCAGCCCGTGCTGGCGGCCCCACTGGGAGGCCCGGGTCGAGAGGCTCGATCCGTAGGAAGGATTGAGGAGGGCGAAGAAGAGCGTCGCGGCGAGATAGATGAACGCGGCCACTATCGCGAGGGCCAGCAGCACGATCGAACGACGGCGCCAGTAGACGACCCGCGGCAGGCGGTGCGAATGTGGTCGGGGCGCGGCCGGAGGTCGATAGGCCGGGCGCTTGTAGACCATGAGACCTCATTCTGACACCAACGAGTGTCGAGATTTCAGTTCACGAATTGAGACTCTTAGGCGCGATGGAGCGGCGTCATCGCGAGCACCAACTGCTTCGTGCCGTGCTCGTCGAAGTCGACGGCGGCGCGCGCGTGCGTGCCGGTTCCCTCGACCCTGGTCACGACGCCGGGCCCGAAGCGGTCGTGCACGACCCGCTCGCCGACCACGAGTCCGAGTTTCTCGGCCCCGGTCGAGCGCACCGGCGGGGCGGCACCCGTGCCGAAGGCTCGACCCTCGGTGAACTCGGTGCCGCGGCCGGTGAAGCCGTCCGCGTCGCGGTAGTCGATTCGTCGAAGCGGCATCGTCGAGGAGATGTCGTTGATCAACTCCGAGGGGATCTCCTGGAGGAATCGGCTCGCCAGCGCGTCGACGTGATGACCCCACATCGTTCGGCTCCACGCGTGCGTGAGGACCAAGTGCCGCATCGCACGGGTGATCCCGACGTAACACAGTCGACGTTCCTCTTCGAGTTCGTTGTCGTCCGAGAGGGCCCGTCGGTGCGGGAAGATCGTCTCCTCCAGACCGGTCATGATGACCGCCGGGAACTCGAGGCCCTTGGCCACGTGCAACGTCATCATCGAGATCGCGCCGGCGCCGCCGTCGAGTTGGTCGGAGTCCGCGACCAACGCCATGCGCTCGACGAAGTCCATCAACGTGTCGTACTGACTCGCGGCCGACGCGAGCTCACCGAGGTTCTCCAGTCGCGAATAGGCCTCGTCGGTGTTCTCGGCGCGCAGGGCGTCACCCATGCCCGACTCGCGCACGATCGCGTCGATCACCTCGCGCGGTGCCAGGTCGTTCGCGAGCGCGCGCAGTTCATCGAGCATGAACGAGAACTTCTGCGCGCCGCTCAACGCCCGACCGGTGAGGCCGGCCTCCTTGGCGTAGTGCGTGGACTCGGCGAAGGAGAGTCCGTTCTGCGCGGCGTACATCCCGAGTTTGGCCTGGGCCGCGTCACCGATGCCGCGCTTGGGTTCGTTGATCACGCGACGGGCCGAGGCCTCGTCGCGGGGATTGACGATGAGACGCGCGAACGCCAGCGCGTTCTTGACCTCCTTGCGGTCATAGAAGCGCATGCCCGAGATGACGCGGTACGGAATCGACGCACGCAGCATCTCCTCTTCGAGCACGCGACTCTGGGCGTTCGTGCGGTAGAAGACGGCCATCTGGTTCCACGAGAGCTTGGACTCGGTGGCGAGGCGTCGTAGCTCGGTCGCGACCCAGCGACCCTCGTCGTACTCGTCACCGGCGCGGTAGAGACGTATCTTCTCGCCCTGCACGTCGTCGGTGAAGAGGTTCTTCGCGATGCGACTGCGGTTCTTCGAGATGACGGCGTTGGCCGCGTCCAGGATCGTCTGGGTCGAGCGGAAGTTCTGCTCCAGCAGGATCACCGAGGCGTCGGGGAAGCGCTTCTCGAACTCGAGGATGTTGCGCACGTCGGCCGCGCGGAAGCGGTAGATCGATTGGTCCGAGTCGCCCACCACGCAGAGGTTGCGGTGCTTCTCGGCGAGCATCATCACCAACTGGTTCTGCACGCCGTTGGTGTCCTGGAACTCATCGACCAGCATGTACTTGAAGCGGTTCTGGTAACCGGAGCGGACGCCGTCGTCCTTCTTCAACATCGCGACCGCGTTCAAGAGCAGGTCGTCGAAGTCCATCGCGTTCGCGAGCACCAGGCGCGCGTTGTAGAGGTGGTAGATCTCGGCGATGCGCCGGTGATGGGGATTGCCGTCGCCGGAGTCGGCGTAGGCGTCGGGCGAGAGCATCTCGTTCTTCGCCGCCGAGATCGCGGCCGAGACGCTGCGCGGCGAGAGTCGTTTGGTGTCGAGGTTGAGTTCCTTCATGATGCGCTCGACCGCGGTCTCCGCGTCGCCGGCGTCGTAGATCGTGAAGCCGCGCTGGTAGCCCAGCACGTCGGCGTGCGAGCGCAGCATCCGCAGGCACGCGGAGTGGAACGTCGAGACCCACATGTCCTTCGCGTCGGCACCCACCAGGTCGACCACGCGACGGCGCATCTCGTCGGCGGCCTTGTTGGTGAAGGTGATCGCCATGATCTCCCACGGTCGCGCGTCGCCCATCGCCAGGATGTGCGCGATGCGTCGCGTGAGGACCCGAGTCTTGCCCGAACCGGCACCGGCGATCACGAGGAGCGGTCCCCCGCGCTGGATGACGGCCGCGCGTTGGGGGACGGTCAGGCCCTCGAGCAGCGAATCGGGGTCGAGGCGTTCGTTCGCTCCGTCAGTTCCCCAGAGCGACTCCTCGGAGAACGTGGAGCGACTCATTCCCACTCAATGGTGCCCGGTGGCTTGCTCGTGACGTCCAGCGCGACCCGGTTCACGCCGTCGACCTCGCGGATGAGTCGGTTCGCGATCTTCTCGATAACGTCGTAGGGCAGTCGCGCCCAGTCGGCGGTCATGGCGTCGTCGCTCGTGACGGCGCGGATGATGATCGGGTACGCGTAGGTTCGGCCGTCGCCCATGACCCCCACCGTACGCACGGCCGGTAACACCGCGAAGCTCTGCCACAGTTCGCGGTACAGCCCGGCCTTCTTGATCTCGTCGACCACGACGTAGTCGGCGTTGCGCAGGATCTCGGCGCGTTCGCGCGTCACCTCGCCCACGATGCGCACGCCCAACCCGGGACCGGGGAACGGCTGGCGCCAGACGATCTCGGCCGGCAGTCCGAGCTCCTCACCGACGTGGCGGACCTCGTCCTTGAAGAGGTTCCGCAGCGGCTCGACGAGGTCGAAGGAGAGGTCCTCGGGCAGGCCGCCGACGTTGTGGTGGCTCTTGATGTTCGCCGCGTGTCCCGAGCCCGATTCGATGACGTCGGGGTACAGCGTGCCCTGCACTAGGAAGCGCGGTCCGTCGCCGCCCTTGCCGAGTTCTCGGGCCACGGTCTCGAACTCCTGGATGAACAGACCGCCGATGATCTTGCGCTTCGCCTCGGGGTCGGTCACGCCGGCGAGGGCCTCGAAGAATCGGTCCTGCGCCTTCACGTGGATCAGCTCGACGCCGAACTGACGGGTGAACGTCTCTTCGATCTGCTCACCCTCGTCCTTGCGCATCAGTCCGGTGTCGACAAACACGCACGTGAGTTGGCGTCCGACGGCCTTGGTCACGAGCGCCGCGGCGACCGCCGAGTCGACACCGCCCGAGAGCGCGCAGAGCACTTTCTCGGTGCCGACCTGCGTGCGGATCGCGGCGACCTGGTCTTCGATGATCGACGTGTTCGTCCACGTCGGGGGGATCTCGGCGACGCGGTGCAAGAAGTTCGCGAGGAGGTCCTGTCCGCGTTCGGTGTGGGCGACCTCGGGGTGGAACTGCACGGCGTGCAGTCGACGTCCGACGTCCTCCATCACGGCGACCGGCCCCTCGGGCGAGGAACCGGTGACGACGAAGCCCTCCGGCGCGGTGGCGATCGCGTCACCGTGGCTCATCCAGCAGGTCACGCTCGCCGGCCACTCGTCCATCAGGACCGACGTGCCGATCCGCGTCATGTCCGTGCGACCGTACTCCCCGATGCCGGTGTTGGCGACCTCGCCGCCCAACTGCAGCGCCATGAGCTGCGCGCCGTAACAGATGCCGAGCACCGGGATGCCGAGTTCGTAGATCGCGGGGTCGAGTGACGGTGCCGGCACCTCGTAGACCGACTTCGGTCCACCGGAGAGGATGAGGGCGGCCGGTGCCTTCGCGCGCACCTCGTCGGCGCTGATCGTCGAGGGCACGATCTCGGAGTAGACGTGCGCCTCGCGCACGCGCCGGGCGATCAGCTGGGCGTACTGGGCGCCGAAGTCGACGACGAGGACGTTCTGGGTCAATGTCCCATGCCGACGCCCTGGGAGCGCTGCAACTGCTTTCCTTCAGTCTGGAGTGACGGCGCGAGCATGATCTCGGCCTTCTGGAAC
>JBEKCK010000073.1:0-6005 GCA_050014915.1 Acidimicrobiales bacterium | reverse complement strand
CGATAGGTGAACGCACACCCGTCACATTCGTAGCCGACCACGGTCGCGTTCGCACCCAGTACGTCGCCATAGCCGACGCCGGTGCCCTCAAAGATCCAATGGTCCGCCCGGTGAACGGTGTAGCCACCCAATCCGGAGGTCACGTTGCGTCCGATGCGGTGATAACCACCACGAGTGAACGTGACCCCCGTCATGGAATTCTCCGGTCGACCGACAATGACGTCGGACCACATCGTCGTGAGCTCGGACTGTCGCGGTGTCCCCATGAACGGGTCGTCTTTGAAGTAACCCTTGTAACCCACCATCACGTCGCGATCGACGCCCTCCATTCGCACCTGCCACATCGCCGTATTGCCCGAGAAGAAGGCCGCGTTCCCTCCGCCGGCGATGAAGCCTTCGACGGTGTCGCGCATCCCCTTCGACCAGTACTCGTCGTGACCGACCGACAGGTACAGACTCGCGTCCGCCAACACCTCGGGGTGGTTTTCGAGGTCGGCGTTCGTACAGACGCCGATCTCATAGCCTTCACGCTCGGCCCACGCGATGAACGGGTGCTCCCAGTCGGGCCAACCCGCGGACCCCGCCCAGTTCGACAGATGGTTCAACTGCACGTACCCCACGTGCGCGGCGTTCTGGGGATCGGGGGCACCGGTGCCGGTGACGCGACGGCCCTTGCCGAGTGGCTTGTGCAGGTAGCCCGCCGCCATCGGACGTTTCATCGAGACGTGCGTGCCGCCGTTGTACAGGTTCGTCCCGCCGAAGTCGTTGTACGCGTGCCAAGTGTTGGTGGACAGCGCGAGAACGATCCGCGCGTCCCGGGGTCGCACCACGAAAAAGGCGTAGTCACGACGCAACTTGTCGCCCACCTCGATCTCCATGACGACTTCGAAGTAGCCGGAACGCCACGACGAATCAACGCCGACCGTGAGCGCGACCGGCCATTGGCATCCGTTCGATGATGCAGAACTCGGGGTCTCGTGATCTCCCGTCACCACCGTCGCCGCGGAGAACACGATCTCTCGTCTAGCCCCCACCCGTGCGATCTCCACACGTACCGGACGTGCACCCGTCGACGACATATGGAGGTCGACCTGTTCTCCATGACCAACGGACTGCGGCCAGCAATAACCGGTGACTACTTCTCGCGCCATCGTCCGACTGTAACTTGGTCGAGAGCGAATCCGAGGGCCCGGGTCTGTTCGTTCGCACCGATTCCCAATCCAATCCCGCGTCCGTCCATTTCGGCGAAGACGGTCACGTAATGCCTACTGCTCTCGGTCGTCGTAGTTGTTGCGAACCTTCTCTTCCCATTGCTCGTAGTGCGCTTCGTAGTTCGGATCGCGCCGCCGCACGAGCATGTAAGGCCAGGAGATCAACCAGGGGATCTTTTTCACCCACGGAGGCGCCGTCTTGAGGCGCGCCGCTCGTCGTAGGGCCCTTTTCTGGCGAGCGGTGCTGTAGTAGGCCGGCAGTGAATCGTAGACGACGTGTGGCGTTTCATTCGACTCCCCGGAGTCGTGAGCTGTTCGGTTCGATGCGGTGCGTTCGTCCGGCACGTCGCCCGACTTGTTCTCGTCACTCGGGACGTCTGCATCAGTCGTCAAGGTGTCTTTCTCCTTCGTGGCGAACGCACAATACGCAGGAATAGTAACTGAACGGTATTCTTCGGACCGTCGCGTCACCGTCCCCCGGGGTGGCGACTCTTTCGCACACTCGGTGATGACATTCCGGATCCCCTTTAGATAGAAGAATTCCCAGCCTCGTACTGAGGATGAATCGTCAGCCTGATCACTCCACGTGACTCGTACGGCCCATCGCCAGGTCGTACAACCGGTCGGCGCTTAGACCTTTCCCGACCGATATCGCCCGCTCGAACTCTTCGTCGCCGAGGGCCTCGCGAAGCATGGTCCGATTGCGCTCTCGCATCTCGACCTCCATTGGTGTCCAAAAGCCCGCGATTGGTTCAGTCGCCCGATCTTCGATGCCTTCGTGTGCACCCAACAATTGAGCACCGAGTAAGAATCGATCCTGCAGCGTGGCACAACACGCCAACGTGAAGACGATCCAGTAGTCCATATGTACCTGTGATCCGTACCGGCGCGAGAGTCGCAACGCCCGCTTGCTTTGCTGCACCGCCAAGTCGATCTCGCCCAGGTAAAGGCTGAACGCTCCAGCGAGATACCCAAGCAGTATGAGATGTTGTGTCGAACCGATCTCTTCGGCGAGCTGCATTGCCTCCTCATTGATCACTCGAGAGTCGCGGACATCCTGAAGCGTCTCAAAGTGAGAAACGGAGAGAAAGCCGAGTAGCAACGAAATCCAGTAGGAGTCGTTGACCTGACGGAAGATCCCGAGCGCCTCGAGTATTCGTGCGCGGACTTCGGCAGCCGTGAAATCGATGAGCGCTACGGCGGCCAACGCTTCACCGATCCGTCGTGGATCGTTGATTCGCCGGGCCAATTCGAGCGAGCCGTTAGCGCAATCGAGGGCCAGGTCGTTTCGACCGAGAGCGAGGAGTGTGCCCGCCCTCGTGGCGAGTGCACGAGCCGTAAAGTCGTCGTCGAGTTCTCCGGCGAGGGCGAGCGCCTGCTCGCTAAGTTCATCGGCAAAATGAACCGCACGCTCTTGTGAGCTGATCAGTTCCACCATTGTTGACAGCGCCAAGAGGGCTTCGGCGCGTAGCGACGTCGGCACGTCCACGTCTCTCGACAACGCGTCACGGATGAAGTTTGGCAGTACCGGATTTCGTCGAGTTATCACGAATCGTGGGAGGGCCACTCCAAGGGCCAGGACGTCAGCGGTGCGATTGGGATCCGCGCTAAGGGTATTGAAGGTCGCCAACAGATTGTCATACTCAACGTCAAGGCGTCGAAGCCACTGACCCTGCTTCGGGCCAATCAATTCGGGTTGTGCGTCCAGACACATCTGCAAATAGTGCTCCGCGTGCAGTTGTCTTGTTCGCGCAGAATCGACCCCACCGCCAGATTCGATCAACTGATCCGCCGCGTACTGACGGATGGTTTCGAGCAGACGGTAGCGCAGCGACGTCGAAATGCGTTCCGCGGTGACGAGGCTCTTGTTGACGAGTGAACTCAGAATATCGGCAACGTCGAATGACTCAAATCCGCCTCCGGCGCAGACGGCTTCCGCACCCTGCAGGTCGAAGCCACCGACGAAGACGGAGAGGCGCCGAAGCAGGTCGCGCTCTGGATCGGTGAGGAGATCGTAGGACCATGCCACCGTGGCCCCCAAAGTTTGCTGGCGCGGCAGGGCGTTTCGACTTCCACCCGTCAAGAGCCGGAATCGTTGATCGAGTCGACCGTGAAGATCCTCGAGCGACATGGACGACAGGCGAGACGCCGCGAGTTCGATAGCGAGAGGTATTCCGTCGAGACGTCGACACACTGACGCCACGAGGGGTGCGACTGAATCGGTCAGTTCGAAGGTCGAATCCTTGGCCCGGGCCCGGGCCACGAATAGTTCCACTGCGTCAGATCCTTCCAGGTCTTGCACCCCTTCCACATCATCGGCGGGGAGTGACAGCGATCGCACCCGGTACACGCGTTCTCCGTCCACGCCGAGTGGCTCACGCGACGTCACGATGATCGACACTCGAGGGCAATTGCGCCCGATGACGTCGACCATCTTCGCCACCGAATCGATGACGTGCTCGCAGTTGTCCAACACGATCAGCGCGTTCTGGGACCTCAGCATCTTGACCAATCCGTCGAGCGGAGACGCGTCACTTTCTTGACGAAGTTGCATCGCACTGATGACGGTCGAGGGCACTTGATCGGGTTCGGTCACGGGTGCGAGTTCGACGAACCACACACCCTCGCCACTCCCGTCGAGGAGTTCGGCCGCGACCTGCAGGGCGAGTCGAGTCTTTCCGGAACCTCCAGCACCAGTGAGTGTCACCAAACGAGACTCCAGGACGAGACGTCGCGCCTCCTCCAACTCCGCCAGCCGACCGATGAACGGGTTGAGTGAGGCGGGAAGATTGTTGGTGAGTTCCGGATTGTCGAGCGAGCGCAGTGGCTCGAACTCCGACTCGAGACCCTCGGCAACGAGTTGGAAAATGGTCTCGGGCCGTCCGAGGTCTTTGAGTCGATGTGAGCCAAGATCGCGGAGCGACACTTCGGGGGGCAGCGTGTCTTCGATGAGTCCGGCGGTGGCCGAGGAGAGCAGTACCTGACCACCGTGGCCGACCGCCGCGATTCTCGCGGCGCGGTGGACCTCATAGCCGACGAGGCCCGTCGACACCTCGGCCACCTCGCCGGTATGAATGCCCATGCGGACGCGCAACTGTTCGCCCCGCGGCCATTCTTGATGGGACAGCGCACTCTGCATCTCGATCGCGGCCGCGACGCAGGCTTTGGGCGACGTGAAAGCCGCGAAGAAGGAGTCACCCTGGGTTCCCTGTTCGTCGCCTTCGTGTGACGCAAGCGCGTCGCGAATGATCCGGTGATGTTCGCTCAAGACGCGGGAGTACGCGTCGTCGCCGAGTCGGCGCAACAGTGCCGTGGAACCTTCGATATCGGTGAAGAGAAAGGTGAGCGTCTCGATGAAGAAAATGTTACGAGATAGTTGCGAAGTCCGTCGGTTCGTCCGAGCCACTTGATTTCAATCGCGTACCGCTCGGTGCACGGATACGGAGCCGGCGCGATCAAGCCGGACTCTATCGGGTGTTCGGGTTCACCTACGGATTCGATTGAACAAAGAATCCTCCAGCGCCGACGGTTGAGGTAGCCGGCGCTGGAGGAAAGGTGCGGCAGGTGTCACTGTCCCGACAGACGATTGGTACACGAATGGTTCGTATATGCGACGGGCCATAGTGATCGCCACTCCTCTCGGCCAAAGCGCCTCGAACTCCAATTTCGGAGTCGCATCTCAAATACAAATCGCCACGGCGTGACGGACCAATACCGACCACTCGAGATCGTTCGTCCACTTGACTAGTTCAGCCGGAGACTCGATGTTGGGTGAAAGAAATGGACTGTGTCATGCGGAGCGCTCAAGTTGATCGAATCTCCCCGGGCAACACTTGAGTGCGCGTTCAAGATCGCGACAAGGTCGGTGTCATCGCTCATAGCGTGAATGTGTTCGTCGTTCCCGAGGAACTCAATGACCTCCACTGTGGCCACCGCACTAAAACCAGGGTGGTCAATCGATCCCTCAACCAGGTGTTCCGGTCGTACGCCGACGATGATTTCGTTGGCGTCGCTTTGACGAAGAATCTCTGACTGTTCGTCGGTCAACGTGACTTTGATTTTCGAGTCCGCACTCATGCCGGTGAGAAGTATGCGCTCTTCGTTTCGATTCATTCGCATTGTCACGAAATTCATTGACGGGGATCCAATGAAACCAGCGACGAACAGGTTGCTCGGGAAGTTGTACAGTTCGCGGGGTGTCCCGTACTGCTCGAGTAAGCCGAGATTCATGACCGCAATGCGGTCGGCCATGGTCATGGCCTCCACCTGGTCGTGCGTCACGTACAGCATGGTCGCCTGGAGTCGATGGTGCAGCTGCGCGATTTCCGCTCGCGTCTGAACGCGAAGTTTTGCGTCGAGGTTCGAGAGGGGTTCGTCCATCAAGAACACGGCCGGATCACGCACCAGCGCGCGCCCGAGCGCCACGCGTTGACGCTGGCCACCCGAGAGTTGTGCCGGCTTACGATCCAGCAAGCTGACCAGATCCAGAATCTTGGCGGCGCTCTGCACGGCTTCTTCAATCTTGTCCTTTGGTACTTTGCGCAGCTTCAGGCCAAAACTCATGTTGTCGGCCACGGTCAGGTGCGGGTACAACGCGTAGCTTTGAAAGACCAAGGCGATGTCGCGGTCCCTCGACGGAAGGTCATTGACCACCCGGCCGCCAATTTCGATGTCGCCGCTCGTGATGTCTTCGAGGCCGGCGATCATTCGCAGCGCCGTGGTCTTGCCGCAGCCCGAAGGGCCAACGAGGCACACAAACTCGCCGTCGTCAATCTCCAAGTTGAGCATTTCAAG
>JBEKCK010000072.1:0-6377 GCA_050014915.1 Acidimicrobiales bacterium | reverse complement strand
AGCAGCGACGAGATCGCGGCGCCCCACGGAGAGCCCGTCGCGGACGGGTCGACGCCGAGTTCCTCTCGGGCGTGCGTGCGTAGCGCCATCTCCGGGTCGCGCATGAGGTCCTGCGAAAGACGGTTCGCGAGATCCCCGTCGATGCCGCGACTGACGAACAGCTCGCGCAGCTCCTCTTGTTCTTGCACCGGTGACTCCTCGATCGACCTGCGTTCGACGTCGATCTCGTACTCGAGCAGTTCCTTTTGGGCGCGCACCGAGATGTACTCACCGCTGGCCATCGAGAAGCCCCCGGCGACCAGTCCCGCCAGACCGGCCAGTCGAACGATGTTGTGTCCGGGGTTCGCACCGGCGAAACCAAGGATCAGCGAGGCGTTGGTCACGAGCCCGTCGCTCACGCCGAAGACCGAGGCGCGGTACCAGCTCCCGGCGACGTTGCGGTGCTTCTGGGAGTGGAAGCTCTGACTCATCGCCCAATCCTACGGCGCGGCAACGTCAACTCGACTGAAGGGCCCGTTGTCTAGAGTTGACTTCGGAGGTTTTCTATGACGACGCACGTGAACAGCATGGAAGAGTTGTCGGCGTTCGTGGGCACGCACGTCGGCTACGGCGAGTACCAAACGGTGACCCAGGAGCAGGTGAACCTGTTCGCCGACGCCACCGGTGACCACCAGTGGATCCACGTGGACCCCGAACGGGCCAAGACCGGTCCCTTCGGTGGTCCGATCGCTCACGGGTACCTCACGCTTTCGCTGATTCCGGTGCTGCTCAATGGCGTCATGAAGGTCGACGGCGTCGCCATGGGCGTCAACTACGGCACCAACAAGGTCCGCTTCACCAGCCCCGTGCCGGTCGGCGCGGAGATCCGTGCCGGCGCGACGCTGGCGTCGGTGGAGGAGATCAGCGGCGGTGTCCAGGTCGCGCTCGACGTCGTCGTCGAAGTGAAGGACGCCCCCAAGCCGTCGTGCGTCGCCCAAGTGGTCTATCGCTACTACCGCTGAGACCCTTGTCCACTCCCCTCCCCCAAGGCCAAGAGAAGACCCGTCAAGTCCGCGCGATGTTCGACGCCATCGCGTCACGCTACGAACTGGTGAACAAGTTGATGACCTTCGGGCTCGACTCTCGGTGGCGCCGTCGCGCCGTCACTGATCTCCGTCTCCCGCGACAGAGCGTGGTGCTCGACGTCGCCGCCGGCACGGGGGACTTCACGCGCGAACTGGTACGCCAGGGTCACGTGCCGGTCGCCACCGACCTGAGCTACGGGATGTTGCACGTCGGCCGGATGATGGACGAGCGCGTCCAGGCCGACGCGTCACTCCTGCCCTTTCGATCGGCCGGCTTCGACGGCGTGACGTGCGGTTACGCGCTACGCAACTTCAGCGATCTGGCCGCGACCTTCGACGAGATGGCCCGCGTCGTGCGGCCCGGCGGTCGGCTGTCGCTGCTCGAGGTGGCCGAACCACGTTCGGGCATCTGGCGCGCCGGATTCCGTGTGTGGTTCCGCCGCGTCGTGCCGTTCATCGGCTCCCTGGTATCGGACCGGGCCGCGTACCACTACCTCCCCGAGTCCACGGCCTATCTACCGGCGAGCGACGAGATCGTTCGGATGCTCAACCGATCGGGCTTCAGCGCGGTCAACCACCGTCGGGTCATGGGCGGCCTGAGCCAACAGTTCATTGCGACGAGGTCCTCGTGAGGTTTCAACGCCAACGGATCGAGACGCAGTCGATGGCGTCACTGCGCACTGTGGGGGCCCGCGACGGATGGCTCATCGAGACCGCGGACGTGATTCGCGCAGGCTTCGGCGCGTCGGTCGATCAGGTGCACCTCGAACGAGGCCTGGACGATCCGCCCGACGTGGTGGCGTCGCTGCGCCGACATGAACTGGTGGGGTCCGACGGTCCACCGGGCTCGGGCGTCGTCGCCTTCGGCGCGCTGCCCTTTGACCGTTCGGCCCCGAGCCAGCTCGACGTCGCGCAGTACTGCGTCACGCAGACCCGAGACGGAGACGCGTGGCTGACGAGTCTCGACGGTGCCGTCTCGTGGCGCGAGGAGCTGAGTCGTGCGACGTCGCCGACCCAAGAGACGCAGAGTCTTCGCTCGCTCTCTCTGCAACCCACCCCCGACGAGTACGCCCACAACGTCGCCCTGGCGGTCGAGATCCTGCGCTCCAAGGAGATCGACAAGGTGGTTCTGGCGCGCTCGGTGCGCGGCACGGTGCCCGAGGCGATCGACGCGGCCGCGGTCGCCCAACGTCTGCACCTTCGAGAGCCGCTCTGCACGATCTACAGCATCCCCACGAGTGACCAGCGCCGCTTCGTCGGCGCGACACCCGAGTTGATCGCGCGCCGAACCGGTCGCACGCTTCGCTCGCACCCCCTCGCCGGAACGATCGCGTTGCCCCCGAACGTCGAACCCGAGGACTACCTGACGTGGTTGCTCGGCAGTACCAAGAACCTGCACGAGCACAGCGTGCCGGTCACCGAGATCGTGACCGCCCTTGAGAGCGTCTACGACGACGTCTCCGCCGACGCCGGTCCGTCGATCGTGGCGCTTCGCACCCTGGCCCACCTCGGCACGTGGATCGACGCGTCCTGTCGCGACGAGACCGACGCACCCGACGCTCTCGACGTCCTACGGTTGCTGCACCCCACGTCGGCGGTGGGCGGGGTCCCGCGTGAGAGTGCGTACGAGCTCATCCGTCGTCTCGAGCAGTTCGACCGCGGCTACTACGCCGGCCCGCTCGGCTGGATCGACGCCAACGGTGACGGCGAGTGGTGGATCGGCTTTCGCGGCGTGGTCGTCGGTGGTGCCGGGTTCGAGGCGTGGGCCGGGGCCGGCATCGTCAGTGAGTCCGACCCCATCGCCGAACGCGAGGAGACCAAGGCCAAACTGGCCAGCTTCCTTTCATCGCTCCTGGTCGACGCGGTTCAGTGAGCGCCGCGGCCGAAGGGCCGCTCCAGCGCCCACTTGGTCACGAGCCACAGCGCCTCGACCACGATCGCCCGCGACATCTTCGAATCGCCCAACTCGCGGTCGGTGAAGGAGATCGGCACTTCGATGATCGAAGCCCCGGCGCGCCTGGCGCGATAGGTCATCTCGATCTGGAATCCGTAGCCGTCGGCGCTCACGGTTTCGAAGTCGATCAACTCGAGTCCGCGCCGGGAGTAGACGCGATAGCCGGCGGTCGAGTCGGCGACCCTGAGCCCGAGCATGAACGACGCGTACTGGTTGCCACCGCGCGAGAGAAGCCGACGAGAGAGACTCCACTGGGGGATGTGACCACCGGGGATGTAGCGCGAGCCGATCACCACGTCGTGATCTTCGGCCGCGCTGAGCAATGTCGGCAGGGCGCTCGGGTCGTGGCTGAAGTCGCTGTCGATCTCGACGAAGTAGTCGTACCCGTGCTCCAGCCCCCAGGCGAAGCCCGCGCGGTACGCGTCGCCCAGTCCGCTCTTCTTGGTGCGACGCAGCACCATGATCTGACCGACGTCCTCACCGACCTCTTCGGCCAGGTTCGCGGTGCCGTCCGGACTCCCGTCGTCCACGACGAGGATGTCGCAGAGCGGCACCACCTTTCGCAGGGTGCGCAGCATCGGCTCGACGTTCAGTATCTCGTTGTACGTGGGCAGAACCACGAGCGTGCGCATCGGTGAATTCTACCTGGGTGCGCTGACACGCATTTGGTCGACTGTTTGGAGTCGATACGGACCCGCGCTTAAGGTGGCGACATGCCCGAGCCGGTAAAGAAGAAGCGTTTCGCGCTACCGCGTGAGGTGCGAATCATCTTGAGCGTCGGGTTGCTGGTTTTCGTCCTCGAATACCTCGTACTCCCGCAGTTCGCGTCGGCCCGCAAGTCGCTGCACCTACTCGCGACAGTGAACCCCGTGCTCGTGGTGATCGCCGTGCTCTTGGAGATGGCCGCCATCTACGCGTACGTCGAACTGACGAAATCGGTGCTCTATCCTTACGCGCCCAGTCGTTACAACCTGCTACGAGTGAACCTGGCCGGCCTCGCGATCAGCCACGTCGTGCCGGGCGGTACCGCGCCGGCCGGCGCGCTGTCCTATCGAATCTTCAACGAACTCGGCGTGCCCAAAGAGACCAACGCCTTCGGCCTCGCCGTCCAGGGCGCGGGCTCGGCCGTGGTCTTGAACATGATCTTCTGGGCCGCGCTGGTGATCTCGATCCCCCTCAACGGATTCAACCCGGCCTACGGGTTCGCCGCCCTCGCCGGCGTCTTCTTGCTCGCGGCGTTCTCAGGCACGATCCTCCTGATCACCCGGGGTCAACGCCACGCCGCCAACTGGCTGCGCTGGATCGCCCTGCGCGTCCCGGCAATCGACCCCGACCGGATCAGCGCACTCATCGCCAAGGTTGCCGATCGCATCACGATGCTGGTCAACAACCGGCGCACGCTCTGGGCCGCCTTCATGTGGGCCGCGCTCAACTGGCTACTCGACGCCGCGTGCCTCTGGGTCTTCATCTGGTCTTTCGGTCACGTCATCTCGCCGATCGACCTGCTCGTCGCCTACGGACTGGCCAACATCCTGGCGGCGATCCCGATCACGCCGGCCGGCCTGGGCATCATCGAGGGCGTCCTGATTCCGACGCTGGTCGGATTCGGTGTGCCCCACAGCCAAGCGATCCTCGCGGTGCTGTCCTACCGACTGATCAACTTCTGGATCCCGATCCCGGTGGGCGGCATCTCCTACACCACGTTGATGTGGCGCAAAGAGAACGGGCTCGCGCCTAAGCGAGGGCCCGAGACCGGAGCATCGCCAGCCGTTTGAACTCACTCTGGGCCGAGAAGTTGTTGACCGGCTGCAGGCGACGCCAGCGGCGGTCCGTGCCGAGGACCCACGTGTAGAGGTCGTCACGCCACGTGACCTCGAAGGCCTCGAGCAACTCCTGTTGGAGCGTGCGGTTCTCGATCGGCACCTGCACCTCGACGCGACGATCGAGGTTGCGCTCCATGAGGTCGGCCGAGCCGAGCCAGATCGAGAACTCGCCATCGCCCGGCGTACCGAAGATGAGGATCCGCGAGTGCTCCAAGAACTCGCCCACCAGGCTGTGCACGGTGATGTTCTCCGAGAGACCGGCGACCCCCGGGCGCAACGAGCAGAGCGTGCGGACCTCGAGTCGGATCTCGACGCCGGCCGAACTGGCCTCGTAGAGGGCGTCGATGATCGACGGGTCGGTCAGTCCGTTGACCTTCATGGCGATTCGACCGTCCGGACCCAGGTCGCGCTGGAGGTTGATGAGTTCGATCACGCGCGTGCGCGTCGACAGCGGGCTCACCATGATCTTCTTGTACTTCCCGATGCGCGAGAAGCCGGTGAGGAAGTTGAAGAGCTCGCCCACGTCGTCGGTGATCGCCGGGTCACAGGTCAAGAGGCCGAAGTCCTCGTAGGTTCGCGCGGTCTTGCCGTTGTAGTTGCCGGTGGCGATGTGTACGTAGCGCGCGGTGGTGTCGCCCTCGCTGCGCAGGACCAACGCGGTCTTGGAGTGCGTCTTGAGACCGACGATGCCGTAGACCACGTGGACACCGACGTCTTCGAGGGCCTTCGCCCATTCGATGTTGGCCGCCTCGTCGAATCGGGCCTTCAACTCCACCAGCGCGGCCACCTGCTTACCCTGTTCGGCCGCGTGGATCAGCGAGGCGACGATCGGTGAGTCACCCGAGGTCCGATAGAGCGTCATCTTGATGCCGACGACCTTCGGATCGGCGGCGGCCTGCGCGATGAACATCTCGACCGAGTCGGTGAAGGATTCGTAGGGGTGGTGCAGCAAGATGTCGTCTTCACGGATCGCCGCGAAGATGTCGCCGACGTGCTCGCCGTCGAGGAGCCGTCGCGGCGTGATCGGGGACCAACCCTCGCCCTTGAGGTCGGGCCGATCGATCGCGTACAGCGTCCACAGGTCGTGCAGTCCGAGCGGCGCGTCGGTGACGTAGACGTTCGAACGGTCGAGTTCGAGCTGGTCGACGAGCAGTTCGAGGAACTCCGGTGACATGCCGCTCTGGATCTCGACGCGCAGCGCCTCGCCGAAACGACGTCGACGTAGCTCCACTTCGAGGGCGACCAGTAGGTCGTCGGCCTCGTCCTCTTCCAACGTGAGGTCCGCGTTGCGCGTTACCCGAAAGAGGTCGGCGCGACCCACGGTCATGCCGGAGAAGAGCCGACCGAGGTTGGACGTGATGAGGTCCTCGAGCATGCACCACTCGTTCTCGTTGGCCTGGAGGAAGCGGGGCAAGGAGTTCGGGACCTTCACGCGCGCGCTGCGCTCTTCGCCGGTGACGTCGTCACGCACGTAGACCGCGATGTTCAATGAGAGATTGGAGATCATCGGGAAGGGGTGGCCCGGGTCGACCGCCA
>JBEKCK010000071.1:0-6447 GCA_050014915.1 Acidimicrobiales bacterium | reverse complement strand
CGTCGCGCGAGCGATTCGTAGGCGTCGAGCTCGTGTCGCACGTCGTCGTCGCTCCACCCCATCTCCCCGGCGACGATCTGCGCCACGGCCGGCGCGCCCTGCAGCGTGGCGCGGACGTCGTGGAGGTGGGCGCGCGTTCGTCGGGTCAGGAGGTCGATCAGCGACGTCGCCATCTCGAGACGAGCCGAGTAGAGGAATTCGGCGCCCACGTAGGGCTGGCCCTCGATGGGACACGTACCGAGCTCGGCGTTCTCGGCGATCAGGTCGAGGACGGTCTGCGCGTCCTCGCCGAATCGCTCGTAGAGGTGCGACTCTCGTTCGTTCGTCGGTCGCCACGGCCCCACGCCGTGCAGTCGGAGTTGTTTCGTCTGGACCGTCTTGAGCTTTCCCACGTAGGGACGAAGGGCGTCCACGGTGTCTTCGGCCATCTGCCGATAGGTCGTCCATTTGCCACCGGTGATGTGCACGACGCCGTCGTGCGTGTCCGTCACCTGGTGTCGGCGCGAGAGGTCGGCCGTTCGCTCCTTCACTGCCTTGCCGTCGACGGGTGCGAGTAGGGGCCGCAGTCCGGCCCAGAGTCCCGTGACGTCACTGGTCGTCAGATTCGACGACGTCGACGCGTTCACGGCCTGGAGCAGGTACGCGACGTCGTCGGGCGTGCAGTGCGGCTCATCGAGGTCGCCGTCGTACGCGGTGTCGGTCGTGCCGATGTACGTGAAGTCCGCCCCCTCGAAGGGCACGACGAAGACGCTGCGACGGTCACCGGGAACACTCAAGACCGCGGCCACGTCAGCCGGCAGCCGCTCGCGAGCGACGCTGACGTGCACACCCTTGGCCGGTGTGATGCGGTGTGACGCGGCGTGCTCGGCGATCGTGAACACGTCATCGGCCCAGACGCCGGTCGCGTTGACGACGGCCCGGGTCGACACCGTGAGCGCGGCGCCAGAGACCAGGTCGTGACAGACGACCGCGTTCACTCGTCCCGTGGAGTCGTGCAGGATGTCGACGCAACGCACGTACGTCGCGACGTCGGCGTCGTAGTCGAGCGCCGCCGATTTCGCGATCGCCAGCGCCACGCGCGCGTCGTCGCCTCGGGCGTCGTAGTAGAGGAACCCGGCGACGAGACGGTCGGTGTTGAGTGTCGGTAGGTGCGTGAGTGCCTGCGCGCGCGTGATCTTGTGATGTCGTTTCCCGATCCGCCAGCCGCCGCTCAGGTCGTAGAGACGCAACGCGGTCGAGTAACCCTTCACCATCGCCTTGGACGCGACGCCGTTGTGGCCGAAGAGCGGCACCAGGAAGGGGAGCGGTCGGACGAGGAACGGAGCGTTCTCGAGGAGCCGCTGACGCTCGCGCAGGTTCTCATAGACCAGTCGGAACTCTCGCTGTTGCAGATAGCGGAGACCGCCGTGGACCATCTTGGACGACTTCGAGCTCGTGCCGGACGCGATGTCGCCGCCGTCGATCAGGGCGACGCGAAGTCCCCTCGACGCCGCGTCTAGCGCCACGCCCGCGCCCGTCATACCGGCGCCGACGACGACGAGGTCGTAGGTCGTGTCGCTCATGGCTTCAATCGAGTGATCGCGATTGAAGGTGGCCACGCCTCAATGGTTACACAGCGACGCGACTACTTTGAATGGCATGGACTTCCAACTTTCCGACGAGATGCTCGCTCTGCAACAGAGCGTGCGACGGCTCGCCCAGGAGAAGGTCAAGCCCCGGGCTCGAGAGATCGATACGACCGGCGAGTACCCGCAGGACCTCTTCGACGAGTTCCGCAAGGCCGACCTGCTCGGACTGTGCATCCCCGAGGCCTACGGCGGTTCGGGCGCGGGCATCATGGGTCTCGCGCTCACGATCGAAGAGGTCACGAAGTACTCCAACGTGCTGGGGCTGATGCTGCTTCTCACCCGACTGCCCACCGGGCCGATCATGATCGCGGGCACCGAAGAACAGAGGCAGCGCTATCTGCCAGGAATCGCCAGGGGAACGCAACGCGCGGCGTTCTGCCTCTCGGAGCCGGGCGCCGGCTCCGACGTCGCGGGGATGCAGTCGCGCGCCCGCGAAGACGCGTCGGGTGGCTACGTCCTCAACGGCACCAAGTGCTGGATCTCGGGTGGGATGCAGGCCGACTGGTTCGTCGTCTTCGCCAAGACCGGCGATCCGGCGTCTCGCCGGCACTCGGACATTGGTGCGTTCATCGTCGAGGCTGACAGCCCCGGCGTGACCCGACCGCGCGTCGACAAGAAGATGGGTGTCAAGGGCATCGACACGACCGAGATCGTCTTCACCGACGTGAAGGTCCCGGCCGCGCAGGTCATCGGCGGAGGCTTCTCGCTCGTGATGCAGTCGCTCAACGCCATGCGACCGATCGTCGCCGCGCGCGGACTCGGACTCGCCGAGGGGGCGCTCATGTACGCGACGGAGTACGTGAAGAGTCGCGCGGCCTTCGGCAAGACGATCGCCGAGTTCCAGGGCATCCAGTGGGAGATCGCCAAGTGCGCGACGGAGATCGAAGCGGCACGACTGCTGACCTATCGCGGCGCGTGGCTCGCCGACCAGGGCTGCTTCACCAAGGAGTACGTCCCCATGCTCTCGATGTGCAAGTACTACGCCTCCGAAGTCGCGGTGAAGGCGTCCGGTCTCGCGGTGCAGTTGCTCGGCGCCGCGGGGTACATGGAGGAGCACCCGACCGAGATGTTCTACCGCGACGCGCGCCAGCTCACGATCGTCGAGGGCACGAGCCAGATCCAATTGGGCCTCATCGCGAAGGGCGTCCTCGGTCACGACCTCTGGTGGGACTGACGAGGTGCGCGGTCCCCTAAACGGATTGAAGGTCGTCGAGCTGGCCGGGATCGGACCGGGCCCCTACGCCTGCATGCTCATGGCCGACCTCGGCGCCGACGTACTTCGCGTCGAACGAGGTGACGCCGACGCGGATCACGAGACCACGTGGGAGCTTCTCAATCGTTCGCGACCGTCGGTCGCGCTGGACCTGAAGAACGCCGCCGGCCGCGACCTCGTTCTCGAACTGTGCGAGCAGGCCGACGTACTCATCGAGGGATTTCGACCGGGCGTGACCGAGCGCCTCGGACTGGGACCCGAGGACGTCGCGGCCCGGAACCCTCGGTTGGTCTACGGACGGATGACCGGCTACGGGCAAGACGGGCCCAACGCGCAGCGCGCCGGACACGACATCAACTACATCGCGGTGTCGGGCGCTCTCTGGCCGATGGGACGACGCGGCGAGCCGCCGGTGCCACCGCTCAACCTGGTGGGCGACTTCGGCGGGGGGTCGCTGTTCTTGGCCTTCGGCGTCGTGGCGGCGGTGCTCTCGGCGCGAACGACCGGCGAGGGTCAGGTCGTCGATGCGGCGATGGTCGACGGTTCGGCGTCGTTGATGACGCTCAGTCACGCCCTCATGAACGCCGGCCTCTGGCACGAGGAGCGCGGCGTCAACCTCCTCGACACCGGCGCGCCGTTCTACGAGGTCTACGAGACCAAGGACCGGCGCTACGTCGCGGTCGGCGCGATCGAGGCCAAGTTCTACGACGAACTCGTGCGCGGCCTCGGTCTCGAGAACGCCGGCCTGCCCGCCCAGTACGAGCGCGATTCGTGGCCCGCGACCAAGGAACGTTTCGCCGCCAAGTTCCGCGAGATGACGCGCGACGAGTGGACCGAGATCTTCGAGGGAGTCGACGCCTGCGTGACGCCGGTGTTGTCACCGCGCGAAGCGGCCCGTCATCACTACAACACCGCGCGCGAGGTGTTCTCACTCGAGGGTGACGTGCAGCCGCAGCCGGCACCGAGGTTCTCTAAGACCCCCGGCGCGATCGGGCGCTCGCCGGGTAAGGCTGGCTCCGGGACGCGCGAGGGACTGCTCAGTTGGGGAATCGATGTGGCGCGCCAGGAGGACCTACGCGCCCAGGGCGCCTTCGGTTAGATGTTGACGACGGGGCAGGTCAGCGTGCGGGTGATCCCGGGCACCTTCTGGATGGCGCCGACGATGAACTTGCCGAGGTCATCGACACTCTCGGCCGAGCAGCGCACGATCACGTCGTAGGGACCGGTCACCTCAAAGGACTCCAGGACGCCGGGCACGGCGCGGGTCGCGAGCACGACCGCCTCGCTGGAGCCGATTTCGGACTGGATCAAGATGTACGCCTGAACTCCCATGGAGGACCTTTCGTTTCAAGTCCCTCCATATTGCCCGATTGGCCCGGTCGCGCGCTAATCGTCGCGGAAGCGTTTGCCGATGTGCCACTGGAAACAGTGGTCGCAGCGATACGCGTTGAGGTCGGCCCGGCTCAGGGTCCACGCGAGCTGCGCCGCCTCCTTCGCTTCGCTCTCGGTGCGGTACGAGTTCTTCGGCAGACCGTCGCGATTGAAGTGCGAGGCGACGCGCCCGAGCGGCTTCGTCAACGGTTTCGCCGCGCGTCGTCGCCTCATGGAACCCGACACTAATGACCTCACTAAGGTTTGCTGCGTGACCTCGCGCATCGAGACCGAGCAGATCGTGACGTCATCGACGCAGGTCGACGACGAGGACCACGAACGATTCACCCACATCGTCCTGGAGGGTTACACGCCCACGGACGGCGAGTTCGTCGCTCTGAACAACTCGGTCGTCGGCGGAATGATCAACGCCACGCCGGTGATAGCGCTGTGCGGCAAGGTCTGGGTGCCGGGTCGTGATCCCCAGAAGTACCCGATCTGCCCGACCTGCAAGGAGATCGCCGAGTCGATGGGCTGGTCGTTGCCGGCGAACTAGCCACCGGAGCCCGTGTCGGCCCCGTAGGCTCACACTCCGTGACACGCGCGCTCGTTCTTCGACACCACCCCGAGGACCACTCCGGCCTGATCGGCGAGGCCTTCGAGTCGCGCGGCTACGAGATCGACCTGCGGATGATGAACGAGGAGAGTGCGACACCGTCGCTCGACGGCTACGACGTCTTCGTGATTCTCGGTTCGAAATCGGCGGTCTACGACAAAGAGGTGGAACAGGCGTGGTTTGGTCGCGAAGTCGAACTCATCGCGGACGCCGGGCGTCGCGATATTCCCGTCTTCGGCATCTGCTTCGGCGCGCAAGCCCTCTGCCTCTTTCACGGGGGCGTGGTGGAGCGTTCGAATGAACCCGAGATCGGCTGGTACGACGTCGAAGCGCGAAACGGCTCGGGCATCTCCAGTGGCCCGTGGTTCGAATTCCACTTCGACCACTGTCGGCTGCCCGAGGAGGCGGAACTCTGGGCGACGTCGCCGCGCGCGGTGCAGGCCTTTTGCGTCGGTCGCAACGTCGGTGTGCAGTTTCATCCCGAGATCGATCACATTCAGCTCCGGGACTGGTTCGCGAGCGGCGTCGAAGAGGCGCGTGAATTGGGCGTCGACGTCGACGCACTCATCGAACAGACGGAACGTGAAACGCCGGCGGCGCGTGAACGAGCCGCTGGCCTCGTCGATCTCTTCTTGGCGCACATCGAACGCTGACGCCTCGCCCGGTTCGGCGGTGACGCAAGGTCGCCTCAGTAGGCTGCGATGGTGACAGGCGAGAACCTCGAGCGGCCGTCAGGCCCGGTGCGGCTCGAACGCCCCGCCACCGGGGGCGCCGTCGGTCGCCTCGACGACGGTCGAGTTGTCTTCGTCCGTCACGCTCTTCCCGGCGAATTGGTGCGCGTCGACATCACTGAATCGACGTCGAAGTTCTCGCGCGGTGACGCCGTCGAGGTCCTAGAGGCCAGCCCCGATCGAGTGGTGGCGCCGTGTCGCTACGCGCATCCCGGTGGTTGCGGGGGCTGTGACCTCCAACACGCCTCAACGGCGGGTCAGGTCTCGTGGAAGGCGTCACTGGTCGCCGAGCACCTGAAGAGGATCGCCGGCGTCGACGTGGACATCAACGTCGTCGAACCGCCGAACGAACCGCGAGGATCACGGACCCGTCTTCGATGCGCGGTGGACGACGACGGTCGACTGGGCCTGCGCGCGAGTCGCTCCCACGAAGTGATCGCGCTCGACGAGTGCTGGATCGCGGACCCGTCATTCACCCGAGCGTTCGCGACGTCGTGGCACGGCGCCGAGGAGGTCGAGTTGCGCGCTCTGGGCGACGGAGAACCCTTCGCGGTCGTCCGTCGCGTCAACCCGCGCGGCACGATGCACGAACTCTGTTCGCTGCGTGGTGAGCCGCTCGAGCCGTCGAGGCAGTCGCGCGTCAACGTCCACGGGAACGTCTTTTCCGTCGGACCGCGTTCCTTTTGGCAGTCGCACCGCGACGCCCCGCACATGTTGCTCGACGCCGTCTTGGAGTCGGCCGGTGCCGCGGCCGGTGATCACGTCACCGATCTCTTCAGCGGGGTCGGGCTCTTCGCGGTGCCCCTCGCCAAGGCGGTCGGCCCCGGGGGCCGCGTGACGGCGGTCGAGTCCTCCCCGTACGCCGTACGCGACGCGCGACAGAACGCG
>JBEKCK010000070.1:0-6573 GCA_050014915.1 Acidimicrobiales bacterium | reverse complement strand
CTGCTCGGACTGATCCGCGAGGGCGAGGGCGTCGCGGCCAAGGCGCTGGACGCCCTGGGGGTCACCTTCGACGTCGTGCGCGAAAAGGTCGAAGAGGCCATCGGGGCCAACACCAATCCCTCGCCCGGATCGCCGCCCTTCACGCCGCGCGCGAAGAAGGTGCTCGAGCTCTCACTACGCGAAGCGCTGCAACTCGGCCACTCCTACATCGGCACCGAGCACATGCTCCTCGGGCTGGTGCGCGAGGGCGACGGTGTCGCGGCCCAGGTCCTGAGCGACCTCGGGGCCGACATGGCGCGCGTTCGCACCCAGGTGATCCAGATGATGTCCGGCCAGGCCGGCAAGGAGTCGGGTGGCTCGAGCACGTCCGGCGCCTCGAAGAGCGACGCCGAGGGCGCGGGCGGTTCGGCCGTCCTCGACCAGTTCGGTCGCAACCTCACCCAGTTCGCGCGCGAGGGCAAGCTCGACCCGCTCGTCGGACGCGAGAAGGAAGTCGAGCGCGTGATGCAGGTGCTGTCACGTCGCACCAAGAACAACCCCGTCCTCATCGGCGAGCCCGGCGTCGGCAAGACCGCCATCGTCGAAGGCCTCGCCCAGAGGATCGTCGCCAACCAGGTGCCGGTCACGCTCGCCGACAAGCAGCTCTACACGCTCGACCTCGGTGCGCTCGTCGCCGGGAGCCGTTACCGCGGTGACTTCGAAGAGCGACTGAAGAAGGTCCTCAAAGAGATCCGCACCCGCGGCGACATCATCTTGTTCATCGACGAGATCCACACGTTGGTCGGCGCCGGCGCGGCCGAGGGCGCCATCGACGCCGCCTCGATCCTGAAGCCGATGCTCGCGCGCGGTGAACTGCAGACCATCGGCGCCACGACGATCGACGAGTACCGCAAGCACATCGAGAAGGACGCCGCGCTCGAGCGTCGCTTCCAGCCGGTGAAGGTCGAACAGCCGTCGGTCGCGATGACGATCGACATCTTGAAGGGACTGCGCGAGGTCTACGAGGAGTTCCACGCGGTCAAGATCACCGACCAGGCGTTGATCGCCGCGGCGAACCTCGCCGACCGCTACATCTCGGACCGGTTCCTGCCCGACAAGGCGATCGACCTCATCGACGAGGCCGGCAGCCGCCTACGGATCCGTCGCATGGACACGCCGCCGCAGCAGAAGAAGTTCGACGAGGACATCATGCGCGTGCGCGCCGACAAGGAGAGCGCCATGGCGAGCGGCGCCCTCGAACAGGCCAAGGCCCTCGACGAACAAGAGCGCGAACTGATCGCCAAGCGTGACGAGCTGGACCTGACGATCCAGGCCTCGGGCGGCGTGGTCTTCGACCTCGTCGATGAGGACACCATCGCCGAGGTGCTCGCGGTGTGGACCGGGATCCCGGTCTATCGACTCACCGAAGAGGAGACCACCAAGCTCTTGCGCATGGAGGACGAACTCCACAAGCGCATCGTCGGCCAGGACGAGGCCGTCATCTCGATCAGCCGCGCCATCCGGCGCACGCGCGCCGGGCTGAAGGACCCGAAGCGGCCCGGCGGATCGTTCATCTTCCTCGGCCCGACGGGCGTCGGCAAGACCGAGCTCGCCAAGACCCTGGCCGAGTTCCTCTTCGACGACGAGGACGCGCTGATCCAGCTCGACATGTCCGAGTACATGGAAAAGCACTCCGTGAGCCGCCTGGTCGGTTCGCCCCCCGGCTACATCGGATACGACGAGGGCGGTCAGCTCACGGAAGCCGTCCGTCGCAAGCCCTTCTCCGTCGTGCTCTTCGACGAAGTCGAAAAGGCGCACCCCGACGTCTTCAACACGCTCCTGCAGATCCTCGAAGACGGTCGTCTCACCGACGCGCAAGGTCGCGCCGTGGACTTCAAGAACACGATCTTGATCATGACCTCGAACCTCGGCACCGCCGACCTGCGAAAGGCCGCCATCGGTTTCGGCAAGGCCTCGGACGTCGCGGACCACGAGCGGATGAAGGAGAAGGTCAACACGGCGCTGAAGGCCCACTTCCGACCGGAGTTCCTCAACCGCATCGACGACACGATCGTCTTCCACGAGCTGAGCCGTGAAGAGGTGATCTTGATCGCCGACATGTTCATCTCGCGACTGCGCGACCAGTTGGCCGTGCAGGGCCTCGGGCTCGAACTGTCCGCCGCGGCCCAGGGCTTCCTCGCCGAGAAGGGCTACGACCCCGAACTCGGCGCGCGTCCGCTTCGTCGGGCCGTCCAGCAGTACGTCGAGGACGCGCTCAGCGAGAAGATCCTCTTCAAGGAGTTCCACGCCGGTCAGACCATCGTCGGCGACTTCGCCGATGGGCCCGACGGCGGGTACTTGACCTTCGAGGGCGTCGAGGGCCTACCACCCTCGGTCGACTTCGAGGATCTCTCCGACAACGCCTAGACGTCACAGCGCCTTCGTAGCCTCTCGGAGGTGAAGTCCCACTCCGTGCACGTCTGTCGCGAATGCGGCACGACGGCACCTCGCTGGAGTGGTCGCTGTTCGGGCTGTGGCGAGTGGAACACGCTCGACGAAGAACGAACGACAACCAAGGCGCGGCTCTCGATCTCGACGACGGCGTTACGCGACGTCGCATCGACGACGGCCTGCGTGCACCGGACCGGGGTGGGCGAACTCGACCGCGTCCTGGGTGGCGGTTTCATCGCCGGTTCGACGACGCTGCTCTTCGGCGAACCGGGCGTCGGCAAGTCGACGCTCGCGCTGATGTCGTTGCGCGAGCTGGCGTCGTGCAACGAGAGCGTCCTCTTGATCGCCGCCGAGGAGTCCGTGGCTCAGGTGGCCCAACGGGCCCGTCGGTTGGGCGACGTGCCACCGGGCCTCGAGGTCGCGGCCACGACGAACGTGGACGTCGCCGAGCAACTGTTGCGCGAACGTCGTCCGACGCTCTGCGTGGTCGATTCGATCTCGGCGATGAGCGACGAGTCGCTCACGAGCATCGCCGGGTCCGTGCCCCAGATCCGTCACGTGGCCGAACGGCTCTGCTCGGTCGCCAAGGAGACCGGGGTCGCCCTCTTGATCGTGGGCCACGTGACGAAGGACGGCGAGCTGGCCGGACCGCGCGCCCTCGAGCACCTGGTCGACACCGTGATACGGATCGACGGCGACCGCCACGGATCGCTGCGCATCATCCGGGCGTTGAAACACCGCTTCGGTCCGACCGGCGAGGTCGGTCTCTTGGAGATGGTGCCCGACGGTCTGCGCGAGATGCCTGACGCCACGGTCCTGCGCGGTCCCGAGCTCGACGTGCCGGGTGTCGTCTTCACGGTCACGAACGACGGATCGCGGTCGTTCCTGATCGAGATGCAGGCGCTCGTCGCCACCGGCGCCGGTTCGCCGCGTCGCGTCGCGCACCAGGTCTCCTCCCAGCGCTTGGCGCTCTTGCTCGCCGTCCTCGAATCGCGCTGCGCGATCGACACCAGCGCCTCTGACGTCTTCGCGGCGACCGCCGGCGGCCTGGCGGCGAACGAACCGGGCGTCGACGTAGCGCTGGCGTTGGCCGTCGCGTCGGCGGCGCTCAACTTCGCGGTACCGCGCACGATGGCCGCGATGGGCGAGGTCGGGCTCGCCGGGGAGCTGCGCGCGGTCTCCGGACTCACCCGCCGGGTCCGCGAGGCCCGGCGCCTGGGCGCGACGCTCTGCGTCGTGCCCCGTGACGGGGAGCTCGAAGACGTGGCGGGCGTGCAGATCCTTCGCTGTGACACCCTGGCCCAGGCAATCGCTGTGGCCCAGAGCGGCACGAATTGACCAAAATCTGGTAGAATAATTAATCCCCCTACGGCGTTTTCGCCAGATTTTCATTGAGGAGAACCTCGTTTATGACCGTTCGCAAGTACAAAAAGGGCGATCGTCTCGTCTACCCCCACCACGGCGCCTGCACGGTGGAAAAAATAGAGAAAATGACGGCTTTTGACGTCAAACAGGACTATCTGAAGCTCAAGGTCGCCTACACCGACCTGGTCTTGATGGTCCCGGTCGCCAACGCCGAGTCGGTCGGCCTTCGCGACGTCATCAACGACGAAGAGGTCGAAGAGGTCTTCGCGGTCCTTCGCAAGAAGGAAGCGCGCATGCCCACCAACTGGTCGCGCCGCTTCAAGAACCACTCGGAGAAGCTCCGCTCCGGCGACATCTACCAGGTCGCCGAGGTCGTGCGGAACCTCTCGATCCGCGACAAGGACAAGGGTCTCTCGGCCGGCGAGAAGCGCATGCTGACGCGCGCCCGCCAGATCCTCGTCTCGGAGCTGACGTTCGCGTTGAACGTGGACACGGAAGCGGCGGAAGAGAAGCTCGCCTCGGTCCTCCCGTAGTCATGTCGGTCGCGGCCGTCGTCGTCGCCGCCGGCCAGGGCCAGCGTTACGGCGGACCGAAGCAGTTCGCCGTCTTGAACCACGACACCGTGACCGCCCACAGCGTGCGTGCGGCTCGATCCGTCGCCGAACGCGTCGTGCTCGTGGTACCCGCGAACTATCAGGGCAACGGCGAGGGTGCCGACGTCGTCGTCGTCGGGGGCGCGACGCGCGCGGACTCGGTGCGCGCCGGTCTGGACGAGTGCGCTGACGCCGACGTGATCGTCGTGCACGACGCGGCTCGGCCGATGGCCACGTCGTCGCTCTTCTGTGCCGTCGTCGACGCGGTGCTCGCCGGCGCCGACGGGGCGGTCCCCGGTCTGCCGATCATGGACACCGTGAAACGAATTCGGCGCGACGGCGCCGAGACCGTCGTCGGCGAGACCGAGGAGCGCGATGAACTGGTGACCGTGCAGACGCCCCAGGCCTTTGCTCGCGATGTCTTGATCCGCGCACACGCCCACGGCGGGGACGCCACCGACGACGCGGCGCTCGTCGAAGCGCAGGGTGGTCGGGTCGTCGTCGTGCCCGGTGAGCTCGACAACGTGAAGATCACCGTTCCCGGCGACCTCGCACGGGCCTCGTCGATCGAGCTGCGCCGATGAGGATCGGTCACGGACTCGACGTTCATCGCGTCAGTGACGACCCGTCACGCGCGCTCTGGCTCGGCCTCGTCGAGGTACCGGATGCGCCCGGACTCGTGGGCCACTCCGACGCGGACGTCGCGACCCACGCGCTCTGTGACGCCCTGCTTGGCGCGGCCAATCTCGGTGACCTCGGTCGACACTTCCCCGACACCGATCCCGCGTACGCGGGTTCCTCATCTCGTCGGCTGCTCGAAGCGACGGTGGCCCTGGTGGCCGCGGCCGGGCTGCGCACGGTCTCGGCCGACATCACGATCATCGCCGAGCGACCGAAGCTGTCCGGCCTCATGCCACGGATGTCCGACGAACTCTCCGCTGTGGTCGGTGCGCTCGTCACGGTGAAGGCGACGACCGCCGAGGGCCTGGGCGCCCTCGGTCGCGTCGAGGGCGTCGGGGCCAGCGCGGTCGCTCTGCTGGAAGAGACGTCGTGAGTTCACGTCCCGCACCGCGCAAGGGGCCACCCCGCTCGTCGCGTCAAGGGGGCCGACCGATGACCGGCGGTCAGGTCGGCGGTCCGCGACGCGCGCCGAGCGCTCGCGAGAGGGAAGGTCTCGGGGGCGAGCAGGTCGAGGGCCGCCACGCCGTGCTCGAACTCCTCAAGGCCCGTCGGCGCCAGATCCAGAAGATCTACGTCGCCGACGCCCAAGACGCCAGTGAGACCCTCGACGCGATCGAGTTCGAGGCGCAGCGCCAGCGCGTACCGGTCCAGGTCGTCTCAATGACCCGACTCGACCGCGAGGCGCGCACCGAAGCTCACCAGGGCGTCATGGCCATCGCCGCGCGTCTGGAGACCGTGAACCTCGAGACTCTCCTCGAGCATCGTCACCCGTTTTTGCTCGTCTGTGACGGCGTGACCGATCCGCGCAACCTGGGCGCGATGTTGCGCAGCGCCGACGCGGCCGGCGTGACCGGCGTCGTCGTCCCTCGCCATCGCTCGGCGCGCATCTCGCCGACGGTCACCAAGACCGCCGCCGGGGCCATCGAATACCTCACCTTCTGTGACGTCGGAGGCATCCCGGCGACGCTCGACGTGCTCGATAAGGCCGGCGTGCTCACGGTGGGCCTCGCCGGAGAGTCCAGGGACTCGCTCTACGACCTCGACCTCGGTACGACGCCGGTGGCTCTCGTCGTCGGCGGAGAGGAGAAGGGACTTTCCGTGTTGACGCGCAAGCGATGCGCGGCCGTTGTGTCGATACCTCAGTTGGGCAAGATCAGTTCGTTGAACGCGGGCGTCGCGGTGTCGGTCGCCGCGTTCGAGGTGGCGCGTCAACGGAGTCGGCGTTCCTAGCGCGACACCTTTAGGGTCTTAGTGCCCTACGCGAGACCGGACATCGCCGTCTACCCTTTGCTGGCAAGGGAAAACTGCAGCATGTTTCGACGTCTCCGTCTTTCAACATAGAGACGTCGTTAATCGCTTCGAGTTACCTTTGCCTCAAATGGAGCGCGGCTGCAGGCCATGCGCTCGTTCGTACAAGAGCGTCCAACGTCAATGAAGGACTGCCCATGCGTCTCATATGTCACCGCAATTTCGTCGTGCCCAGCGACCGTTTGTACTCATGAGA
>JBEKCK010000069.1:0-6918 GCA_050014915.1 Acidimicrobiales bacterium | reverse complement strand
GCGTCAGGAACATCTTCATCTGCTCCGGGGTCGTGTTCTGCGCCTCGTCGAGGATGATGAAGGAGTCGTTCAGGGTCCGACCGCGCATGAAGGCGAGCGGCGCCACTTCGATCGTGCCGTTGGCGATGAGACGTTGCGCGCCCTCGGGGCCGACCATGTCGTAGAGGGCGTCGTAGAGCGGGCGCAGGTACGGATCGACCTTGGCCATGAGGTCACCGGGCAAGAAGCCGAGGTGCTCGCCCGCCTCGACGGCCGGACGGGTCAGCACGATGCGCTGCACCTGTCGGCGGTGCAGCGCCTGCACCGCCTGGGCGACGGCGAGATAGCTCTTGCCGGTGCCGGCCGGCCCGATGCCGAAGGTGATGATCGAGGAGTCGATCGCGTCGGTGTAGCGCTTCTGGCCGGCGGTCGAGGGACGTACCGCCTTGCCCTTGGCGCCGCGCACGACCTCGTGGCGCAGCACTTCGCTCGGTCGCAGGTCGTCGTCGACCATGTCGATCGTGCGCGCGATCTTCGCGTTGTCGAGTGACTGACCGCTCTCGAGCACCAGCACCAGCTCGTCGAAGAGGCGCAGCACCTTGGCGGCGTCGGGGCCGGTGACGGCGATCTGGTTGCCCTGCACGCGGATCTTGGACTTGGGGAACGAGTGCTCGATGATGCGCAGGTGCTCGTCGCGGGGCCCGAGCAGTCCCGACATCAGATGCGTATTCGGTACGAAGGTGGTCGCCGTGAGGGCCTCTTGGGCCGTGGCATCGAAGGTCATCCGGGTGGCCACTCCATTCGTCGTCCGCCGAGGACGTGCAGGTGCAGGTGCGCGATGGTCATCTGGCCGTCGCGTCCGACGTTGAACACGAGGCGGTAGCCGCTGTCGCGGATCCCTTCGAGGGCCACGACGTCCTGGGCCAACAGGACCAGGTCGTCGACGATGCCGCCGTGGCTGCTCGCGATCTCGTCGGCGCTGGTGATGTGCTCTTTCGAGATGACGAGGACATGGACCGGGGCTTGGGGTGCGATGTCGTAGAACGCGTACGCCCGCTCACTCTGGGCCACGGGCTTCGACGGGATCTCCCCGGCGACGATTTGGCAAAACAGGCAGTCACTCATGTGTTGCTCTCATCATTACCGAGTTTTCCCGTCGGTGAGTGTAAATCCCCATCCACCTGCGCCGAAGGCCAACAGCGACGCCGCGACGACGCCGGCCGTCTCGGCGCGCAGTACGGTCGGTCCGAGCGAGAGCCGCGGGTGCTCCCCCGACTCACCCTCGTCCCAACCGCCCTCGGGTCCGACGCAGACGCTGTGCACCCCGTTCCAGTCACCGTCACCGTCGAAGTGCGTGAAGGCCACGTTCACCGGGACGTCACGCACGTGTATCGGTTCGTCGATCAGCACGTCGTAGGTGCGTCGACTCTGGCCGTTGGCCTCGTTGGCGACGCGCTTCCAGCGCGCGACGATCTTGTCGCGCGTCTCGCCGCGGAACCGGACGACCACTCGCGCGCTCATCAACGGCACGATGCGCTGGACCCCGAGTTCGGTCGCCTTGACGACGGTCCACTCGCTGCGATCGCCCTTCAGTGGCGCGAGGTACAACGTCGTCTGCGGCGTCGGGGGATCGACGTGCACGGGCGTCACGCGGTGCAGGGCGTGGTCGCCGACCTCGGCGAGGGACCACGCGCCGGCGCCGTCGGTCACCACGATCTCTTCCCCGCTCTTGGCTCGAAGCACGGTTCGCAAGTGGTGTTCGTCGGTGGCCGTGAGCGTCGGCTGACTGGGGTCACCGACGCGAAACTGTGCGATGGCCGCGACACGACGCGGCCACTCCAGGAGGCTCACTTCTTCGCTTTTCGTCGACGGAAGAGTCCGCCGCTCTCATCGAGGACCGACTCCTGGCGGTGTTCGGCCAACTGGCGTAACAGGTCCTCCGAGGTGTCGTCGAGGTCGGTCGGCACGTCGACCACGAGGTGCACGAAGAGGTCACCGCGACCCCGGCCGTGGAGGTGTTCGACGCCTTGGTGGCGGAGTCGGTGCACCGTCCCGTTGGCGCTGCCCGCCGCCACGTCGACCGTCGCCGTCTCGCGCAGCGTGGGTACTTCGATCGTCGCACCGAGGACGGCCTGGGTGAAGGCGATGTGGGCCTCGTGGTGCAGGTCGTCGCCGTGACGCTCGAATCGACTGTCCTCTTGCACGCGCAGGTGCACGAAGAGTCGACCGTTCCCTCCCCCGCGCAGTCCGGCCGGACCGCGGTCACTGAGGCGCATCGTGGAACCGTCTTCGACACCGGCCGGCACCTGGATCGTCAACGTCGTCGTCTCGTTGCGGCGTCCGTCGCCGCGACAGTCGGCGCACGGCGAGTCGATGCGCGAACCCATGCCGTTGCAGCGCGAACAGGGCATCGAGGTGACCATCTGGCCGAGGATGGAGTTGCGCACGCGCTGCACGACCCCCGCTCCGGCGCACTCGACACAGGTCGTCGGCGAGGTCCCGGGCGCACAGCCCGAACCGTCGCACGTGGTGCAGCGGTGCGCGAGCGTGACCGTCACTTCCTTCGTCGCGCCGAAGGCCGCGTCATCGAGCGTGATGTCGAGGGAGATCTCGGCGTCCGGGCCGGGCTGGGGGCCCCGGCGCTGGGGTGCGTGTCCGCCCAGCCCGCCGAAGAACATATCGAAGATGTCCTGGACCGATCCGGCCCCGAAGGGGTTGCCGGCACCGACGTCGGAACCGAAGCGGTCGTAGTTCGCGCGTCGATCCGGGTCCGAGAGGATCTCGTAGGCCTGGGAGACCTCCTTGAAGCGGGCCTCGGCCGCGGGGTCGTCGTTCGTGTCCGGGTGGTACTGACGAGCGAGTCGCCGGTAGGCGCGCTTCAGCTCCTCTTGCGATGCGTTGTGATCGACTTCGAGGACGGCGTAGAGATCGGTGTTAGCCACGGTCGTCGGCCCCCGCGAAGTGGCGTGAGAGACGCGCCGAGACGACTTCGGCGGCGGCCATGGCCTCGCGGTACTTCATGCGCGTCGGCCCCAGCAGTCCGACCGCGCCCGCCGGCACGCCGTCGATCGTGACCGGCGCGACGATGAGCGCGCAGGTCGCCAACGGCTCGAAGCCGTGTTCGGAGCCGATCGCGACCGAGAGACCCTGGTCGAGGATGTCCTGGACCAGGCTCACGACCAACAGCTCCTGCTCGAGGATCGCGAGCACCTGTCGCACCGTCTCGACTCCGTCGAAGACCTCGGCCACGCGCGAGGAGCCGCCGATGAAGACCTGCTCGCCCTCCATGACCGGCTGTTGGGCGTGCAGGATGCTCACGGCCTCGCGCACCAGGTCGGCCTCGTGGTCGCGCCGCGACGGCACCTGGACGCGGGTCTCGAGTGACGTGTTGATCAGAAGCGCGTTCAGTTGACGGGAGGCCTCCATCACCTCTTTGGGTGTCGCCGCGTAGCTCGGCGTGAGGCTGTGCTTGACGACCGAGCCGTCTGAGAACACCGTGACCAGTAGGTGGTGGTGCGGGTCCAGGTTCACCAACTGCACGCTCAGAATCGTCGCGTGCGCGTGGGACGCTCCGACGACGACCGAGGTGTAACTCGTCATCTGACTCAGCAGCGTTGACGTCTGTTCGAGGACCTCCTCGACCTCGCCGCGCACGCTGGCGAAGAACTCCTTGACCTGTTGTTGTTGGACCGCGCCGAGGACGCCCGACTGCAGATGATCGACGAAGTAGCGATAGCCCTTGTCGGTTGGGATCCTACCGGCCGAGGTGTGGGGCTGGGCGAGGTAGCCCTCGCGCTCAAGCGCCACCATCTCGGAGCGCACGGTCGCCGAGGAGACGTCGAGGTCGGCGCTGGCTGCGACCGCCGATGAGCCGACCGGTTGGGCCGTGTCGATGTGTTCGACCACGACCGCCTTGAGGATGGTCGCCTTGCGGGCGTCGAGGTCCATCAAGACCTTGGTGGGTTTGCGCACTACGCGACGGGCCATGCCTCTCCTTGTTAGCACTCAATTCTACCGAGTGCTAACGACGATGCGCGGGCTGGCTATCGTCACGTCATGGACAAAATCCCTGACTTTGAACGACCCAAACCCCTATTGTCCGGTGCAGAACGCGAGCAACTGGATTCGTGGCTCGCCTTTTACCGCGCCACGTTGCTCAAGAAATGTGCCGGACTGAGGTTCGAAGATCTCTGTCAGCGTCCCGTCGCGAGTTCGACGATGTCGCTCCTTGGCCTACTGCGCCACATGGCATTTGTCGAACAGATCTGGTTCGACGTGCGTTTCGCCGGCAATGATGTCGTCGAGTACTACCGAAGTCCGGACGACCGCGACGCCGAATGGACCGAGCTCGACTCCGCGACACTCGTCGAGGTCGTCGCCAACTTCAACCGGGCGTGCGAGACATCGGACGAACTCGTCCGGGGTCACGGACTCGATGAGATGGTGAAACAACCGGGCGCCGGTCGCGAGCCGGTCGACCTTCGATGGATCTATCTCCACTTGATCGAGGAGTACGCGCGACACTGCGGGCACGCCGACATCCTGCGTGAGATGGTCGACGGAGCGACCGGCTACTAACGCTTCGAGCACCGGGTGGACCTTCGCTACGAGTGGCTTTGGGAAATGATTCGCGAGTACTGCGTTCAGCGCTTCGCGTACTTTGAATCGAAGTTCGCGACGATCGCTTTGCACATCGTCGAGTCCGTCGCCGGAAGAACGCAGGTCTCGGTCCAACTTCCCGCACTGGTCCTGTCCCCGTAATAGGTCATCACTCCCAGTGCGGGATACTCACCGCCTGAGGGAACGGCGTCGCCTCGCACTCCCGGGGGGTCGGTGAACTCCACGACATGGTCGTTGACGTTAGTGACGACCTCCGACGGCGGACGGCGTGCCGGACAGGCGTGTTGATAGACGCTGCGGTACGCGTTCGCGGCGCTGTCGAACAACGGACAGGCCAACGATTCGCGGCAACCAACGCACGCGCTCGTCTGCGAGGCATTAATCACCTCGTCCGTCGAGCCGGCACTGAGCGAGGCACTAGAGATACTGACTTGCCCCGGCGGTGACACTTGCACGGAGCTGGAACCGTCCGCTGCGATTTGAGCCGTACAGTTCCACCCCGTCGGAGCCAACACCTCGATGACGCCCTCGTTGTCCGAGTAGACGGCGAGTTTGGTGGAGTAATCCGGTGCGAGGCGGACGCGGACGTTCGCGGGCAGGTCCGCCGGCGTGTCACTCGAAGACCCCACCGACGTCTTACACACGTTTAGCGGAAGTCGCACGGAGACGAGATGGTTGGATCCGATGTCGATGTGAACGTTTCTCAGTCCGATGGTGAGTCCAATGGCGGCGACCATCGCGAGTGCGACGAAACTCGCGACGATGACCAGGATTCGCCGTCGTCGCAGCGCCGCGGCGACCGGTTCGACAGTGACAACCGGAGAAGGCGACGTAACGGCGGCGACCGCCTCGGGCATGCGCCGTCCGCACGACGAGCAGAAGTTGGCGTCGTCACCGTTGACGACCTGGCACTCACACGTCTTCACCAGTGTTCCTCGCTCGTCTCCGTTCGACGCACCATCAGTCCTCGAGCTTCAGTGCGGCGACGAAGGCCTCTTGCGGTACCTCCACGCTCCCGAGGCTCTTCATCCGCTTCTTACCCTCTTTTTGCTTCTCGAGGAGTTTGCGCTTGCGCGTGATGTCACCGCCGTAGCACTTGGCCAGGACGTCCTTGCGACGGGCCTTCACGGTCTCGCGGCTGATGATGCGCCCGCCGACCGCGGCCTGGATCGGCACGTCGAACATCTGGCGCGGGATGAGCTCTTTCAGTCGCTCGGCCATGCGCCGTCCGTAGTAGTCGGCGTTGGACTTGTGCACGATGGTCGAGAACGCGTCGACCGGTTCGTGGTTGATCAGGAGGTCCACGCGTACCAGTTGGGACGTGACGTAGCCGCTCGGCTCGTAGTCGAGGCTGGCGTAGCCCTTGGTCCGGCTCTTCAGGGCGTCGAAGAAGTCGATGATGACCTCGGCGAGCGGGATGCTGTAGCGCAGCTCGACGCGGTCGGTCGACATGTAGTCCATCTTCACCATCTCGCCGCGGCGGCTCTGGGCGAGGTCCATCACGGCCCCGAGGTACTCCGCCGGCGTCAGGATCGTGATCGCGAGCATCGGTTCGTCGATGTGGTCCAGTCGACTGAGGTCGGGTAACTCGGTCGGATTATCGACAAGCAGCTCGGTGCCGTCGGTGAGGAAGGCGCGGTAGACGACCGAGGGGGCCGTCGCGATGATGCCGAGGTCGAACTCGCGGTCGAGCCGCTCGCGCACGATCTCCATGTGCAAGAGACCCAAGAAGCCGCAGCGAAAGCCGAAGCCCAGCGCCTTCGAGGACTCCGGCTCGAAGGTGATCGAGGCGTCGTTCAGTTTCAGCTTGTCGAGCGCGTCGCGCAGATCGGGTAGGTCGTCGCCGTCGATCGGGTAGATACCGCAAAAGACCATGGGCTTGGGGTCGAGGTAGCCGCCGAGAGGCTGGGCGGGACGAGCCGTCTCGGTGATCGTCTCGCCGGAGCGTGCCCCACCGACGTCCTTGATGCCCGCGACGATGTAGCCGACCTCGCCGGGGCCGAGTTGGCCCACGCGGGTCATCTCGGGAGTGCGGATACCGATCTCTTCGATCTCGTGGTTCTCGCCGGCCTGCAGCATCCGCACGCGCGCGTCGGCGCGCAGTGTCCCGTCGACGATGCGGATCGAACTGATCACGCCGCGGTACTGGTCGTAGTAGGAGTCGAAGATCAGCGCCTGCAATCGCGCCTCGGGATCACCGGTGGGCGCCGGGATCCGGTCGATGACCGCGCGAAGCAGTTCCGGCACTCCTTCGCCGGTCTTGGCCGAGATCTGCAGGACCTGCTCGCCCGGTATGCCGAGGACCCGCTCCAACTCTTC
>JBEKCK010000068.1:0-8973 GCA_050014915.1 Acidimicrobiales bacterium | reverse complement strand
GTCGTCAAGATCCAGCTCGAAGCGGGCGGCGCCACGCCGGCCCCGCCGGTCGGCACGGCCCTCGGGCCGCACGGTATCCAGACGATGGAGTTCTGCAAGCAGTACAACGCCGCGACCGAGTCCCAGCGGGGCACGGTCATCCCGGTCGACATCACGATCTACGACGACCGCTCCTTCTCGTTCATCTTGAAGACCACGCCGACGCCGGTGCTGCTGCGCCAGGCCGCCGGGGTGCCCAAGGGGGCACACCTCGCCGGGCGCGAAGTCGTCGCCACGGTGACGATGGACCAGATCGAAGAGATCGCCAAGACCAAACTGAAGGACCTCAACACCGACGACATCGAGATGGCGAAGCTCCAGGTAGCTGGCACCGCGCGCTCGATGGGCATCTCGGTCGCGAACTAGGAGAGACATGAAGCACGGCAAGAACTACCGCAACGCCCTGGCCCAGGTGGACCGCGAGGAGCTCCTCAGCGCCACCGAGGCCGTGGAGAAGGTGAAGGCCCTCTCGACCGCCAAGTTCGACGAGACCGTCGAACTGGCGATCCGACTGGGCGTGGACCCGAGGCGTGCCGAGCAGATCGTGCGCGGCACGCTGTCGCTGCCCGCGGGCACCGGCAAGACGAACCGCGTCGCGGTCTTCGCCGCCGGCGAAGCGGCCCAGGCCGCGCGTGACGCCGGCGCCGACGAGGTCGGGGCCGAGGACCTGGTGGCCAAGGTCGCCGGGGGATTCCTCGACTTCGACGTCGCCATCGCGACGCCGGATTTGATGGGTCAGGTCGGTGGGCTCGGTCGAGTCCTCGGACCGCGTGGTTTGATGCCGAACCCCAAGACCGGGACCGTCACCATGGACGTCGCCAAGGCCGTCACCGAGTTCAAGGGCGGGCGCGTCGAATACCGCACCGACAAGATCGGCAACGTGCAGCTGCGCGTCGGCAAGGTCAGCTTCAGCCGAGACGACCTCTTGAAGAACATCCGCGCCGTCGTCGACGAGGTCGTGCGCGTGAAGCCGGCCAGCGCCAAGGGCCGTTACCTGCTCAGCATCACGGTCTCTTCGACCATGGGACCCGGCGTCAAGGTCGACCCGGCCCGCGTGAAGGACGTCGAAGAGATCCCGGTCTCCGCGTAGTCCGTTTTGACGAGGCGGAGCCTCGCCGGTAGCATGTATTTCCGCACGAAACCTGTGCCACAGATGTAGAGAGAACGCCGAAGACATCCGGTGGGGAAACCCATAAGGGCCAGTGGTCCGCCTGACGAGGAGTTCGAGTCCCCGGACTCGTTCGCTTGGATGTCCCGGCCCGAACCGGGCGGTATCCGGCGAAGGAGCAGTATGAGCAAGGTGCAGCCGGCCAAGGTCGCGACCATCGACGAGGTGAAGTCGCGTATCGCGGCCTCCTCGACCGCCGTCGTCACCGAGTACCGCGGCCTGACCGTCGCCCAGATCTCGAATATCCGGCGCCAACTGCGCACGCTCGGCGCCGACTACAAGGTCTTCAAGAACACGCTGGTCCTGCGCGCGATCGCCGGCACCGACGTCGAGTCACTGGCCGAGTACCTCGTCGGCCCCACGGCCATCGCCTTCGTCGACGGCGACGTGTCGGCCGTCGCCAAGGCCCTGCGCGACTTCGCCCGCGAGACGCCCAAGCTCATCGTGAAAGGTGGCGTCGTCGACGGCAAGCCACTCTCCAAGGGCGACCTCACCGCGCTGGCCGACCTGCCGAGCCGCGACGTCCTCCTGGCCCAGATCGCCGGGCTGTTGGCCTCGCCGCTTCGCACCCTGGCCGGTCTCATGAAGGCCGTCCCGCAAAACTTCGCCTACGGCCTGTCGGCCTTGATCGGACAAGGTCGAAGAGGTCGCCGAGACTCCGGCCGGGGTCGAGGAAGCTGCTCCGGCAGCGAGCGACGACGACGCGACACCCGTCGCGGAGGTCGCAGTCGAGGAGGAGGCCCCCGCGGCCGAACCCGAGGCTGAAGTCCCCGTCGAGGAGGAGGCCCCCGCGGCCGAACCCGAGGCAGAGATCACCGAGGCGCCCGTCGAGGACGCCCCGGTCGAACCGGCCGAATAACCAAGTCCCCGAAGTACGAAAGAGAGAGGAATCACCATGGCTGCAACATTGACCAAGGAACAGATCCTTGACGGCATCGCAGAGCTTTCCGTCATCGAGCTGAGCGAGCTGTTGAAGGAGTTCGAAGAGAAGTTCGGCGTCACCGCCGCGGCCCCGGCCGCCGTGGCCGCCCCGGCCGCCGCGGGCGGTGCCGGTGCGGACGCGCCCGTCGAGGACGAGAAGAGCGACTACGACGTCGTCTTGATCGCCGGAGGCGACAAGAAGATCCAGGTGATCAAGGAAGTGCGCGCACTCACCAGCCTGGGACTGAAGGAAGCCAAGGACCTCGTCGACGGAGCCCCCAAGCCCGTGCTCGAGAAGGTCTCCAAGGCCGACGCCGACAAGGCCAAGGCCTCGCTCGAAGCGGCCGGCGCGACGGTAGAAGTCAAGTAATCAAAGGCTTTTCGTGAGGTGTCCCGGCCGCTTCGGCGGCCGGGACATTTTCTTTGGCCGATGTACTTGACCTCGGCCGAGAACGTGCCTAGGGTTACCGCAACCGTTCTAACGGCCGCGCGTCTCCAATAAGGAGGAGCGCCAGTTGCGCATACACGGATTTAACCGCTAGAGTTGAATGACCGTGTCCTTGCACCTAACTTTGTCATCCCCTGACGCCGTTTTGTACGTGTTCCCGGCATATGCCAGCAGCAACCACCCACTTACACGGAGGATAGACCGTTGACGTCTCGGTCCACTAGCCCAGAGCGATTTAACTTCTCGGCACTCGGTGAAGCCCACCCCCTGCCCAACCTTCTCGAAATCCAGCGTGACAGCTTCGACCTGTTCATGAAACAGGGACTGCGCGAGGCCTTCGAGGCCATCTCGCCGATCACGGACTTCACGGGACGACTCTCGCTCGAACTGGAGTTCGACCCCGACGACGCGGACCTGAAGTCACCGCCGAAGTTCACCGTGGAAGAGTGCCGCCAGCGCGCCACCACCTACTCCCAGCCGATCTTCGTTCGCGCGCGCTTCCTCAACAGTGAGACCGGCGAGATCAAAGAGCAGACCGTCTTCATGGGCGACTTCCCGATCATGACCGAACAGGGGACGTTCATCATCAACGGCACCGAGCGTGTCGTGGTCAGCCAGCTCGTGCGTTCGCCGGGCGTGCTGTTCCAGCCCGGCAAGGACGAGAAGGTCGCCTTCGAGGGAACGATCCACCCGAGCCGCGGGGAGTGGCTCCAGGTCGACCTCGAGGAGAAGAAGAACAAGGCGGCCAACGCCGGCGCGCGCATCGCGCGAAAGCGTCGCATCTCGATCTTCACGTTGCTGCGCGCCCTCGACACGGTCATGGACGAGGCGTTCTTCGAGAAGTTCGTCGCGCACTTCGACTTCTTGGAGGACCAGTTCCACGCCGATTGGAAGAAGGCGCACCTCGAGATCTCCAAGCACATGGACAAGTACAACCTCGAGGACACGCCGGAGAACTTCCTTCGCGCGAGCCAAGAGACCGCGTGGCTCGAGATCTACCGCCGGGCCCGTCCCGGTGAGGTGCAGACCATCGAAGCGGCCCGTCAGTACTTCGAGGGCGCGTTCTTCTCCGAGAAGCGCTACGACCTCAGCCGCGTCGGCCGCTACAAGCTCGACCGCAAGCTCGGCGACGAAGTCGCCAAGAACGTCGAGCTCTTCGGCGACCTGCTTGAGCGTCCGAACGTCACCATGCACGTCCTCTCGAAGGCCGAGGTGCTGGCGACGGCCACGTACCTGTTGAACCTGGCGCGTGACCGCACCGCCAAGGAGACCACGTACCACATCGACGACCAGGACCACTTCGCGAACCGCCGCATCCGCAGCGTGGGCGAACTGATCCAGAACGCGCTGCGCACCGGTCTGTCGCGCATGGAGCGCGTCGTGCGCGAGCGCATGAACACCCAGGACGTCGAGGCGATCGCGCCCCAGACGTTGATCAACATCCGTCCCGTGATGTCGGCGATCAAGGAGTTCTTCGCGACCTCCCAGCTCAGCCAGTTCATGGACCAGAACAACCCGCTGTCGGGACTCACGCACAAGCGCCGTCTCTCGGCGCTCGGACCGGGCGGACTCTCACGCGAGCGCGCCGGACTCGAGGTCCGCGACGTGCACTCCTCGCACTACGGACGCATGTGTCCGATCGAGACGCCCGAGGGCCCGAACGTCGGGCTCATCGGCTACCTGGCGAACTACGCGCGCATCAACGAGTACGGCTTCATCGAGACGCCGTACCGCGTCGTCACCTCGGGCAAGGTCACCGGTGAGATCAAGTACTTCACCGCCGACGAGGAGGAGCGTTTCGTCATCGCCCAGGCCAACACCGAGGTCGATGAGAAGGGCGTCATCCGCGCCGAGCGCGTGCTCGTGCGCCGAGGCCCCGTCGGCACCGGTCTGCGCGTGGGATCGTCCAACAAGTCGTCCTCGACCACGTCCGAGATCGACTTCGTCAAGCCCGACGAGGTCGAGCTGATGGACGTCTCGACCAAGCAGATCATCTCGGTCGCGACGTCACTCATCCCGTTCGTCGAGCACGACGACGCCCAGCGTGCCCTCATGGGCGCGAACATGCAGAAGCAGGCCGTGCCGCTCATCATGCCCGAGGCGCCGTTCGTCGGCACCGGCATGGAGGCGCGCGCCGCGCTCGACTCCGGCGACGTACTGATCGCCGAGGGCGACGGCGTCGTGAAGCTCGTCTCGGGCGACCGCATCGTCGTCGAGTACGACAAGGACGTCACCGACCGCTACGGCAAGGCCCTCGGCAAGAAGCAGTACAACCTCAACAAGTTCCGCCGCTCCAACCAGGACACCTCGATCAACCAGAAGCCGTTGGTCTTCGGTGGCGAGACGGTGAAGGACGGCGACCTCTTGGCCGACGGCACCAGCACGTTCAACGGCGAGCTCGCGCTCGGCAAGAACCTGCTCGTCGCCTACATGCCGTGGGAGGGCTACAACTACGAAGACGCCATCATCTTGAACGAGCGACTCGTGCGTGACGACGTCTTGACGTCGATCCACGTGAAGGAGTACGAGATCGACGCGCGCGACACCAAGCTCGGTGCCGAAGAGATCACGCGCGACATCCCGAACCTGCCCGACGACATCCTGGCGGACTTAGACGACCTCGGCATCGTGCGCATCGGCGCCGAAGTCGAGCCCGGCGACATCCTCGTCGGCAAGGTCACGCCCAAGGGTGAGACCGAGCAGTCGCCCGAAGAGCGGCTCCTGCGCGCGATCTTCGGTGAGAAGGCGCGCGAGGTGCGCGACACCTCGCTGAAGGTGCCGCACGGTGAGTCCGGCAAGGTCATCGACGTCAAGGTCTACAGCCGCGACGAGGACCACGAGATGCAGCCCGGCGTGAACCAGCTGGTGAAGGTCTACGTCGCCCAGAAGCGCAAGATCTCCGAGGGCGACAAGCTCGCCGGACGCCACGGCAACAAGGGCGTCATCTCCAAGATCCTGCCCGAAGAGGACATGCCCTTCATGTCCGACGGTACGCCGGTCGACATCATCCTCAGTCCGCTCGGTGTGCCGAGTCGAATGAACGTCGGTCAGGTCCTCGAGAGTCACCTCGGTTACGCGGCGCGTCACGGTTGGGAAGGCATCGACGTCAACCCGACGGTCGGCACCTCCGGACACTCGGACCAGGCCGACCCGGCGACACGGCCGTACCGCAAGACCCGTCCGCGCACCGAGCCGGCCGTCTACGTGGCGACGCCATCGTTCGACGGCGCGCACTGGGACGAGACCGAACGGGCCAAGGACAAGCCGACGATCCAACAGACCTTCGCGACCTTGAACGTCGACGGACAGAACGGCAAGCGCCTGTTGGCCGGGGACAACGACGGCAAGGTCACGCTCTACAACGGCCGCACCGGCGAGGTCTACGACAGCCCGATCTCGGTCGGCTACGCCTACATCTTGAAGTTGGCCCACATGGTCGATGACAAGATCCACGCGCGCTCGACCGGTCCGTACTCGATGATCACCGCCCAGCCCCTCGGGGGCAAGGCGCAGTTCGGTGGCCAGCGATTCGGCGAGATGGAGGTCTGGGCCCTCGAGGCCTACGGCGCCGCCTACGCGCTCCAGGAGCTGCTCACCGTCAAGTCCGACGACATGAAGGGCCGCGAGCGCGCCTACGAGGCGATCGTCAAGGGTCAGAACCTGCCCGATCCCGGTATCCCGGAGTCCTTCAAGGTCCTCATCAAGGAGATGCAGTCACTCTGTTTGAACGTAGAAGTGCGCGACAAGGTCGGGGCCCACGTGGACCTGGCCGACACCGAAGAGGACTTCTTCTCGGTCACCCGCGAGCTCGGCATCGACATCAGTCGGCCGGAGCGCGGGTCTGACGAAGAGGACGCCCGTCGCGCCGCCGAAAGGAAGTTGTCATGAGCCCGTTAGACGTCAACCAGTTCGACGAGCTGAGCATCGGTCTCGCCACGGCCCAGAACATCCGCAGCTGGTCCTCCGGAGAGGTGAAGAAGCCCGAGACCATCAACTACCGAACGCTGCGTCCGGAGAAGGACGGCCTGTTCTGCGAGAAGATCTTCGGGCCCCAAAAGGCCTGGGAGTGCGCCTGCGGCAAGTACAAGCGCGTGCGCTTCAAGGGCATCGTCTGCGAACGCTGTGGCGTCGAGGTCACGAGCGACAAGGTCCGTCGCGACCGCATGGGACACATCGCGCTGTCGGCGCCGGTCGTGCACATCTGGTACCTGCGCGGCACGCGCTCGTGGCTGGCGTACCTCCTCATGGGCACGGCGCCCAAGGAGGAGCTGAAGGCCAAGCAGTTGGAGAAGGTCATCTACTTCGCCGCCCACATGGTCACGTTCGTCGACGTCGACAAGCGACACGACGACCTGGCCGAACTTCGCCAGGGCCTCGCCGAGGAGGTCCTCGAGATCGCCGAGCGCGAGGTGAAGGCGCTCGACAACAAGCTCAAGGAGATCGAGGCCCGCGCCGTCAAGCTCGAATCCGACGGCGCCAAGGAGTCCGAACTGCGCGCCCTGCAGCGCGGCACCGAGAAGGAACTCGACGGCGTGCGTTCGCGCTTCGCCGAGGAGCGTGAGCTGGCCAAGCAGGCCTTCGACACCTTCGAGGGACTGCACTCGCGCCAGATCATCGAAGACGAGGTGCTGTACCGCGAGATGGACTTCCGCTACGGCGAGTACTTCGAAGGCGGCATGGGCGCCGACGCGATCCTGCAACTGATCGACCGCATGGACCTCGACCTCGAAGAGAAGGTCATGCGCGAGATGATCGACGCGAAGGACGGCCGCAAGCCGCTCAGCGCGCAGCGTCACGCCAAGTTCTTGAAGCGACTCGCCATCGTGCAGTCCTTCAACCGACGTGACGACCAGGGTCGCCGACTGAACGACCCGCGCGCCATGATCCTCGAAGCGGTGCCCGTCATCCCGCCGGACCTGCGCCCGATGGTGCAGCTCGACGGTGGACGGTTCGCGACCTCGGACCTCAATGACCTCTACCGTCGCGTCATCAACCGCAACAACCGACTGAAGCGACTGCTCGACCTCGGCGCACCGGACATCATCGTCAACAACGAGAAGCGCATGCTCCAAGAGGCCGTCGACGCCCTGTTCGACAACGGCCGTCGCGGACGTCCGGTGGCCGGCCAGTCCGGTCGACCGCTCAAGAGCCTCTCGGACATGTTGAAGGGCAAGCAGGGCCGGTTCCGTCAGAACCTGCTCGGCAAGCGCGTCGACTACTCGGGCCGTTCGGTCATCGTCGTCGGTCCGCAGCTCAAGCTGCACCAGTGCGGTCTGCCCAAGATGATGGCGCTGGAGCTCTTCAAGCCCTTCGTCATGAAGCGACTCATCGAGACCCAGATGGCCCAGAACATCAAGAGCGCCAAGCGCATGGTCGAGCGCCGCAAGGCCGTGGTGTGGGACGTCCTCGAAGAGGTCATCCGCGAACACCCGGTGCTGCTCAACCGCGCCCCGACGCTTCACCGCCTCGGCATCCAGGCCTTCGAGCCGGTGCTGGTCGACGGCAAGGCGATCCAGATCCACCCGTTGGTCTGCAAGGCGTTCAACGCCGACTTCGACGGTGACCAGATGGCCGTGCACGTGCCGCTGTCGGCCGAGGCCCAGGCCGAGGCGCGGATCCTGATGCTCTCGACGAACAACATCTTCACGCCCGCGACCGGTCGTCCGATCACCGAGCCGGCCCAGGACATGGTCTTCGGCGCGTACTACCTGACCCTGCCCGCCGACGAGATACTGGACAACCCGCCGGTCTTTCGTCACGTGTACGAGATCGAGAACGCCCTCGCGGACAAGACCATCGGTGTTCGCACGCAGATCGAGATCCGTCCGTCCGAGGGCTCCTCACTCGACACGCGACTCGAAGCGGCCGGCGTCGAGGTGAAGGGCGCGAGCCGTTCACTGATCACCACGGCCGGACGCGTCTTCTTCAACGAGGCGCTGCCGTTCAGCTTCCGCTACATCAACGAACTGATCGGCAAGAACGCCACGCCGATCGGCACCATCGTCGAGGAGATCTCCGGCGGCTTCAGCCGCCAAGAGGTCGCCGAGTCCCTGGACGCCATCAAGTCGTTGGGCTTCCGCTACGCGACGCTGTCGGGTCTCACGATCTCGATCGACGACGTCGTCACGACCTCGGAGAAGGCGGCGATCCTGAACAAGTACGAGGAGCAGGCCGCCAAGGTCGAGACCAACTACCGCCGCGGGGTCATCGTCGACGACGAGCGCCGCCAGCAGGAGATCGAGATCTGGACCAACGCGAACAAGGAGGTCGGTGACGCCACCGACCGCGCCATGAACGCGACGTTCGACAACCCGATCCGCATGATGGTCGACTCCGGAGCCCGTGGCAACTCACAGCAGATCCGTCAGATCGCCGCCATGAAGGGCCTGGTGTCCAA
>JBEKCK010000067.1:0-7154 GCA_050014915.1 Acidimicrobiales bacterium | reverse complement strand
AACACGGTTCGACTTTCGAATAGAGGGTTGGATGATGAGTCGACCTATAAGCGGGGTTCTGTCCACCTTCCTTGCGGAAGGATGGGCGGCCATCCATCTCAGCGATCTACCTCGGGAGTGCCCTGTTTCCAAGGCATGCGGGCCACGCGCTCCCACGTTTGATCTTGCTCCGGGTGGGGTTTACCGAGCCACCGTGATCGCTCACGGTGCTGGTGCGCTCTTACCGCACCGTTTCACCCTTACCTGTGCTCGGTTGCCCGAGCCATCGGCGGTCTTCTCTCTGTGGCACTGTCCTGCACGTCACCGCGACTCACATTTCGTGAGCACCTTGCCCTGTGGAGCCCCGACTTTCCTCACCGCCTGTTGCCAAGCGGCGCGGCCACCCAGTCGACTCACCATCCAAGGCAATTCTGACACAGGTCCGTGACCCCGACAAGAGTCTTAAAGATGTTGTAACGGGCGATTAACCTCGCCACGTGGAGGACGACTACAGCGAACCGGACGAAGTTCTCGAGGTCGGCGCCTTCTACCAACTCCTCACCGCGCAACTGGAATCGGCCTTCGGGCGCCGCCACCCGCGTTGGGTCCGTGGCGAGATCGCCAAGGTCTACGAGAAGGGCCACGTCTACCTCGACCTCGTCGACGCCGGCTCCGCCTCATCGGACGCCAAGCGACCGGTCTTGAACGCGCACTGCTGGGCGACGACGTGGGCGCCCTTGAAGAAGAAGCTCGCGACCGAGGGCGTCACGCTCTCGGCGGGTCTCATCGTCAACCTCTTCGGCTACGTCGACCTCTACGCGCCCCAGGGGCGGATCGGCTTCACCATCACCCAGATCGACGTGCAGGGACTGCTCGGTGACGTGGCGCGCCGGCGGGCCGAACTCATCGCGCGGCTCAGCGCGGAGGGACTGCTCGAGGCCAATAAGAAGGTGTCGATCTCGCCGGTACCGCTGCGCGTCGGACTGGTCGCCAGCCCCGGCACCGAGGGCTACAGTGACTTCACCGGACAGCTCCTGCATTCCGGCTACGGCTTCCAGATCGTGCTGGTGAAGAGCGCGGTCCAGGGCGAGGCGGCGCCGGCCCAGATCGTGACGGCGATCGAAGCGCTCGACGGCCACGGCGTGGACATCATCTGCGTGGTGCGCGGCGGCGGCTCCAAGGGCGACCTCGCGGCCTTCGACGACGAGCGCGTCGCGCGCGCCATCGCCACATGTGCGACGCCGGTCTTCACCGGAATCGGCCACACGGGTGACGAATCCATCGCCGACCTCGTCGCCCACACGCGCGCCATCACGCCCACCAAACTGGGCGAGGAGATCGCGGGAATCGTCGAGGGTTGGCATGCACGCCACGTGCGTCTGCCGGCCCAGCGCGTCCTCGACGCGACCACGGCGATCGTGGACGAGGCGACCGAGTACGTCGCCGAGCGTCGTCGCACGATGATCTTCGCCGTGCGCGACCGGCTCCGCGCCGAGCAGCGCCACCTGGCGAGCACCCGCGCCGGACTGTTGGTGCACAGTCGACACCTCCTCACGTCGAGCGCCCAGCGGCTGGCGAGTCACCGGGCCCTCCTCGGCGCCTACGACCCGACGAGACGCCTCGCGCAGGGCTGGTCGATCGTGACGAACCGCGACGGCGCGGTCGTCCGGTCACTCGACGACGTGACCGTCGGCGACGTCGTGTCGGTCCGGGTGAGCGACGGGACGTTTGAATCTACTGTGGATACCAAGACGGGAGTAGCACCATGAGCACTGTCGGTGACTGGAACGAGGCGGCGAGCGAGCTCGACGCGATCGTCGCGTCCTTCGACGAGGGAGAGGTCTCGGTCGACGAGCTGTTCGTGAAACTCGAGCGCGCGACGGCGATCATCGAGTCCCTCGAGGCTCGACTCGACGCCACCAAGGCGAAGGTCGACGAACTGGCACCGCGTCTATCGAGGGTCCTCGAGGGCGAATGACCGAGCGGTTCTACTTCCGCCAGCTACTCAGCGGACTGGACTTCGCCCTCGACGACCCGGTCGCTGAGGCGATGGTCAACTTCGTCTACGCCTTCGGTGACCGTGAGACGGGCGAGGCCGTACTGGTCGACCCGGCCTACCGTCCGGGCGAACTGATCGACCTCGTCGAAGGCGACGGCATGCGCGTGGGCGCCGTCTTCGCGACGCACTATCACGCCGACCACGTGGGCGGCGAACTCGGCGGTCGCGTTCAGATCGCCGGCATCGTCGATCTGCTCGAGAGGATCGACGTCCCGATCCACGTCCAGGCCGACGAAGCGGAGTGGGTCACCAAGCGCACCGGCGTCGGTGAGGACTCCCTCGTCGCCCACGACGCCGGTGACGTCGTCGCGGTGGGTGGCTTCGACGTCTCGCTGATCCACACGCCGGGGCACACGCCGGGCAGTCAGTGTCTGTTGGTGGAGGGACGACTCATCAGCGGCGACACGCTGTTCCTCGACGGCTGTGGGCGCACCGACCTCCCCGGTTCCGATCCCCACGAGATGTACCGGACGTTGACCCAACGACTCTCGGACGTCTCGGACGACACCGTGTTGTTCCCCGGACACCTGTACTCGGCCGATCCGAGCGCGCCGATGGGCGACGTGCGCCTGCACAACCGCGCCTTGGTGCCGGCGAGCGCCGAACAGTGGCTCGCCATGTTCGCGCGCTGACCGTGCTGCACGCCACCGACCACGTCGTCATCGTCGGTGCCGGATTCGGGGGGTGGCGGCTGGTCGAGGCGCTGCGTCGCGACGGCTTCGACGGCGAGATCACGCTCATCGGCGACGAGAGCTACGCGCCGTACGACCGTCCGCCGCTGTCCAAGCACGTGCTCGCCGGCAAGTGGGAGGTCGAACGCGCCACGCTCGCCACGCCCGAACGCATCGAGGAGAGCCACGTGCAACTGCGCCTCGGTGTTCGAGCGGTGGCGCTCGATATCGAGGCGAACACGGTGAAGCTCGAAGACGGTGCGCGCATCGAGGGCACGCACTTCGTGATCGCGACCGGCACCCGGGCCCGTCGACTCCCATTCAGCGCCGACGCCGAGATCCTTACGCTGCGCAATCGTGACGACGAACGCAGAATGCGCCTCGAGCTCGAGGCGTTGGCACCGGGGAGCGCAATCGCGGTGATCGGTGGCGGATTCATCGGGGCCGAGGTGGCGACGCAGTTGAAGAGTCGCGGATTCGTGCCGATCGTTCTGGAGGTCGCGACGCGTCCACTGATCGGCGTACTCGGACCGGAGGTCTCGTCGTGGCTCGAGCGACTCGCCGCCGACGTGCAGATCGAACTTCGCAACGAGCAGCGAATCAGCGACGTCGTGGCCGACGACGAGGGATACGCGGTTCGTTTCGAGGACGGTGGCGAACTGCGCGCGTCGATGGTCATCGTGGGCGCCGGGGCGCTACCGAACTTCGAATGGCTCGAGGGATCGGGACTGACGCTGGACGGCGGCGTGGTGGTCGATGAGAACCTGTTGGCGCGTGAGAACATCGCCGCGATCGGCGACGTCGCGCGCTTCAGTTGGCCCAACGTGATGGGCGAGGAGCTGGTGCGCATCGAGCACTGGGAGGTGGCCAACGGCCACGCGCAGGCCCTGGCCCACTACTGGATGACGGGCGAAGGAGCCGCGGGACTGATGGTGCCGTATTTCTGGTCCGACCAGTACGGCAAGAAGATCCAGATGTTGGGTCACGCGCGGCCCGACGACGACGTCGTTCGTGTGAGCGGCAGTCCAGAGGAGGGGAAGTGGCTCGCGATCTACTCGCGCGGCGGCGTCGTCACCGGCATCGTGACACTCTCCCAGCCGCGTGGGCTGATGATGTCCAAGCACCTGTTGGAGTCGCCGTCGACGCTCGAGGCCGCCCTCGTCGACGCCCCGTGGACCGGTTAGAACTCGACCGCGCTCAGTTCGGGGATCGTCTTTTCGACGCGGGCGACGACGCCCGCCCAGTCCCCGCGAACGTTTACGCGCTCGTCGTCGGTCAGCGTCGGGGTCAGTACCACCGAGGGCCGCCAGAGGCCTTCGACGTCCTCGACCGAGAGCGCCCCGTGCGCGACGAGGGCCATGAGGCCGACGCCTTTTGTCGTGGCCTCGTGTTCCGACGACACCGCCACCGGTAGTCCCGTGAAGTCGGCGAGACGTTGGACGAGGAACCGATTCGCGCTCATGCCGCCGTCGACACGGATCTCTTCGAGCCCCTGGCCGGTCTCGACGTGCGCCGCGTCGACGAGGTCGGCGCCGCGTTGCGCGATGCCCTCGAGCACGGCACGTACGAGGTGCGCTCGGCTCGATCCGCGCGTGATGCCAAAGAAGCCGCCGCGCGCCCCGAAGTCCCACTGCGGAGTCCCGAGTCCCGAGAGCGCCGGCACGAAGGTCACGCCGTCGCTCGACGGTACCGACGTCGCGAGGGACTCGGTCTCGTCGGCGCGCGAAATGAGCCCGAGGTCGTCGCGCAGCCATTCGATGCACGCTCCGGCCGAGAGGACGATGCCCTCGATTCCCCAGACGATCTCGTGGTCGCGACTGCGCGCGACGATGGGAAAGCAGCCCGAGGAGAAACGCGTCATTCGGTCAGGTCCGGCGGGGCCGCGCACCATGTCGAGCATCGCGCCGGTGCCGAAGGTGATCTTGGCCCCGCGCGTGACGCACGACTGGCCGAACAGCGACGCCGATTGATCGCCGACCAGCGCGCCGATGGTCGGCGCTCCCGGCAGGGCCGACGCGCGTCCTTGCGCGCCGATCGTGTCGACGATCGTCGGCATCATCACGGGGTCCAGTTCGAGGAGCGACAGGGCCCGCGGATCCCACTCCTCGACGCCGAGCGCCACGAGGCCATTGACGCCGGCGTTCGAACGATCCGTCACGAACAGTTCGCCCCGGCTCAGGTTCCAGGTGAGCCAGGTCTCGATTGTGGCGAAGCGAAGTTCACTCGCGGCGCGCCCGGAATGATTCACCAGCCAGCGCGCTTTGGTCGCCGACTGGTTCGGCGCCAATCGCAGTCCCTCGCCCTGCAAGACCAGGCAGTCGATCACGGTGCGAAGATCCTGCCAACCGAGCGCCGGTCCCACCGGGGCGCCGGTGACCGGATCGAAGACGATCGTCGTCGCGCGCTGGTTCGTGATGCCCACGACGTCAGCGCCACCGGCGCCGTCCAGGGTGCGCGTGGCCAGGTCCAGCGCGAGGCGGGCGATCTCGGCGGCGTCGAGTTCGACCTCGCCCGGATTCGGTGTCGTCACGCTGAGTGGCGCTCGGTGCGTGTGCGTGACCGTGCCTTCGGTGTCGACGATCGCGGTTCGAATCGTGCTCGTGCCGACGTCAATGGCGAGGGCCCTCACCACGGCGCGCCGCCGAGACCGAGGACGCCGGGGTTCATGATGTTGTCAGGGTCGAGTTGGTGTTTGAGGTTCACCAGGACACCGAACCCACTGCCGAGCGCCTCGGGGGCGAAGCGGGCGCGGTTGCGCCCGACGCCGTGATGGTGGCTGAGCGCTCCGCCGACGTTCAGGACCTCTTTGGTCACGCACTCCCACGCCCGACGGTAGAAACCGGTGACGTCGTCCTCGGGTCGTCCCGCGAACGTGAAGTACAGGCACGCGCCGTCGAGGTAGGCGTGCGACTGGTGCACCGACGCAACGGTGATGCCCGGTATCTGACGCAACGCGTCGATGACGGAGCGTCGCATCGCCGACAACGTCGCCCACGTACCCGCGACCTCGATCGTGTCGACGACGTAGCCGCGCTCCCACAGCGCGGCGAGTGCGCCGACGTCATTGCGGTGCTCGAGCCAGGTCGCCACGTGCGCGGGGTCGAGTTCGGTCGCGGCGGCGCACTCCTCGGCGACGATTCGCGTCGTCGCCTCGACCAAGTGGGCGTCACCTTCGTCGAGCACGATCAACGCGCAGGACTCCACGCCGAAGGACCGCGTCGACTCGACCTCGTCGTAGAGGCGAAGGACGGCCGGTCGCGCGTCGCGCTGCATGATGCGCCGACAGGCGTCGAGCCCGTCGTCGAAGCTCACGAAGCCGTAGGCGGCACGCCGTTCGCTCGCCGGCGTCGGGTGCATCACCAGCGTCGCCCGGGTGATCACCCCCAACGTTCCTTCGGAGCCGACGAATAGTTGCACCAGGTCCGGCCCGACGGCTTCGCGCGGCGCCCGTCCGCCGAGCTCGAGAACCTCGCCGCTGGCCAACACGACGCTCAGGCCGCGGACGATATCTTCGATCTTGCCGTATCGATTGGAGTATTGGCCCGCCCCCCGACAGGCGATCCAACCACCGACGGTCGCGAGATCGAAGGACTGCGGGAAGTGTCCGACGGTCCAGCCCAATTCCCCGACCGCGCGCTCCAGGTCTGGTCCGAAGACACCAGCTTCGACACTCACGGTGCCCGAGACCGTGTCGACGTCCAGCACCTGATTCATTCGTGTCATGTCGAGCGCGATCGCACCATCCGGCGCGGCCGCGCCGCCCACCACGCTCGAGCGTCCACCCTGGGCGGTGACCGCGACGCCGTGCTTGGAGGCGATCTCCAGGACGCGACTGACCTCATCGGTCGACGTCGGTTGCACGACCACCGCGGGCCAACGAGGGACGTGGCCCTCGGCGACATCGGGAATCGTCAGCGGCCACCAGTCGCGCCCGTGATCGGCTCGGCCCTTGGCGCTGTCATCGAAGGACACCTGCGCGTTCGTGAGGTCTTTGATCAACGCGCGTGACGCGAGCGTCGATGACGCGAAGGCCATGGGACCCGCGGGGTACTGATTCGGCATCGTGGGTCGCGTCACCGTTGCACTCTACAAAGTCAGTCCGGCGGCGCCGAACTCGCGACGCACGAGCGACTCGTACGCGTCGAGTTCGCGTCGCTGGTCCGCGTCGCTCCAGCCCAGGTCGGCGGCGACGAGCGCGGCGACGAGCGAGGCGCCCTTCAAGGTGGCACGGGCGTCGAGCAAGTGGGCGCGAGTGCGCCGTGTCAGGAGATCGATCAATGAGGTCGCCATTTCGAAACGGGCGGAGTAGACGAACTCGGCACCGACGTAGGGCTGACCGTCAATGGGCCACTCACCGAGGGTGTCATCGTCGGCGATCATGTCGAGAATCACCAGGCCGTCTTCTCCGAAACGCTCGTAGAGGTGAATCTCTCGTTCGGTCGTCG
>JBEKCK010000066.1:0-7793 GCA_050014915.1 Acidimicrobiales bacterium | reverse complement strand
AGACGGCGTTCTCGTTGGCGAGATCGTGCTCGATCCCGACAAGGACTACCACCCGATCGATCGGACGAACGCGAGATAGCATTTCACAGGTTCGAGCGTCCACGATGTCTCGACTCATTACACGAGTGGGCGCTGGGGGACTCGAACCCTCGACCTCAGCCGTGTGAAGGCTGCGCTCTAACCAACTGAGCTAAGCGCCCGGAGCAACGATCCTAGTTCTCGCGTTGCTCACTCGCTTTTCTTGTCCGTTGTAGCCTTCGTTCGTGCCAGACAACACTGAATCGTCCGCCAAGCGCTCACGGTTCCAGCGACAACCTCGACGTCCGTCCGTAGTTCCCCGCGAAGTCGTCTTCGGGATGGACCCGATAGAGCGCAAGGTGAGCTTCTTCGGCGTCGCCGTCGCGATGGCCATCTCGCTGGTCTCGCTGTCGGCGTGGATCAAGAAGACTCCGGTGATCACGACCCAGAAGTTCGTCAAGGGAAAGGCGTGTCCCTCGTCCTTTCCGAAGCACCACTTGGACTTCTGTGAGCACATCCTCACGGCGAGCGGGAGCTACTGGGCTACCCGCTTCCTCTTCATCTTCGTGGTGGCGCTGCTGATCTTGCTCTTCGCGTGGCGCCGTAAGAGGGCGGGCGTCGCCTGTTTCGCCTGTTTCTTGGGCATCGGGCTCGGCATCGCCGGCGTCGTCTTCGTCTTCTTGGGCGCGTGGCTCATCGTGCGCGCCTTTCGCCTTCAGCGATACGGCGAAGCCGGTTGGAGCGCGTCCAACAAGGTCGCGCGCGAGATGGCCCAGGCTCGCCGAGATGGTCGCACCGTCACCCCGAAGGCCTCGGCCGCGCCGGCTCCCGCACCGGGACCGGTGGCGCCACCCACCGCGTCGAAGCGCTACACCCCGAAGCAGAAACCGCGCAAGCGTTGAACCGTGCCGAAACTCGGACTTGACTATCCAACGAAGTGGGGCCGCTCCCCGGGTACTCGGTTCGTCCGCAATCTGATCCACGGCGCGTTCCTCGTCCCCTACACGCGCTACCTCTCGACCCTCGAGGTCCGTGGTCTGGAGAACATCCGAGGCGACGGTCCGTTCATCTTCGTCGCCAATCACACCAGCAACATGGACACGCCGCTGGTGATCGCCGCGCTGCCGGGCAAGATCCGCCGTCACCTGGTCGTGGCCGCGGCGATGGACAACTTCTTCATGGACTCGGGCCGCGCCTTTCGAACGGTGCTCGTCTTCAACGCCATCCCGATCGACCGGCATAAGGTCAACCGTCGGAGCGCGCAGATCGCGTTCGACCTCGTGCAGGCGAACTGGAACCTGCTCATCTACCCCGAGGGCGGCCGAACGCCGGACGGCGATCTGCACGAGTTCAAGGGCGGCGCGGCCTACCTCGCCGAACGCTCCATGAAGACCGTCATCCCGATGTACATCCACGACTCGGGCTGGCTCCAGGGTCCCAAGTACGCCAAGGCCGCCAAGTTCGCCTCGGCACCCGATCGGCACCGCCACCACGTCATCATCGCCTTCGGCGAGGCGATGCACGTCGAGGAGGACGAGAACATCCGACGGTTCAACAACCGGATCGTCGACGCGGTCGAGCAGCTCGGTCGACAGGTGAGTGGCGACGCGACCTACGGCGTGAAGCAGGTCGAGGGGCTCTAGGAGCTGAGGACGCGGCAGCGCTCCTGGTACAACAGGTCGGCCGCGCTCGCGAGCGGCTCGAGTTCGGTGCCGGTGACCGCGGCGAGGATCTGATCACAGAACCAGGGGTTCATCGCGAGGACCGGACCGTGCGCGTAGGTCGCCCAGATGTTCTTCGTGCGGTAGCCGTCGAACTTGGCGTCGTTGCCGCGTCCCTTCACGACCGTACCGAGCGCCGCGACGCCGCCGCCGAGCGTCGTACGCCCTCCGTGATTCTCGAAGCCGACGAGCAGTTGCCCGTCGACGCGTGTCGCGAGTTCACCGACCGAGCGGCGCTCGCCTCGCCGGGTCACCACGTCGACGAGCCCGAGCCCCTCGTACTCGTCGTCACCCTCGACGCAGAACGAGATGCCGAGGATCTGCAACCCGGCACAGACCGCCACGACGTTCGCCCCGTCTCGCACGCGAGAGCCGAACGACGACGCCCGCAGCAGGTCCGCGGCGAGGCGTTGTGGTCCGTCCTCTCCCCCGCCGAGCAAGTACAGCGAGGCGTCGGGGACCTCGTCGTTCAGTCCCGCCGTGACGAGTTCGACGTCGAAGCCGCGACGACGGGCCCGCTCGGCGACGGCCAGCCCGTTGCCCCCGTCGCCGTAAGTGCCGAGGAGCTCGGGGTACAGGACACAGATCGTCGTCACGCGTCGGGCCTCGCGAGCCAGTCGTGGAACGCGGTGTAGTTCGCGAGCAGCGAGATCGTCTCTTTCGAGGTCGGTACCAATTCGTCGTTGTCGACCACGACGTACTCGACCCGGCCGTAGTCCAGGCGCGTGGCCAGATCGAGGCGGCGATCGCCGAAGCAGTAGACCCGGTGTCCGCGCAACATCTCGAAGGGCACGTCGTAGAGCCACGACGGGTCGTGACCGTCGGCCACGCGGGCGTTGATGGCGACCCAGACGTCCGAGCCGTCCTCCGACAACGTCGCCAGCATCGCCGCGAAACCCGACGGGTTCTTGGCCAACAGAAGGCGCACCGTGTGGCCGTTCCAGCGGCGGACACTGAAGCGTCCGACGACGCTGTGGATCGCGTTGACGCGACGCACCGCATCGCCGAGATCGACGCCGACACTGTGCAACGCGGTCAGCGCCATCGTGGCGTTCGATCGGTTGAACTCACCCGGCATCGAGAGATCGAGCGGCACCGTGACGCCGTCAATGACGAGTTCGTCGCCGAGCACCGACGTGACGTCGACCGGTTTGGCGAAGCCGCAGGTGCAGTGCCACGAGTTACCGACGTGACTGATGGCGAGCGTGCACTTGGGACACGAGAGGGCGTCGACGATCCACGTCGTCGGCACGTCGCACCACACGATGTGGTCGCCGACTTCGGCCGCGTAGACGACGAGCGGATCGTTCGCGTTCGCGACCACGATCAACCTGGCGTCCTCGCGCGACTCGAGCGCCTTGCGCCACCGCTCGGCCATGTGCCGTACTTCGTTGGACCGGTCCAGTTGATCGCGCGAGAGATTCAACAAGACCACGACGTGCGGACGGGTCGTGGTCAACGTGTCGGCGAGCCACGCCTCGTCGACTTCGAGGGCGACGTGCTCGTGACTCGACTCGACGAGCGCCGCGGCGTGGCCCGCGGGCATGTTCGCCCCGGTCTCGTTCGTGGTGACGTCGCCGCCCCAGCCGGCCACGACCATCGACGTGGTGGTCGTCTTCCCGTTGGTGCCGCTCACGAGGATGATGGTGCGCCCTCGGGCGAGTGACGAGACCAGGTCCGGGGCGATTTTCATGCCCACTCGCCCACCGATGACGGTGCCGGACCCGCGCCCCGTCAGGCGAGAGACCCGGTTGACGGTTCGAACGGCCGCGGAGGCGAGGTGATCACGCAACATCGCCGATTTGCCCATAACTCAACGCTAGGCCCCGAGAAACACAAAAGGGCCAACCGGGGGGTGGTTGGCCCTTCTGCAAAACCAGTGCTTCCTCAATTGGGGGGAACCGAGGAAAGCAGGCTGATATCAGTATGCCGTTCGGGTCCCTATCACACAACAGCATGCAGTAGATAGTTCATATCTGTATAGTCGATACATGGAGATTCGTCAGCTCGAGGCCCTCATCGGCATCGCCGACCACGGTTCGTTCTCCGGCGCCGCCGAGGTGCTCGGCACGGTCCAGTCGAATATCTCGACCCGCATCGCGCACCTGGAGAGCGAACTCGGTACCGAGTTGGTCAATCGTTCGAACGGCCTGTTGACCGAGTCGGGTGAGATCGTCGTGGACCGGGCCCGTCGGATTCTGGGTGAACTGCGCGGCATCGCCTCGGACGTCTCGGAGTTGAACGCCGAGATTCACGGTCAGGTCGTGCTCGGCATGATCGGCTCGGCCGGTCGCTGGATCGTGCCGCTGCTGCTCGAGGCGCTGAAGGAGAACTATCCCCACGTCGCGCTGCACATCGTCGAAGGGACGAACTCGGTGATCGAACCGCAGCTGGTGAAGGGCCAACTCGACCTCGCGGTCCTGGCGTGGCCCATCACCGCGCCGGAACTGAGCGGCGTCGACATCTTCAGTGAGGACCTGGTCTTGATCGTCGACCGCGACGATCCGCTGGCCCAGCTGCCGGAGCCGCTCACCTTTGCGACGCTGGCCGAGTACGAGATACTGCTCCCCTTCCGGGGCACGCCAATCCGACGCGAGATCGACGAGGCGAGCCGCCTCCAGGGCGTCGAGCTGAAACCGCTCATCGAGCTCGACGGGCTGCGCACCATCGCGTCACTCACCTTCGACGGCTACGGCCCCTCGATCCTCCCGGCGACCATGCTCTCGCGACACCTGCGTGACAAGTTCGTCGCTCGCCACATCGACAAGATCGCCAAGCGCCGCGTGCTGTTGGCGACGCGGCGCTTCGGTTTCCCCGCCGCGCCGGTTCGCGCGATCCACGCCCTGCTGATTGATGTGGTGAGCCACGCCACCAACGTCCCCGACGGCGTCTACCTCGGAAAGACACCCCCTCAGTAGGGTTCGTTCGTGCCCAACCAGAAGCCCGCGGAGGTCGCCGCCTTCATCGCCCGGCGCGACCGGGCCTTCAAACCGATCATCGCCCTCGCCGGACCCCCGCCGCTTCGTCGACGCGCCGCGTCCGTCGATGACCGTTTCCCCGCACTCGTCCGATCGATCACCCATCAACTGCTCGCGACGAGTGCCGCCACCACGATTCACGGACGCGTCGTCGAAGCCTGCGGCGGCGTGGTCAACGTTCACACGATCATCGCGGCGGGCCCCGAGAGACTTCGCGGCGCCGGACTCAACCGCACGAAAGCCCAGGCGATGGTCGACCTCGCGAACGACGTACGTGACGTGCGCGTCGACCTGTCCCGTCACGGGCGCATGAGTGACGACGACATCGTGGCCGACGTCGCGTCGGTTCGCGGCATCGGCCCGTGGACCGCGCAGATGTACCTCATCAGCACGATGTCGCGTCCGGACGTGTGGCCGATCGGTGACTACGGCGTGCGCGTCGGATGGTCGATCCTCCACGGGCTCGACGAGACGATCAGCGACAAGGACCTGCTCGTCGCCGGTGAACGATTTGCCGGCGCGCGAACGTCGGTCGCCTGGTACTGCTGGGAGGCGATCCGCTGGGCCAAGTCGGCGAAGTAGTGTCGCAGGATGCCGCTACTGAACCTCGCTGATTTCGAGCGCGACGCCCTCGAGACGCTCACCACCTACGCCGCCATCCCCTGCCTGTCACCGGGCTTCGACAGCGAATGGGTCCGCAACGGCCACATCGATCGCGCCATCGAACTGCTCTCGGACTGGGCGCTCGCGCGCACATTCGCCGACTTCGACGTGGAGATCCACCGGATCGAGAACCGTACCCCGGTCCTGGTCGTCACGATCGCGGCCACGGCCCCGGGCGACGGCACGGCCATGCTGTACGGACACCTCGACAAGCAGCCACCCCTCGGCGACTGGTCCGAGGGTCTGGCGCCGTTCGAACCGGTTCGTCGTGGTGATCGGGTCTTCGCGCGGGGGATCGCCGATGACGGCTACTCCACCTTCGCCGCGCTGCTCGCCATCGAGGCGATGGAACACCAGAACATCCCTCACAAACGCTGCGTCGTACTCATCGAAGCCAGCGAGGAGAGCGGGAGCCCGGACCTGGAGGCCTACCTCGATGATCTGAGGGATCACCTGGGCCACGTCGAACTCATGATCTGTCTCGACTCCGGCGCGCTCACGTACGACCGACTGTGGGTGACCACCTCACTACGCGGCATGGCGAATCTCGATCTCGAAGTCGAAGTACTGTCACAAGGTCAACACAGCGGTTCGGCCAGCGGCGTCGTACCGTCGTCGTTTCGGATCCTTCGACAACTGCTCGATCGCGTGGAAGACGCCACGACCGGTGAGATACTCGTGCCGCAGTTGAACACGAAGATTCCCGACGCGGAGATTGCGGCCGCCCACGCCGTCGCGGCCGAGTTCGGCGACGTCATAGCGCGCGAACTACCGACGCTCGACGGCGTCGAACTGATGGGCGCGAGTGCCGAGGAGAGGATCCTTCGCCGCACGTGGTACCCCACGCTGTCCATCATCGGGATCGGCGGGGTTCCTCTGCCCGAGATCGCCGGCAACGTCTTGCGGCCCTCCACCACCGCGACGCTCTCCTTTCGACTGCCCCCAAGCGTCGACGCCGACGCCGCGCTCGAGGCCCTCATGAGCGTCCTGACGACGGACGTCCCCTCGTCGGCTCGGGTCACGGTGAAGAACTTCGGCGTCGGCAGTGGCTGGGTCTCTCCTCCGCTCGCGCCCTGGCTCGCTCATGCGCTCGAGGTCGCCTCACAAGACGCCTTCGGGCGCGCGCCGGGATTCACCGGTGAAGGCGGTTCGATTCCGTTCCTGGCGTCGCTGGGAAAGCGCTATCCCGGAGTCCAGTTCGTGGCGACCGGTGTGCTCGGCCCGCAGTCCAACGCGCACGCCATCGACGAGTTCCTCGACCTGCCGATGACGGTCGGTGTCACCAATTCGGTCATTACCGTGTTGAGTGAGCACGCCAAGAACTAGGAGCACGTCATGAGTCAGCAAGTCGATCTCTGGGTGGACCCCGCCTGTCCCTGGGCCTGGATCACCTCTCGATGGTTGCTCGAGGCGGCCGCGGTGCGCGATCTCGACGTTCGATTCCACGTCATGAGCCTCGCGGTACTGAACGAGAATCGCGAACTCTCCGAGGAGTACACGAAGTGGTTGACGACGGCCATGCGACCCGTGCGCGTGCTGATCGCCGCCGAGGAGCGTCACGGCAACGACGTCGTCGAAGGTCTCTATTCGGCGATGGGCACGCGCCGACACGTGCGCCAGGAGAAGGACTGGGACGAGATCATCGCCAAGTCACTGGCTGACGTCGGCCTCGAAGACGACCTCGCGGCCGCGGCCGACGTCACCGACCTTGACGCCCGACTGCGGGCCAGCCACGCCGAAGGCATGGACCCCGTCGGCTACGACGTCGGCACGCCGGTCATCCACGTCGGTGACATCGCCTTCTTCGGACCGGTCGTCACGCCGGCGCCGAAGGGCGAGGCCGCCGGCACACTCTTCGACGGCGTGATGATGGTCTCGAGTACACCCGGCTTCTTCGAGATCAAGCGCGCCCGCATCGACGAACCCTCCTTCGAATGAGCGAGTCGGCCCCCGCCGGATTCCCGGTCTACGCGTCGGGCAAGACCGACGCGACCCGGGCCGTCATCGTCATCCAGGAGGCCTTCGGCGTGAACGATCACATTCGAAGCGTCGCCGACCGATTCGCCGACGAGGGCTACCTCGCCGTCGCGCCGCATCTGTTCCACCGCGACGGTTCGCCGGAGATCCCGTACGACGACTTCTCGGCGGCGATGCCCTTCATGGCGTCGCTCACCAAGCAGGGCCTCACGAACGACCTCAACGCCACGACCGACTTCCTCGCCACGCTCGGCTTTCGCGCCCCCAACATCGCCGCAGTCGGTTTCTGCATGGGCGGGACCGTCTCGTTCTTCGCCGCGACCCTCGGCACGGTCGGCGCGGCGGCCAGTTTCTACGGCGGCGGGGTGACGACGGGCCGATTCGGGTTGGCGCCGTTGGTCGAACTCGCGGCCGAACTCCGGTGCCCGTGGCTCGG
>JBEKCK010000065.1:0-8381 GCA_050014915.1 Acidimicrobiales bacterium | reverse complement strand
AACGGTACCAAGGTGCCAACGACGAGCGTGCCAACGGCTTTGGGCGCGAACTCGCTTAAGTATTGATCTACACCCAAGGAACTACTAGGAACTACACCATGAAGATCACCACGACGAAATCATTGGCAGTACGAGTCAGATCTTCTTACTCGTCACATAGAACGCAAGGGCAGGAGGGTCGTGGGGCATTTCCGAATCAAGTGCTCCACGATCCGATACGACGCCCACTGGTCGAGCAGAAGAGTTCAATAGCACAGGGTTGAAGTCAACTGCTCGACCAGTTCCGTCAGTTAAGTCTCGGGGTTATCCCTGTGACACCAAATCGATCCTCTCTTGGTACCATGCATGCACGAGTGGATTGATGTCCATGTTCGGTGCCACGCATGTCGTGATGGCGGCGACGGGCGATGAACCTTGGGTTCACGAAAGAGATTGGGAGACAACGTGATATCGACGCGAACGATTCGAACGCTGGCCGTGGCCGCACTGCTCAGCACCGGGATTGTGGCGAGTGGCCTGATCAACGTCACGGGTGCCACGGCCGCCACGAAGCCGAAGTTGGTGGTGACGCCCTCAACCGGTCTGACAAATAAGAAATACGTATTCGTCTCGGGCACCGGCTTCAAACCGAAGGACAGTGTCTACATCACCGAGTGCCAGGCGAACGCCAAGGGCGAGGCGGGCTGTGACATCGACACGGCCCTACCGGTCACCATCACCGCCAAGGGTGTACTGCCCAAGACGAAGTTCCAAGTCATCACGGGCACGATCGGCAACGGCAAGTGCGGTACCGCGGCGTCGAACCTGAAGAAGTGCGCCGTCAGTGCGGGCAACGCCTCCGGTGGCGACAGCGCGGTCTTCAAGATCGTCTTCGCCGCGCCGAAGAAGTAGCGACACCGTCGAGGCCGTCTTCGACGAGTGATTGACCCGTTGGTCAGGGATGTCGAGTCGTAGTGGGGCGTACGAAGTGGTACCGGAGACCATACATTGGTCCGAGCATTTGGTTTGACAGCATTGAGAGGGACTGAGCGACCACGCATCGGACGGTTCCGGAAGGTGATGAACGGAAGCGAGAGGGAGGCATGATCGAGGACACCGACGCCCCGAACGTGCTCGAGCGCGAATCCTCTCAGGTTCGTGACGTCATCGTTCGTGGAATACGCGCCCACTTCAGCTTCGCCGCGCTGTTGGCCGTCCTCTTCCTCACGTTCCTGGACAACACGGTCGTCAGTGCGGTCCTCACGAGCGTGCAGTCGAAGCTGCACGCCAACGTGTCGCAACTGCAGTGGGTCGTCGGTGGCTACGCGCTGGCCTTCGCGAGTCTGATGCTCATGTTCGGGGCACTCGGTGACAACTTCGGTCGCAAGCGTCTGATGTTGATCGGTGTGGGGATCTTCTGTGGCGGTTCGATCGTCTGCGCGATCTCGGTCAACCCGAGCGAGCTGGTCATCGGACGCATCATCATGGGCGTCGGCGCCGCCGCCTCGGAGCCCGCGACGCTGTCGATGATCCGACACATCTACCCCGATCACAAGGCCCGGGCGCGCGCCCTCGGGGCGTGGGCCGCGGTATCGGGACTGGCCCTGGCGATGGGACCGGTCATCGGCGGCATCCTGGTCGGGATCTGGACGTGGCGCGCGGTCTTCTGGTTCAACCTGCTCTTTGGCGCACTGGCCTTCATCGTCGCGGCCATCGCGTTGCCGGAGAGCGTGAACCCGCTTCGCCGCAGGGTCGACTACGCCGGCTTCTTCTTCGCCGCGGTCATCCTGGGCTGCGCGACCTTCGCGTGCATCCAGGGCGAGTTGACCGGCTATCGCAGTGGCTGGGTCATCACGCTCTTCATCGTCAGCTTCCTCACGGTCCCGATCTTCTACCTCGCGGAGAAGGGTTCGAAGAGTCCGATGCTCGAACTGGGGTTCTTCCGGCGCAAGTCCTTCACCGGGGCGTCCTTCATCGCCTTCGCGAGTTACTTCTCGATCTTCTCGATCTTCTTCTTCGTGGCGCTCTATCTCGAAGTCGTCGCCTCGGTCAGCGCCTACGGCCTCGCGGAGGACTTCCTGCCGCTGCTCGGCGGCATCGTGGTGGCGTCGCTCTTCACCGGCCGCTGGGTCGGACGCATCGGTTCACGAATACCGATGACCATCGGCTGTCTCATGGCCGGGACCGGTGTGCTCCTCACCTTCGCCGTCATCGGCCCCCACGTCGGCGTCTCGACGCTCGGGTGGACCATGGGCATCGCCGGAATCGGTTTCGGCCTGGTGATCGTGCCGGTGAACGCGACGGCACTGTCGAGCCTTCCCGCCGCGAACTCCGGCATGGCCTCGTCGGCCGTCAACACCAGTCGCGAACTCGGCGCCGTCGCCGGCGTCGCGATCCTGGGATCGATCGTGAACGGACAGCTCACGGTCAATCTCACCGCCCGGCTCGTCCAGTTGGGGATTCCCGCGTCCTATCGCCACCTCGTCATAACGGCCGTGACGACCGGACAGACCCAGGCCGCCGAAGCCGGTCTCAAGCCCGCCACGCGCAAGACCTTCAAGGTACTGATCGACAAGGTCGTCAACGCGGCCTACGGGGCCCTGACCCACGGACTCGACATCGCGCTCATCGCGTCGGCGCTGCTGCTGCTCGTCTCGGCCGCGGTCGCGTACACGACGGGGACGGCGGAGAAGTTGGGCATGGTCGAACTCGACGACGTCGAACCGGAGCCGGCGATCAGCTAACGGCCTCGTCGACCTTGGGTGTTCGTCTTCTCGGCTCCAAGAGTTCGGTCGCCACCATCACCGAGAAGCAGATGAAGAAGATCGGCTCGACGAAGGCGCCGAAGCGGTCCGTCAGGTACGCGACCCCGAGCAGCGGATAGCCGACCAGCATCGTGATCCACGTCACTCGCACGACCTTGGACACCCAACCGGATTCGTCCTTGGTGCGCCGGCGCGCGAAGTAGACGGCCGTGGTCATCGCGGCGAACTCGACGACGCCCGAGATCACGTGCAGGTAGTGGTGCAGCGGGAGGCGCAGATGCCACTCCGCGCTGCGACAGGCCGCGCTCAACCCCTCGGGACAGGCGTAGCCGTAGTGTCCGCCGACGGCACCGGCCGCGGCGAAGAGCAGCAACCACCGCCACTCCGTGCGCTTGCCGTTCGGGCCCCACGGACCGCGCAGCACGAGTGCGACGAAGATGATGATGCCGGCCGCGAGGTCGAAGTGTTGGAAGAGCGTGGCGTCGGGCCGGCCGGTCGCCTCGAGGTCACTGAAGAACTCGTCGGTGCTGATGAGCAGGTTCGTCGCGACGATGACGTAGACCCACCAGTTGTAGAGGACGATGCCGGCGAGGCCGAGGAACTGGGCGAGGTAGAGTCGCGGGCCGTAGCCGGCGAAGGTTCCTCGTCGCTGCGGGGACTCGGGTGCGGAGGCGTCGGGGTCTGTGTCGCTACTCTCCTCGCGGCCCCCGCTCATCGTGCTCGATCGGTCCCTAGACGACGCTCAACGTGATCGGCACGGCGGCGAGCGCCTTGGAGACCGGGCAGTTCGCCTTCGCGTCCTCGGCCGCGGCCTTGAAGCCCGCGGCGTCGAGGTTCTCGGCCTCGCCCGAGAGGGTGATCCGGATCTCGGTGATCCCGACGCCGGGCTGGAAGTCCACCTCGACCGAGGTGTTGAGTGAGATGGCCGGGTTACCGGTCTTGGCGAGACCGTTGGAGAGCGCCATCGAGAAACACGACGCGTGCGCGGCGGCGATCAGCTCCTCGGGGCTCGTGCGTCCGTCGGCCGACTCAGCGCGCGAGGCCCACGTGATGGGGTAGGTCCCGATGCCACTGGAGGTCATCTCGACCGTTCCCTGACCTTCCAGAAGCGTGCCCTCCCAGTGGGCTCGTGCGTTGCGGGTTGTCGCCATTGGTCGTCCTTCACTCGTGCCACCGGGTCGGTCCGCGGTGATCGAACTTCACACTAGCGAGGGGGTTGTCGCACTCGGTCGGTAACGTGACGTTCACGACGAGCGGTGTGAAAGGAACGTGCGGTGCCGACACCCGTCTACTTCGAAGAGGGCAAGAGTTCGGTCTTCGCCGCGGCGATCGACTGGCCCGGATGGTGCCGCCGTGCCAAGACCAGGGACCTGGCGCTCGAGGCGCTGCTGGAGTACCGCGACCGCTACGCCGCGGTGCTCTCGATGCCCTTCAAGCCCGGGCGGCTCGAGGTCGTCGGCAGCGTCACGGGCAACGCGACCACCGACTTCGGTGCGCCGGCCGTCGACACGCCGTGGGACGCCGAGGCGATCACCGCGCGTGACCTACGACGCCAGGTCGCGGTACTCGAAGACTGCTGGACCTGCTTTGACGCCGTCGTCGCGTCGGCACCGCCGACGTTGGCCAAGGGTCCGCGTGGCGGGGGACGCGACCGCGACGCGGTCGTCGATCACGTCCGTGAGGCCGAGCGTCACTACTGTTCGGCCCTGGGCACCCGGGTACCGATCCGGACGCCGTGGACCGAACAGCGAGCGACCGTCACCAAGCAACTACTCGCCGGATCCCCGGGCGGCAAGTGGCCGACGCGCTACTCACTGCGCCGCATGGCCTGGCACGTCCTCGACCACGCGTGGGAGATAGAGGACAAGAGCGTCTAGACCGACGTCAGGTGACGGACTGGTGGTCCTTCAGGAGACTCATTCGGCGCGTGAACTCGTCCTCGTCGATCTCGCCCTTGGCGAATCGCATCTTCAGCGTGTCGGCGGCGGCGCTGTCGGCCGACACGGCACTCGAGGCGTTGATGACGTGTGAGTGGTGGTGGGACTGCGCGTGGTCGAAGTGGCGGATGACGAAGTACGCGATCGCGCCGAAGAAGAGCAGGAACAGGATCATGATGATCAACCTCGATATTCCGAAGCCCCAGTTGGGACCTCCTAAGAAGAACGATCGACCGCGAACCGGCCCAGGACCGAACGGACCGAAGGGACCGAAGGGTTTGATGTGAATCACTCTCTGTATCACGCCAGTCCCTTCGTCCTTGGTATGAACTTATCTGTTCGCGAGCGCGCCACGAGTCGCAACAATGTCAAAAACCCTAAGGATTTAAGGGTTTCTTACGACTAGACCGCGACGTCCTCGGTCGCTTCGACCGCGAAGTGCGGCGTGATCCGGTCCAGCCACCTGGGGTAGTACCAGTTGGCGTCACCGAAGAAGTGCATCAGCGCCGGAACCAGGATGGTGCGAAGGATGAACGCGTCCATCAGCACCGCGCCGCCGAGCCCGATGCCGAACTCGGCGATGATCCGCTGGCCCCCGACGGCGAAGGAGAAGAAGACGCAGATCATGATCAGGGCCGCGGCTGAGATGACCCGGCCCGTATTGGCCTGACCCCGGTTGATGGCCTCTTCGTTGCTGCCGGTGTTGAGCCACTCCTCGTGCATCCGCGACACCAGGAAGACCTGGTAATCCATCGAGAGGCCGAAGAGGATGGCGATCATGATCGTCGGCAGGAACGATTCGATCGGTCCCGTGCCGGCGTTGATCAACGAGGTGCCCCAACCCCACTGGAAGACCGCGACCACGAGTCCGAAGGACGCGCCGGCCGCGAAGATGTTCATCGCCGCCGCCGTGAGGGGGATGACGATGCTCCGAAAGGCGACCATCAAGAGCAGGCAGCCCAGGAAGACGATGACCCCGATGAACAGCGGGATCTTGGACGTGAAGACCTGGGCGAAGTCGACGAAGATCGCGGTGAGCCCACCGACGTAGATGCCGGTGTGGCCCTGGGCGTCCACGGCCGGAATGTAGTCGTTGCGGATCGTGGCGATCAGGTTCTCGGTGACGCGCGAGTCGGGACTCGACTTGGGAACGACGTAGATGACCGCCACCTTGCCGCTCTTGGAGATCTGGAGCGGCGCCACGACCGCGACGTCAGGTTTGCCCTGCAGCCTCTGGTCGAGCGCCACCATGGTCGCCTCGTCCTTGGCGTCGTGGATCGCGCCGACGACCTGCAAGGGACCGTTGAACCCGGGACCGAAGCCGGTGGCGAGGAGGTCGTAGGCCTGGCGCGTCGTGGAGGACGCGGGGTCGGTCCCGGCGTCGGAGCTGCCGAGGTGCAAGGAGAAGAAGGGGATGCAGATCACGACGATCGCGATGAGCGCGACGAGCGAGAGCTTGCGGGGATGCTTGGTCACGGTGTTGGCCCAGCGCTGCCAGCGCGAGTTCGTGACGGTGGGCTCTGGTCCGTGCGACTCGAGCGAACGGCGCTCCCGACGGCTCAAGACGTGCATGCCCTGGAAACCGAGCAGTGACGGCAACAGCGTCAGCGACGCGAACATCGTGATCAAGACCGTCAATGACGCGGCGATGGCGACGCCGTAGAGGAAAGAGAGCTGCAGGACGAGCATCCCGAGCAAGGCGATGCACACCGTAGAGCCGGCGAAGAGCACGGCGCGGCCCGACGTGTTGACCGCCGTCACGATGGCCTCTTCGGGACTCAGGCCGCGTTTCAAACCCTGTCGACATCTCGTCACGATGAAGAGCGCGTAGTCGATGCCCACGCCCAACCCGATCAGCGAACCCAGTAGGGGCGCGAAGGTGGCGATGGACAGCGTATGGCTGAGCAGTGTCGTGGCGGCGGTGGCGATGCCGACGGCGAAGAGCGCGACGCCGAGGGGTAACAGCATTGCGAAGAACGAGCCGAAGGCGAGCACGAGCACGATGGCCGTGAGAATGAGCCCGTAGATCAGGTCCGGGCTCCCCTTTTGCGCGGCGAGCTGCTCGAAGGCGTTCCCGGCGAATTGGATGTTGAGCGAGTTCGAACGAGCGCTCTCGCCCGCGTTCACCACGGGCTGAATCTGCGTGTTCTTCAGCTTGTAGCCCTGTGTGGTGAAGTAGACGACCGAGTAGGCGATCTTCCCGTTCGGACTGATCTGCAGCGTTCCGCCGACGAAGGGCGAGACGACGTTGGCGATCGAGGGCACCTTGGCGACCCTCCGGTCCACGGCGAGGATCGCCTTCTTGTGGCTCGCGATCGTGCCGGTCTTGGCCTGGAAGACGATCTCGTCGACGTCACCGGACTTGCTCTTGAACCCGGACTGCAGGAGCTTCAGGGCGTGGGTCGAATTCGTGCCCGGCAGGTTGAAGGTGTTCGCGTAGGCGGTGCCGAAGGTCTGGCTGAGTGCGTTCATGCCGAGGAAGAGGAGGACCCAGATGACGAGAATCAACCAGCGACGTCGATAGGCAAAGCGGGCGAGCGACTTCATGAAGAGAGGTTCTCCTGATTGGGCCAGAGGGGGACCGAATAAATTAGTGACGTTGTGTTATTCGATACACAACATTACGGGAGATTGACGATGGCGCCAGACGGCACGCGGCCGGCGCGTTTTGCGGGCCACGACTTCCCCCAGACTCTTCCCGAACCCGACGACATCCAAGCCGGGGCGCTCGCACCGTGGAGTGCGTTGCCCGTGTCCGAACGAACCGGACTCACGCTCGAACTCGTCGAGAGGCGACTCATCGTCGCACTGCGCCACTTCGACAACTCCGTCATCCCCGGTGATCCCAGCTCGATGGCCGTCGCCGATATAGAGGGTCGACCGATCACCCGGCGCTCGGCCGTCCTAGTGGCGCTCTTCGAAGAGGCGGGTGAAACGCACGTGATCCTGACGCGACGCTCACTCTCCCTGCGAGAGCACCGCGGTGAGATCGCGCTGCCCGGCGGGCGAAGCGACGGCGACGAGACACCCATTGAGACCGCACTGCGAGAGGCCCGTGAGGAGGTCGGAATCGATGAGTCCTCGGTGCGCGTCGTCGGGTGGCTGAGTCCCATCGTGACCCTGGCCCTCGGATCGGCGATCTGGCCCGTCATCGGCTTCCTCGAAGGTCGACCGATGATGTCGACCGATCCGGCCGAGGTCGATCGAGCGTTCACGGTTTCCCTCGCCGAACTACTCGCCGACGGTTCCTTCCTCGAAGAGAGGTGGCGTCGCGAACGTCCTCGACCGGGCGCTGACGCCGACGGTTACTTCCCGATCTACTTTTATCGAGTGCCGGGGGACCTCATCTGGGGCGCGACCGCGCGCGTCGTGACCGAGTTGCTCTGTCTCGTCACCGGGGTCGATTGGCCAGAAGCGAAGAGGTCTTGGCCCTAAGTCCGTCCAGTAGAATTTTGAACAACGCGATTCATTTTTGGGTTGCTGTTTCTTAGGCGGAGGTCACCATGGCAGAGGTAGAGATCGGCATCTATAAATCGGCGAGACAGGCCTACGGCTTCGACGACATCGCCATCGTGCCTTCTCGCCGGACCCGTGACCCCGAAGACGTCGACATCTCCTGGCAGATCGACGCCTACAAGTTCGAACTCCCGGTGCTCGGTTCGGCGATGGACGGCGCCATGTCGCCCGACACCGCGATCGC
>JBEKCK010000064.1:0-9162 GCA_050014915.1 Acidimicrobiales bacterium | reverse complement strand
GCTGTAGGAGCCGGCGGTCTTGCCGACGGAGTACGTCGCGCCCGTGGTGTTGTAGGTGTTCGAGCCGCCGTGACCCTTCAGAGTGATCGACGTGGTGGTGAAGGCGGTCACGGTGCCACTGGAGCCGTTCCACTGACCGTGGTCATGAGAGGTGATGGAATGACCGCGTGAATGCGATCCCTGGCCGGCGAACGCTACTCCGGTCGTTCCGAGTGCGAGTGCCACGCACACGGCCGCTGAGGCCGCGACGCGAATGACGCGACTTGACGTAGTTGTAAACATGGTTTTGCCCTTTCGACACAGCCACAGAGTGTGGGTGCGAACAACCCCAAGTATCGCGCGCTACTTTGTGAAAGCCCTGTGAGCCCACTGTGTATTCACACAACTAAGCATGTGAAACCGTCATCGACTCGTAACAAACATCGTTACTAACTCGTAACATTCCTCGAGGAATGTGGTCGTATTTAAAGAGACGTCAGCGTTTCACCAGGGTTCGTACCACTCAGCATCGGCGTAGATGTCCAGCGGCGTCCGGGACACGCGTCGCTCGGTGCTGGCCGAGTGCAACGCGCGCAACAGCGCGAGGAATACCAAGACCAGACCGAGGAGAAACGCGCCCAGCGCGGCGTTGGTGCTGTGGAGGTACACGGCGAAGATCCGAAAGTCGAACATGAAGAATCCCACTGCGCCGATGACGATGATCGGCGGACGCTCGAGCGCCCATCCGACCGCGACCGCGCTCAGGGCCGAGAGCAGCCCTATCAGGACGCCACCCAGATGATTCGGGAACGACAGGGCGAAAGCCCCGACGAAACTGCCGACTACGCCCACGACCAGGGCCGTGGCCGCCGGACGGAGCATCTGCAAGCTCATCAGAGTCACGGCGACCGCGAAGAGCCAGACGAAGAGCGCCACCTCAGTTGACGTTGCGTGAAGCCGTGCGACAGTTCCGAAGCCTCCGATGGCGAGGGCGACACCTAGGAGCGTGCTCAGAAACTGCAGTGGGCGGTCCTGATTACGCCACAGTGACGCACTAAGCGCCAACATCACGGCGCCCACACAAAGTAACTCGAGACCGCGGTGATGCGCAGACGCCGGTCCGACGGCGGCGGCGGTCCCCAACGCGGCACCCATGGTGCCGATGAGACGGAGGAAGCCACCGAGGCGCCGCGCGCCGGCGCCGCCGATTTGGGCGACGAGGTAGCCGCCGAGCAGTCCGGCGACGGTGACCATCAACGCCACGCTCACGTGCCCCGCGTTGCCGAGACCGCTCCAGTAGTGACCGAGGAAGAGCATGCTGGCGACCGCCACGACGACCACGACGACGTAGGACACCAATTCGACGAGCGGCGACAGGAGCGGTCGAGGCGACGCACCCCGCGATACGCGCGACGTTTCGACGGACTCGTTCCCCTCCAAGGCCAGGATCTCTTCGCCTTGCGCAGAACTGACGATGCCCGCGTCGACCCATCGTTGGACCTTGGTCCGCCACTGATCGGCCGGATCCAGCGCGCGTCGCGCGACGCGCCGCAGTTGGTCGGACATCTCCGGTCGTCGTTCTTGGGCCACGTTTAACCCCCGAGAGGAGGGTACTAGTCGGCGACGGCCGTGAAAACCTCGTCCGGCGCGGCGGTCTTCTCCACGTAGACGTACTTGCCGCCGCGCAACCACGAACATCCCGCGGCCAATAGGCACGCCAGCACCGCGGAGTCGCACGCGGCGTGCAATCCGTTGTGGAACGGTTTTGTGATTATTGAGGGAAAGAAGCTCCGCTTCGCGAGGGACAGTTGCGTGTGCGTCGGCAAACTGGCGATCACGTGGGGACTCAGGAGATGTTCGAGTGGGTTGTAGCCGAGGAACGAAGCGAAGAGCGTCGACACTGGTGGCAAGGCGGCGACGCGCCGCGCGTCCACGATCGGAACGCCGACCGACGTGAGTCCGTGCAAGACCGACTCGGGGAGCGAGGAGGACAGACCGACGATCATCAACGTGAAGAAGATCCCGATGGAGAGCACCTGACCCGAGTTCTGGAACGTCGAGTTCATCCCGGAACCGACGCCGCGATGTTCGCGCGGCAGACTGTTCATCACGCCGGCCCGGTTGGGTGCGGCGAACGCTCCCATCGCCAGACCGTTCAGTAACAACAGAGCGCCGAACTCGTAGTAGTTGAAGTCGACCGGCAGGAGCTCGAGCAAGAAGAACGACAGCGCCGCGACCAGCATGCCGACCGTGGCGAACGGTCGAGAACCGAAGCGATCCGAAAGGGCACCCGAGATCGGCCCCGCGATCAAGAATCCGAGCGTGAGGGGCAGCATGGCGACTCCGGCCCACAGGGGCGTTCGCGCGAAGGAGTAGCCGTGGAGCGGCAGCCAGATGCCTTGTAGCCAGATGACGAGCATGAACATCAGTCCTCCGCGACCGACCGACGCGAGGAAACTCGAGACGCTGCCCGCACTGAAGGCGCGAATCCGAAACAACGACAGCCGGAACATCGGATCGGGCGATCGCCGCTCGACCTGGGTGAACGCGAACAACATGGCCACGCCACCGATAAGCGACGACAGGACCAGGGGACTGAACCATCCCATGGTTCGACCGCCGTACGGTTGGATCCCGTAAGTGATGCCCACCATGATCGCGATGAGGCCCAGGGCGAAGGTGATGTTGCCGGGCCAGTCGATGTTCGTGTCAACGCGCCGCGGAATCTCCTTCAACTTCCGATAGGCCCACACGGTGCCGAAGAGGCCGATCGGCACGGAGACCACGAAGATGAGACGCCACTGGATCGGCGCGAGGATGCCACCGAGGACCAGCCCGATGAACGAACCGCTGATGCCAGCGATCTGATTGATGCCGAGCGCCATGCCTCGCTGATCCTCGGGGAAGGCGTCAGTGAGGATAGCCGAGGAGTTCGCGATCAAGATGGCGGCGCCGACGCCCTGGAAGATCCGCATCACGACGAGGTACAGCGCCGCCGCCGTGCCCGACATCCACGTGACGCTGAGCAGGAGTGAGAAGAAGGTGTAGACGACGAAGCCCATGTTGTACATGCGCACTCGTCCGAACATGTCGCCCAGACGACCGAAGGTCACCACGAGGACGCTGGTCACGACCATGAACCCGAGGATCATCCAGAGCAGATAGAAGCTGTTCCCGGGTTGCAAAGGGTCGAGATGGATCCCGGTGAAGATGTCGGGCAGCGCGATCAGCATGATCGAGATGTCGATGGTGGCCATCAGCATGCCGAGCGTCGTGTTCGACAGGACGACCCACTTGTAGCGATCGTTCGTCGTCTCTATCGATTCGTCCCTTGTGGAGCGTTCGGTGTCCGACACCGCTAGCTCTCGAGCAGGCCCGCGGGAACGCCGTCGAGTGAGCGCAGGATCGCCATCGCCAGTTCACGCGCTGAGTCGGCGTTCAGTTCGAGCCCGACCCTCGAACTCGCCCCGAGCGAGGGATTGATGACGTCCACCATCAGTGCGTGGCCGGCGCCGAAGTGCACCGGGTGGTCGTAGTAGATCGTGGCGTCGGTCGCCCGGAACCATCCGTTCGCGCCCTTGGCGCTCCCCGTCACCGATATCCGTTCAGCTTCGTACGTGCACATGATGACCTACTTCGCGCTCGAGAGGTACTGACCGTAGAACTTCCAGATCTCGCCCCACGCTTCGGTCGCGACCTCGGGCCGATAGGACGGACGATCGACGGCGAAGAAGGCGTGACCGGCGCCCTCGTACTCGTGGAACGTGAACACCTTGCCGTCCTTCGTCAGCAGTTCTCGGAGCGTCTCGGTCTGATCGGGCGACGGGTACTGATCCTCCCTGCCGAAGAGGCCGAGCAGCGGACACGACAGATTCGGCAGTAGATCCACGATTGACGTCATCGTGCTCTCGGGCCGACTCATGACCACGAAGGCGCCGTAGCAGTCGACGGCGGCGTCGAGATCGAGACTGCAGGCCGCGAGTACCGACTGTCGTCCCCCGGAGCAGTACCCGATGACGCCGACTCTCTCATTCGAGTTCGGCAGCGCGCGTAGGTACGCCGCGGCCGCGCCGACGTCACCGACGAGTTGATCGTCCGGTACGCCGCCGCGGGCGTGAGCGGCGGCAGCGGCGTCGTCGGAGCTCGCGTCAGGTGTCTCGCGGTAGTAGAGGTTCACGCAGATCGAGTTGTAGCCGTTCGCCGCGAACTTGCGCACGATCTCCTTGGTCGCCTCGTCGTATCCCGGGAAGTGGTGGATGACGACAACCCCGCCCACGCTCTCGCCTTCGGTGGTCGCGAGATACGCCTCCACCGAGTGACCGTCGTAGGAGTCAAAGTGAATCGTCTCAGCACGCAAGTTGGAGGTCATGGGGAACCGCTTTCTCTCAATTTTTCATCTCATTGTACTGACGAACGAACCCGTCGGATCAGGGGAGGACGATCTCGAAACCGAACTCGAACACGTCCAACAGATCGGTGAGCGCGCGAAGCCGAGAGACGTCACCGGTGACCTCGAAGTCGTCGCGAGCGATCAACTCGTCGAAGCTCCGCGACCCCGTCGCGAAGATCGCGAACGCGCCGATCGACGTGATGACTCCGACCTGCTCGGAATTGCGAGCGTTGCGACGAGCGTGCAGCACGCCGCTTCGGACGCCGAAGCTCCAGCGCTCATCTCCCCGATCGGCGACCACGAGATCGACCTCGATCTCGAAGCCCGAGGACTTCGGACCGTTCAGGCGGACTCCAATCAGATCGAGGAGCAACGCCGGTGTCATGGAGCTGACGATGCCGGAGGCCAGGGCACCGCCCGCCAGACCCTTCAACACCGTTCCGTTGGAGCGCAGCTCCATCGCGCCACTCAGATAGAAGTCCCGCCACGGCCCGGACTCACTCTGGAAACCGAGTTGTTCGAGCGCGTCGGCTTGCAACAGTCGCGCCGACTCATTCCCCGGTTCGGCGAAGACGACGTGGTTGACGACCTCGACCACCCAGCGGTAGTCACCCTGGGCGAAGGACGCTCGCGCTTGAGCGAGGACCGCGTCCGCCCCACCCATGAAGGCCACGTAGCGTTTCGCCGCCTCCACCGGTGGGTGGGGATTGAGGTGCGCGGGATTGCCGTCGAACCAACCGAGGTAGCGCTGGTAGACCGCCTTGGCGTTGTGCGAGAGCGTTCCGTAGTACCCGCGATTGAAGAACTCGTCCGCCAGTTCCTCCGGCAGCACCAGCTCTTCGGCGATCTCTTCCATCGTCCGACCGTGGTTCGCGAGTCGCAGCGTCTGGTCGTGAACGTATCGGTAGGCGTCACGCTGACTCGCGAGGTACTCCGATAGGTCGCTCTGTCCCCACCGGGGCCAGTGGTGGCTCGCGAAGAGGACGTCGCACTCGTGCGCGTAGAGCTCGAGGGACTCATCGATGTACTTGCTCCACATCAACGCGTCGCGGACCTGCGCGCCGCGAAGGGTGTAGACGTTGTGCTGGTTCGCGGTGCAGTTCTCGGCCATGCACAGTGCGCGCTCGCCGGGAATGAAGATGTTCATCTCGGCCGGCGCCTCCGTGCCGGGCGTGATCTGGAACACGAGTCGCACGCCGTCGATGGTCAACTCCTCACCGGTGGCGCTGATCTCGTGGGTCGGTGCGACGAGCGCGCTCGGCAACCCGGGCATGCCCTTGCCGAGACCCGTGTCGACGTGACCCTGTGCGTCCTTCGGGAGCAGCACGCCGTACATATACATGGCGCGGCGAATCATGACGGTCCCGACGAGGACGTTCTCGCTGATCGCCGCGGCGAGGAGTCCCTGCGGGGCGATGACGGCGACGTGACCACCGGCGACGTCCTCGTCGCTGACGACGCCGTGGACTCCCCCGAAGTGGTCGGCGTGGCTGTGGGTGTAGATCACGGCGCGCACCGGTCGTTCACCGAGGTGCGCGTTCACCATCGTCAGCGCCGCGCGCGCGGTCTCTTCCAAGGTAAGTGGATCGATGACGATCCATCCGGTGTCGCCGGAGATGAACGTCACGTTCGAGATGTCCATCCCGCGTACCTGGAAGATCGACGGCGTCACTTCGAAAAGTCCCGAAACATTGTTCAATCGACCCTGGCGCCAAAGGCTCGGGTTCACGGTGCTCGGCGGATCGATCGTGTCGGGGTCGTCCAAGAAGGCGTAGGCGTCGAGGTCCCAGAGCACCTGACCGAAGCGTCCGGACACCTGTCGTGGCGCCCCGGGCGCGATCATCCCACGGGTCGCGCGTTCGAAGTCCGTGGTCGGGGACGAGGCGATGGACTCGAGCACCCTGCGCTGGAGCTCGGCCGTCGGCGGCGTGGCCGCCTTGCGTTCGGGAGTGACCTCATCCATGGCGTCCTTCTTCAATCGACGTCTCGAGGGCCACCTTATCTATGGACGACCCGGGCGACTTGATGGCCGGGGTCAATTCGATTGTCCGCGAACCGCTCGGACAAATTAGATTTCCTTTCATGACACAACGCGAAGTCCGTTTCCCGGACAGATTCTCATGGGGCACCTCCACATCGGCGTACCAGACCGAAGGGGGCGGGTCCAATACCGATTGGTGGCGCTACGAACGCGCCAAAGGTACCCACTGCGCCGAAGTGTGCGGCGACGCGTGTGACTCGTGGAATCGCTATGAGGAGGACCTCGACCTCATCGTCGAACTGGGACTCAACTCCTATCGGCTCTCCGTCGAGTGGGCGCGCGTCGAGCCCGAACGAGGGGTCATCGACTCCGTCGCCCTCGCGCACTATCGCCGGATGCTCGAGGCCTGTCACGCTCGCTCGATCCTTCCGGTCGTCACGCTCCACCACTTCACGTTGCCCCTGTGGGTCGCCGACCTCGGAGGATTCGAATGCCCGGAGATCGCCTCACTCATGGGCAGCTACGCCCTCGTCGTCGGTGACGCGCTCGGCGACCTCATCGGCATCGCCTGCACCGTGAACGAGCCGAACATCGTAGCGATGATGGGCTATCTCCTTGGTGCCTTCCCGCCCGCGCAGAGTGATTGGAATCGGTTCTCCCAGGTCAACATCGCGATGCGCGCCTGCCACGTCGCGATGCGCGACGCCCTGCGATCCCTGCCCGGTCACTATCCGATAGGCATGCCGCTATCGATGAACGAGTACGAGGCGCTCCCGGGCGGTGAGGATCTCGTGACATTGATTCAACACGAGATGGAAGACGAGTACCTGCGCGCGGTCGGGGACGACGACTACCTCGGCGTGCAGTGCTACACGAAGATCATCATCGGGCCCGACGGACGTATCACCGATCCCGACGGCGAGAAGACCGAGATGGGCTACCTCTTCTGGCCCCAGAGTGTCGAGTACACGATCCGTCGCGCCGCCTCGTTCGTGGACATCCCCATCATCATGACCGAGAACGGGATCGGTACCGACGACGACGAACAGCGGATCCGCTACCTCACGGGCGCCCTCGCCGGGCTGTCGAACGTCATCGCCGACGGCATCGACGTGCGGGGCTACTTCCAGTGGTCACTACTGGACAACTTCGAATGGACCTTCGGCTACCGACCGAAGTTCGGCATCGTCGCCGTCGACCGCACGACATTCGCGAGGACTCCCAAACCGTCGGCGCAGTGGTACGCCGAGGCGACGAGGGAGTTCGCGACCCCCCAGTAGTCGTCACGACCTCGACGCGAAGCCGTTACACGCCGTGGGTAGAGTGACCTCGCGGCATCGACACGGGAGAAGGATCACACAATGACTGACGTACGACCCCGATACCAACTCGTCGGACTGGACTGCCCCGATCCCGTGGCGTTGGCCGAGTTCTACGCTCGACTCACCGGTCTCGAGGTCGAACCCCTCGGCGACTTCCAGCGCGACGAGGTCGAGTGGATCGAGTTGGACAATGGCCCCCATCCGACGATCGCGTTTCAAAAGGTCCCGAACTACGTGACGCCGACCTGGCCCAGCGGTCCGGTCCCCCAACAACTCCACCTTGACTTCCTCGTCCCCGACCTTGACGCCGGTGAGGAACACGCCCTGGCGGTCGGTGCGACGAAGCACGAGTATCAGCCCGGTACGACGTTTCGGGTCTATCTCGACCCGGTGGGTCACCCGTTCTGCCTCGTGCTCTCCGACGACTGACGCCGGTCGTCAGTTAACTCATAATCCCGCTGGACGTCGACGCGAGAACGTGGCTGTCCAAGAAGCGCGTCATGAGCGCCGCGCTCAGACGCCCGTACTCCGGTGCGAGGTCGAAGGCGTGTTCGAGTCCGTCGAAGACGTGGAGTTCGCAGCGCGCGCCGGCATGGGTCAACGCCTCGCACATCTTGACGCTCTCGTTCCAGTCGACACGCGCGTCACGATTACCGGTCAGCAACAGCGTCGACGGGAAGTGGGGTCCGACGTGGTTGATCGGACTCATGGCGCGAAGCCGTTCCTCGGTAACGTCGTCACCGAGTAAATACTTCATGCTCTTCGGTGAACCCTTGGACCTCGCATCGTCGCTCAAGAAATCGGTCGGCGCGTAGAACGCGATCGAGGCGACCACCGGCAGTCCACTGGTGCCGGCGAGCAGCAACGAGAGACAGCCACCGGCCGAGTTGCCGGAGACCGCCAACTTCGAGGTCGCGAGGCCGAGCGACTTCGCTTCGTCGTGGAAGAAACCGAACGCGGTGTGCACGTCATCCAGCGCCGCGGGCCAGAGCGCTTCGCCGGCGAGGCGATACTCGCAGGCCAGTGAGGTGTAGCCGGCGCGACCGAGCGCGATGCCGTAGCCGCCGAGCTGTCGACGGTCCCCCTCGACGAACCCGCCGCCGTAGATGAGCAGGACGCCGCAACCGTTCGGGTTCGGTGGTCGATAGAGGTCGGCGAGCAGGTCACGCCCCCCGCCTTGACCCACCTTGAGCGTTTCGACTTCGACCCGATCGGACATGTTGACACCCTCCGCTACGTGTCGCTGAGCCTACCGATGACGCCAACCAGAGACGCACGAGACGACGGTCTCGTCGTCGAATCGCACGAGGGCATCCTACGAGGAGGGGTCGTTTCGCCGGTGACGGAGCCTCGAGAGGCGAGGTCGAGACCATATAGACTTACGATTCGCGTCTCGGGGTCTCGACCTTGGGAACACCGAGGACCTGTGGTGCAGCTCGGAGTGCACGCCGCCCTGTCAAGGCGGAGGTCGCGGGTTCAAATCCCGTCAG
>JBEKCK010000063.1:0-9947 GCA_050014915.1 Acidimicrobiales bacterium | reverse complement strand
GCGACCTCGATACGGCAACCGAAGTCACCTTCGAGAACGTCGCTATGTTGGTCAAGTTCGACGATGTTGCCGCCCGCCAACTGGATGCTGGCGGCCACGTTGGCAACGATGCCGACTCGGTCCGGAGAACGCACGGTGAGGATGAGTCCCAACGACCAGTCCTCCGGCGTGGAGGCGTGGCCGTGGGTCGAAGGATCGGTCTTGGCCATGGCTCATCGTAGGGCCGTTAAGCCGATCCCCTGTCTCGAATGGCGTCGAAAAGAGGACGACGTCTACGTGTCAAGTTACATCCGAAATGCGGTTCAAGTTGCATCCGAGATGCAGTAGTTGTCTTTTCAAGTTACTTTGCCACTGAGCGATGTCGCGGTCATAAACCTAGTCTTGAGAAACGTCACTTCCAATAAGGAGACTGCCATGATCGAACCGGCGACTCACTTTAGGGACTTTCGCCGCGTGGCCGTCGTGGGCGGCGGCGTCATTGGAATATCCTGGTCAGCACTTTTTCTCGCCCACGACCTCGAGGTCGTGATCAGCGACCCGCGACCCGATATCGAGAAACTCGTCGTGGACGGACTCGCCGAAATTCGACCCACACTCGACGCGCTCGGTTACGACACCTCGCGTCTCACCACAAAGTTGAGCTTCGTGGCCGAGATCGCCGACGCCGTGTCCGAGGTCGACGTCGTTCAAGAGAATGCTCCAGAACAGCTTGATGTCAAGCAATCAATCTGGACGGCCGTTGAAGGGGCGGCGCCCTCACACGCCCTCTTCGCGACATCCACCTCCAGTATTCCCGCGACCAAGATCGCTGCCGCCATGAAACATCCGGAAAGGCTCATCGTCGGCCATCCCTTCAATCCACCACACCTGGTGCCGCTTGTCGAGGTCGTGCCGGGTGAGCGAACGTCAGCCGAGACCATCGAGCTGGCTCGCTCGTTCTACCTCTCCGTGAGCAAGCGCCCGCAGGTGCTGGGAAAGGAGATTCCGGGCTTCGTGGCCAACCGCCTTCAGTCCGCCCTCTTTCGAGAGTGCATCTACCTGGTCGAGCAGGGCGTCGTCACCGAGCAGGAACTCGACGATGTCGTGACCTCGTCCATTGGTATGCGCTGGGCGGTAACCGGACCGTTTCAGACGTTCCATCTGGGCGGTGGACCAGGTGGGTTTCCAGATTTTCTCACGCACTTCGGCAAGATGATGGAGGGCATGTGGCCCGCGCTCGGTTCTCCGGCGCTCGACGCCCACACGGTCGCACTCTTGTCCCAGCAGGCTACGAACTTTGGGGCAACGGTGCAAGAGTTGGCGGCGAAACGCGACGCGGGTCAAATCGCTTTGATGCGGGCGCTCGGCGAAACGCCGTCGCACTGATTCCCCACTGAAATTCGGATGCAGCCGCACTCAAATTGGATGAAACTCCACTGAAGTTTGGATGAAGCCCTGCTGAAATTCGAGTGAAACTCCCACTGAAGTTCGAGTGCAACTTGACACTACGTGTCAAGTTGCATCCGAGAAGCAGTCCAAGTTGCGTCTGAGATGCAGTCGCTGTGATTCCGAGATGACATAATCCTTGATCAAGACCTTCGTTTAGCGATGTCATTGAGCGGCACTTGAATGCGTTGCGATCATCCGTAGACCGCTTGACGGTTCAGTTCAACCGTTTCTCGCGCGGTACTTAACTTCATCGACCCATGCCACGATCCAATCAGCTCCCGGCCTAGTTCATCTCGGGGTAGGCCGTCTCACTTCACGTGTCCGCGGTCACTTCCCGAGTGAGAGTACTTTAACGAACGCGTCCCGAGTGTCGTCCACCAAGGTGTGAGGGTTGTTACCGAGAGCCTTGGCAGTCTGGTAGCAGGCCAGGGCGACCTGCGCCGCGAAGCGGGCGGTGGATTCGTCGGTCCCTCGATGGATAAGCACCTGGCTCAGCTTGTCGCCTATCTGCTGTACTTTTGCGGCTTCGCGGCCCTGCAGATCTGAGTTTTGTTCGATGATTTGGAAGTGACGAATATAGGCCTCAGGGTCGACTGTTGCAAGAGCCAAGAGGTCAAGGACGATCGGGCGGAGTTGCTCGATAGCCTCGAAAGCACTTCGGGCCGGTGCGATGTCGACCAAGTCATGAGCCGCGGCGATCGTCGCGAGTTGCTCTGCGCTCTTGGAGAACATGACCTCCTGCTTGTCGCCAAAGTGGCGGAAAAACGTGGTGCGACCAACTTCAGCACGCTCGGCTATTTCGCTGACCGAGATGTTGTCAAAGCCACTTGCCAGGAACAGTTCTTCTGCAACTTCCACGATTCGCTGTCGCGCTTGGCCCTGCTTACGCTCCACGAGGGTCACAGTGCGAGCATACAGGAACATTGATACCAGGTGGCACTTCGTATGGTATGGTACTGAGTATTAAACGGAACTAAGACCTTCGACTCAAGTAAGGAGATGACTATGCATGAGAATCCCGTTGCCCTGGTCACCGGTGCAAACAAAGGAATTGGTCTTCAGATCGCCAAGGATCTCTCGACCCATGGTCTCACTGTGGTCGTGGGGTCGCGCAGCCTCGAGGCCGGGGAGTTGGCAGCGAAGAGTGTCGGCAATGATGCCCGTGCCGTCCAGCTCGACGTGACCAATCAAGACTCCATCGCCCGAGCGGCAGAACGCATCCGCATCGAACTCGGCCGTCTCGACGTGCTCGTGAACAACGCGGGCATTGCGCGTGCGGAAGTACCCGGCAGGTCGTTCGATCAGGCCGCCGCTACTGACCCACTGACCGCCGCCTCTCTCGACGAGGTTCGCACGGTGTTCGAGACGAACGTGTTCGGTGTAATTGCCGTCACGCAAGCGATGCTGCCCCTCCTACGTGAAGCCCCAGCGGGACGCATCGTTAATATCGGCAGCTCCGCTGGCTCACTCACACTGAACTCGGACCCGGCATATCCACGCCGCTGGATGTTCGGTACCTACTCCGCGTCCAAGGCGGCGTCTCATGCCATCACCGTGGCATTTGCTGCCGAACTCCAATCGGCCGGCATCAAGGTCAATGCCGCGTGTCCCGGCTTCACCTCCACGGATCTCAACGACTTCCGGGGAACGCGCACCGTCGAAGAAGCGGCCCATGAGCCCGTGCGGCTCGCACTGCTAGACGCCGAGGGACCGACGGGAACGCTTTCCAACGAGTACGGTCCCGTCGCATGGTGATCTGGAACTCACTCGACGGCCTTCGGCATTCATCATCCAAACGGTCGAGGCGTCAAATAATCGATTACACAACACCGAATCCTCGATTTACGCAACTCGGCGACACCTCAACCATCAATGACCAAATGAAAGGACAAACCATGTCACCTACCGCATCCAACGAACTCAAGACGTTCATCGTGGTCGGCACCATTCGCGACGACACGAACGTCGCCGAGATGATGGCGCTGAGAGCTGACGAACACAAGCAGATCGCAGTATTGCGATCGGAAGGAAAGCTCGGGGTTGAACACGTTGCCCCCTCCCGATCGACGGCTTTTCTCGAGGTGTTCGCTTCTGACGAGGAACATGTTCGGGAAACGGTCGCAACCTTGCCGTTCCATCCGTTCTTCGATGTCGACATCTTTCCGATCGGGCAGCCATGACCGAGTCGCTCATCGTTACCCGGATCACCCACAGTTGTCACCTGATCCAGATCGGTGGTTTGACCGTGCTCACCGACCCTTGGTTCTCCGAGAAGGTCTTTTACCATCCCGGCGAGACGGTCGCACTCATGCCGGAGAACTTGCCGCACCTAGACGCCGTCGTCATTACTCATCACCACTACGACCACTGCGACTTCAACGCTTTCAGTCGCTACCCCAGGAAGGATGTTCCCATTCTGTGCGCCAATACGGTCCCCAAAGCGGCTAGAAAGGCGGGGTTCACCGATATCCGTGTTCTTGAACCGTGGCAGTCTGCCAATGTCGGCGACCTGACTATCACCGCGGCCCCCGGCAAGCACGGTGTCTTCGAGGTCACTTTCGTGATAAGTGGCGGCGGACGCAGTGTCTACTTCGCCGGAGACACAATGCTCATCCCAGAATTGCGCACCCTGACCGACCGATACGGCCCACTCGATGTGGCGCTGCTTCCGGTCAACGGTCTGACGATCCGACTGGCAGGAAATAAACAAGTCACCATGAACGCTGAGGAAGCCGCCGAACTCGCCTCCGTCCTGCGACCGAAACTGGCACTGCCCCACCACTACGCCTTCACCGGCGGACCTGTCGGCGACAGACTCATTCTTAAGATGGATAAAGAGCCTGACCATTTCGTCGAGGCGTTGCGCCGTTTAGTCCCGGACGTACCGACCAGGGTGATCAACCCTGGCGAACCCGTGACCGTCACCCCCTAAGCCTCGGGCCGAAATCTGAAAAGAGGTCGCAGTGCGATACGTGAAAATGAACGAAGGGAAATGAAATGAAAGCCATCTTGTTCAAGCAGATGGGCACAAACCCGATACTCGAAGAGGTTGTCGATCCCGTGGCTGAAGCGGGCGACGTCGTGGTAGATGTCGTCGCAGCACCGGTTCTCACCTATGCGACGGAGGTGTTCTCGGGAAAACGTCCGATGCTCTTCGAATTGCCGTTCGTGCCGGGAACGGGGGCGATCGGGCGGGTGAGCGCTCTGGGCTCTGGCGCCACCGAGTTGCAGGTCGGATCGTGGGTGTATTGCGATCCGACGTTACGTGGGCGTGATGCGCAGGGCCTTCCGGCGATCTCGCTGCAAGGGTTGACCGCAAGTGGGCCGAGCGCACTGTCGATACAGCGTCAGTATCGCGACGGCAGCTGGGCCGAGAAGCTTCGCCTTCCGCTCGAGAATGTGGTGCCCATCGGCGACATTGATGAACGGTCAGCCGCGAGATGGCTGACGTTCGGGTCGATGCTGGTGCCTTACGGGGGTCTGCTGAGCGTCGGCCTTCAGGCAGGTGAGACAGTCGTCATTAATGGCGCCACGGGCAATTTCGGGAGCGCCGCTGTGGCGGTGGCACTGGCAATGGGTGCCGCACGCGTCGTCGCGACCGGGCGCAATGCGGAGTCACTTAAGACGCTCACTCAGCGTTACGGCAGTTGCGTTCGTGCCGCACTAATGGTCGGAGACGAAGAGGCGGACAAAGAAGTTATTCAAAATGCTGCGGGCCAACCGATCGACGTCGTGTTGGATATTCTCCCACCCGCTGCCTCAATTGCGCAGGTGCTTGCGGCCGTCAAAGCCGTCCGACCCGGCGGCAGGGTGTCCCTGATGGGCGGCGTCGGTATGACGGACGGGAGTGAGCTCTCGCTTCCCTATCCATGGCTCATGCGAAATAACATCACGATCAAGGGACAGTGGTTGTATCCGCGCGAGGCAATCGCACGCCTTATCGCGCTCGCACAAAACGGGATACTGGACTTGTCGCGCTATGACGTCGTCGAATTTCCGCTGACGGAGATTGAAGCAGCGTTGGCGCACGCCTCATCGACCAGCGGCCCGTTCACTAGAACGGTTTTGAGAGTCGTTTAGTAGCGTCAGATCAGTCATTTTTAGCTGTGAAATTTCGCCGCGAACTACCACGGGTCGTGCACTTGGGCACCGCGATCATTCCTAACGGGCCTCAGATCGATGTCTCTAGAGATGGCGCGCAGTCAAGTGCGCACGAGTTGATCGATTCTTTAAGGGCCGCTAAGGAAGCAACCTTTGGGTAGGTGATTGCCAGTCGATTGGGCTCCTCGTTCAGGACCTGCCAGCAATACTGAACTTGGATGAGAACTCAATGAAGTTCAGATGCAATCGCCCTGAAGTTGGATGAAATTCCTCTGAAGTTCGCATGCAACTGCACTGAACTTCACGTGAAATTCCCACTGAATTTCGAGTGCAATTTGACACTACGAGCAGCCGCTGGTCGCCCCGCAACTCGAGCAGACGTAGCACGAGCCGGCGCGTTGCATGGCGTTGCCGCACTGGTAGCACATTGGCGCGTCACGCTGTTGGCCACGGTTGAGCAGCTTGGGTTGTTCGATGGGCCTGTCGCTCAGGTCCACGAGCGTCGGTTGGACACTGGCGTTGACCGTCGGCGTCGCCTGTTCAGCGACCTCGGGCAACGTCGGTTGGATGCGCTCACTCGTCGAGAGCACGCCCAACTCCTCGCGGTCACTCGGGCTCAAGTAGTCCAGCGCCAGGCGTCGGAAGATGTAGTCCACCAGTGACGTCGCGATGCGCAGGTCGGCGTCGTCGGTCATGCCCGACGGCTCGAACTTCATGTTCACGTACTTGCGCACGTAGGTCGCCAGGGGCACGCCGTGCTGCAGGCCGAGGCTGATCGAGATCGAGAAGGCGTCCATGATGCCGGCCAACGTCGAACCCTGCTTGGAGACCTTGATGAACACCTCGCCCGGTCGACCGTCCTCGTACTCACCGACCGTGACGTAGCCTTCGCAGTCCGCGACGCGGAAGGCGAAGGTCGTCGACACGCGACGTCGCGGCATTCGCTCGCGCAACGCACCCACGACGACGTGCTGACCCTCGGACTTCGCCACCTCCAGCGCCGCCTCGAGCTGCTCGATGCGCGTGAAGAGCTCGGCCGCGACTGAGTCGGTCGCGGTGACCGACGACGAGGACTCCTCGCCGTCCTTCTTCGCGGTCGAGAGCGGCTGACCGACCTTGCAGTTGTCTCGGTAGATCGCGACGGCCTTCACGCCCAGCTTCCAGGCGTCCATGTGGAGGTTCGCGACGTCTTCGATGGTGGCGTCCTCGGGCATATTCACGGTCTTGGAGATCGCGCCCGAGATGAACGGCTGGACGGCCCCCATCATCTTCACGTGACCGAGGTAGTGGATGGTGTTGTCCCCCATCGAGCAGGCGAAGATCGGCAGGTGCTCGGGCTTGAGGCCCGGCGCGCCGACGATCGACTTGTTCTCATCGATGTAGGCCACGATCGCCATCGACTCCATCTCGCTGTAGCCGAGCTTGGCGAGCGCGCGCGGCACCGTCTGGTTCACGATCGCCATGTTGCCGCCGCCGACCAACTTCTTGAACTTCACCAGTCCGAGGTCGGGCTCGATGCCGGTGGTGTCACAGTCCATCAACAGGCCGATCGTGCCGGTCGGGGCGAGCACCGAGGCCTGGGCGTTGCGCACGCCGTGGCGCGCGCCGAGGTCGACGGCCTCCTCCCAGGCATGCTGGGCCGCTTCGAGGATGTCGGCCGGCGCCAGCGCCGCGTCGATCTGGTACGACGCGTCGCGGTGCATGCGCAACACGTCGAGCATCGGGGTCGCGTTCTCCTCGTATCCCTCGTGGGGTCCCATGCGGCCGGCGGTACGCGCGCTGACGGCGTAGGCGTGTCCAGTCATCAGCGCCGTGATCGCCGCGGCCCAGGCCCGACCCTCGTCGGAGTCATAGGCCAGGCCTGAGGCCATGAGGAGCGCCCCGAGGTTCGCGTAGCCGAGGCCGAGCTGGCGGAACTTGCGCGAGTTCTCGGCGATCTTCTCGGTCGGGTAGTCGGCCGCGCCGACGATGATCTCCTGGGCGCTGAAGAGGACCTCGATCGAGTGCTTGAAGGCGTCGACGTCGAAGGTGCCGTCGTCGGCGAGGAACTTCATCAGGTTGAGACTGGCGAGGTTGCACGCCGAGTTGTCGATGTGCATGTACTCCGAGCACGGATTCGACCCGTTGATGCGGTCGGTGTTGGGTGACGTGTGCCACTTGTTGATCGTGGTGTCGAACTGGAGACCGGGGTCGGCGCACTCCCACGCGGCGCGCGCGATCTGGCGCCACAGTTCCCTGGCCCTGACGCTCTGGACGACGCGACCGCCGCCGCGGGCCCTCAGCTCCCAGTCGCCGTCGGCGAGGACCGCGTCCATGAACTCATCGGAGACGCGAACGGAGTTGTTGGCGTTCTGGTACTGGATCGAGTGGATGTCCTTGCCGTCCAGGTCCATGTCGAAGCCGTTGTCACGCAGGACGCGCGCCTTCTTCTCCTCATTGGCCTTGCACCAGATGAACTCTTCGATGTCCGGGTGGTCGGCGTCGAGGATGACCATCTTGGCCGCCCGTCGGGTCTTGCCCCCGGACTTGATGGTGCCGGCTGAGGCGTCAGCGCCGCGCATGAACGAGACGGGACCGCTCGCGGTGCCCCCACCCTCGAGCATCTCGGCGCTGGAGCGGATCTTGGAGAGGTTCACGCCGGCGCCCGAGCCGCCCTTGAAGATGATGCCCTCCTCGGTGTACCAGTTGAGGATCGAACGCATCGAGTCCTCGACCGAGAGGATGAAGCAGGCGCTGCCCTGCTGGGGCACGCCCTTCACGCCGATATTGAACCAGACCGGGGAGTTGAAAGCCGCCTTCTGGGTGATCAGGAGGTGCTTGAGTTCGGCGCGGAAGGCCTCGGTCTCTTCGTCGTCGACGAAGTAGTCGCGCTCTTGGCCCCACGCGGTGATCGTGTCGACGATGCGGTCGGCCACCTGCTTGAGACTGGTCTCGCGCTCGTTCGTGCCGAGGGTGCCGCGAAAGTACTTCTGGGCGAGGATGTTGGTGGCGTTGAACGACCAATCAGAGGGCACCTCGACGTTCAGCTGCTCGAAGGCGACCGAACCGTCGCGGAAGTTCGATATCCGCGCGTCACGACGGTCCCAGGTCACCTCGTCGTACGGGTGACGGTCGTCGGTGGTGAAGTAACGGCGGATGCCAATTCCGAGTCGCTGAGGTGCAATGGCCATTTCAATCTCTCTTTTCTTGCCGAAACCGACACTAAGAACATGCCTCTCGCGACGCCGGAGTCGGGAGGTCCAGTTTACTACCCATTTCCCCCTCGGCCACAAGATGTAGTGGTCAGACCACTTCTCGTCGCAAGATGCTGTGTCATTACAGCACTGTAATTACACCGCGTCAACTCAATTTTGACCCTTTTTCAAACAATTATTTTCGACCCAGTGATCTACCCGATAACTGCTGGGTAACCATCGCTAGCGTGACCCCGGTGGAACTGGTTCTGGCCCTCGACGCCGGTACGTCGGGGGTGCGAAGCGTGGCCTTTGACGCCGAGGCGAACGTCCGCGACACCTCCTACCGCGAACTCACCCAGCACTTCCCGCGACCCGGTGAGGTCGAACACGACCCCAACGAGATCGCCGCTCTCTGCGTCGACACGCTGCGCGAGGTCGCGGTGCGCACCCGCGCGAACGGCGACGTCGTCGTCGCGCTCGGTATCACGAACCAACGTGAGACCACGGTCGCCTTCGACCGCGAGACGGGGCGACTCCCCCACCGCGCCATCGTCTGGCAGGACCGGCGCACCGGCGCCTACTGCGACGAACTCGACGCGTGTGGTGCGACGCCGGTCGTGCGCGCCACGACGGGACTCGTGCTCGATTCTTACTTCTCGGCGTCCAAGATGCGCTGGTTCCTCGATCACGGTCACATGGACGACCTCGACGCACCGAGCTTCGCCACCGTCGACTCCTGGTTGGTCTGGTGGCTCTCCGGCGGCGCCGAGGACGGAGCCTTCGTGACCGAGCCGTCCAACGCGTCACGCACGATGTTGATGGACCTCGCGACGATGTCCTGGTCGAACACGATGACCACGTTGTTCGACGTCGATCCCGCGATGCTGGCGACGATCCAACCGTCACTGTCCAACTTCGCCACCGTCAGCGCCGACGTCGTCCCGGAACTGGCCGGCGTGCCGATCACCGGGGTCCTCGGCGACCAACAGTCGGCGCTCTTCGGTCAGGCCTGCTTTCGCCCGGGCGTCGTGAAGGCGACCTACGGCACCGGTGCCTTCATCCTCGCCAACGTCGGCGAGAACCATCCCGGCGTCTTCGACGGGCTGATCACGACCCTCGCGTGGGACTTGGGCGAGGTCGCGGCCCCGACCTACGCCGTCGAGGGATCGGCGTTCGTCGCCGGCGCGGCCGTGCAGTGGCTACGCGACGAGATGGGATTCATCAACGATTCGTCGCAACTCG
>JBEKCK010000062.1:0-10140 GCA_050014915.1 Acidimicrobiales bacterium | reverse complement strand
GCCGCAACGCTTGTTCTCGCCGGTACGTTCTACGCGTCGGGACCAGCGTCGGCAAGTGCCAAGACGACTTTGACCCTATGGCAAAACTACGGAACCGAGCAGAACGCCGTGGCGACGAAGAACCTGATCGCGGCCTTCGAGAAGCTGAATCCAAACATCACGATCAAGGACGTGGCGCAACCGGGAACCAACTACTTCCAGTTGCTCCAGTCGGCCGCGATCTCGGGGAACGGTCCCGACCTGGCTGTCATGTGGACGGGCATCTACGACCTTCAGTACTCGAGCTACCTCGTGAACCTGAAGGGCAACGTGCCGGCCGCGGACCTCAACAAGATGGAGGGTCTGCAGTGGGAGGCGCCGAACTTCGACACCTCACTGGGCGCCTACGTCATGCCCTTGGAGACGCAGTTCTACATCGGGTTCTACAACAAGAAGCTGTTCGCGGAGGCCGGTATCAAGTCGGTGCCGACCGACTGGTCCCAGCTGTTGGCGGACTGCAAGGCGCTGAAGGCGAAGGGCATCCAGCCCATGGTCTACGGCAACGGCGGTCAGGCGATTAGCACTGAGTTCTACCCCTGGTACGACATGAGCTACCTCATGATCGGGGCGCACTCACTGGCCAGTTGGAAGGGTCTGTACGACGGATCGATCCCGTGGACGTCGTCGACCAATATCGATCAGTTGAAGATGTGGGCCTCGCTGGAGAAGGACGGCTACACGAACCCGGACGTCTTGACCAACACCGCCAACATCCAGCAGTTCGAGAAGGGCAAGGCGGCCATGATGGTCGACGGTACGTGGGACACGTCGAAGTACACCTCGTCGATGGGCTCCAACGTCGCGGCGTTCGTGCCGCCGTACTCGACCGCCCCGATCAATGGTGTCGTCGAGTACCCCGGTGACGGCTTCTCGGTGACCAAGTACTCGAAGAACAAGAAGGACGCCTTCAAGTTCCTCGACTTCTTGTCGACCACCCAGGCCGGCAACATCATCAACGCGGCCGGACTCATTCCCGACATCTCGGGTCTGAAGACGACCAACCCGGTGAACCAGGAGATGTTGAACTTCGTCACGGTGGACCACATGACGCCGTATCCGATGATGGACAACTACGTCCAGGTCAACGTCGGCAACGCGGCTGACAGTGAGCTGCCCTCGGTTCTCGCGAACCAGACGACACCACTCAAGGCCCTCCAGAACATGGCCCAAGCGTGGAGGTTGCTTCCCGCCGCGCAGCGAAGCTCCAAGGACTTCGCGGGTTAATCAGCAGTTCGGTTCGCGTCCCCGCCCGATCGCGCTCGATTGGGCGGGGACGCGCATCTGATTTCGAAGGAAGAGATACTCAGTCACGATGAGCACGACCATCCCCACGACAGTGACACCGACGTTTGCACCGAAGGCGCGACGGATGACGCTCAAGCGACGTCGCCAACTCGCCGGTGTCGTGTTCGCGCTGCCGGCGATCGCGCTCGTGGTGTGTTTCATCGGCATACCGATTGGCCAGGCCATCTACTACTCCTTCACCGAGTGGAACGGTCTGACCTCGACGTGGATCGGTCCGTCTACCTGGACGCAGGCCTTCCACAACACGAATCTCTGGACCGCGCTCCGTAACAACGGGCTGCTCCTGCTGTCCGTGCCCTTCGCCCTCGGCCTGCCGCTGTGCATCGCGGTACTGCTCCACCAGCGCGTCGCCGGTTGGCGGATCTTTCGCAGCATCTACTTCCTCCCGACCGCGATCTCGTGGGTCGTGCTCGGACTCGTCGCCGAGCGGTTCTTCGCCTACCAGGGGACGTTGAACTCGATCATCCACGCCATTGGCTTCTCCCACACCAGCACCAACATGTTGGGATACGAATCCGAGGCGTTGATCGCGCTCGGTATCACCTTCGTCTTTACGATGATCGGCACCAACACGATGCTCTTCCTCACCGGTCTGGCGACGTTGGATCCGAGCCTCGAAGAGGCGGCCCGCATCGACGGCGCCGGTCGCTGGCGGATCTTCCGGAGCATCACGCTGCCCCACCTGAGCCGCTTCATCCAACTGGCCTTCGTCATGACCGTCATCGCGCTCTTCTCGGCCCTCTTCAGCCTCATCTTCGTCATGACCGGTGGTGGTCCGGGCTACGCGACGACGACGATGGAGTTCCTCATCTACGAGACGGGATTCAACCAAGGCGACTTCGGCACCGCCGCGCTCTACGGTCTGATCCTCTTCGTGATCACCGGCATCGTCGGTGTCGTCCAACTGCGACTCATCGGATCGAACGAGTGACGACGCTGCTCACGCCCCCGACCGAATCGCCCACGCCGAACCCGACGCCGCCGGTGAAGAAGCCGCGCCGGGTCGGTCGCTGGGTCCTCTTCGGCGCGATGATCGTAGTGGCGATTGTCATGCTCTACCCGTTCTGGGTGATGATCATCACGAGTTTGAAGTCCGAGTCGCAGTTCCTCTCCGGTGGTGGGTTCTCCTGGCTGAGTTGGTCGAGCCTGACGAGCGTCATCCCCATCGGACAAGAGGTCCTCAGTTCGACGATCGTCTGTTCGGCGTCCATCCTCATTATCCTCTGCGTCGGACTGCCGGCCGGGTTCGCGTTCGCCAAACTCCGCTTTCGCATGTCGACCGTCGTCTTCCTGGTGATCGTGAGCGCGATGATGGTGCCGCTGCAGGCGATCCTCATGCCCGAGTTCGTCAACGTCACACGCCTGCACCTGACCGGCGGCTACCTCGGCGCGATCATCGTCTACGCCTCGCTCGGTACGCCGTTCTCGGTCTTCCTCTTCACCACGTACTTCCGCGGCGTTCCCGATGAACTGATCGAGGCGGGCATCGTCGACGGTCTCGGCTACTTCGGCGCGCTGTGGCGCCTCGTCCTGCCGATCGCGGTGCCGGCCATCGCGACGGTGACGGTGCTGCAGTTCATCCAGATCTGGGACGACCTCCTGGTCGGTCTCCTCTTCATCCAGAACACGTCGGAGAGACCGATCACCGTCGGACTGGCGGTGCTCGCGGCGGGACGCACCACGTCGATTCCGCAGCTCATGGCCGGTTCGCTCATCAGCGCGCTCCCGGCGATGCTGGTCTACCTCGGCTTCCAGCGCTACCTCGTCAAGGGCCTCACGATGGGAATCGACCGATGAGCCAGTTCACGACGCACCAATCAAGGAGTAGTCACTAATGGCCGAGATCACCTTCGACGGCGTCACCAAGGTCTTCGGTGACGACGTCCGTGCCGTCGACGAACTATCGCTACACGTGGCCGAAGGTGAGTTCATGGTGCTCGTGGGCCCGTCCGGCTGTGGCAAGACCACGGCCCTGCGGATGTTGGCCGGTCTGGAGGACATCACGTCGGGATCGATCTCCATCGGCGGCCACGTCGTCAACAACGTCCTGCCGAAGGACCGCGACGTGGCGATGGTCTTCCAGAACTACGCGCTGTACCCCCAGATGACGGTCGCTCAGAACATGGGCTTCGCCCTCAAGATCCGAGGGCAGTCCAAGGCCGAGGTCGCGAAGAAGGTCGGCGAGGCGGCGGCGATCCTGCGACTCACCGAGTACCTCGACCGACGTCCGAAGGCGCTCTCCGGAGGCCAGCGCCAGCGCGTGGCCATGGGGCGCGCGATCGTTCGCAGTCCGCAGGCCTTTCTGATGGACGAGCCGCTCTCCAACCTCGACGCGCAGTTGCGCGTCGAGATGCGACTCGAGATCGCGCGAATCCAGCGTCTGCTCGGCGTGGCGACGGTCTACGTGACCCACGATCAGATCGAAGCGATGACCATGGGTGATCGGGTGGCGGTCATGCGCGGCGGGAAGCTCCAGCAGTGCGACACACCCCAGGACCTGTACGACCATCCAAAGAACGACTTCGTCGCCGGCTTCATGGGGTCGCCACCGATGAACCTGCTGCGGGTCGCCCTCGAGGCCCACGACGACGGGGTCGTCCTCGTACTGGGTTCGCAGCGGCTCGTCGTCCCGCCGAGTTACGCCACGTCGCACGAACTGCCCAAGGTCGACGGACCGGGCGTGGTCTTCGGCATTCGACCGGAAGACGTCGAGGTGCTGGACGGTTCGGCACCCGAGTCGATCACCACGCGAATCGAACGACGTGAGGCCCTGGGCGCCGAGATCCTGGTGCACCTCTCCATGGTCGACGCCGTGGGCAATGACGCCATCGTCGTCAACGACAGCGGCGCCGTGGTCGCGCGGCCCACGACTCTCGTCGCCAAGATGGGACCACGTTCCGGTGTCTCGGTCGGCGACCACCTCCAAGTCCGCCTCAACCCCGATCACTTCCACTTCTTCGACGCCGACTCCGGTCTCAGCCTTCGACGGGTTCGGTGATGACCACACTCCCCGACGTCCTCGACTACCAGATCCTCGCCACCGGCTTCGACCACGTCGAAGGGGTCTGCTGGGACCCGACGCGCCGGTGCATCTGGGCCGGCGGTGAGGCCGGTCAGGTCTATCGCGTCGAGCTGGACGGTTCGGTCAGCGTCGTCACGACCATCGACGGCGGCGCGCTCTTGGGACTCGCGCTGGACGCGAATGGCGCGCTCTATATCTGTGACCCAGGCAATCACCAGGTCTGGCGGATGGACACCAGCCTCCGAGTGACCTCGTTCGGCGACGCGGTCGACTATCCCAACTACCCGGCCTTTGCGCCCGACGGTCGTCTCTACGTCTCGGACTCGGGTTCGTTCGCGTCACCGAGTGGTGCGATCGTCGTCATCGACCCCGACGGAACCACGTCACGGGTACCGACTCGTCCGCTGGCCTTCGCCAACGGCATCGCCATCGACGAAACGACACTCTGGATCATCGAGTCTGCCGCGCCCTGCGTGAGTGCGATGGCGCTCGAGGGTGGCGATCTCGAACGCGTCATCGACCTCGAACGCTGCGTTCCGGACGGCTTGGCCTTCGACGCCGACGGAGGACTGTTGATCTCGTGCTACCAGCCGAACCAGTTGTGGCGCTGGACCGAAGGACTCGGTCTGGAGTTGATATTCGACGAGTGGACCGGAGAGCTGATCCTCTCACCCACGAACGTCGCCTTCTACGGGGAGGACCTCGATCGCCTCGTGCTCGCCTCGCTCTGCGGTCACGACGTCGTGACGGTCGCACTCGAGCATCGGGGGTCGCCGGTTCGTCTTCCAGGAGGTGCGTCATGACTGAGGTGATCAGTACGAATCCGGCGACGGGCGACCTACGCCCGCTGGGTTTCGAAGAGTCCGACGACCAAGCAGTCCTGACGGCGACCGAGCGGGCCGCCGGTGCGCTCGACGACTACGCCGGCCGACCGCTCGCGTGGCGCGCCGGACTGCTGCGCGCGATGGCCGAGGAACTCGAAGGCCACGCGCTGGAACTCGTGACGCTCGCGAACCAAGAGACCGCGTTACCCACGGCACGTCTCGAGGGCGAACTGCGCCGCACCGCGTTCCAACTTCGGTTCTTCGCCGACGTCGTGTCCGAAGGTTCGTTCCTCGACGCGACCATCGACCACGCGACCGACTCACCGATGGGTCCCCTCCCGGATCTACGCCGGGTGCGTTCGCCGATCGGCGTCGTCGGCGTCTTCGGCAGCTCGAACTTCCCCTTCGCCTTCTCGGTCCCGGGTGGCGACACGGCGTCCGCCCTCGCGGCCGGCTGTCCCGTCGTGATCAAGGCGCATCCGGCCCACCCGGCGACCAGTGCGAGCGCCTTCGCGGCGCTCGAACGAGCCGCGCGGCGTTGTGAGGCTCCCGAGGGAACGCTCAACCTCGTCTTCGGCTTCAGCGCCGGGACGGCGCTGGTCGACGCTCCGAGCGTCAGCGCCGTCGGCTTCACCGGCTCGGTGGGGGCCGGCTTGGCACTCTGGGAACGCGCCAACGCCCGCACCGTGCCGATCCCGTTCTTCGGTGAACTGGGTTCGGCAAATCCGTTGATCGTGACCGAAAGCGCGGCCAACGAACGAGGTGCCGAGATCGGCGCCGGTCTCGCGGGTTCGATGACCTTGGGCGTGGGCCAGTTCTGTACCAAGCCGGGCCTGATCTTCGTGCCGAACGGCAAATCCGGTGACGCCCTCGTCGCGGCGACGGTCGAGTCACTCACCTCGCTCGGCAACTTCACGATGCTGAGCTCCTCGATCGCCGATCACTTCCGTCGTGGCGCCGAGGCCATCGCCGCGATCAGTGACGTGCGGCCGCTGGTCCAACAAGACGCGGGGAGCGACGCCCACACCGCCGCCCAGTTGTACGAAGTGAGCGCCGCGCGCTTCGTCGGCCGCGACGCCTACCCCTTGCGCGAAGAGTGCTTCGGTCCGGTGGCGCTCGTCGTGCGCTACGAATCGGCCGCGGAACTACGCGACGCCCTGCTCGCCAGCGAACCGGCGCTCACGTTCAGCCTCTTCTGCGCCGACGTTGACCCGGACGGACGGTGGCTCCTCGAACTTGGGACGCGTCGCAGCGGACGAGTGATCGTCAACGGCTTCCCCACCGGCGTCGGCGTGAGTTGGTCGATGCAACACGGCGGACCGTGGCCCGCAACGACGTCGAGTGCCGGCACGTCGGTCGGGGCCGCAGCGATCGAACGTTGGCTGCGTCCGGTGACCTTCCAGTCGGTGCCCGACGACCTCTTGCCACCGGCGCTTCAGGAATCGAATCCTCTCGGCCTCCCGCGCCGGGTCGACGGGGTCCTCGGGCGCGAGCGCTGAGAACATCGCGCACGCGAACAACGAACGTTCGGCATCAGTTGGCGAACGAGTACAACGAACTATCGTCTTTCCCATTGGGCAGCGAATTCGTTCGCGGAGGGGCTTTGATGGACGCGAGCAGGTCACACGGCAGTCGATGGCACCGCCGCGTTCGCCGTGTTGTCGCAACGATTGGCGGGGTGACGAGCGTCGTGGCGCTTGGGAGCACCACGGCCGGCGCCTCAAGTCGAACCACGATGACGATTGCCACGACGTCCTCGACGAGCGGCGGCGTGCTGGTCGCGCTCGGCGGTGGGGTCCTGGTGCTCGGCATCATCGGAATCGTCATCTTCACGTGGAGTCGCCGCAAACGCCGTCCGGATCAGTGCGCCGAGCAGCGAGAGGCGCTCGCGCTCGCGGAGCGAACCGTGCAGTACTGGGAAGCGGCCCGGGCTCATTTGGAGGCCCTCAAGATGGACGTCGCGAGCGATGGAACGCCGCACGCGACCTTGGTGGCCAAGGCCGTGGAGGGACTGAACTCGGCCGTGAGACAGCGCGACCAGTGCCAGTTGGATCTGATCAACTGCATGGCGAGCGGCGGGCCCGCGATACCGGTGAATCCGACGCTGCAGCCGCGGCCGTACTTAACTCATGGATCCGACGGAGAGTCGCCGGCGCCGCCCGGCGGTTAGTTCACCAGACCCATCTCGACCAACACCCGGATCACTTCGTCGGCGGCGTCCTCCGGTGAGCGGAAGGTGGAGTCGATGTGGACCTCGGGGCGGAGCGGGACCTCGTAGGGCGAATCGATACCGGTGAAGTTCAACAGCTCTCCGGATCGCGCCCTCTTGTAGAGACCCTTGACGTCGCGCTCCTCGGCGACCTCCAGGGGCGTGTCGACGTGAACCTCGACGAATCGACCGGGTCCCGCGAGTTCGCGCGCCGCGTCACGTCCGGCGCGAAACGGCGAGATCGCCGCGACCAACACGACCATGCCGACGTTGTTGAACAGTCGGACCAGTTCTCCGACCCGACGAATGTTCTCGGCTCGATCGGCGTCACTGAATCCGAGGTCGCGGTTCAGACCGTGGCGCAACGCGTCGCCGTCGAGGTTGTGGACCACGAGGCCCCTCGCCCGGAGTCGTTCCTCGACGACCAGCGCGATCGTCGACTTACCGGCCCCGGAGATACCGGTGAACCAGATCACGAATGTCGATTCGGCGTCAATCACCGTTGCGCCGGTAATGGAATCGATTCGGCCCCCGCGGGGCCGCTTGATTGATGTACTCCACTCGTGGTCCTCACCAATTCGCGGTCAGCGAGTCAACTTCGCACTGAGGCCCCGCAGCGGCTTCGGGACGAGTCGTCGTATTCGGTCGAGACGAGCACGCAACAGCTCCGCCTGGTGTGTCGCCGCGTCGCTCGCCTGCCAGAGGATCGCGTTCTCGGTGAGAAGATTGGTGTTGAGGAACTCTCGGTCGGCGATCTCGCTGAGGGCCCACTGGAGGAGGAGACGTCGCTCTTCGAGCAGCGGTCCCTCCCACCACCCCGACTCGAGCACGGTCCCCATGTCGAACGCGTCGTGTCGGCCCCGTTGGTCCAACATCAATTTCATCAGCTCGTTGATCTCGACCGGTGAGGACTCAGACTCGAGCGCCGCGTTCACGACGATGTTGCGGCGGAGTTCGGGTCGCACCGAGGCGATGGCCGAAGTGAGGTCCACGTCGTCGGAGAGTTGGCCCCACGCCCGCAGGCTCGCCGCGAGGTCGGTGAGGACGCCCGCAGGACTCTCGATGAGGTCGGCGTAACTGCAGATGAACACTCGCGCCCCGTGAAGGTCACGCAACATCGCCCGGTTGTAGGCCGCCCACAGCGCGAGACCGGTCAACGTGGGCAACCCGTTGCGTCGCGCCAGTGACGCCGCCACCTCTAACGGGTCGCGCACCACGACCACGGCACAGTCTCGGTCGTTCGTGATCCGTCGCCACAGTGGCAGCAGCAACGAGATGCGGGGATCCTTCAGCAGATATCGATCGCTCTCGAAGAGTTCGCTGACGACCGCACGCGCCGCATCCACGAACTCGTCGGCCGCTTCGTCAGTCGTCCAGCCGGATTCGAAGACGGGCGGACTGTCCCAGCGCCCGCCGAGTCGCGCGAGCAGGTCGTCGTTCGCTCGCACGATGCTGACAAGTTCAAAGTAGCCCTCGGGGTTGCCGACATCGGCGGGCATGAGGTCGTCGTCGGGACCGACCTCGAATCCCATCGCAGCCAGGGCGCCCGCTAACGCGGACGTGCCCGAACGGTGCATGCCCAAAACCAAGACTCCCATGCATGAAAACTACCTCCAGACCGGCGCTTGTTTCCAATGGAAGTGTCTCGCGCGCGTCGTGAGCGCAGGATTTCGTACCACGTATGCAAATCCGCAACGTCGAGTCGAGTGGTTGCCGACGCGCGGCCGTCGCATCGAACTCGTGAGTGATGACCATCTCTCGCCTTGATGTTGACGACGTCGATGAGTCACGATCACGATTGATGCCGTACTACGGTTTGTTTCGCGCCAAGGAATCGCAAACGAACGATGGTCGCATCGAGACAAACACCGTGACATTCACTACCTCCCTCGTCATCCCGGCCTACAACGAGTCTCTTCGACTCGCGGCCGGCTTCGAGCGACTGCGACCGGTCCTCGACGACATGGGACCCGACAACGTCGAAGTGATCGTCGTCGACGACGGTTCGCGTGACGACACGATGCAGGTCGCCCACGAGGTCTACGGACATCTCCCCCACGTCCTCTTCGTCCAACAGCCGCAGAATCGGGGCAAGGGTGCGGCCGTGCGCCTCGGCATCTCGGTGGCGAGCGCGCCATTGGTGATCGCGACCGACGCCGACCTCTCGATCCGGCCGATCCACCTGCCCGGGTTCGTCGACGCCTTGCACGAGAGCCAACTCGTACCCGGTTCGCGTGAAGGAGACACCGCCGACGGCTACGACACGTTCCTGCGCACCCTGGCCGGCCGGGTCTTCAATCGACTCGTTCGCCACTACACCGGTACCAAGTCGCGCGACACGCAGTGCGGGTGTAAGGGTTTCCAGTTGGGACCGGCCCGGATCCTAGGGCTCCTCGGCTTCTACGACCGCTTCGTCTACGACGCCGAAATGCTCTATCTCGCCGACCAGTTGGGCATGTCGGTTCGACCGATTCCCGTGACCTGGGACGACATCGCGGGATCGACCGTCCACGTGGGACGCGACTCACTCCAGATGATCCGCGACCTGCGCTCACTGAAACATCGCAAATACGAGAATCCCGTCGTGGAACTCGCCGCCACGGTCGACGTCCGAGCGGTCGACGAGGCCGCGCGGGCGTCGCGCGTCCAGGGTGTCGTCATCGCGCGCAGCGAGAGCAACGCGCTGGTGGTCTTGCCCCGTGACGGCGCTGTCGCCGGCATCGGTATTGCCACGGCCCTCG
>JBEKCK010000061.1:0-10274 GCA_050014915.1 Acidimicrobiales bacterium | reverse complement strand
CAAGGAAAGAGCAGTGTCGGCCGCTTCGCCGCCGTGTCATCAGGAGCATAGAAATAACCTACGAGGGACGTGCCGTCGTAAGGAATTCTCACCTGCTCCGCGCGATGATCCATCAGTTCGAGCGCTGCGAGAAACGTCGCAACGTGATTTCGGTAACTCTCCTGGATGCGACGACCTTCTAGATCTGATCGTACGAAGTAGTAACTCTGGCGAAAGTATTCGCTGGCGCGCAAGAATGAATGGCGTGCCGACACTACGTCTCCGACGATCAGTGACGCGCGAGCCGCACGCTCGGCGTTCGCGGCGGTGGCGGACCACGCGTCGTGCCACGTCGTTCCCGTCAGCCGCTTGATGCTTCGCGCCGTCGCGAATGCTTCGCCGGCGTCTGCGGAGTGAACTGACGCGGCCGACAGTGTGCGGACGAATTGCCCGTCGTAATCGGCGTTTCGAAACAGGATCCTTGAAGGATTCGACAAACCGCATCCCCTTTCCTATGAACTTTGAGCCGTTACCCTAGGTTTTCATTTTGGCGGCGCCCCGTTCACGATTGGGCGCTACTTGATATGCACACCCGAGATGGCACGCGCGATGATCAGGCGCTGAATCTCGCTGGTTCCTTCAAAAATCGTGTAGATCTTCGAATCCCGGTGCCAGCGCTCGACCGGATACTCGCGGATGTAGCCGTAGCCACCGAGGATCTGGATGGCCTCTTCGGTCACCTTGACCGCGGTCTCCCCGGCGTAGAGCTTGGACATCGATCCCTCACCGTTGAGGAACGGCTTGCGGGTCGCGGCCATCCACGACGCGCGCCATATCAGTAACCGCGACGCGTCGATGTGCGTCTTCATGTCGGCCAGTTTGAAGGCGATCGCCTGGTTCTCGATGATCGCACGGCCGAACTGCTTGCGCTCCTTGGCGTAGTCCAGCGAGAACTCGTAGGCCGCCCGGGCGATGCCGAGCGCCTGGGCGCCGACCGCCGGCCGACTGGCCTCGAAGGTCGCCATCGCGGCCTGGCTCTGGGAACGCTTGCCCTCGCGCGCGCGGGCGATCTTCTCGTCGAGCTTCTCCTTGCCGCCGAGCAGGCAGCGTCCCGGGATGCGGCAGTCCTCGAGCACGACCTCGCCGGTGTGGCTGGCGCGGATACCCATCTTCTTGAACTTCTGACCGAGCCGGATGCCCTTCGTGCCGTCGGGCACGATGAAAGAGGCCTGACCCCGACTGCCGAGTTCCGGCTCGACCGAGGCCACGATGACGTGCAGGTTCGCGATCCCGCCGTTGGAGATCCAGGTCTTGGTGCCGTTCAGTACCCACTCGTCGGCCGCCTCGTCGTAGATCGCGCGCGTGCGTAGGGACGAGACGTCACTGCCGGCGTCCGGTTCAGAGACGCCGAAGGCCGCCAGCTTGATGTCGTCCGGCGTGCCGTAACACTGGGGCACCCACTCCATGACCTGTTCCGGGGTGCCGTTGGCGACGATGGCCGCGACCCCGAGCGACGTGGCCATCAAGGCCATCGTGAGACCGGCGTCACCCCACGCCAACTCCTCGGTCGCGATCATCAACGAAAGACCGGTCGTGTCGGTGAAGGCGTTCATCATGAAATCCAGCGAGTAGATGCCGATCTTCGCGGCCTCCTGGATGAACTCGTAGGGCGTCTCTTCACGTTCGTCCCACTCAGCCGCGATCGGACGCATCTGGTTGACGGCGAACCCGTGCACCCACTCCTGCATCGTCTTTTGATCGTCGTTCAGATCCATCGAGAATTCAGCCATGAGATTCCTTCGACATCGTCGCTGCGCTACCGCGCGCAACTCCCCAGTACTTTACGTGAGCCACCCGTACAAAGAACAGCCGCCGCCCGAAGGCGGCGGCTGTCCACTACTAGATGATTTGGTTAGTTCAAGACGACGCGCTTGGCGAGTGGTCCTCGATCGCCCGGCTCGATGTCAAACTCGACGGTCTGACCTTCGACGAGCGTCTTACGACCTTCTCCCTGAATCTCCGAGTAGTGCACAAAGACGTCGGGCTGGCCATCGACTGCGATGAATCCCCAACCCTTTTCGTCGTTGAACCACTTAACGGTTCCTACAGCCACTGTGGGCCTCCTTGTTTCTTTTGGCACCGATTCGCACCGGTCCCGGAGGGAACCACAACGGCAACCTCAACTAATAAGCCTACCGGAGAACCGTTCGCTCGCCAAATATATCTACGGACGGCGAATTAACGTGCCCGTGGCGGAGTCCTCCACGACCCAGCCCAATGTGACTAATTCGTTACGAAGTCGATCGGCCTCGGCCCAGTCCTTGTGCTCGCGCGCGACGTCACGCCTCGTCACCAGGTCGGCGCTGACGTCGTCGACGTCAGCGCCCTGTGAGTGCAGGGCGAGCCCGAGTGCGCCAAAGAGACCGTTAAGGGCGAATGCGAGCCTTCTCGCCCGTTCGAGGTCACCGGCGTCCGCGGCCGAGTTCGCGGCGGCGAGGGCGTCGAAGAGCAACGCGACCGCGAGCGGCGTGTTGAGGTCGTCATCCAGGACCGCGCCGACCTCCTCGAAGAGTGCCGCGCCGTCACCCTCCCACTCGTGACTCGACGCCACTTCGAGGGTGTCGCCCGCGAGCGCGGGCAACTGGAATCGTCGCGCCAGGGCGTCGAGACGGGCCAGGGCCCGCTCAGCGTCGGCGATCGTTTCGGGCGTCACCTCGATCGGCGAGCGATAGTGCGAGCGCAGCACGAGGAGTCGGTAGGCCCGCGGGTCCGACGTCTCGGCGAGGTGCGTCAGCGACGTGAAGTTGCCCAGTGACTTGCTCATCTTCTCGTCGCCGACCATCACCCATCCGTTGTGATCCCAATGGGTCGAGAAGACGCGACCGGCCGCCACGGCCTGGGCCCGTTCGTTCTCGTGGTGCGGGAACCGGAGGTCGAGGCCGCCGGTGTGAAGGTCGAAGCCCTCCCCGAGCAGTCCGAGCGACATGACGACGCACTCGGTGTGCCAGCCGGGGCGCCCGTCGCCGAAGGGCGCGGGCCAACTCGGTTCGCCGGGCTTGGCGTTCTTCCAGAGCGCGAAGTCGAGCGGCGAGCGCTTCTCGTCGCTCGCTTCGATTCGGGCACCGGCGCGCAGGCTCTCGAGCGGCTGGCCGGCCAACAGTCCGTAGTCGGGGACGCGCGACACGTCGAAGTAGACCCCGTCACTGATCACGTAGGCGATGTCGCTCTCGAGGAACGAACTGATCAGCTCGATCATCTCGGCGACGTAGTCCGTCGCGTGCGGGGCCTCGTCGGGGCGGGCCACGCCGAGTCGATCCATCGCCTGCCACCACTCGTCTTCGTAGGTGACGGCGACCTCGCTCGTCGAACGGTCCTCTTGCAAGGCGCGCGCGATGATCTTGTCGTCGATGTCGGTGATGTTCGACACGTAGGTGACGTCGAGGCCCCGGAACGTGAACCAGCGACGCGCGACGTCCCAGACGAGCGTGAATCGGCCGTGCCCGAGGTGGGGCAGGTTGTCGACCGTCGGACCACAGACGTACATCGAGACGCGTCCCGGTTCGCGCAGCGTCAGGTCGCGAACCTCACCGTCAACGGAATCGAAGAGCCGAATCACCTGTTCTAAACTACGCCAACCATGGAAGACGCTCTCACCCCGACGCACCGTACGGTGCCCGAGAAGCCCACCGTCGACGGGCTCGAGGCACGCTGGATGACGCACTGGGACAAGGAGCACATCTACCGATTCAATCGCGACGCCACACGAGAGAGCGTCTACTCGATCGACACGCCACCACCGACCGTGTCGGGCACGTTGCACATCGGACACGTCTACAGCTACACGCACCCCGACGTCGTCGCGCGGTTCTGGCGCATGCGCGGCAAGGACGTCTTCTATCCGATGGGGTGGGACGACAACGGCTTGCCGACGGAGCGGCGCGTCGAGAACTTCTACGGCGTGCGCTGTGACCCGGCGCTCCCCTACGACCCGAAGTACCGGCCACCGGAGAAGCCGGCCAAGGACAAGGTCGCCATCTCGCGAAAGAACTTCATCGAGCTGTGCGTGGAACTGACCGCCCGGGACGAGCAGGCCTTCAAGGAACTCTGGCGCGCCATCGGCGTCAGTGTGGACTGGAGCTTCGAGTACTCGACGATCTCCCAGGAGGCCCAGGCCATAAGCCAACGGGGATTCCTCGAGATGCTGGCGCGCGGCGACGTCTATTCGGCCGAGGCGCCGACGCTCTGGGACATCGACTATCGCACGGCCGTCTCCCAGGCGGAGCTGGAGGACCGCGAGCGCCCGGGCACCTATCACCGCGTCGCCTTCGACCGCGCCGATAACGCCGGCACCGTCGACGTCGACACGACCCGACCGGAGTTGCTCGCCAGCTGCGTCGCCCTGGTCGCCCACCCCGACGACGAACGCTACCAACCGCTCCTCGGCGCACTGGTCGTCACCCCGCTCTTCGGCGTCGAGGTGCCGATCCTCGCCCACGAACTGGCCGACCCCGAGAAGGGCACCGGCATCGCGATGATCTGCACCTTCGGCGACACGACCGACGTCGTGTGGTGGCGCGAACTGAACCTCCCGACCCGAGCACTGATCGGGCGCGACGGTCGCTTCTTGCCGGCCGACTTCGCCGACGAGAGCTGGTCCGTGCGTGACGTCGAACTGGCCCAGGAGTTCTACGACCGCGAGGTGCTCAACAAGACCGTCAACCAGGCGCGCGCAGCCATGGTCGACGCACTGCGTTCGACCGGGGCGCTGATCGGCGAACTACGCGAGATCACGCACCCCGTCAAGTTCTACGAGCGGGGCGAGCGACCGCTCGAGATCGTGACGTCGCGCCAGTGGTTCGTGCGCACGCTCGAGCGACGCGACGAACTGCTGGCCCGCGGCGAGGAGTTGCGCTGGCACCCGGACTACATGCGCCACCGCTACCAGTCGTGGGTCGAGGGTCTCAACGTCGACTGGAACATCTCACGTCAGCGTTTCTTCGGCGTGCCCTTTCCCGTGTGGTATCCGGTCGATGACAACGGCGAGGTGAACTTCGATCACTTGATCACCTCGGACACCGAGAAGTTGCCGATCGACCCCTCGAGCGACGCCCCGCCGGGCTATCGCGAGGACCAGCGTGGGGTACCGGGCGGCTTCGTCGGCGACCCCGACGTGATGGACACCTGGGCGACGAGTTCGCTGTCGCCCCAGATCGCCGGGCGCTGGGGCACGGAGCTGTTCCAACGGGTCTTCCCGATGGACCTGCGTCCCCAGGCCCACGACATCATCCGCACGTGGCTCTTCTCGACGATCGTACGAAGTCACCTGCAGTTCAACACCCTGCCCTTCAGCGACACGTTGATCTCGGGATTCATCGTCGACCCCGACCGAAAGAAGATGAGCAAATCCATCGGCAACATCGTGACCCCGATGCCGCTCGTCGAGCAGTTCGGTGCCGACGCGCTGCGCTACTGGGCCGCGGGCGGACGGCCCGGCTCCGACGCGGTCTTCGACGAAGGGCAGCTGAAGATCGGACGTCGACTCGGCATCAAGATCCTGAACGCCTCGAAGTTCGTGCTGGGGCGACTGGATGACGCCGAGATTCCCCCGCCGACCGAGATCACCGAACCGATCGACCTCGACCTCCTCGCGCTACTGGCCAAGCTCGTCACTTCGACGACCGACGACTTCGAGAACTACGACTACGCGCGTGCACTCGAACGCACCGAGAGCTTCTTCTGGTCGTTCTGTGACGACTACGTCGAGCTCGTCAAGATCCGCGCCTACGGTGACGCGAACGACGCAGCGACGAAGTCCGCGCGCGCCACACTCGCGTTGACGCTGTCGGTCGTGCAGCGCCTGTTCGCGCCGATCTTGCCCTTCGTCACGGAAGAGGTCTGGCGTTGGTGGCACGAGCACTCGGTCCACGCCGCCCCGTGGCCGACGTTGAAGGAACTTCCAGTGATCGAACTCATCGGTGCCGGTTCGACCTACGGTCCGACGTGTGAAGTGCTCGAGGCGATTCGCCGCGAGAAGAGTTCGGCCAAGGCCTCCCAACGCGCGGAGGTGGCGTCGGTCACGGTCCGTGCGCCGGCCGAGTTCCTCGCCGCCGTGTCGGCGTGCGAGGACGACCTCAAAGCGGCCGGCGGTGTGCAGGCCTTGCTCATGCGCGAAGAGGGTGAACTCACTGTCGAAGTCGTCCTCGCCGACGCGTAAGCGAAGGGACGACGAAGTTCAGCACCCGTGCATCCGCGATGAGTCTTTTCCGACACCAAGATTTGTGATTTGCCTGGTTCGGGACCCTTTAGGTTCAACCAGGGAGGCGTAATTGTGAAAAATGCCTATGGGAATGCAGTTCAAAGTCGCGTGCGCATCGGAGCAGTCGGATTGATGCTCTTCGCCTTCGTCGGGGTGCAGTTGGCGGGAGTGCTGCCGTCATCGGCCGCCACTGTCTCCAACCCGGCCATGGCGACAGTGGGCGCCACCGGTAGGTTCACGAGTGAGATCGTGTTCGACGGCGGGATCATCACCGTGCGACCGGCTCCGGCCAACGCCCGGACCCTGCAGGGCATCGGAGCGGTGACCGCCAAGATCTGGGCCTCGGCGCAGCTGACCGGCTTCAGCCATCAGACGCTCGGCTGGGGTTACGTCACGATGAAGGGCTCGCCGCAGGGCGAGGCAGCGGTCACGAACGTGCTCGGCTGGGTCGGCTTCGCGAACGGCAATACCCCAACGGGCTGCACCAAGGACAGCGCGGGCAAGTACGGATCGAACGGTGAAGCGGCGGTGTTCCTCGGGGACGCCAACTTCTCCCAGGCCATCTCGTACGTCCCGGCCGGTTGTGGCCTTACGGGTCGCACCGGCTACCGAGTTCCCCAAGAGGTCGTGTCCGAGCCCTGGGTCAAAGTGAGCACCGCGAACGCGCACGGCGTCGTAGGGTTCAAAACCCAGATCGGACTCTGCGGCGTAGTGACGAGTCGGACGATCGCGAAGGGCACGGGATCACTCGAGGTGTTGTTGTACTCCCATCGTCCGGACTGGGCCGCCAAGAACTGCGCGGCGAAAGTCCTCACGGTGCGAGTGCCGGTCGCGAAGACCGCGGCCACGGCCAACGCCATGCATCTGCTTCACGGTGTCACCGGACCGGTGCGTCAAGTAGTCAACGCCGGATAGTTAGTAGTAGCACGTAATACGAAGTACGCACCACGTCGTCGATCAGGCCAAGACCTCGCCGGTATCGACACTCCGAACCAGGACGTGATCCTTCGTCACGTCGTAGATCGCGAACTGGTCCCACGATCGCGCGAGCTCTCTCGCGAAGTCCACGCTTTGATCGAACAGTGCGAAGCCCTCCTCGACGGGCCACGCACCCAATGGATCTCGACCTATCGTCTCTCGATGCGCGACACCGCGTCGCTCTAGGTCGGCGAAGAGTTGCGCTCGTCGTCGCGCGTTCTCTTCGGCGCGCAACGCACTGCTGAACGGATTGTCCGAGGTGATCACCATGAACGGGCCGAGTTCGCGCGCGGCTTCACGCGCGCCCACCCACTCACCGGAAGAGACCTTCACGACCAGTTCGGTCGGCGGCACTTGGTAACTCTTCACGAGCGCCGGCGTTAGGAGCGGGCGTGTCACGACCGACTCGGCGAAGGCGACCGCGGCGCGCGTCGTCGCCGACGTTCGCGGACTGGCGGTGATGTCAAAGGCGTGCTGTGTGAAAGGCAACTCCACGTAGTAGATCGGTGCCGTCGCGACGTCGCGGAATCTGTCGACGAAATCGCGGGCCACCTGGACGTCGACCAACGTGTCGTTGCGCCCCTGGACCACGAAGAACGGCGGGGCGTCGGCACTGATCCGGTCGAGGGGCGACAGCGCGCGATAGACGGACTCGTTGCCCTCGTAGGGCACCTGGACGATGCGACGCTCGAGCAGGACGCGTAGTCCCCGGCCCAGCCCGCGCCAGTGCGTCTCGTCGCCGATCATCTCCAGCACGCCGTAGAACGGCATGGCGCCGCGCACCGACCAGTCGGTGACGTCGGTCATGTCCTCGGGCCGCCACGTCGGATCGCGGGCGCTGAGGGCGGCCAGCGCCGCCAGCTGCCCGCCGGCCGAACCGCCGGAGATGACCACGCGCTCGGCGTCGCCGCCGTAGGACGCGACGTTCTCCTTCACCCACCCGAGCGCGCGCGTCACGTCCTGGATCTGCGCGGGCCACGGGTGCCGCGGCGCCAGGCGGTAGTTCGGCACGACTGCGATCCAGCCGCGCGCCACGAGCTCGTGCAACATGGGGCGTCCCTGCTCGCGCTTGTCGCCCATGGTCCACGATCCCCCGTGGATGTAGAGCACCACCGGCGCGTGCGCGGGCGTCGTCGAGCGACGCCACACGTCGAGTCGCTGTCGCTCAAGTGGCCCGTAGTCGACATTCTTGATGAGCTGCATGTCGCGCGGGTGAAACGGGAACTGCATCGCCGTTCGCCACCACGAGCCGAAGACGTCGTCGCGTGGCCTAGGGATCTCAAGTGGCGCGAGCGGCGCCCGCGCCATCGCGCGGCGCACGATCCGGCGCGAGTAGAAGGCGATGAAGACCAATGCCAGGTTCTCCGCGACCACCACGATCGCGAGGACGTCGACCAGCAGGTTCTGCCACGCCGCGGTCGGCCACCCCCACCACGCCAGCAGTCCGAGCAGCGCCGCCTGGACGACGATCGCCTGGGCCGGCAGCTCACCGGCCGCCCAGCCGACCGGGTACGCCAGGATCGCCGAGAGTCCTCGGCGTCCGGGCCGCAGCGCCGTCGCCGCCGAGAGCACGAGGAACGCGCTCGCCAGCGCGACGAAATAGACCATCCGTCCAGTCTGCCGGGTTGACGGTGCGTCGTGTCACAGTCCCTAGGCTTGGCGCGATGTCGACTTGGCCCTCTTCACTCGAGCAACTGCGCGGCACCATCGGCGTGTGGACCTTCGCCCACGAGACCGTGCCCGCCAATCAGAGCGGTGAGATCGCGACCGAGCTCGAGTCCCTCGGGTACGCCGCGATGTGGCTACCCGAGGCGTGGAGTCGCGAGGCCTTCACGAGCGCCGGACTGATGCTCGCGGCCACGTCCTCGATGATCGTCGCCACCGGCATCGCCAACATCTGGGCCCGTGACGCCGTCGCCGCCGCCAACGCCGCCAAGACCCTGAACGCCGCCTACGCCGATCGCTTCGTGCTCGGTCTCGGCGTCAGTCACCGTCCGCTCGTCGAACGACTGCGCGGACACGAGTACGTGTCACCGGTCGAGGCCATGCGCGACTACCTCACGGCCATGGACGCGGCCCCCATGATGGCCCCCGAGGGTGAGCACCGCTACGCGAGGGTCATCGCCGCGCTCGGTCCGAAGATGCTCGAGGTCGGCGCCACGCTCGCCGACGGCGTCCACCCGTATCTCGTGACGCCGGAACACACCGCGCGCGCCCGCGCCGCGGTCGGCGACAAGTTCGTCGGCGTCGAACAGGCCGTCGTGCTCGGCCAGAGCCGCGAGGAGTTCTTGACGCGCGCGCACGCGTACCTCGGTTTCTACACCGGTCTGGACAACTACAAGAACAGTTGGCGACGGCTGGGATTCACTGAGGAGGACTTCGTGCGCGGCGGCTCCGAGCGGCTCTGTGACGCGATGGTCGTCCACGGCGACGAGGGGGCCGTCCTGGAACGGGTGAACGAGCATCGCCGCGCCGGGGCCGATCACGTCTGTCTTCAGGTCTTGAGCGACGAGACCAACGCGCCCCCGTTCGACGAGTGGCGCCGGTTGGGTTCGATCCTCGCGCCCTGACGAGTGGCTAGCGCTCTTCGCCGCCAGGACCGTAGACGATGACGCCGCGGTCGCGACTGCCTGACGATCCGCGCAGCAGTCGGAAGAACGAGCCCACGACGAACAGTGTGGCGAACTCCAGTCCCCCGATGATCACCCAGCCGATCGTGACCCAGAAGAGGCCCACGGCAAGCCCGGCTAAGAATCCGTCTCGGACCATGGCGGCGATCCACAGGGGCACCCACGCGACCATCCAACTGACGAACGGTGCGACGAACGCGGCCGCCAGGCGGCGGCGGACCCCGAGGTAACACCCGAAGAGCGCCGTCGCGCCGAAGCCGACCCACAGAGCGTCGTGGTGCGCGCCGTGGTGCGCCTCGACCATGAAGATCACGACGGCCATGACGATCGACCAGATGATCATCGGCGCCGTGACGTTCCCCCGGGCCCGATTCCGTACTTGGATGAAGACGCCGCTCACGACAACAACTTAATGCCGAGGGCCTACGGCA
>JBEKCK010000060.1:0-10574 GCA_050014915.1 Acidimicrobiales bacterium | reverse complement strand
CACTTCGTCGGCATGTTGTTTTGGATTCCAGTGAACAGGGCCATGTTTTCGGGCGATGACGACTATGCAGCGAACCACGACCTCATCGATGTTGCCGAAGCCGCCGCGGCGACCTTCATGAATGCCTACGGAGTCCACCAATGAGCGAGGACCGAACCTCCTGTAAGTAAGAAAACCCAAAGCTGCGAAATGTCCTTTCTCGAGATACGTCCGGAGCCACCGGGTACATTTTCGAGTTGAGCGAACTGTGTTTTTCGGAGTCGAGAGGCAGGAAAGTGATTACCAGCACAGATAGCGATGCGTTAGAGGGTTTTCAGAAATCTCAGTTTCGCTCTAGCGCGAATGTAACTCACGACGTCTACAGCGTCGGATCCGGACCAGCGGTCATCGTGATCCATGAGATGCCCGGAATTACTCCCCTTGTTGCCGCCTTTGGCCGCAAGATTGCTGATCGCGGCATGACGGCAGTACTGCCCGATCTCTATGGAACGCCCGGGCGCGAAATGTCGCTCGGCTACGTGCTGGGGACGCTCGCCAAAATTTGTGTGAGCAAAGAGTTCAACCTACTCGCCACGAACAAGACGAGCCCCATCGTCAGTTACTTGCGCGAATTGGCGGTCCACGAACGTGAGGCACATGGCGGACCAGGTGTCGGAACACCAGAACTTGAATGTGTCTCGCGATAAGAACTCGTATTCCGTCGAAGAGTGCTCAACAGTGGATCAATTCGTTCAACGAGATCATCGTCGTTTGTTCTTCGCCGGCATCAGTCCAAAAGTCTTCACTCGTGCCGGACCTCCACACCTTCAACAGTGAGGCTCGGATTCCAAACAGCGAGCAGCACTTAGTGGCGAACCGATCCTATTTCGTCTTCGCGTACACGAAAGTCACGGTGAATGATTTCGAGACGTGGTCGCCAGATGCGTCACTCGCGGAGGTCGTAAGGCGAGTGGTGAGGCGACGGAACTTCCTCAACGTCGAGTAAATCTTGCGATTGAATTGAACATCGAACGGGGATACCGTTCCAGCTGGCATAGTGAACGAGGTTCGCGCCAAAGTCGCGTTGTGGTAGTTCCCGCCAGGAATGGTCAACGTCGCGCTTCCCGTGCAAGGTGATTGAGCGCCACCCGGGCATAACAACTCGATCGTGGCGTCACCACCTAGCGACGTCGCTCGTTGCTGGAGGCGTTGAGAGAGGGACGCCGTGGCGCCACTGAGCTTTACGGGGACTCTCGATAATGTGGGCGCGACTCCGGCTCCAAGCAATGATGGCGCTTTCGAATCCATTTCGAGGCAAGGCGAGAACTCTGACGTCGACCCGTCAGAGCCTGTCGCGGTCATCGTGATGGCGTCCATACCAGGGGGTAGCGGCTTATACACCAGCGAGAAGTCGAGACTTCCGATGACGCTGGTCAAGTTCTGGCTGCCAACCAGAACAAATCCCTGCCCAGGCTCGTTTCCCGGCGACGCACATGTTGCTTGAGCGTAAAGATCAATGATGAGTGTCCCAGATTGTGACACACTCCCCGTCACTGTTGTGTCCGACGCTGTGACCTGGTCAGAGAGAAGATTCGGGTATGGTTCGCCGCCGTTTGGTCCAGTCGGGTTCACGAACTCCCTTGGGTTGTAGACGTAACCGTCTTCGCCCAACTCGATGCCCAACCGGTTCGCGGACATCGAGACCTGCGTGACTCGATTGCCGCTTCCGGACGAAACTTGGACGGCCGCACCCGAGTTCTTAATAAACGAGTCGTTCTGTACGACGTCACTGTCGTCAAAGAGCCAAACCGCTCCGTGTTGAACGTCGAGACCGGTGAAGAGATTCGCGTCACTCTCCAGCGGACCGCCAAGGGTCGCACCAGACACGTCGAGTGACACGCCGGCAGCGACCGAAATGTGGTCAGTATCTCTAAAGAGGTTCCCCTGCGTGACCGCGTTCGAGTTTGCGATGGTAAGTTCATCACTGATCGTGGAGGATTGCGCAAGGGGATTGAAGGCATTGCCGGGTGCGGTGCCTGGTGAAGCCACCGCACCTCCTATGGTGGCCGCCCCCGAAACACTCACTTGACCGAAGAAGTCGTTACCTTGAAGTATCGAAGGGCCCGAGATGATTGCCCCCGCGACGCGATTACCCGCACCTGCACCTGGGCCACCGATAGTTTGGCCCCCAGAGAGATCGAGCCCCGGTTCAGGTTGGAAATCATCGGGCATCCCGGGAATCTTTTCCTCGATGAGCGACGAGATCGCACCGGGCTTGATGCCGATGTCGTTGCCCTGGATGACGTTGGGACCAAGCGACTGACCACCGTCGTAGATCGCGCCGACGACACGCGTTTGCGCACCTGGCCCCGGTCGAGACGACCACGACAGAGCGAAGAGGTTGCCCTGGCCCGAGTCGGTTCCGCCAATCTGGTTTCCCGAGCTTTCGAGGTCGATCCCTATTTGGGCGTATTGACCTTGGAGGAGTGAGGCGACGAGTGGGTTCCAATCAGATTCGGTGCCCTGGGCGTTCGTCATGAACCAGTCGTCCTGAATCGTGTTCCCTCCACCGACGAGTTGGATCTGGTCGTTGAACCCGTTGATCACCATCCCGAGGACCGTCGATCCAGCGCCGCCCACCGTCACATACAGACCTCGGGTGATTGGTCCTTTCACATTGGAAATGGCGAAGCCACTGAGCTCCACGCGACCACCGGGTTGAGTCGACGCATCGATTGTGGTCGGTGCGTTGACTTCCAGGACCTGATTGATTGGGACGTCGATCTCCGGCACCGATCCTTCAAATGTATTGCCGTCTTTGTGCGGTATCGCGAAACGGATTGTGTCGCCACCTTCATAGTTGGAGACGGCTAGCGCCTGAGCGAGTGTACATACCGGTGGAGACGAACCAGGATCGGCATTGCAAACGCCGTCACGAGCTTCTGTCGAGTTCACCGTGTGCAGAGTCGAGTCAACGACGAGGTCGCCGCCGAATGTGAAGATCCATTCATTGACGCCTCCGTTGTTTTGACACTCACCGATCTGACTCGTCAACGTCAGCACGCCATTGTCGTGTGAGGCCGTCGCAGTCAAATCTGGGTTTCCCTCGCCGCCGAAGCTATTGAAGATGACATCACTGCCGCTCTCAACCCCGGTGCCCGTCGACACACCTGAGTGGAAACTCCAGTTGAAGTCGCCAGTGCTCTTGTTGAAGCCCGTCACGTTCATGGGGTACGGGCCCTGATTGGAGCCCACACATGCAGCGTCTTTGAGGGTGACTGACCAAGAACCATTGAGGTCATAGGTTGGCGTTATCGCGTCGCTTCGCGTCGCAATCAGTGTTCCGCTTAACACAATCGGCACGACGAGCCCGAAACGCCAACCAATCAATCGAGTAATCCCATCCATACTTCGCCTCCGATTCGACGAATGCCCGCGAGGGACCGACGGCTCTTCGGGCGCTGGATGGACTTTATCCCTTGCTACCGGATATTGGTAGGTGGAAGAGGTGCTTCCTTGTCAGCAAGGGTAACGAGACATAATGATTCCCAGGGCAAGTCGAAAGTCTGTACGGTGAGCCATCGAGTTCAACACTGTTCTTTCTGAGAAAATGGTTATCTCCGACCACAAGGGGATATCATGAGCGTCGCACCCTTCGACCTTGAGGGCTTCGAAATGACGCCCTTCACGTCATCGAGCGGGCGAACCCGCCATGTCTATCGAAGGGGATCGGGACCAGCGGTCATCATCATCCACAAGATTCCTGGCATCACGCCTCAAGTCGCAGAGTTTGCGCGTCGCGTCGCGGATCGCGATATGACGGTCGTCCTGCCAGATCTGCTCGGCACCCCGCGACGGCCCATGACCATTCCCTACGCCCTCTCTTCGTTCGCCCGCGCTTGCGTCAGCAAGGAGTTCACCCTGTTGGCGTTGGACAAGACGAGTCCGATCGTGGACTATTTGCGCGACCTGGCGAAGCACGAGCACGAGGCATATGGCGGACCGGGTGTCGGAACGCCAAAGTACAAATGTGTCCCACCTTATTAGTGATGTTTGCGAGTGAGACCCTGATCAGAGGCTAGATTTGGAGAAGTATTGTCGGTCATGATGACTCGTCTAGTTGTATTGACCACGAGCGTTGTTAACAAGAACTCGCTGACGGAATGAGTCCCTGGGAGCAAAGTGGAGATGTTCAGAAACCACCAACTCCCAGGAGACTCGAATGCACGCTAACGCTCGTCTAACCCCGATTGGCAGATTGACGCTGGTCATGAGAGTTGAAGGTGGGCGAGCCGTCGCTCCCGTCGCTGATGAGATGGGCGTTTCACGCCCCACCGCCTACAAGTGGTGGCGGCGCTGGCGCGAGGAGGGTGAACTCGGACTCGTCGATCGCTCGAGTCGCGCGCACCACTGTCCCCATCAAACCTCGCCCACGATCGAGGCCCAGATCGCTGAACTGCGCCAGACATTGAAACTCGGCCCGGCACGCATTGGCTACCGCTTGGGTGTGGCGCCCTCAACGGTGCACCGGGTGTTGTGCCCACGCGGTCTCAATCGCCTGAAGTGGATGGACCGGCCCATCGGTCGGGTCATCCGCCGCTACGAACGCGAGCGGCCGGGCGACCTGATCCACGTCGACGTGAAAAAACTGGGCCGCATCCCCGACGGCGGGGGCTGGAAGGTAGACCTACGTGGGCAATACATCTAGTTGACCAGCCATTCGCGGGTTAGCTTGTCGACGTTCGCTCGTGTTCCAATGTCTCGCGAAGCCACCCGTACACTGCATCAGACCAAATTTCTTGTCCAAGGCCGGCGCAGTGTCCGTCTGCGCCCTGCTTTGCGCTGAGCTGCACGAACGTCGTGGGCGCTGTCATTGCCGCCCGCAACGTCCGACCGCTGCCACCGGCGAAGTCGTTCTCCGATTCGACAATCAACGTTGGGCAAGCGATCTGCTTTGCAACGTCGAGCATGTTGAAACGCCGCAGTTCCGCGAAGTACGAATCGATGTCATGGAGACCATGAGCGGCCATGCGAGCTCCGAAGAATTCCCTCCGAGCCTGGCTGAATCGCATTTGTGCCTTGACGACGGGTCCAGCGAATTTGGCGGCCATACCAGCAGGGAGACGCTCGGCCATGTCCGGCTGCGCCGGATCTACGACGAGTGCCGCGACGCGGTGTTCGAAAGCGGCGGCGCGGGGCGCCAAGTAGCCCGCGAATGACCTCCCGATCAGGGCCACGGAAGTGGGCTCGACCTCCGACCGAGTGAGCAACCAGTCGACGACCGGAGTGCAAACCTTCTCGAAGTCAGGTCGGAGATACAGTCGCTGGTTGAATAGGGCCTCTCCCTGGCCCGGTCCTTCGAAGACGAGGACGTTGTATCCGCGCTCTAGCGCCGCGGGCACGTTAACCCAACCGGCCTCTGCCGTGGAGTCGTAGCCGCATGGAAAGAGCAATGTAGGGCGTTTCGTCCTCGAGTCGTCGGGAGCGTAAAAATATCCAATCAGGTAAGTCTGTTCGAACGGAATTTTCACCCGCTCGGCCGGATGCTTCATCAGCTCCGTCGCAGCGATGAACGTCGACACGTGTTGGCGGTAACTATCTTGCAAGCGTTTGTCGTCCAGGTCTGAGCGCAAAAAGTAGTAGCTCTGTCGAAAGTATTCGCTCGCGCGTAAGTGCGCATGTCGAGCCGAGATCGTCTCCCCGATGGCGGTGGATGATCTCGCGGTGAGCTCGGCGTTGGTCGCCGCTTTCGCCCACGCCCGATGCCACGAGGCGCCAGTCAATCTCTTAACGCCCCGAGCCGTGGCTAGCGCTTCACCCAAATCCGACGAGTGGAATTGCGCCGCGGACAGTGTGCGACCAAGCTGGCCGTCGAAGTCAGGATTGCGATAGAGGATCGTATGCGGATTGGACACACTGCACTCCCATTCATTGGAATTTCATGTTTCGATGAAACTACCTTGGTCTTGTCGCGTTGTGATCGGATCGAGCCAGTTGAACCAAGGAAATTGAGATCGGAATAACCATGAGTGTCGTGCCATTCGCCCTCCAGGGCTTCGAGTTCGAACCCTTCACGTCGTCGAGTCGACGTACACACGACGTCTATCGCCGTGGCAGAGGACCGGCCGTGATCATCATTCACGAGATCCCGGGGATCACGCCTCTCCTCGCGGACTTCGCTCGCAAGGTCGCCGACCGAGGCATGACCGCAGTCCTGCCCAGTTTGCTGGGCACAGCCGGAAGACCGATGACCGTTCCATACGCGCTCTCCTCGCTTGCGCGCGCCTGTGTCAGCAAGGAATTCACGCTCTTGGCTCTAAACAAGACGAGCCCGATCGTTGACTACCTCCGCGAGCTCGCGGTCCACGAACGTGAGGCACATGGCGGACCAGGTGTCGGTGCCGTAGGTATGTGTCTCACCGGTGGCTTCGCGCTCGCCATGTGCGTCGAACCGTCGGTCATCGCACCCGTGCTGAGTCAGCCGTCACTTCCATTCCCCACGAACCCTGACCATCGCCGAGCACTCGGCCTCTCCGACACGGACTTTGGCATCGTGCAACGAAGGACGACCCAGGACCTCTGCGTGATGGGACTGCGTTTCAGTGGCGACACGAAGTCACCGGCTGAGCGCTTCGTCCGCCTCCGCGAGACCCTCGGTGACAAGTTCATAGGAGTGGAGATCGACTCGTCGCCCAGCAATCCGTGGGGCTATCGCAAGGGTGCGCACTCGGTACTTACCGAGGACTACTCCGACGAGCCCACCGGGCCGACCCGCCGCGCGCTCGAAGGCGTGCTGGATTTCCTCACCTCGCGACTCGACGTCAAACCGATCGCTCCCGAAAGCTAAGTCGTCGCGATCGATGGGGACCATCTGGGGAATGACGCCGAAGCAGTCGATTCTCATGGAGTGCGATCGACGGGGCCGAATCGAGTGCGTTCGAAACTGCGTTGCCATCATCAACGGCGAATCGGTGGACGAGAACTTCCTGCGCGTGATCGGCGGGCCGAGCGCCGAGAGTGTGCTGGACGGACGTGACGGCGGCGTCGAGGGCTACTGGCCATGCGTGTGGGCCGCGCGCGGTCTCTTGCACGTGTGGGACGACGTTGCGACCGACGCCGTCATCCTCGCCACGGCGCACGACTCGTGGCGCGTTCGAGAAATGTCAGCCAAGGTGATCGCCCGCCACCACGTGGCGCCGGCGATCGACGCGGTCGTCGCGCTCCTGGACGACCACAACGCACGAGTGCGCACGGCGGCACGACGTGCGTTCGACGCCGTCGCGGACTAGTTCTTCGAGCCCTACGGCGCCTCGATATCGGCCAACTGGCTCGCGATGAGTTCTTGGTCCTCGGGATCGGCGATGGCGTCGACCAGTCGAGCGGCCAGCGCGGACCAGTGGTTGAACTCTTCGACGTCACCAAGAGTCGCGTAGGCCCGCGCGACGCCTTCGGCCGTGGACGCGACCAACCAGTCTGGGTTCTCGCCCTCTTGGGCGGCCGAGTGCGCTCGTTTCGCGAAGAGCAATGCCAGGTCGCCGTTTCCGACCGCCGCGGCGGCGCGCGCGACCATCCAGTCACTGACGATCCACTGTTCCGCGGCGCCGGCGATCAACCAGTGATAACGAGAACTGAACGCCGTGGTCAACAGCTCGACGTCGTCACGCTGTTCGCGCGGCGTCTCGAGCAGCTCCCAGCAGCGGTTATAGAGCTGCGCCGCCAACTCTCGGTCGTCCAACTGAGCCACGAAGAAAGTTTAAAGTGGCGGGCCTGTCGGCGCACTGTCGTCAACCGCTTGTAGCTCGAACCAGATCAGGACGACCGGAGTCTGATCTTCAATAACTTCGCCCTCCGCGGTCCAGAATCGCCGATGTCCCTCGCGCCACTCTTCGAGGGACTCGTCGCCCTCACCCTCCGCCTCCGCAAACCTCCACGGCACTTCGATGAAGGGCATCGTATCGACGCCGATCACGACCACCGTCGCGACCCGATTCGTCTCGTCGTCGACGAGGGCCAACAGCTCACCCTCGTACTCCAACTCTTCGCCCTCTCTCACGTACTCGAGCAAGAGACCCGCCGTGGCTCGTTTGTGCCCGTCGAGAATGAGTTGATTCAGCCGCCGTCGCATCGGCCCCGGCGCACCGATCTCGAGTCCCCGAAGTCCGTCCACGATCGGAAACGACACGCCCGCTCCTCTAACCACTCCGACGCCACAATCTAGTGGCGGCGACGCACGAGGTTCGACGTGAGTCCAGTGCCTCCAAGAGTTCTCACGATAGGGTCGCTCCATGTCGCCGATGGTCCTCACCGTGCTGATCGCCGCGGCGGCCTGCGCGTTCGCATGGATCGCGTCCCTCGCGACGGGCGACACGTCGTGGGTCGATCGAATGTGGTCAATCGCGCCGGTCATCTACGTCTGGGTCTTCGCGGTTGCGGCCCGTCTCACCAACGCGCGCCTAGACGTCATGGCCGCACTCGTCACGATGTGGGGAGTTCGTCTCACCTACAACTTCGCCCGTAAGGGTGGCTACCGCGGCGTCGAAGACTATCGATGGGCGGTACTGCGCTCCTCGATGCGACGCTGGCAGTTCCAACTCTTCAACCTCTTCTTCATCGTGTTGTATCAGAACGCTTTGCTCGTCTTGATTACGCTCCCGGCCTGGACCGCCTATCAACATCGCTCGACGTCGTTCGGGCTGATCGACGCCCTGTTGACGACTCTCTTCCTTCTCTTCACGTGTGGCGAGACCGTCGCCGATCAACAGCAGTGGAATTTCCACCAGTGGAAGAGGGCCGAGGAACTCGCCGGTCGAACACCGCACCCTCGATTCCTTCAAAGCGGTCTCTTCCGATTCTCGAGGCACCCGAATTACTTCTTCGAACTGGCGCAGTGGTGGGTGGTGTTCTTCTTCGGCGCAGTGGCGGCCCAGTCGGTTCTCGAGTGGACGGTTGTCGGTCCAATACTCCTGACGTTGCTCTTCGTCGGCTCGACGCGCTTCACCGAAAAGATCTCGCGCTCGAAGTATCCCGAGTATGAGCTCTTTCAACGTTCGACCTCAGCCATCGTTCCCTGGTTCGCCCATAGCGTCGCGGTCGTCCAAGAACTCGAGACCGAGAAGCGCCGCGCGTAACGTTCTCACACCTACGTTCGATTCCAGTCCGTCGGTACACTCGAAGCGTGCGGCCGCAAAAGATCATTCTCTACTACGGCTTCACTCGACTCGACGATCCCGACGCGATGCGACTGTGGCAACGAACCCTCTGTGAGAAGCTCTCGCTCACTGGTCGGATACTCATCTCACGACACGGCATCAACGGAACCCTCGGCGGCGACCTCGACGATCTGCGGCGATACGTCGCCGCCACTAGGGAGTTCCCCGGCTTCCGGTCCATCGACTTCAAATGGTCCGAGGGATCGGGCGACGACTTTCCTCGTCTACGCGTGCGCGTACGCGACGAGATCGTCTCCTTCGGTGCGTCGAAGGAGTTGGTGGTCGACCGACACGGCGTCGTCGGTGGAGGGGTTCACCTGCGACCACCCGAGATTCACGAATTGGTCGAGCGGCGCGGCGGCGACGTCGTCTTCTTCGACGCCCGAAACGCCTTCGAGGCCGCCATCGGCCGGTTCAAGGACGCGGTGGTGCCGGAGGTGCGCACGACGCGCGATTTCACTGCCCTGCTCGACAGCGGTCGCTACGACCACCTGAAGCCGAAGGCCGTCGTCACCTACTGCACCGGTGGCGTGCGCTGCGAGGTCCTCTCCGCGTTGATGGTCCGTCGCGGCTTCGAAGAGGTCTACCAAGTGGACGGCGGGATCGTGCGCTACGGCGAGACCTTCGGCGACGACGGTCTCTGGGAGGGCTCGCTGTACCTCTTCGACGCCCGCATGCATCACGAGTTCAGCGATCATGCGAAGGTGGTCGGCGTGTGCGAACGATGCGACGCGCCGACGAGCCAGTACCACAACTGCGCGAATCTGACCTGTCGAAAACTGGTACTGCTGTGCGACGCCTGCGCGGCGGACAACGTCAGCACGAGGTGCACGCCACGGCACCGCGAGGATCCGTTCGCAGAACGAGCGTCGGCCAGCGCGTTGAGTTGAGTGTGTCTGAAAGAGAAAACCTCCGGCGGGCGATGCCCACCGGAGGAGTCCTGAAAAGTAACTGCCCAGATGTTCACGGACGTGGCCTTCAGGCTGTCGGCGGCCGTGCCCGGAAGGCCGACGGCGAGGATCTTGGCTCCCATGACGAGGGCGGCGGTCGATGAGGCCGCGCCACCCGAGGTGTAGGTCGTGGTGCCCGTGACGTCAACGGTGAGCGCCGTGCCGTGGAAACCGGTGATCGAGATCACGCCGGTGGTCGAGTCGAAGCCGGTGACGGTGCCGACGAAGACCTCCGGGTAGATGGTGACACTGGTAACGGTCTGGGGGGTGGTCGAGGTGAGCACGAGACTGACGTTCTCACCATTGGCGAGGTCGCTGTAGGAGCCGGCGGTCTTGCCGACGGAGTACGTCGCGCCCGTGGTGTTGTAGGTGTTCGAGCCGCCGTGACCCTTCAGAGTGATCGACGTGGTGGTGAAGGCGGTCACGGTGCCACTGG
>JBEKCK010000059.1:0-12705 GCA_050014915.1 Acidimicrobiales bacterium | reverse complement strand
TTGGTCGTAACTTCGAGCCCACCATTGGTAAGAACCCAACCGACCCCATTGTTCGAGGTCTCGGCCCTCGGCGTTTGTTGACTGCCAAAGTTCGTGACCAGCCCGTTCCCACGAAACACTGCGAGTTGGGCGTCGAAGTTCTTCGGAATGCTGGATACGCGCGCTGGATTGGTCGAAGTCAGGAAGACAATCGCGAGGACTATCGTTGTCGCAGCAAAGACCGACATCGTAGAAACAACAGATCTTCTCGTCGTACGAACGTTCATGTCCGACTCCCTAGTAGTAGACCGGTCCGTCAGCATTATCATTGTCAATGCTGAGTGGAACTCCGCCATACGTCTCTGTATGCGTTCCCGTGTACTGCTTCAGCCTGTCATTGTTGTCCCAATCGCCAGCTGGGACCGGTGGCATATCCGCGGTGTTGCTATCCGGAGGAGTTTCATGAAGTGCCCCCCAAATAAAGTTCGGAGCAGGGCTTCCTGTCAGTGACGAAAGGTATGAGGAGTCAGTAGACCCATATATTCCATGAACTTGACTTGGCGACGCCGCAAGAGTTGTGTCCCAGCCTTTAACGAATGACACTTCAGCTGCCAAGCACGCTGATGTGCTCGCGTATCCCTCCATGTCGAAAGCGACTGTGTCATTGCCTGCAGTGGATGTGCTCATTCCAATTCCTTGGAGACCGGACTCTGCGGATGCAGCTTGAGTTTCTCCTTGAGAAAATGCAGTTGCAGTATTTGAGGAAAAGTCGAGGGAACCGCCGGTCCAACACGGGTCTTGTAGACCCGCATAAATCGGCTCAATACCCCATCCTTGAGATATCACCGTGTTGACCCATCCCGAGGTTACGTTCGCGTTTGAGCATGAACGATTTGCTCCTGCGTAATAAACGCCAATCCAATAGTACGGACTATCAGCAATCCAGGTGCTCAACTGTGTAACAGTCGGAGCTTGGCACGAGTCAAATCCAAGTTGATAGACCGTAGTTACTGTGGCGGATGCATCACTGGATGAGAACACAATTATGCCCCAGCTAAACGAGAAGCACATCACGACGGCAATGCACATTCTCAGTGTCTTCTTCGCTGCTGAGTTAATCATCGAGTTCCCCCTCCCAATTAATTGACTCTAAAAGTCAAGATAGGCCGGTTGCAATAGCGTGTCAATCAGAATCACCGCCAATTGGAACGCACTTGTCGTCACCCATGAATCCAAGACGACGAATACGGTACAAGGATCAATGCGCTTGCTGGTCGAGCCCTGAAGGCATCGATCTCTTCTTCGATTTGCTCCTTTCTTGCTCCACTTTATTCCCATACGGTTGATCCGCGACCCACTTAGGAAACCGATGCTCTATCCCCTGAGCTACGGGAGCGCGACTTACGCGCGAAGGTCCGCGTGAGGCTCCGCGTGTAAATCGTTACTAAGCCTACGGCGCAACCAATCGTCCAAGGCGCGTAAATCGCCTTTGAGCCTACGACGTAAGCACTCGTACAACGCTGCAACGCAATTCGCGAGAGTTATGCCGATGACAAAGAGATCTTTGTTCCTTGTCTATGGGGAGGAGAATACCGGGCCGTCGACCGACCAGGGGAAATTAATCCATTTATCAGTCTTTTTCCAAGAGTAGTCAGGCACTATGACTGATTGCGGCTTTTCGTACAGCACCGCAGATCGAACCTCACGGACCGAGCCCGCGCAAAAGTCCATCACCATTTTAAGGGTGTGACCGGAGTCAGCGACATCGTCCGCAACGAGAACCACCGCTCCCGAGAGGTCCACTTTGTTGGGTACCGGTGGCAAAACGATTGGCATGGCGAGTCGTTCGTCGATACCGGTGTAGTACTCGACACTGATCATGAATGCGTTCTTCACTCCCAGCGCATAGCCGAGTCCCGCACCCAAGAAAAAACCGCCACGTGCGATTGACAAGACAATGTCCGGCGCGAATTCAGAGTCATATATCCGTTGAGCAAGCACTCTTGTCGCTCGTCCAAAATCCTCATAGGTCATTGCTTCACGAGTTTCCATGGAAAACACGGTAGACGCAAAGCCGCGATCCAACCGCCTGAACAGTTTTGCCACGACGTTTGCCTTCGCTCCCAGCGAGAGTGTCGATTGCGTTACCACCGAACGGGCGCTCTCCAAACATCGCCTCCACTTTACGGATGCGCGTATTGGTTGCGAGAGCGAGCTCAGCGAGCCAACCCGTGCAAAGAAGTGTGAGCGCGTCTCAAGGTCTGAACGTCGCCGTTACCTCGCCGCGTAAAATAGGGATACCTATACTTCGCGAATGGACATCTTGCTCGGGTTGTATGACGAAGCGCGCGGACACTTAAACGCGGCAGTTGCAATTCGTCGCGAAATTCACGCACATCCGGAAGTAGGGCTTGACCTGCCAGTTACGCAAGCGGTTGTCATGCGGGAGTTAGAGGGACTCGGTCTCGAACTACACACTGGAAAGTCACTCTCCAGCGTGACGGCGATTCTCGACACCGGCCGTGAGGGACCAACGGTATTGCTACGCGGCGACATGGATGCGTTGCGGCTCCAGGAGGACACCGGACTGGAGTTCGCGTCAAAGATTGACGGAGTGATGCACGCATGCTGTCACGACTCGCACGTAGCGATGCTTATTGAGGCGGCCAAGTTGTTAAAGGCTCGGGAGCACGACGTACGTGGAAAAGTAATTTTCATGTTCCAACCAGGTGAAGAGATGTACTTTGGCGCCAAGCTCATGATTGATGAAGGTCTACTGAGTTACACGGAATCTGTTGATGTGGCGTTCGCTATTCACGCCTCGCCTCTACTTCCCTCGGGATCGATCATGACGAAGAGTGGCGCCTTTATGGCGTCAGCCGACGAGATCTTTATCAACGTGCAGGGCCACGGTGGTCACGCGTCGATGCCACACACGGCACTGGATCCAATCCCAGTGGCGTGCGAAATCGTAAGCAATCTTCAGACGATGATCACGCGAAAGATTCCGGCCTTTGATCCGGCCGTGCTCACCATCGCGCATATTACGGCCGGCACGACCACCAACGTGATCCCCGATACGGCCTCTATGGAGGGAACTCTCCGGTCGGTGTCGCAGCAAACGCGCGAACTCGTTGCGAAAGAAGCAGTGCGCGTGGCCGAAGGTATCGGCGCCGCTCATGGCCTAGACGTCACGGCCAGAGTCGAGTTCGGCTACCCCGTTACAGTGAATGATCACGACGTGTCAGTGTGGGTGAGCGATATTGCGGCCGACCTCTTTGGGCAAGAACAGGTAATCGAGTCTCCTTCGCCAATTATGGGTGCCGAAGACTTTAGCTACGTATTGAATGAGGTCCCGGGAGCGATGGTGTTCCTCGGTGCGTGTCCGGACGGATTCGGGGCCTGGCAGGCGCCAGGAAATCACTCGAATCTCATGGTTATGAAAGAGGAGTGTATGTCGGCAGGTATCGCCCTGTACGCGGGCGTAGTGCTCGCCAAGAGTTCGGAGTTCGTCGCAACGTGAACCTCTCGGCACTCCGGTGTCTGGAACACATTGAACGGGACTGCTGACGGCTCCCGCGATGACCGGTGGGCGTGGGTTGGTGGTATTTCCCATGGGCTCATCGCCGACCAAAAGGACGCACGATCCCGCGACGAACATGTCGTTAGCGAAGGTCGTCGAACTCCCCTTACCTACCCACCCCTCCGACGTCGGGAGTTGCTTGATCGTGAAGCGCGTGACCGGGCCGTTCTGAGCAATGAACCCTCGTTCGCCGGTCCCATCGATCCCATCCGAGCCAAAGGGAACTCACCCATACGCTGTGTGCAAACGCAAGCAAACACGGAGGGGACCATGACGGAATTTTCAAACGCTCAGATCAAGTACCTGAAGAGTCAACGACTCGGCCGCCTGGCCACGTTGCGGCCCGACGGGACACTTCAGAACAACCCGGTGGGATTCTCCCTTGACGAAGCGAGCGGCACCATCGAGATAGGCGGTTTCAACATGGGTGGTTCTCAAAAGTACAAGAACATCGTCGCCAACGGTCAGGCTGCGTTCGTCGTCGATGACCTCGAGACGGTGGATCCCTGGAAACCACGAATGGTGGAGATACGCGGTACGGCCGACGCGAATCCCAACGAAGATCCACGCAACTCGACGATCCGAATCCACCCTCTCCGGGTGATCAGTTTCGGTATCGGCGAGTGACCAGTAGGGACTGCGCTATCGCCGAGGATCTACTTCGCCGATGAAATGGAGATGTCCCGCTGCCACAAGGAACACTTCGTTCCTTTGAAAGGGAACCCAATGACAGCGAGACCCATTTACAGTACCGCTTCGCCCTCGAAGAAATCGCTTCGATCCGAACCTACGCCAAAGCCCTGTAGATGATGTGCGCCAACTGGATGATGACTCCCTGGGACACCGCCGACTGACCATCGAGGAACACGAAGTGCGTTCCCGACGTCAGTCTCACGTCGTACTCCCCATCGCCTTTTTCCAGTTCAGCACCGGGCCCGAGACCACCGAGGCGCGTGGGGTGGACCCATGTGCCGAGCTCTTGTATGGCGGCGGCTTTCTCACTCAACGGATACAAGTAGATCGTGGCCTCAAATTTGTCAGAGGTGACACCGCACGCGTATCCGGCAAATGTTTCTGTGACCTTGCCGTAGTACGGCCGGAGCGCGGCCACCGACAGTCCCATGATGGCGCACGACGACTTCGCCAAGCGAGGGCTGACATTTCCGGCGAGGGCGGGACCAGTGATGACGAGCGATCCAACGAGGCATGCGGCAACGACTGCGCCGGCCAGGAGTCTTTTCATTGTCGGAAGGTACACCCCAAAACTGATGGCGTCAATGGTCACAAACCGGCGTAACCGCGATCTAGTGGTCGGTCTCTCGCAAGTAGTCGTCGAGTTGGGTGAGGAAACTCTGGAGGTCGAGTGGCTTGGTCAGGTAGTCGCGCGCACCGGCGTCACGGAAACGCCGGATCTGCTCATGTGAGGCGTCGGCCGACAACATGACAACCGGGATCGGCGCCGTGACGGCGTCACCGCGGAGGAGTTCGAGCACCTCAATGCCCGAGAGGTCGGGCATGTGCACGTCGAGCAGAATCAAGTCGGGCCGGTGTTGCAGCGCCAGCTCGAATCCCTCTCTGCCCTGTAACGAGGTGATCAAGTTGATGTTCGGCCGGTGCATCAAAAGGCGCTCCAAAAGACGCACGTTTCCGACGTTGTCCTCGACGTACAAGACCGTCGCCGACCGGGCCGCGGTGGACCCCGGTGACGTGACGTCAAGATCCACTTCGGCGAAATGCGTCGACGTGGTCGCGAGTGGCAACTCGATCCAGAACGTCGAACCTTCACCGGGCTCGCTCTCCACGCCGAGCGAGCCGCCAATCGCCTCCATCAATCCCTTCGAGAGCGCGAGTCCCAACCCGGTGCCCTCGATGCCCTTGGCCTCGGCGTCGAGTCGGTCGAAGGGGGCGAAGAGCCGTTCGTGCAGTTCGGGCGCGACGCCCGGTCCGGTGTCGGTGACGCGCAGGCGCACGCAACCAGCCTCTTCGACGCACGAGAGGGTGACCGTCCCCCCGGCGTGGTTGTACTTGATGGCGTTCGAGAGGAGATTCACGAGTACCTGCTTGAGGTGCTGCGGGTCGGCGCGCACGAGTCCCGCGCCACCGCACAGATCCGAGATCGCGACGCCCGCGACGGCGGCGTCTTGGGACACCAGCTCCAGGCACTCGGCGACGAGTGCGTCGACCGACACGAGTTCCAAGGAGACGCCAATGTTGCCCGACTCGACGCGCGAGATGTCGAGCACCTCGTTGATCAGCTCCAGTAGGTAGCCGCCGGATCGGACGATGTACCCGATCATCTCGAGTTCCGAGGGCGACTCCAACTCCATCTGGAGAATCTGTGCGAAGCCGAGTACCGAGTTCAGCGGCGTGCGAAGTTCGTGGCTCATTCGCGACATGAACTCGCTCTTGGCGATGTTCGCCTGTTCGGCCTCGAATTTGGCGAGCTCCAACGCCTTTTGGGCCTCCACCGATTCCGTCACGTCGCGCGAGATGATCACGGCCCCAGAGGGCTTTCCCTGCGCGTCGCGCAGGGCTCGACCCCGGGATTCGAGCGTCACCCAGCGACCGTCGGTGTGCAGACCCCGGAAGCGTACCTTCATCACTTCATCGTTGGTAAATGCGCGCTCCAGCGTCTCCATGATCAGTGCGTGGTCGTCGGGGTGTACGAAATCGAGGGCCATGCGACCCTCGGTCTGTTCACGGGTGAACGCGAACGTCGAGTCGCTCGAGGGACTCGCCTCGACGATCGTCAGGTTCTCGTCGATCACGATGATCGAATCGACGGCGGCGTCAAATATCGCGCGTGACTTCTCCGTGCTGATGGCCAACGCGTTCATCGTCTCTCGGCGCAGCGTGATGTCGTGGCCAACCGCGTAGTGGAGATCCCCGTCCTTGCTGATGGTCCACTTCATCCATCGGTAGGAGTCATCACGGCAGCGTTCACGAAGTTCCAACTCGACGACGCTCGGCGCTACGCCGTCCACCGGCGCGAAGGCCGTGGACACCCGTTCGAGGTCGTCGGGATGGATGAGACCCCGGTAGGACTGCCCGATCAACGACTCCGGTTCCCAACCGAGGATGTGGCGGTAGGCCGAGTTGACGAGTACGAAGGTGCCCTCGCTATCGACGACGGACATCAGGTCCGACGAACTCCAGAAGAACGGTTCGAAACTGACGGCAGCGAGGTCGCGATTAGTCATCCGTCATCGCCTCTGGTCCGTCAGCGGTCCAGCGAAAGAAGCAGTGGAAAAAAGACATTTAGGAGAGTATTGCACTTTTTGTATGGCACGGAGTTGACCGTGCCGAACCGCGTTCGGCACCTCGATTTCCTTTCGCCCTGCGCCGAAGGCCCGTTCGTCGCTCGACATCTCAGGTGCCGAAAGCAGCGGCGCTGACGTTGCGCGGATGGTGGCAGGCGACGAAACGCCCGGGTCGTAGTTCGACGAACTCTGGTTTGTCGGTCGTGCAGCGATCGGTAGCCGCCGGGCAACGGGGGTGGAACGAACAGCCCGTCGGCCGGTCCGAGGGGTCGGGCACGTCGCCGCTGATGATGATCCGTTCCCTGCGGGGCGCGTCGGTGTCGTTGAGTTCGGGCACGACCGACAGCAGCGCTTCGGTGTAGGGATGCATGGGCCTCTCGTAGATCGCTTCGGCGTCGCCCAACTCGACGATCTCGCCGAGGTACATCACGCCCACGCGGTCCGATACGTGGCGAACGACGCCCAGGTCGTGGGCGATGAAGAGATAGGTGAGTTTGAACTCGTCTTGCAGGTCGGCCATGAGGTTCAGCACCTGGGCCTGGACCGAGACGTCCAGGGCCGAGACCGGTTCGTCGGCGACGACGAGTGACGGGTTCAGCGAGAGGGAGCGCGCGATGCCGATGCGCTGACGTTGACCGCCGGAGAACTCGTGGGGGTAGCGGCGTAGCGCCGACGAGTCGAGACCGACCGTCTCGAACAGATTACGAACCCGCGCGTTGATCTCGGCGTCGCTCCCGATCTTGTTGATCCGCATCGGATCGGCCACGATGTCGCCCACCGTCCGACGCGGGTTCAGCGACGCGTACGGGTCCTGGAAGACGAGCTGCATCTGTCGGCGGTGCGGGCGCAGTTGTCGCCGCGAAAGCTTCGTCAGCTCCACGCCGTTGAACTCGACGCTGCCCGACGTGACCGGGAGCAGCTGGACGAGGCAGCGGGCCAGCGTGGACTTCCCGCAACCGGACTCCCCCACGATGCCGAGGGTCTCGCCGCGACGCACCTCGAGCGACACGCCGTTGACGGCGGTATTCAGTGTGCGAATGCCCTTGACCCGGCGCCGCGACGCGAAGTTCTTCACGACGTCGGTCGCGCGCAGGAGGACGTCGTCGCTCACGACTCGCCTCGCACGGTCGCGCTCGACCGGATCTCGAGTCGTTGCTCGTCACTCAGCCAGCAGGCGTCGAGATGGTCGTTCGCGCCGAGCAGGGGCGGACGCTGCTCGCAGATGTCCATTCGGTACTCGCACCGTGGGGCGAAGGCGCACCCCGCGGGCACGGCGAGCGGCGAGACGGCGTTGCCGGGGATCGTGACGAGGCGACGGGTCTTCACGTCGGCGCGCGGCACCGCGCCCAGCAGTCCCCAGGTGTAGGGGTGGCGCGCCGCACGGACCACGTCGAGTTCCGGTCCGATCTCGGCCGGTCGACCGGCGTACATGACGACGACGCGGTGCGCGATCTCGGCGATGACGCCCATGTCGTGCGTGATGATCACGATCGAGGACCCGTAGGTCGCCTGCAACCGGCCCATCAGGTCGAGGATCTGCGCCTGGGTCGTGACGTCGAGCGCGGTCGTCGGCTCGTCGGCGATGAGCAGTTTCGGATTACACGACAGCGCCATGGCGATGACGACGCGCTGTCGCATACCACCGGAGAACTCGTGCGGGTAGTGATTGGCGCGACTCTTGGGGTCCGGGATGCCGACCTCGGCGAGTAGTTCGGCCGCGCGTTCATTGGCCTGCTTCTTCGTCATCTCGTTGTGGGCGCGCAGCTGCTCGGCGATCTGCCAACCGACCGTGTAGACCGGTGTCAACGCCGTCATCGGGTCCTGGAAGATCATGCCGACCTGACCGCCGCGCACCGACTGCATCTCGGTGTCGGAGAGTCCGAGGATCTCGCGGCCCTCGAAGAGCACGCTCCCTGACACCCTGACGTTGGCGTCGCGCACGAGTCCGAGCATCGAGTACATCGCGACGCTCTTGCCCGACCCGGACTCGCCGACGATGCCGAGGACCTCTTTGGGTTGAACGTCGAAGGAGAGTCCGTCGACGGCCTGGACGACGCCGCGACGCGTCGCGAAGGAGACCGACAGGTCCCGCACGCTCAAGACCGCGTTGGACGATGGCTCAGTTGACAACGCGGATCCTCGGATCGATGTAGGCGTAGAGCACGTCGACCGCGGCGCTCGCCAATACGACGAAGAACGCGCCGTACATGACGCATCCCATGATGAGCGGCAGGTCGAGGTTCGTCAGACCCTGGTACGTGAGCCAACCGACACCCGGCAGGCCGAAGACGACCTCGGTCAGCAACGCGGCGCCGCCGACCAAGACACCCACGTCGAGGCCGAAGAGCGACACGATCGTGATCATCGAGCACCGCAGCGCGTGTTTATAGAGGATCCGGCGTTCGGAGAGGCCCTTCGCGCGGGCGGTGCGGATGTAGTCCTCGTTCATGTTGTTGATCAGCTCGCCGCGCAGCACCCGCGCGTAGATCCCCGCGTAGAGGCTGGCCAGCGTGATCCACGGGAAGACCAGGTGGGTGAACCACTGCACGGGACTCTGGGTGATCGACACGTACCCGCCGTTGGGCACCCACGCGAACACCGAACTGTGCAGTCCTCCCTGGGTGATTAGCGAGACCATCTCGCCGAGCCAGTACACCGGGATCGAGATGGCGGCGATGCCGAAGAACATGACCAGCGGATCGATGAACTTTCCCTTGTTCTTGGCGGCGACGATCCCGGCCGAGGTCCCGACGAGGAGCCAGATCACGACGGCGCCCGCGATCAACGACAGCGTGATCGGGGCCGCGGCCGTGATCTGGGGAATGATCTTGTCGCCGATGTTCACGTACGACGTCAGGTCCTGCTTGATGAAAAGGTGGTACATCATTAGGGCGTAGCGAATCGGGAGCGGTCGATTGAGCCCGAACTCCTTGGAGACGTGGCGCAGCACCGCCGGCGTCGCGCTGCGCCCCGCAATGCGTGAGGCGGGATTGACACCGGGCGTGGCGAAGAAGATGAGGAACACCAACACGCTGATGGTGAACATCACCAGTACCGCCGACGCCAGTCGTTTTGCTATGAAGCGCGGCATCTATATCGATCCGCGCAGTTTGGCCCGGGGGTCGAACGCGTCGCGCACGCCGTCGCCGAGGATATTGAGGGCGACGCAGACGATCACGATGCAGATGCCGGGGGCGATGGCGACCCACGGCCGGGTGTAGAGGAGCTGCAGCCCGTCGTTGATGATCGTGCCCCAGCTGGCCTGGGGCGGCTGCACGCCGATGCCGAGGATCGAAAGCGCCGACTCGGTCAAGATGTTCAGCGCCACCATCAGGGGGAAGAAGACGATGATGCTGGGCGCGACGTTCGGCAGGATCTCCTTTCGCAAGATGTGCCAGTCCGACGCGCCGGACGCGATCGCCGCTTGGATGAACTCACGTTCCTTCAGGGAGAAGACGATGCCGCGAACCGGCCGAGCCACGTAGGGCACGTACACCGAGGCAATGATCAGGATCGGCAGCAACAGAGATCCGGCGCCGATGTGGATGACGCCGAGGTCCAGTCCACTCGTGACCAGGATCACGGAGAGCGAGATCGCCAGCAGGTAGATCGGAAAGGCCCACACGATGTCGAGGAGCCGCGAGATGATCCAGTCCGTCGCGCGGCCGAAGTAGCCCGCCAACATTCCGAGCACCGTCGCCGCGGTGATGCAGATCAGGCCGGAAGAGAATCCGATCAATAGGGTGACCCGACCGCCGTAGAGAATTCGGGCGAACACGTCACGCCCCAATTCATCAGCCCCGAGGAAGTATTTGGCGAAGTTCCACGTCGGGCCGATGGGCGTGACGCCAAGTCCGAGACCCTGTGTGTTGTTCTGCATCACGCTGCGGTAATGACCCCCGATCTTGATGCGGCCCTGGAGGTTCGACGCGAAGGGGTTGTCGTGGGCGATGTCGTGGGCGTAGACCGGCGCCAACAGCACGACGACGACCATGAAGAGCAGCACGCCCAGCGACGTCATCGCCGCGCGGTTTCTTCGTAACTGTTGCAGGGATGAGCGCCATGGACTGTCAGAGTCCACGGCGCCCATTCCCATGGTGATTAGTGCAGCGACCTCAACGGCCGCGGAAGGTTCTTCTATTTCACCCACAGCTGGTCCACGTACATGTAGAACTGCAGCGAGAACTGGTAGTTGCCCACTCGCTTGCCGACGAAGTCAACCAGCTTCGGGTTGAACAACGGCACCCACGGCGCTTCGGTCGTCATGATCGTCTTGTCGATCTGACCCCAGAGTTTGTTCGCCGCGGTCGGGTTCGTCAGCTCCAGGTTCTCCGCCGTGGTTTCCTGAGCGTCAACGGCCTTGTCGCAGAGACCCGCGATGTTGATGCTGTTGGTGCTGCCCTTGTGAAAGTTGCTGCAACCGAGCAGGACCTTCAAGAAGTCCGATGCAGCCGGGTAGTCCTGGTACCACTGGGTCACACTGATCTGGACCTTGTTGTTGGTGTCCTGGATGTAGCTGAACTCGATGTTCTGCGAGAGAGGGTGCAACGACGCCTTGTAGCCGATCTGGTTGAGGACGCCTTCGATGTACTCACCAACCGACTCATCGACCGGGTCGTTCTGTGCGACGACCGCGACCTTGTCACCGAAGGTGCCCGACGCCTTCACGAGGGCCTTGGCCTTCTTGATGTCCGGACCGGCGTACGTCGACGAACTGTTCGAGTTGTAGGCGCAGTACTTCAGGTACCCGGGGAAGGCCGGCGGCAGGATGGTGCACGTCGGCACCGCCAGTTCCGAGCCACCGTAGAGCTTCACGAGGGATTTCTTGTTCAGGGCGTAGTTGACGGCCTGACGGGCCTTCAGGTTGTTGAAGGGCGCGATGTTCACGTTCATCGGCGCGTACCAGTCCGCGGTCAACGAGTGCACGTGCACCTGGCTGGCGTATTTGGTCGAAACCTCCTGGAGTCGGTCGGCCGGGATCGGGTCGAAGATCCAGTCGGCCTGTCCGTTCTCGACGGCGGTCACCTCGGACTCGACCGGGAGACCGAAGGTCATCTCGATCTCGTTGGGGTAGCCCTGGGGCTGCGCCGCGGCGCTCCACACGTGGAAGTAGGGATTGCGCTTCATGATGAGCGCGGAGTTCGGGTTGTACGAGGAGAACATGTACGCACCGGTACCGGGGACCGGCGTGTCGCCCTGGTCCTTGTCGGGCGTGCTGGCCGGGATGATCGAGCCGAACGGCACGGCCAACTGGTCCAGGAACTCGGCGTCCGGCGTGATGAGGTTGAAGACGACCGTGTTCGTCGCCGCGTTCACGACCACGCCACCCTTCAGCGTGCAGGTGGCCGGCGTCGTGACGCAGGCCGGACCGCCCACGATGTCGTTGTACCACGAACCGACGTTCGGGCTCGAGACCTTGAAGAGTCGCTGGAACGTCGCGAGGACGTCGGCGACGGTGACGGTCTTGCCGTTGGAGAACTTGATGCCCTTGCGCAGGACGAACGTGTAGGTCTTGCCGTCGTTGGTCACCTTGGGCATCGCCACCGCGAGGTCGGGCACCACGTCGAAGGACGGGTCGCCGTCGACCTTCTGGAACGCGACGAGCCCGTCGTAGGTCGCCTGATAGAGCTGCCAGTACTGCAGCGTGTAGTTGATCGCCGGGTCGAGCGTGCCGCCGGCCGCCGTGGCGACCAGGTGCAGCGTCCCGCCGGCGTGCTGCTTCTGGTACCCCGACGATGCCGCCGCGGGCGAACTGGACGCAACGGCGATGATGCCGAACGAGCACACAGCCAGGGACGACAGGATCACCCCCATCCGCTTCATGGACTTGAGACGTGACATTCGTTTCTCCCCTACTTGACGCTGCTCAGATTGTTCTTACCT
>JBEKCK010000058.1:0-11583 GCA_050014915.1 Acidimicrobiales bacterium | reverse complement strand
TTTAGTGGTGGCGCCGCCACGCTCTACGCGCAGTGGACGCTGAACGCGTCGTTCACGGTGACCTTCAACAACAACGGCGGCACGGGCACGATGGCCAATGAGACCGACAACACGCCCACCGCCTTGACGACCAACAGCTTCACCCGAACCGGCTACACGTTCGCGGGCTGGAACACGGTCGCCGGCGGCGGGGGCACGGCCTACGCCGACGGCGCGACCTACCCCTTCACGGCGAGCGTCACGCTCTACGCGCAGTGGACGGCGAACGCGTCATTCACGGTGACCTTCAACGCCAACGGAGGGACGGGCACGATGGCCAATGAGACCGACAACGTGCCCACCGCGTTGACGACCAACACCTTCACCCGAGTCGGCTACACGTTCTCGGGCTGGAACACGGTCGCCGGCGGCGGCGGCACGGCCTACGCTGACGGCGCGACCTACCCGTTCACTGCGAGCGTCACGCTCTACGCACAGTGGACGGTGAACGGATCCTTCACGGTGACTTTCAACGCCAATCTCGGTACGGGCACGATGGCCAACGAGACCGATAACTCACCGACCGCGTTGACGACGAACACCTTTACTCGAACCGGCTACACGTTCACGGGCTGGGCCGCGGACCCCGGTGGCGGGGGCGCGGCCTACGCCAACGGCGCGACCTATCCCTTCACGGCGAGCATCACGCTCTACGCGCAGTGGATGGCGAACGGTGGCGGCGGTGGCGGCGGTGGCACGACCGCACCCACATTGACGGTCAAGACGGCCGGTGGCACCGTGAGTTACGGCACCGCGTTCACCCCCGCCTCGACGGTGAGCGCGGGGCTCCTGACCGGTGACACGGCGACTGTCTCGACGGCCACGTACACCTATTCGGGTGCCGGAACGACGACGTACGCAGCCTCCACCACGGTGCCGACCGCGGTTGGCACGTACAACGTCACTCCTTCGGCCGCCACGGTGGTCGTCACACCGGCGGCTGACCAGACCAAGTACTCAGCGACGTACGTTTACGTCGGCGGGACGCTCACGATCACGGCGGCCACCTTGACGGTCACGGCCGGCAACGTGAGCATCACGGTGGGCGGCACGATCACACCGACGTCCACTGTGAGTGGAGTCGTAGGGACCGACACGGCGGCAGCTTCCAACGTGGTGTACACCTACACGGGCACCGGGTCGACGACGTACGCCGCTTCCACCACTGCTCCAACGGCGGCGGGCACGTATTCGATCACGCCGTCGGGGGCCACGATTGCGGTCACGCCGGCCGCGGACGCCGCTGACTACTCGACGACCGACACCTACGTCGCGGGCACCCTCACAATCACGGCGAAGGTCACGCCGCCGCCGCCCGTCGTCCTCCACGCCGGACACATCGTCGGCTCGATCCTTCTAGGGCGCCACTCCATCGTCATCGTTGGCACTGGTTTCAGCGGGCAGCCAAAGATCACAGGTACGACGAAGGGAATCAAGGTCTCCGTCTCGAAGGACACCGGATCGCGTCTCACCGTCTGGGTGACCGTTCCAAAGGGCACTCGAGCGGGCCACGGGACATTCACGATTCGTCTGGCCAACGGCAAGTCCTGCAAGATCACGTACACCATTAAGTAATTCGAATCACACCAGCGCCTCGTAGTCCTTCGCATACAGCGTGGGGCTACGAGGCGCTGTGCGTTCCGGTGAGTCTCCGGTATCGCGGTCCGAGGACCTGGACCGCAACCATCAACATGAGTTTGGCGCAATCAGCCCCCTGCGCCACTTCAGCGAGTAAATCTTCAGCGCGCGTGGCCGACGAACGAATGAAGAGTATTTCCGATATGGCCGATTAATCTGTTATCGATCGTCAAGATCCTCCCGAGAGCGACGTGTCGGAAACCTTGAGAACGGCTGGTTGCAGTGACAAAGAGCTTCGACCTAGGGAAGTGCTGAGACTTGCAGAGCACCGGTAGACGTTCTCTTCGCGAATACGTGAGTGCGGGAACACGGCCCGGACGCCTTGTCCAAAATGCCATCGCTCTGATGGTCTCGGCGGGTGGGACCGCGGTCATCGGGGTCGTTTTCTGGGCCTTCGCGGCGCACCTCGCCCCGGCCTCGGTCGTGGGCAGGTCGACGGCCGAGATCGCCGCGATGGTATTGCTGGCGAACCTGGCACAACTGAGCTTCGGTTCGATCTTTGAGCGGTTCCTTCCCGTCGCCGGGAATTTGACGCGAGACTTCGTGTACCGCGCGTACATCATGTGCGTCGTGACGGGCTTCGCCCTGGCGATCGCCTACGTCATCCTCGGACTCGGACACAGCTTCTTACCGCAGTCCATGGGCTGGAAGGCGCTCTTCATTATCTCGGTGGTCCTGTGGACGATCTTCGCCCTGCAGGACTCGGTGCTGATCGGACTTCGAGCCTCGCCGTGGGTGGCCGTGGAGAACATCTCCTTTTCGATCGCGAAGTTGTTGCTGCTTCCTCTCGCCATCGCCATCTCGCCGAAGCAGGGAATCTTCGCCGCGTGGACCGCTCCGGTCATTTTGACGATCATCGTGATCACCTGGTATCTGTTTCGCAAACGCATACCCGAGCACATCTCGATGGGCGGGTCGGACGCACAATTGCCATCGACCCGAAGCCTGATCGGGTTGGCGGGCGCGCAGTACGCCTCCATGCTGTCGACCGTCTTCATGCCATCGCTCGTCACGCTGATCGTGATCGAGCGACTCGGTGCAGTGGCCAACGCTCACTATTACGTTCCGGCGTTGATCGCAACCGGACTCAGCGTGGTGGCGATGAGCATCGTCCGGTCGTTTCTGGTGGAAGCGTCTCACGAACCACATCTGTTGCGCAAGCACGCAAAGTCCGCCATGCGGGCGTTAGCGTTCCTGTTGGTCCCGAGCGTCATCATCGGATGCATCTTCGCGCCGTATTATCTGCGCGTATTCGGTGCGGAGTATTCAGCGGGCGGGACCACGCTGATGAGGCTGTTGTTGTTGGCGATTCCCGGCAGCACGGTGATGGTCTTTTACAGCGCCTTTGCGTGGCTCGACCAACGGGTCTGGTGGATGTCCATCCGGATCTTCATCGGCAGCGTGCTCCAGATAGCGGTAATCCTTCTCCTGATCAATCGCCACGGACTTCTGGCGATCGGCATTGCGGCGTGGGTCAATTCGGGATTCATCGTGATCGCCTTCCTGCCAGTGTCGATCCGTCGCTACCGCCAGACACCCAAATTGACCGGATCCGGCGGCCGTGAGAGCATCCCCGAGGAGGTTGACATCGTCCAGGAGACTGACGACCTGAGAGGGAGCGCCCGAACGGTTTATGAAATGTCGAAGCAGGTGTCAGAACGATCGCTCTGGATGGACTCCGAGCGGGGCCCGATATTTGCGAGGCTGACGACACCTATCTCAGGAGCGACCCGAGGAGGGATTCTGATTTCACCTCCCATCGGCAGCGAAGGGCGAGTCGCGCGTCGCACCTTTCGCACGCTCGCGACGACGTTGGGCGCCGAAGGGTACTCGGTACTTCGGTTCGATCACTTGGGAACGGGAGATTCCGGCGGAAGTCTTGAAGACGAGGACCTTCTCACGCTATGGACCGATCAAATCGCTAGCGGTGTCGACTACCTGCGCGCCCTGGGCTGTCCGGAGGTCTCCGCTTTGGGGATGAGGCTCGGGGCGACCATCTTGGGTGCCGCGGCCGGCCGGCATCCACTCAATTTGAAGTCCATGGTGCTCTGGGATCCGTGCGTCACGGGGCGCACGTACCTGCGTGAACGAGCGATCATCGAAGCGACTCGTCCCCAGTACGCGATCATCGATCCCTCGAATCCCAACGCGGCGTCGGAGTTCGTGTTCAGTGACAAGACGAAAGAGAAAATCAGTTCGCTCTCGATCTTGGACGCGACATCCGAACAACTGGCGGATCGCGTGCTGATCATTATGCGAGACGATCGAGTGACACCGAGCGCACTGGCGAAGCAATTCGATTCGCTTGCCGTTGCCTGGGAGACGACGAGTGAACAGAGTGCACTCATCGAGAAACAGCTCCCGACGTCGGAACTGCCCAACGAGACAATCGCACGGATCAGTGACTGGCTGCAAACAACGGAAACGTCCCTGTCACCGCTGGTCACACCCGACTTAGTGGTGACCGCGACAGTCGGTGGGGGCGACGGCCGAGCGCCGGTGCGTGAACACCTCGTATCCCTTGGTCCGCTCGGACTGTTCGGCGTGGTGAGCGAGCCGCTGCACGCACATAGCGGTCCGTTGATGGTCATGGTCAATGGAATGAATGAAGACCATTGGGGCCCGTCACGACTGTGGGTCGACCTCTCGAGGAAGTGGGCAAGTGAAGGATTCCGGTGCGTGCGGTTTGATTCAGCCGCGCAGGGCGAAAGTGGTTGGCCCGAGGATGCTCTAACGAAACCAGAGGCGCAAGGCGCTCGCGTCGTGGATATCTGTGACGTCGTTCGTGCGCTATGCCCCGAGGACCCCTCCTACGCCGTCTTGGTCGGGCTGTGTTCCGGGGCGCAACAAGCACTCGACGCCGCCCTCGAGCTCAAGGCCCGTGGGATTTGCTCCGTCAATCCTCAAGTGGGTCGTGCCATCGTTCAGTACGGTTTTCGGCTTCACCGGTCCAATCGCAGCATCGTGAGGTCACTGGGTGCGCGTCTAAGGACTCGATTTGAAGGGCATCGTTGGATTTGGAAACTGGTGTGGCAACTGTCTCGCGTAGTGCTCCCGAACGCGTTTTCGTTCAAAGTCAGACGGCGGTTAGTGGCCAACGGAACGAAGATGCTCCTCATCGCGAGCCTGAGCGACGTACGACCATTTCCACGAGTACCGATACTGCGTTCGTTCGATGAGCGTCGATTGGTGTCTTCAGCGATGTGTCAGATTCATATCGTGACCGGTCTCGATCACGATTTCATGAACATTGACGCGCGCGCCCGCGCCGTGGCAATCGTCGACTCGTTCGTGATGGGCGAGTTCGCTTTGCAGACCTCGTAGCCAGGGTTCTCACTGAGGACCGAGGTGCGACACGAAGTACATAGGTGCCTTTTTTCGTGGAATTGGTCTTATTCTCTTGTAGTGCGATGGGACAGCCATTGGGCGGAGATGCTCGCTCAATCTCTCTCCCGCACAGCAACGGCATCAAGGTTTTCGCGGAAAGTGAGTGTTGTGGCCTCGTAGTTGTTCTTTCGATCGTCAATTTGTTAGACATTGGCGTGCGAAACTGTTGCTTGGCGTCACCAATGGACAAGATTAACTATCAAGTGGAGCGAGCAATGCGACTCTGGAAGAAGCGCCCGTGACTTCCAATGACTTCCGGAACCGACTTTTGGAAGCGGGCGTATTGGTCGACGCCGGCTCGCCCGGCCTTTACCATCGTTCAGCCGACTACGAGAGCGTGGTGCGAGCGCTCGAACCTTACGTCCGCCAAGCGGGTCGCGACGACAATCCGCTACGGCTGTTCATCGCGCCGGTCATCAATCTCGAGACCCTGAAGGGCAGTGGGTACGTCGGTTCGTTTCCCAACCTCATTGGCACCATCGATAGCTTCGACGGCGACATGAAGAAACTGGGCGAGTTTCGTGGACGTGTCGAATCGGACGGCGAGTGGTTCGAACTCATGTCGCACACTGACGTCGCGCTCAGTTCGGCCGCGTGTCACAGTGTCTATCCGTTGTATAGAGGCGCCACGCTGCCGATCGAGGGTCTTTATTTCGAGGTGCAGGCAAACTGTTTTCGCCATGAACCGAGCATGGATCCCGCTCGATTGCAGTCGTTTCGATTGCACGAATTCGTGTACTTGGGCAACCCGGAGGACGCGCTGGCGTTTCGCGACTCTTGGAATGCCAAGGGTCTGCAGCTCTTGGGGGACCTCGGTCTCGTCCTCGACCTGGTCCCGGCCAACGATCCATTCTTTGGTCGAGGAGCGCAGTTGATGGTCCAGGGGCAACTGGAGAAGGAACTGAAATTTGAAGTTACGACGAACATCTCATCCGATACCCCAGGAGCGATCAGCTCTGGCAACTATCACGAGGACCACTTCGGGGTCACGTATTCCATGTCCACACACGACGGACACGTGGCTCACTCAGCCTGCTTCGGTTTCGGATTCGACCGCATCGTCGTCGCGCTCTACTACACGCACGGTCTGAAGCTCGAAGAGTGGCCCGTTGAGGTCAGAGAGCGCCTTGCGCTCGATGGTCGTCCCACCTGAACTGCCCGTCGCGCGGTCCGTAGACCGGAATGTGAAGCACTGAGCCTGTTCTCGAAAAGGTGTCCCGGCGTCTTTCGGGCACCTCCGGACATTCTGTGTGGGTGTCAGCACCGGTTCAGCGCAGTACGGACCAGAGGCGCGGGAGCGTTCGCCGGCGGTGCTGAACGAATCGAAGTCCCAAATCCCCGTAGGCTTAGGACCATGCCCTTTTCACCCCGTCGCCGCCTCCATCTCATCTCGCTCGCCCTCGGCGTAAGCCTGGTCCTGTGCGTGACGCCGCTATCGGCTCAGGCCTCGGTGAAGAGTCCCACGACCAAATCGGTCCTGAAGGCCGCGCAAAAAGCCCTAGACAAGGTGACCGGCGTCCACATCATGGTCACGTCGACGTCCGGCGGAAAGGACAGCTACGTCGTGGTGGACATCGGCGCCACCTACGGCCAAGAGTCGATCACGTCGGGTAAGAACGTCGTGCACATCATCGTCACCCCGACCGACGCCTACTTGCGCGGTAGCGAGACCGGCCTCATCGACATCATGGGCCTCACCGCCGCCGAACAGAAGAAGGTGGGGAACCTCTCGGTCGTCATGAAGGCGGGCACCACCGAATACGAGAGCTTCCACGCCAACCTCACGACCGGGGTCCTCGCGGGCGTCCTCCCGACCGCCAAGGGAACGAAGTACAAGTTGAGTGACGACCAAGCCAAGAACTACCTGCTCACCTGGAAGACCGCCGCGACGAGCACGGCCGCGGCCACGAAGAGCGTGTTGACGATCTCCTCGGGCTCCAAGACGCTCCCACTGAAAGAGGTCATCAGCGGGTCGACGGGCGGCGGCACCACGATCTTCTCGAAGTGGAACGAGAACGTCGTCGAAGTCGCGCCCAAGGTCGCGAACACAATTCCCTACGCCAAGGTCATCGGCTGAGCCTCGGCTCGTCTACCTCGTCACGAACCGTCGTCGACTGCGACACGCGCTGACGTCACCCATCGGACCGGCGTTTACCACGCGAGGGCGTGGGTGAAGTCCCCAACCTTGATGACGTTCCTGGGGTAGTGCGCGAAGGTCTCGTGTCCCGTCAGTCCCTTCCACACGTGACTGAGAGACGACGGCGCCTCCATCAACAGATTGGTGCAGTTCTGATTGGACCACGTGTTGATGAGGGCACCCTCGCTCATCATCCGCTTGTCGAAGTTACCCGTCGTACGAAAGAACGCCGTGAAGTCGGCGCGCGGCACTACCGGACCGGAGTCCGTCAACGTCTTGGCGAGCGCGATCGCCGCGGTCTTCTCACTCGGCGTGAATGTGCTTCGGCCGGAGTTGTGCCATTCGTCGACGAGGTGCCCCATCTCGTAAATATCCTGGCAGTAGCGACCGGTCGAACTCCACGGACCTATGCCGATGGGATACTCCGCGCCGGCGACCAGTCGGGCCGGACCGACCACGACGACTACCACCACCACCACGAGGACAATCGCAATCAGGAACCTCACGAGCGTCTTCACGACCTGAACCTAGACCTTGACCTCCTCGATTGTGACAATGTTGCGAAACTGTCATGCGAACGTCATCACGATCTCATGCACTCACTTGTGAAGTGCCCGAGGGGCGACCTCAAAGATGGAACGCGGCGACCATGGAGGTCGCCTTCCCCGCCGCCCCGAGCAACTTGAGATGCAGGAGGGTCTCGGTCGTGCGCAGCAATGAGTAGTGCGTGTACTTGATTCGGATGCGTTCACCCCGGGGCGTCGAAGGAGCGATGACCAGCGTCGGGACCTGATTGGACGCCATCAGGTCGTTCTCGTCGAAGGTGATGAACAAGACGAGCGACCGTGACTGGTACTGCGGACTTTCGACGATGAGCGGAACCATGCGCCGTAGCCAGGCGTCGCCGTCGGCGACGGGGCAACTGTGCATGTCGTCACAGACGTTGGGGACGATCACGGTGAAGGCGGCGCCGAGATCGAGCGGCAGCGTCAGCGGCACGTCGTTTCGTCGACAGGTCGCCGCGATCGTCGTGTAGTAGACCGCGGGATTGTGTCGCGCGGCGTACAGTCCGCTCGTGACCTGGTCGCAGGGTTGCCCCATCGACTCGGCGAGCGTTCGCCAGTTTGATCCCAGCTCCGAGAAGATGCTCGGCACCGCGAGGCGATGGGCACTCGGGTCGCCGTCGTCCAGAATCCCTTGGGTTGAGCCCGACGTGAGCGCGATGTAGTTGGGAAGACTCGGGTGCGAGATGGCGAAGTAGTTCGTCGCCAACGCGCAACGGTCGCTGAGTTCGTTGAAGTACGGCGCGCTCGGTGATCCGACGACCGAGTAGCCCTGATTCTCCAACATGATCCACACGACGTGCGTGTATGTCGCGGCGTGTACTTGACCGCACGGCGCGGTCGCGGGAATCTTCGAGACAGTTGAACCACGGCTCACCGAAACCGTTAATGAGACGAGTACCGCGATGACGGCGGTGCCGCAGATCAGTCGTCGAAGCCACGTTCGCGTGTTCGTAACCACTCCTCGATTCCGATGGAAACCTAACAGCCCTTCGGCGCCGGCCCTGTGGGACGAGTCCGATTGGGAGGACTGGGGGATTGCGCGCCCGGTTTGGGCTCGTGATTGTACGGATTCTGTATCGATTCGGCGTACTCCGTGGCCCGAGGTGACGCTATCCGAAGTCGTTTGACACGGAGACCGTGTCACACCAGAATGTCAAAAAATACTTTGACCAAAGTGGCGGCCATCTCGTGGGTGGTCACTTTGGTGATTCATGGGTTCCAGGTCGGATGAGATCGGTCCTTGTCATAATGCAATCGTGACTGCCGGTGACTCGAGAGAGTCGGAGACGTGACCGCGTTCGTGGACCGCCGTGACGCGGGACGACAGTTGGGCACCCGACTCACGGGGATGTTCGGTGACCAAGACGGGGTCGTCCTCGGACTGCCCCGAGGTGGCGTGCCCGTCGCCTTTGAGGTCGCCGGTGCGTTGAAAAGTCCGTTGGACGTCCTCGTGGTACGAAAGGTCGGCCTACCGGAGCAGCCCGAGTTGGCAATGGGCGCGGTCGGGGAGGACGGAGTCTTCGTCGAAGAAACACTGACGGTGAGACGCTTCGGCGTGTCACGAGAGCAGTTGGCCCACGTCGTGGCGGAGGAACGCACCGAACTCAATCGACGAATTCGTCGTTATCGCAAGGCCAGGACCGTCATCAACTTAGAGGGCCGAAGTGTGATCATCGTTGATGACGGCCTCGCGACCGGCGCGAGTGCCGAGGCGGCGTGCCAGGTCGTGCGAGCCCGAGGTGCGACGCGAGTCACCGTGGCGGTTCCGGTCACGAGCGCCACCGGAGCCAAGCGAATCGAGACGGTTGCCGACGAGTTCGTAACCTTAGTGAGCGCCGTCGGTCCGTTCGCGGTCGGAGCGTGGTACGAGCACTTCGGACAGACCTCTGACCAAGAGGTCGTTGACGATCTCGTTCGAGCGAGAAAGCGTGAGTATGAAAACTCTTCAAGCGAGACGAACCAGACCGGAGACTCCTGAGATGTCTTTGTGAGTGTCGGCGTCCTAGAACCTGCACCGCACGTTGCAGGATTTCGTTACTTGGGGCCTAGCCCAGAATCCGCGCGTCGCCGAATCCGCTTGACAGAAACGCACCGGTCGTGAACCGAGCCGGACTGAACTGAGCCAGGCGGCCATCGGCCTCACCGACGAGCAGTCGTGCCACGTGTTCACCCAAAGCGGGCGCCAACTTGAAGCCATGGCCGCTGGTGCCAGCGTCGATGAACGTGTGCTCGCTGACCTGACCGATAACGGGCTGCCAGTCCGGGCTCACGTCATAGAGCGAGGCCCAGCTACTGCGCGCGACCGCGGCGGCGCGCGACGGCACGCGCTCGATCGCGCGCTCGGCTAGCCACGCGAACTCAAGATCGGTGATCTTCCCTGAGAAGTCGTCGGGGTCCGCTTCTTCGCTGCTGACCAGACCTCCCAGCAGGAATTGATTAGGTTCCAGCGGGCGAGAGTAGTACCCACCGACGACGTCGAGAAGTAGGTGCGACACCGAAGGCGATGACACGTCGGATGGAAAGCCCATCCCCGCTACGACATGGCGTTCGACCGTGAGCGGGACGTTGAAACCCACTTGGATTGCGAGAGGCCTCGACCAAGGTCCGGCCGCGATTAAGACAGTGCCGACTTCGTGCGATATACCATCGGCAAGTTCAAGACGTACTGAATTTTGTTGCTCCTGAATCCGTTCGACCCGAGCATGCGAATGGACTTCTGTCCCGGATCGCTTCGCCGCGTCGACAAATCCAACCGCAGTCTGATGAGGATCCGCGTACCCCGCACGCTCCTCCCACACGCCGATTGCGATTCCTTGAAGATTCAGCATTGGAAACCGCTCTGCCAGCGCGGGAGTCAGGAGGACTTCGTGATCGATACCCAACGCCGCCATTCCATCGGCGGTTTGTTGCACGTGGGCAACGTCGACGTCACCGTGGAGGTAGAGTCCGCCGGTGCGTCGATAGCCACCGTCGCCGCCGTTCGTCCGAGTGTCGAACTCTTCGAAGAACCGCGTGCTGTCACGCGCCACCTCGGCCAGGAAGGGATTCGTGTAGTAGGAGCGGACTATGGCGCTGGACTGTCCGGTTGGACCACTCGCCGGTGAGTTCTGTTCAAAGACGACCGTCGATACGCCCCGTAGGGCCAAATGGTACGCCGCGCTGGCGCCGTGCACGCCAGCGCCGATGATCGCCACGTCACTACGCACGGAACTCAACTCCATGTCTCTCGATGACGCCACGCTATCCGACGCTCGTTCGTGTCCTCTATCGCCGCGGCATGGAGATGTTCGTCCTACGTCGCGAAGGCCTCTTGTCCTAGGAATCTAGAACTGGCTGTAGTGGACGTTGCAAGATTTCCCGTTACTCAACGTGATACGAAAGACGTGGATGCCTTCTGGTGTCCCTGATCGCACGGTCACGCGCACGGTCAGTCGTTTCCCCGTGTCGTGCAACACACGGGCGATGGTCCGCCGACCCGTGTTGCTGATGATCGTCGGCTGACCGTAGAAGCCAGTTCCCAAAATGGTCACGAGGACAGTTCGCCCGGACCACGCACCGCCGACCACCCTCGACGCACGCAAGGGGACCTTGGAGACGGCCGAGATCACGAGTGAGCCCGCGCTGTAGTTGTACGTGGTTGCGTAGACGCCCTGATCGGCGCTGGGCGTCACGACCACGGTGGCGTTGGCGGGGAGTGCGACATACGTACCCACGGCCGATGGTGCGACGGTGGACGCCGCGTACACCGTCGGCGCGACACCGGTATAGGTGAAGGTGTCCTTGGTGACGATGGCCTTATCGGCGGCCGTGAGCCCG
>JBEKCK010000057.1:0-14970 GCA_050014915.1 Acidimicrobiales bacterium | reverse complement strand
TGCCTTCGGTGCCCGCGAGTGGCGAGGTGTTGATGCCGATCGTCATCGAGAGGCTCGGCTCGTCGACGTGCAGCGGTTCGAGCGCGATCGGGTTCTCCGGGTCGGCCAGGGTCTCGCCGATCGTGATGTCCTCGAAGCCGGCGACGGCGACGATGTCGCCGGGGCCGGCGCTCTGGGCCGGGATGCGCTCGAGCGCTTCGGTGATGAAGAGCTCGGTGATCTTGGCGTGCTCGATGGTGCCGTCGATGCGACACCACGCGACACGCTGTCCGCGCTCCAGGTTGCCGTTGATCACGCGACAGAGCGCCAGGCGGCCCAGGTACGGGGAGGCGTCGAGGTTGCAGACGAGCGCCTGCAGGCCGTGACCCTCTTCGTACTCCGGCGCCGGCACGAAGTCGGCGATCACCTGGAAGAGGGGCGTGAGGTCGCCCGAGGTGTCGTTCACGTCGAGCGAGGCCCAGCCCTGACGGGCGCTCGCGTAGAGGATCGGAAACGAGATCTGGTGCTCGTCGGCGTCGAGGTCGAGGAAGAGGTTCTCCACCTCGGCGACGACCTCTTTGATCCGCGCGTCGGGCCGGTCGACCTTGTTGATGACGAGCACCACCGGGAGGCGCTTCTCGAGGGTCTTTCGCAGCACGAAACGCGTCTGGGGCAGCGGTCCCTCGGCCGCGTCGACTAACAAGATGACGGCGTCGACCATGGCCAGGCCCCGTTCGACCTCGCCACCGAAGTCGGCGTGACCGGGCGTGTCGATGATGTTGATCGTGAGGTCGTTCCACTTGACCGCCGTGTTCTTGGCCAGGATGGTGATGCCCTTTTCGCGTTCGAGATCGCCCGAGTCCATGACCCGGTCGGTGAGCTCCTCGTGGGCCGTAAACGATCCGGTTTGACGGAGCATTTTGTCCACCAGGGTGGTTTTTCCGTGGTCCACGTGGGCGATAATCGCGATATTTCTAAGGGAAGTTCTCAAGGTCATGACCCATCAAGGCTACTCGGGCAGCCCTTGAATCAGTACCTAGGCCGCCAGCGGCACTCCACTCCGTCGCTGCGCGACGGCCGTGCGAACGAGGTCGCGCGCGCCGCTGCGCAGGTCGCTCATCGTGCCGTCGACCGCGAGACAGACACCGGCGTCGGGCCAGAGCCCGACGTAGCGCACCGGCGCGACGCCGTCGTGGTCGGCCAGCGCTTCGATCGTGAGGTCGGCGCGCAGCCCCGGTCCCGCGCTCTTGCCCGGCGACCCACTGCGCACGCGCACGATCGTCCGCGTCTCCTCAGCGCGCACGACGAGGTCGCGACGGGCGCGCAGCGTCGTGCGCGCCGAGGCCACGTCGTAGTAGGCGTCGCTGGACGCGACCTCCCACGGGACCTCGAGCCACTGGCCGATCTCTTGGAGCTGGGTCGCCCAGTTCACGGCCTCGGCGGTCACCAGCCCGATGACCGGATGCGGCGCCGAGGCGAGCCAGTGCGACAGGGAACCGCTCCTCGAATAGCCCGAGGTCGCGCGCAACATCTGGTCTCCCAGTTCGTCGCGCACGGCGTCGCGCACCGACACCGGCCGCGTCGTCATCCGACGTAGGGAGGCGTTGCCGAGGACTCGACGGGCGCTGGCCGGCGACCACCGGAAGGTCGAACCGGCGCGCCCGGCACGCTCGACGCCCCACGCGTCGAGTCGACGATGCCCCGGCACGCTCACGGCGCGAAAGCGCGTCGAGAGCGACACGCGGTGTTCGTCACTCAGGTGGACTGTTTCGGTTGGCGCGGTGGTGATGAGTTCGAGGAGATCGGACTTCGTCAGTCGGCGATGCAACAGGGTCACGTCGCGCTCCACTGGTCGCGTATGTTCGCGAGCACGTCTTCGACGCTTCGCGCGAGGAGTTCGTAGTCGACGTCACGAATCCAGATCTCCCCGGTGGCGCTCGAGAACGTGCAGGTCCGTAATGGCATCACCGACGTTCGCAGCGTCTGCATCAGCGCGTGGTAGCGCATCGATCGTTCGGCACCCTCGCCGAGTGGGGAGGTGGTGACGTCGAAGAGGGCGATGGACGCCACTTCACTCGTCGAGGTGCCGATCAAGAGGTCGATGACGTCGCGTAACACGACGCTGCCGCCCGCGAGACGCTGTGTCGTGCGCACGCAGCTACGCGGCAACCAGTGCGCCGGGATCTCACCCAGGGCACGCGTCAGCGTGACGTAGTGAGCGTCCACGTCGGTCGCGAGGCGAGCGCGTTCGTCGTGGTCGAGCGCGTCGAGGCAAACGATCAGTTCGTTCGTGCCGACGTCGCCGCGCCACGCCGAGACGGCGTCGTCGAAGGCGTGATCGATGGACATCCCTACGCTCAGGAGTCGCAACAACTGTCCGATCAAGACGCCGCGGATCCGACCGGCGCTCGACATGGTGAGATCGGTGATCGCGAAGCGCTGTTGGAGCGAGGCCGCGCGCACCACGAGTGGCGCGTCGAGCCGGGTCGCGCCGAGGATCTCGTAGATCCCGTCCTCGAGGAGCGACCTGAGTCCACCGGCGCTCGCGATATCGATCAGCGGACGCTTGGTTCGGTCCCCGCGCATCGCCTCCACCACACTGACGGGTGAGGAGTCGAGCACGGAAGTCATGTGTCAACAATTGCGCGCCGGTGTGACACGTCGTAGCGTGACGACGTGTTCATCGCGGTCTTCTCGGTCTTCATCGCGGCGACGTTGGTGCTCGTCGTGCTGACCATGCGATGGGCCATCCGACGCGACCGCGACGGTCGCGCGACGTGGCGCTCGAAGGACAAGACCCCGTAGGGGTTACTTCTGAAGCTCCTTGAGGGCGCGATCGATGTCGGCGATGGCGCGTTCGATCACCGAGAGCCGCGCGGCGAGCGCCTCGTCGACCAGGGTCTGGACCCGGTCGTCCACCCGGTCGTCGACCCGGCGATCGATCTGGTCGCGCAGGCGCGAATCGAGCGAGTCGACCAGGGGTTGGGTCAGGTGCTTGAGTCGATTGCGCAGCTCCAGGACCTTTTCGCCGAAGGGGTCCGCGGTATCGCCGGACTCCTTGGATTCCTGGTCGTCGCTGCTCTCGTTGGCGTCAGTCGAATCGGTGGCGTCGCTCATCGGCCCAGACTACGGCGCCGCCGGCGCGCAGTACACACCGGCGTTGAACTGCAACGTGTTGAACTGGCCCGACCAGGGCGGGTTTAGAAGCGTGGACTCCTCGGTTGCGAGCGTCGACGTCGGGGTGCAGCTGGCGGCGAAGGAGATGTAGCCCCGGATGTTCGAGCCCGTCGCGCCGCCGATGGGCGTCGGACCGCCGTTACCGAAGGCGACCGCGACGAAGACCGGCATCGACTGCGTGACCAGGTCGTAGTTGCGATACTCAGACTGCGACGCGTACACGCCGGCGTTGAGGTTCGGGTCGATTGAGGCCATACCGTTCGCCCAGCCCTTCAACATCGCGCTCCAGTACGTGGCGTAGAGCGCGAGCGTCGCATTCGACGACCCGGCCGGCGCGTCGAGTCCGGAGTGGTTGTCGGGGTAACCCTCGGGATCGAAGATGACCCAGTCCGGTTTCAGTCCCACGCCGAGCGAACGGTACTGATCGATCTGCGTCGCCACCCACGCGCCCGCGGCGAATCCGTGGTTGTAGTAGTTCGTCGTCGTCTGCGGCTGGCCCTTGAGCGGTCCGCTCACGGTCCAGAACGAGAGCCAGGTAACGCGTTTGTGAGAGTTGTAGATGCTCTGGCCCATCAAGAAGTCCGGTGAGTTGGCGACCGTGGTGGCCGACGTGAAGCCGACCCAGGGCGAGCTCTGCGTACCGAGACCGCCGGTCTCACTGACGATCGGCCAGCCGTCGCTGATGGCCTGGCCCCACTTCGACGACGGGATCGCGTAGACCCCGACGCCCTGGGGCGGCGGGGAGTTCACACCCGCGGCGAACAGTGTCAGCGTCGGGCCGACCTGAACGCCGGTGACGGCCCCACCGACCGTCTTCGCGGCGCTCCCGCCCGTCGCCGACACGTCGGTAGCGCTCCACGTCGCCGAACCCGGAACGCTCGTGAGAGAGAAGAGGTCACCCCAGTTGGCGGCTTGACCGTCAATGGAAATCAGGGTGGGCGACGCGCTGACGAAGATCGAACCACTCAGTGGAGGCGCACCGGTCGCGGCGCCGGTCACATTGAGCGCCGACCAGACGGGTTCGCTCACGACCTTGGCGCTCGTACTCGGGCTAGACGTGATCGGTGAGCTGAAGAGTTCCACGTCACCGCTGCTCGTGAGGGCGGCGACGTCGACCGCGGAGTCGCTGTAGGCCATAGCTAGCGTTCCGGCGATCTTCGGTGCCAGCGTCAAGGTCGAGACGTCGAGCACGGACCACGAACCCAGAGTGGTCCCGCTCGCGGTGTAGACGAGTAGATCGCCCACGTTCGACGTGGTGACGAACGTAGGGACCGGTCCGGGAATGACGATCGGATCGCTCGCCACGGTGACACTGGACGCGGGGAGCGTGGTCGTCGTCACCGGTTTCGTCGTCGTCGTCACCGGTTTCGTTGTCGTGGTGACAGGTTTCGTGGTCGTCGTGCCGGGTTTCGTGGTCGTCGTGCCGGGTTTCGTCGTCGTCGTCACCGGTTTCGTCGTCGTCGTCACCGGTTTCGTGGTCGTCGTCACCGGTTTCGTGGTCGTCGTCACCGGTTTGGTCGTCGTGGTGGTGGGCGTCGTCGGTGAAGCCGTGACGGTGACGCTGCCCGGCGTGCTCGTCATGTAAGGAATCGGTTCACCGGCGGACCAGCCGACCTGCAGGACCTCGATCGTGCTCTTGGTCGTGCGGTAGGCGATCGTCGCCGAGAGACCGTTCACCAGGATGCTCGCCAGTCCGTTGGCCGCGGTGGCGCCCGTGAGGGCCGAGAGGTCGGTCGCAACGTAGGGTCGCCACGCGCTCTGCTCGCGGAGGTGACGCCACAACGGTGTGACCGGATCGTTCTGACTGAGCAGGATCACGTGGGACACGTCGTCGATGTAGAGCAGGTCGACGTTGCCCGAGGGATCGAAGAACGGTATCGGGTCGGAAGACGGCGCGGGGAGGCTGTTCGCCGGTGTCGACAGGTTCGTCCAGGTCTTCACACCAGTCGTTGTCTGGGTGAAGAGCGCGAGTTGGTCGTGGTTGGTTCGGTACGCCAGCACGCCTTCGGTGGCGTCGCTGGCGCCGTGGGGCGCACCGACCATGGTGGTGTGATCGATCGAACCTTCGAGGGACAGGGCGTTCCACGGTAGCGGGCCGGTGCCGGAGTCGACGAACTGGTAGAGGGGCAGGCCGGCCGGGGCGGCGAGGGACGTCGCACCACGCGACCCACTGGCCGCGATTGTGATGCTGGCAAGCACCACGGTGATTAACAGCACTACTCGTCGAAGTTTCACTCGTACCTCTCGGGTATCAACCCAATTCGTCGTGCACCTTCTCCATAGGAGTCTAGGGGTGAGGTATTTTCGGACCTGTGTAACGACCACCTGATCAGGCGTCGACTGTTACGTTCGTGTGACGATTGTCTGCACCGATGACGAAGCGCCCGCGCCGTTCGCGTTGAGCGCACGAGCCACGACCCGGTACGTCTTGCCTCTCGCCAGATTGCGCACCACGACCGACATCGCGTGCGTCGCGATCGAGATCCACTTCGCGCCGGCGTTGACGGAGTACTGGTACGACGTGATGGCACTGCCGCCGTCGGACGCGGGTGCGCGCACGACGAGTTCGAAGCCGCCGACGATCGGGGTGAGCTTCGCGATGGTCGCGCGACCAGGGACCTTCGAGGTGACCTTGGCGCCCGACGTGACTTGAATGGTCGCCTTGCCGATGGACTCGGCCTCGTAGTTGACGACGATGTCGACCGAACCCGGCGAACTGCCCGAGACGCTGAACTCGGCGACGCCGTTCGCGTCGGTCGCGACGGTGTAGGTCGCGCTGCCGTTCGTCGACGCGCTCGAACGGTCGCCGTCGATGAGCACTTGGCCGCTACCGCCGACGTTGGTGGCGGTGACGTTGACGAGGGCGTTCGTGAGCGCCGCACCGCTCGTGTCGCGCAGGGTGGCCGTCGCGTTGACGGGCACGTTGACCGCCGTGCTGGACTTCGCGACCACGAAGGAGCTCGTCGTGTCGTCGAACTTCGGGGGGCAGAGACCGGCGAAGAACGCCGCGCCGTCGGGGCTGCCCAGGCCCGAGGCCATGTCGTAGCCGGGACCGGCGCTGTACACGCCGATGTTGTAGAGGTCGTTCGAACCGCTCGTCACGTCGTTGAACCCGGTCGAGGCCATCTCGTAGAGCGACGGGTTGATGAAGCCCAGTCGCGTGACGTCGCAGCCCTGGGCCGCCGTGGCGATGAGGGCGCTCACCATCGGTGAGCCGATCGACGTGCCGCCGACCGAGTTCCAGCCGGCCTCACAGTTCTGGGTGCAGGCGCCCTGACCCGACCCGGTGTAGTACTGGACGAAGCCGGTGCTGGGATCGGCGTCGGTCGAGAGGTCGGGGACCATGCGCATCGTGGCGCCGGCCGGGATGCCGGGGGCGTTCTGCCACGAGGGACGCGACCACAGCTCCGAGACGCCGCCGCCGCCGGCGCCCGGGTCCCCGGTCTTCACCGGGGTGTTCCACACGGTCTCATTCAGGGGATCGATGTCGTTGACGGTGAGTCCGCCCACACCGGTGACGTAGGGCTGGGAGGCCGGGTCGTCGACCGCCGCGTCGTTGTTCGTGATCCCGTTGCAGTCCGATGAACCGGCGTCCCCGGCGGCCGACACGATGGTCTGTCCCTGGGCCGCCATCTGCTCGAAGATCGGCTGCTCGGCCGACGGGTCACCGTTGGGGTCGCTCTCACACGTGCCCCACGACGTCGAGACGACCGTGGCGGTGTCGTCGTCGGCGATCTGCTGGTACGTGTCGATCGGTCCGTTGCTGTTGTTCGGACCCTGGTAGATCTCGATGGTGGCGCCCGGGGCCATCGCCGCGGCCTCCTCGAGGTCGAGCGTCGGTTCGTCGTCGTAGCCACCGGTCGGACCGCCGTCGACGTTGACCGGCGTGATCGTGGGATTGAGCCCGTAGCAGTTGAGGAACGTCTGTAGGTCGCCCGGGTCGTACGCGCTCAGTTCGTACACCGCGATGGTCTGGCCCGTGCCGGTGATGTTGTTCGCCCACTCGGTGTTGAGACCGTAGAGCTGGGACAACTGGAATGGCGTGTAGCCGCCGTCGGCGTTCGGCGTCGTCGAGGTCTCGCCTCCGTCGTCGGGACAGGTCGTCGCGACCGCGGTGTGCGAGGCGATGTGCGAGACGACCAAGTTGTCCGACGGCTGCACCACACTGGAGATCCCGGCGATGCCGGCGATGTCGTGGGCGACCGGCGCGGGCACCGTGCCCTTGGTCACGAGTTGCGCCGCCAGGACGCCGTCCGATCGACGGACCGTGTCGAGCGTCGCGGTGAAGGCGTGCGCGATCTGCGTCGTCGTACCCGTGACGTGCATCACGAGACGGCCCTTGCTCAGCGATCCGACGTGTAGTCCGAACCCTTCGAGGTACTCGCGAACCGTGTGGACCGAGGACGCGCTCGCGCCGAACCGTTTCGCGAACTGATCGGTCGTGAGGAAGTGGCGATAGTTCGGTGACGCCGTGTCCGAGAGGCTCGTGATGTAGTTGGCGAGACCGGCGCGAGAGCGCGGCGCCAGGGTCACGTCGAAGGTCGTGGTGATCGGCTTGTTGACGACCGTGTCGTTGGCCGGGAGCGGAGCGTCGCCCACGACGACGACGCGGGCCTCCGCGGCGGCGCTCGTCAGGGGGAGTGCGAGTCCGAGGAGCGCGACGCTCAAGGCCCCGATAAGCCAGCGGGAACGGAGGGGTTCGCGGCGCATGGCCTCAGCCTAGGAAAACTGGGACACCTCGAACACCGCACCTTCCAATGTTGTCCAAGAAGTTAGGAGATTCTTACTGCTCCGTGTGTGTTACCGAGGCGTAACGACGAGTGATGTCGGCGCACTCCAGGCAGATCTCTTCGGGGATGACGCCGACGCGCATCAGCCAGCCAAAGACCGTGCACCCGAGGCAGTAGCCGAGGAATCCCTCGAGGGACGCGGCGAAGATGAGCGGAATCAGTATCCAGCGCGCGTCGCCCCAGCCGGCCGTGAGCCAGACGATCGTCGCCGAACCGCTGAAGGCGAGTCCCATGGCCTGGGCGAATCGCTTGGGCGGCCCGGGCAGCGGCTTTTGCCATTTGGTGAGACGCGGCGCCGCGATTCGCACCGCGAACTGTCCGAGGGGCGAGATCTTCGGCCCGGCCGCGACGCGTGCGACGAAACCGTAGGTCAGCGGGATGAGCAGCCACGCCGTGTTGGTTAGAAGCGCGACGACCGACATGGTCACGACGCCGAGGGCGACGGTGCGCGCGGCCGCGTCGTTGACCGGGTTGGGGAAGGAGAAGAATCTCTTCATCGACAAATCTTATCGATAATGTCGTCAATTCGTACTACGCGGTGATCGCCAGCCGGATAGTCGTGACCAGACCGACCACGATGATGACGACGCGCACGACGTTGGGCGAGAGCCGCAGGATGAGCATCGCGCCGAGCCAGCCGCCGATGAGCGTGCCGATCAAGAACATGTAGACCGCGTCGACGATCAGGTGACCGCGCAGGACGAAGATCAACGCCGCGAGCGCGTTGATGATGAGCGAGAGGACACTGCGTAGTCCCTGGAGCTCTTGAATCTCGAAGGGCAGGCTGAGCGCCATCACCGCGAGCAGGAGGATTCCCATCCCGGCGCCGAAGTAGCCGCCGTAGATCGCCACGACGAAGACGCCCACGTAGAGTCCCCAGCGCCGCGCGCGGTGCGCGTGATCGACGTGGGCCAGTCGCTTCGTGATGAGCGGCGCCAGCGCGAACAGCAACGTGCCCGAGCCGATCAGCCACGGCACGACCAGCGCGAAGAGATGCGGTGAACCGAGCAGCAGCAGCGAGCACCCCGTCGCCGTGCCGAGCAGGCACGACGGGACCAACGAACGGATCAGGTCGCGGTGTCCGCGCAGTTGAAACCGAAAGCCGCGGATGCCGCCGAGGTAGCTCGGCACGACGCCGACCGTCGTGGTCACGTTCGCGGTCAACGCCGACGCGCCGGTCGCGAGCAACGTCGGGAATGTGACAAAGGTCCCACCGCCGGCGATGCCGTTGGCGATCCCCGCACCGATCCCGGCGAGTACGTACACCGTGAGACGCCACCCCAGTGGAATGGCGGCGACGAGCATTCTCGTTAGCATACGAAAAGTGAAATCTTTGCGAACTGGACGACGTAATACCCGCCCTTCGCACTCCGGTCATCTACCGTTAGCGACGTGTACCTCTTGAGCGGTGAACTGATCGTCCCGAAGGATGCACCGACTGACCTGATTCGCGCGGCCGGGGGCATCATCCGACGATTCGTTCCCGGTGGTCGCGTCGAGGTCGCGTGCATCTACCGTGAAGCGCGCGGTGACTGGACCTTCCCCAAGGGCAAGATCGACGAGGGCGAGACCTTCGAACAGGGCGCGCTGCGCGAGGTCTTCGAAGAGACTGGCATGTCGTGCGCGGTCATTCGATTCGCCGGCACCACGAACTACACGCACCGCAAGGGCAAGCCGAAGATCGTCGCCTACTACTTGATGGAGGCCAACGAGGTGGAGTTCGCGCCGAACGAGGAGGTCGACGAACTCACCTGGGTGCCGCTCGAGAGCGTGCACGCGCACCTGACCTGGAGCCGCGACCGAGAGTTGTTCGACGAGGTCATGAACTTCCCGGAACTACGAGCACAGGCCTCTTAACGCACTCGTTCCAGGAACAGCCGCGTCGACTCGTGCTGCGGGTTCGAGAAGATCTGTTCCGGCGTCCCCTTCTCCACCAGTACGCCGCCGTCGAGGTAGACGACCTGTTGGGCGACGTCGCGCGCGAAGTTCATCTCGTGCGTGGCGATCAGCATGGTGGTGCCGGTAGCCGCGAGGTCACGCAGCAGATCGAGCACCTCTCCGACGAGCGAAGGGTCCAGTGCGCTGGTCACCTCGTCCAGCAACAGCAGCGCCGGGCGCATCGCCAGTGATCGCACGATCGCGACGCGCTGTTGTTGACCACCGGAGAGGCGGTCGGGGTACTCATCGGAACGTTCGCGCAGTCCGATGCGCTCCAGCAGCGTCAACGCTTCATCGAGCACGTCGGCGCGCTTACGTTTCAGCGCCCGGACGGGTCCGACGAGGACGTTCTCGAGCACGGTGAGGTGCGGGAAGAGGTTGAAGGACTGGAAGACCATACCGGTGTGGCGGCGCACCTTGTCGGGATCGACGCGCGGATCGGTGAGGGACTGCCCGAAGAGCGTGATGTCGCCTCCTTGAATCGTCTCCAAGAGGTTGATGCAGCGCAGCAGCGTCGATTTTCCTGAACCGGAGGCGCCGATCAGGCAGACCACTTCGTGGCGATGCAGGTCGAGCGAAACGCCGCGCAGGACTTCGTTGTCGCCGAATCGCTTGACGACGGCGTCGATCTCCAGGATCACCTCGTTCATACCGACGCCAATCGCCGGTTGCGGTCACGAGCGATGAGACTGTCGGTGAACCTCGTGAGGGGGATCGTCATGAGCAGGAATAGGATCGACGCCACCACGAGTCCGCTCGCGTTGAAGTTGAAGTTCAGGTAGATCGTTCCGGCCTGCACCGCTTCGATGACCCCGATCACCGAGAGCAGCGCTGTGTCCTTCTGCAGGGAGATGAAGTCGTTGAGCAGTGGCGGGATGACGGTGCGGACCGCCTGGGGGAGGATGACGCGGCGCATGGTGGTCGCGTTGGTGAGACCGAGCGAACGGGCGGCGAGGAGCTGTCCGTTCGGCACGGAGTAAATCCCGGCGCGCAGGACCTCCGAGACGTAGGCGCTGTAGGTGAGGATCAGCGCGACGCAACCGTATACCGCCGGGGACTGATACGAGATGAAGTGGATCTTCAGTCCGGGCACGCCGAAGCCGACCAGGAGGAAGACCAACAACACTGGAATGCCCCGGAACACGTCGGAGTAGACGGTCGCCAGGATCCGAAACGGCAGGAGGACCGGCGACTTGGACATACGCGTCCACGCGAGGGCGAGGGCGAAAATGAGGATGAAGACCTCGGCGATCAAGAAGATCTTGATGTTGATGAACAGCCCGAGTCCGATCGAACTGAGCGATTTGCTGGGATCGCCCACGAACGACTGCCACATCAGATGCGGATTGAAGAAGAAGTGGCGAACGAGCGCACCACCGGGCGCCAGATAGAAGGCGAGTATGAGTCCGCCGATTATCACCACCGTGGAGACGGTGCTGGCCAGCACCGCGCGACGACCGAGGAGGAGTTGCTTTCGGCGCGGCGCTAGGAATGAAGGAGTCTCTTCCGACGGTGGCGCGTCGGTCCCGTTGACCACGGAACCTACGGCTTAATGGTCGGCACGCTGTTGTAGATGCTGAGCCACTGGGTCTGCAGTGCCGACAGCGTCCCGTTCGACTTCAGCGCCGCGATGGCCGCGTTCACGCATCCGACCAACTTGTCGCCCTTTTGGAAGAGAAGGCCGTAGTGCTCGCCGACGCTCGGGAACTGGCCGACCTGGACGGCGATGGTCTTGCCTTTCGCGTTGACCACTTCGCCGGCGCCCGGCGACGCCATGTACTGACCGTCCGGCGTGTCCAGGACGATGGCGTCGATCTGGCCGGTCTCCAGGGCCGAGGCGGCGTCGGCCAACGAGTCGTAGACCCGAGGTGACCTCGTGGGCTTGATCTCCTGATCGATGTAGAGCAGTCCCGTCGTTCCGATCTGGTCGCCGTAGAGATACGTCTTGAGCTGCGCCGGTGAGTGGTCCTTCACGATCTTGCTGCCCTTCAACGCGATGATCGACTGCTGGACGTCGTAGTACCCGCTGGAGAATGTCACGACCTTCGCGCGGGCGCTGGTGTAGGAGATCTCGTTGATGTCGAAGTCGAAGCGCTTGATGCCGGGCGCGAAACTCGCGTTGAAGGGCTCGTGGACCCACACCACGTTGGACTTCTTGACGCCGAGCTCCTTGGCGATCGCGTAGGCGACGCCCGACTCATATCCCTTGCCGTTCGACGGCGTGTTGTTGACGAACCACGGGGTGTAGGCCGGCGTGTCGGTGGCGATGGTGAGCTTGCCCTTGGTGTACTCCACCGCGTTGATCGACGTCTTGCACGACGCCAGCGACGGGAGTTGCGACGCGTTGGCGCTGACCCCATCGGAGAGCGACACGGTACCAATCGTGGCGAGGGTCACGAGCCCCGCAAACGTGAGTCGTAGGTGGCGCATTAGATGTCCTTCCGAGTGTGTTCGACGTCGTGGTGTTTGTCAGTGTAACGCTGGGTTTGGCTCCGTTTCAGATGCTGAAGACGTCGTCTAAACCACATTCCTGCTAAGAATGCGGCCTGCGAAAGTGGGCCCGAGGGTTCAAATCCCTCCCTCTCCGCCATTACCACCGAGCGCAGTGCGCTCGGTGTTGTCGTCAACTGAGGAGACGTGTGCGGTACTGGATCGAGACGCTCGGGTGCCCCAAGAACCACGTGGACTCCGACAAGTTGGCGGGGCTCTTGGAGTCCCAGGGCTACGTCGAGGCCGTGTCGCCCGCCAAGGCCGACCTCGTCGTCGCCAACACCTGCGCCTTCATCGAAGCGGCCCGTGAGGAGTCGATCGAGACCGTCCTCGCCCTCGCCGACGTGAAGAGCGCCAGTGCGCGACTGGTCGTCACCGGCTGCATGGCCGAGCGCTACCGCAACGAGCTCGCCACGGCGCTGCCCGAAGTGGACCTGGTCGCGGGTTTCGGCGAGAGCCTCACGGCGTTCGTCCCCTCGACACCCGTCGCCCTGCGGACGCGGCCGCTGCCCTCCTTCGACCTCTTGAACCTGCCGCGGCCGAAGTCGGCCACGCCGTGGGCCTACGTCAAGATCGCCGAAGGGTGCGACCGGCGCTGCGGGTTCTGCGCCATCCCCTCGTTCCGCGGCGACCAGCGAAGCCGCTCGACCGAGGAGATCCTGGCCGAGGGCCGCGCCCTCGCCGAGGGCGGCGTGCGCGAACTGGTGTTGATCGCCCAGGACCTCGCTAGTTGGGGACACGACCGACGTCGCGCCGGACGCGGCGAGCCGGTCGAGGTGCTCGACGACGGCGGCACGCAGCCGCTGATCGAACTGACGCGGACGCTGAGCCGCGAGGTCGACCGCGTGCGACTCCTCTACCTGTACCCGTCAGGACTCACCGCGGGTCTCATCGACGCGATCCTCGAGAGCGGCGTGCCCTACTTCGACCTGTCCTTGCAGCACGCGTCGCGACCGCTGCTGCGCGCGATGAAGCGCTGGGGCGACGGCGAGCGATTCTTGGAACGCATCGCGGCGATCCGCGCGAGTGACCCAGAAGCGACGTTCCGCTCGTCGTTCATCCTGGGCTACCCGGGTGAGACCGAGGACGACCAGCGCCGACTCCTCGAGTTCATCGACGCGGCCCAGCTCGACTGGGCCGGGTTCTTCACGTTCTCCTCCGAAGAGGGCACGCTCGCTGACTCCCTCAGCGGCCAGGTGCCCCACGAGTTGGCTCTCGAGCGACTGCGCGAGGTGAGTGAACTCCAAGACGCCATCACCGCGCGTCGGCGCGACGTCCTCGTCGGCACGAGACAGCAACTCCTCATCGACGCACCCGGCGTCGGGCGAAGCGTGCGCGAGTGTCCCGAGATTGATGGCATTGTGATGGTGGATCAGTCACTACCCGTGGGGATGCTGGTCGAGTGCGAAATCGTGGCGAGTCACGGAACGGATCTGGAGGCGGTACGGGTATGACGAGCGATCGCACCTACGGCGAATCCGCGCTCCTCACGCCCGCCAACATGCTCACGACTTCGCGCCTGCTCGTGGCGCCGGTCTTCATCTACCTCATCGTCTTCGACCGCATCTCGTGGTGGACGGCGCTCATCGGATTCCTGGCGGCGATGACGGACTACTTCGACGGCATCGTGGCGCGCCGCCACGGTACGACCACCTCGGGCGCGTTCCTCGACCCGCTCGCCGACAAGGTCATCGTCCTGGGGTCGCTCTACGCGCTGATACTCGCGCGTCCCCACGGGCTCAAGGGCTTCATCATCCCCGCCGCCATCATCACGCTGCGTGAGATCTGGATGAGCGTCTATCGCTCGCGCGCCGCGCGCCGCGGGATCTCCATTCCGGCGAGCAAGCTCGCGAAGTGGAAGACGTTCACCCAGGATTGGGCGATCGCCTTCTGCGTCATCCCGGTGACGGCGCATCACACCTGGATCGGCGTCACCGTCATCTGGATCGCGGCGGTGCTCACGGTCTATACCGGGTGGCAGTACTACGTCGAGGGCAAGAAGGTCGGTCTGCGTGCGCGTTGAGATCGTGGCCGTGGGCACCGAACTGTTGCTCGGGCAGATCCCCGACACGAACTCGCAGTGGCTCGGTGAACAGCTCGCGGCCCACGGTATCGCCTCGCAGTTCCACCAACACGTCGGTGACAACCACGAGCGAATCGTCCTCGCGTTTCGCACCGCGCTCACGCGCAGCGACGCGGTCATCGTGTGCGGGGGACTCGGTCCGACCCAGGACGACATCACCCGCGCTGCATTGGCCGAGGTGATGAACGTCCCATTGGATCGTCACGAGGACATCGTGGAGAAGATCCGCGCCATGTTCGGTTCGCGCGGTCGCACGATGCCCGACAACAACCTCTTACAGGCCGACGTGCCGCGCGGGGCGACGATCATCCCCCAGACGCGCGGCACGGCCCCGGGGCTGATCTGCGCGGTCGGCCAGAAGGTCGTCTACGCGGTGCCGGGCGTTCCCTACGAGATGACCGACATGTTCGAGCGCGCGATCCTGCCCGACTTGGTGGCGCGCCAGGCCGCCGCGGGGACGACGTCGGTGATCACCAGCCGCGTCCTGCGCACGTGGGGCGCCAGCGAATCGGC
>JBEKCK010000056.1:0-23310 GCA_050014915.1 Acidimicrobiales bacterium | reverse complement strand
GCCGCGACCCTCGGCACGGTCGGCGCGGCGGCCAGTTTCTACGGCGGCGGGGTGACGACGGGCCGATTCGGGTTGGCGCCGTTGGTCGAACTCGCGGCCGAACTCCGGTGCCCGTGGCTCGGCCTCTACGGTGACCTCGACCAGAGCATCCCCCCGGAACAGGTCGAGGTGCTGCGCGACGCGACGGACGCGGTGTCAGTGACGACCGAGATCGTCCGCTACGCCGAGGGCCAGCACGGGTTCCACTGCGACGCGCGGCCCGCCGCGTTCAACGAGGCGGCCGCCACGGACGCCCGAGCCCGCGCGCTGGCCTTCTTCGCCGAGCACCTCAGCGACAAGTAGCTAGCTGCGCGGGACGTCCTTCCACGAGACGTCCTTGTCGTTACGTGGTTCACCGGGCAGCCCGAGGACCCGCTCGCCGATGATGTTGCGCATCACCTCGCTGGTGCCGCCTTCGATGGAGTTCGCGCGCATCCGGATGAAGGCCTTGCGCATGTCGCCGCCGGTCATCGCCGACTCCGTGGGGCGGATCTGCGGGTAGTTCGACCCGTAGAGCATGCCCTCGGTACCCATCAGGTCGACGCAGAGTTCGCTGGTCTTCTGGTTCTCCTCGGCGAAGGCCAGTTTGGCCACCGACCCTTCGGGACCGGGCGTGCCGGCCTTGCGCAGGTCACTCGCGCGCCAGTTGGTGAGCCGACCGACCTCGTTGCGGACCCAGGACTGCATCAGTTCTGCCCGCACCGCCATGGCGTGGGCGTCCTCGCGGCCGGTCCAGTGCTTCTTCCAGATCTTCACGGCCTCGCCGATCAGACCGGAACCGCGCGGCGGCACCGTGCCGCCGATCGAGACCCGCTCGTTCATCAACGTGGTGATCGAGACACCCCAGCCCTCGCCGACCCCGCCGAGGCGCTGACCGTCGGGTACGCGCGCGTCGACGAAGAAGCACTCGTTGAACTCGGCCTCGCCGGTCGCCTGGAAGAGTGGCCGGACCTCAACGCCGGGGGCGCGCATGTCCACGAGGAATGCCGTGATGCCGCGGTGTTTCGGCACGTCGGGATTGGTACGCGCGAGGATCAGTCCGAAGGCCGACTCGTGCGCCAACGTCGTCCACACCTTCTGGCCGTTCAAGATCCACTCGTCGCCGTCCTTCTCGGCGCGACAGGCCAGTCCGGCGACGTCGGAACCGGCGCCCGGTTCGGAGAACAGCTGACACCAGATCTCCTCGCCGGTGAAGAGCGGGCGCAGGAATCGCTGCTTCTGTTCTTTCGTGCCGTGTGTCACGACCGTCGGCGCCACCATGCCGTAACCGATGACGTTGCGTCCGATCGCCGAGGGCGCGCCGGCTTTGGCCATCGCGCGCATCGCGTAGAGCTGATCCGACGGGGTGCCCCCGAGCCCGCCCTCACCAACCGGAAAGTGCACCCAGGCCAGTCCGCGATCGTACTGCTCGCCCAGGAACTTGACCGGTTCGGTCTCCTTCGGTGGGAACGACGTCACCAGTTCGTCGATCAGTTCATCGATCTGGGCTTCACTCGTGGCCATGGCACTCCTCGCGACATTCACTTGACGTTCGAATACTAAAGAGTAACGCCCTCGATATCCGAATCGCTTCGCGTCAACTAGAACGGGTGGATGAAAAGACCTCGAATCTTGGCAACGTCCGGCGGCTTCGTGGAAGGACCGGTGCAGATGTCGTGGCGCCTCGGCACGATGGTGCTCGACGCGCTCGCCTCGACCGGCAAGGACCGACCACGGGTCTGTCTCGTCAACACCGCGATGGGCGACAACTTGATGTATTACGCGATCTCCTACGAGGCCTTCAACGCGGCTGGCTGTGACGTCACCGAGTTCAAGGTCTTCCCCCAACCCTCGGACGACCCCGAGAAGCGGCTCTGCGGCAGCGACCTCGTCTGGGTCGGCGGCGGCTCGACCGCGAACCTCCTCGCGCTCTGGCGACTGCACGGTGTCGACACGGCCATGCGAAGCGCGTGGGAACAGGGCGTGATCCTGGGTGGCGTCTCGGCTGGCAGTGTCTGCTGGCACCTCGGCGGCACGACCGACTCGTTCGGTCAAGTCCTCCAGCCCATCACCAACGCCCTCGGTTTCTTGCCCTACGCCAACGGGGTCCACTACGACGGGGAGTCGCAACGTCGTCCCCTGTTGCACCAGCTCATGAAGAGTGAGGTGCTCTCCCCGCTCGCCTACGCGACCGACAACACCGTGGGCACCTGGTACGAGGGCCTCGAAGCGACGACGGTGGTCTCGGACGCCCCGGTCGACCCCGACACCGGTCCGGCCGCGTACAAGGTCGAACTCGTCGACGGAGAGATCGTCGAGACGCGCTTCGGTGTCGGCACACGGCTGTCCTGAAATGGGCGACAGGTAGAATGGCTCTCGCAACACTCGTCACTTGAGCACTTCACTGCGAGTACCGGCCAGAAGAGACGCACCGCAATGATCATCGCTACGACCACGATCACTCGAACCTTCGGGATCGTGGCCCCGACGCTGACCATCCTCCAGTGTCTCGCCCAGGCGAATCGCATCCGCACGACCGGCGCCCGGGGCGTGTCGCTGGCCACGTGGATCCTGTCGGCGTTCGTCTCCCAAGTCTGGTTCTGCTACGGCATCATCTTCCACGTCTTCGCCGAGATCGTCGCCAACATCCCCGCGATCACCGTGTCGTTGGTCGTGGCCTTCCTCGCCGCCCGAAGTCAGGGCAAGGTCGCGCGATGCGTGATGGGCTATTTCGCGGTGACCGTGATCACCGTGGCCGCCACCTTCGCCGGTTCGTTCCACGACCTGCGCTGGGTGCTGGCGTCGCTCGCCGTCGGGAGTGCGATCATCATCTACCTACCACAGCTGGCCCTGGTGATCCGCCCGAAGGACCTCAGTGGCATCTCGATCATCAGCTGGTGCCTCGCCAGCGTCACGTCGGGGTGTTGGTTCGTCTACGGGATACTGATCCACCAGCCACCGGTCGCCATCCCGAGTCTCGTGATGTTGCCGTCGGCGTTCATCATCTTCGTGCAGGCCTCGCGACACCGGATCCAGAACAATCCGAGGACCGGCCTGCAGGCGCCGATCGTCGAGTAGCGACTCAGCGTGTCGGCTGCGGCAACGCCGCGCGCACGCTGTCCATCCGCTTCGACAGCGCCGTCGAGCGTTCGACCGCGTCGGACGAACCGCACTCGCGCAGCCAGTTCGCCAACATCCGGTACCCGTCTTGGGTCAGCACCGACTCCGGGTGGAACTGCACACCCTCGAGGGGCAGGGTGCGATGGCGCATGCCCATGATGAGACCGTGCGAGCGCGCGGTGACGGTGAACTCCTTCGACAGTCCCTCGTCCTCGACGACGAGTGAGTGGTAGCGACCGACGACCAGCGGGTTGCTCACGCCGTCAAAGACGCCCTCGCCTTCGTGATCCACGAGACTTGACCGTCCGTGCAGCAGTTCGGGTGCGCGGTCGATCGTCGCGCCGTACGCCTCGCCGAGGGCCTGGTGGCCGAGGCAGACCCCGAACATCGGGATGCGTCGCTCGCCGCAGAGACGGATGATCTCGACGCAGTTCCCGGCGTCGCGTGGGTGTCCCGGACCCGGTGAGACGAGCACCCCGTCCGGCGTCATCTCTGCGACCTGCGCCGCGGTCACCTCGTCGTTGCGAAGGACGGTCACCTCGGCGCCCAGTTCGGCCATGTACTGGACGAGGTTGTAGACGAAGGAGTCGTAGTTGTCGACGACGAGGATGGTCGGCGCGGGGCTCATTTCGAAATTCTAGGTCCGGGCCAGTTACTAACATTCCTTGATGGAGCCGATTGACCTCGCGTCGTTCCTCGCGCTCGTCGCCCAGGGCTTCAACGTGGTTCCCCTGTCCGAGACGCTTCAGTTGGACCGCGAAACCCCGGTCTCGCTCTATCAGCGCTTCGACGAGCGAGCGATTTTTTTGCTGGAGAGCGCCGCGCTCGGCGAAGCAACGGGACGCTACTCCTTCATCGGTCTCGATCGCCGCTGGCGCGTCACGACGCGCGACGGCGCCACCGTCGTCGAGGGAACCGCGAGCGGTGATCCCTCGCTCGCCCCGCTCGACGCGCTGCGCCACATCCTCGCGCGATATCGCACGCACACGCCGCGGAACCTGCCCGACTTCTTCGGCGGGGCCGTGGGCTTCGTGACCTACGACTACGTACGCCGCCTCGAGCGTCTACCGCGCGAGCCGGTCGCTGACATGTGGCCCGACGTCGACTTCTCGTTCCCCGGCGCGGTTCTGATCTGCGACCACGTCCAGCACTCGACGACCGCCGTCGTCAACGCGCTCATCGAAGACGGTGACGACCCCTCAGAGGTCCATGCGCGCGCGAGTGCGCAACTGCGCGCGATCGTCGAGCTCTTGCTCGGTCCCGAGCCGCCGAGTGACCCCGCGACCGAGCGCCTCGTCGCCACGGCGCCGAGCCAGCGTTCCACGATCGACATCCGTTCGATCGCCAAGGGACTCTCGAACTTCACTGGCGCCGACTACGGGGCGGTCGTCGAACGAGCGCGCGAGCACGTCTTCGCCGGCGACGTCTTCCAGGTCGTGCCGAGTCAACAGTTCAAACGACCGAGCTCGGTCAATCCCCTCACCCTCTATCGAGTGCTGCGCGCGCTCAATCCCTCGCCCTACATGTACCTCCTGGACTCCGGAGAGATCCAGATCATTGGCGCGTCGCCCGAGATGTTGATGCGCGTCCACGACGGACTGGTCAGCTACCGGCCGATCGCGGGCACGCGCGCCCGAGGGGTCAACGAAGCAGAGGACCTCGAACTCGAACAGGAACTGCTGCACGACGAAAAGGAGATCGCCGAGCACGTCATGCTGGTAGACCTCGGCCGCAACGACGTGGGTCGTGTCGCCACGCCGGGGACGGTGCGCGTCGATCGGCTGGCGCACATCGAGCGCTACTCGCACCTCATGCACCTGGTCTCGCACGTCGAGGGCCGACTGAAGTCTGGCCTCGACGCCTTCGACGCCTTCGACGCGCTCTTCCCGGCCGGGACGTTGACGGGCGCCCCCAAGGTCCGGGCCATGGAACTGATCGACGAGTTCGAACCGGTCTTTCGCGGGCCCTACGGCGGAGCGGTCGGCTACTTCTCGCTGTCGGGCAACGCGGACTTCGCGATCACCATCCGGACGTTGTCGTTGCGCGCAGGCGTTGCCACCGTGCAGGCGGGCGGTGGTGTCGTCGCGGACTCTCAGCCGGAGTTCGAATACGAGGAGTCGATCAACAAGGCGTCGGCGCCCCTCCTCGCCCTGGAGATCGCCGACCCGTCGATGAAGTAGATCAGTCCTCGTCGTCGAAGGACGGCGCGGGCTTGGGCTTCGAACCTCGGCCCTTCTTCCTTCTCGACGCCACCTCTTGTTCACGACTCAGCTCTTGTTGGATCATCTCGTCGCGTATGGCGCGCCAACTCTCGAGGCGACGCGCGGACAGTTCGCCGCTCACGACGGCCGCCTCGACGGCGCAGCCGTCGTCGCCGCTGTGGGCGCAGTCGGTGAAGCGACAGTGCAGCGCCAGTTCGGTGACGTCGGCGAAGGCGTCGTCCAGTCCCTGTTGGCCGATCGTCAGGTCGAGCAGCCGTATTCCCGGGATGTCGAGGAGCACTCCCCCGCTCGAGAGGCGATAGAGCCGCCGCGTCGTGGTCGCGTGCCGACCCTCGCCGCCGCGACTGACCTCGGCCGTCAACTCGTTCGTACCCTCCAACGCGTTCAGGAGCGACGTCTTGCCGGCGCCCGACGCGCCGAGCATGACCGCCGTGACGCCCTCGTGGAGGATCGCGCGGAGCTCGTCGATGCCGTGACCACTGGCCGAGCTCGTGGTCATCACCTCGACCCCGGGGACCGTCTCTTCGGCGGCCGACACGACCGAATCGACCACGCCGGAACCGTCGGACTTGGTCAGCACGATGATCGGCCGGGCGCCGCTCTCAAAGGCCATGACCGCGAGCCGCTCCAACATGAGGACGTTCAACTCCCGATCGATCGGCAGGACGACGAGCACGACGTCGATGTTCGCCGCGAGTATCTGGACCTCGCCGGGAGTCGAACCGGGCCGACGCAACTCGGTCGTGCGCGGCGACACCGAGGTCACGTAGCCGTCGCGCACGCTCACCCAGTCACCCGCGACCGGACTCAGATTCAAGTTGGTGGCGAACTGGCTGGTCGATGTCGTCTCCACCCCGAGGCCGTCGCTGCGGATCACGTCGGCCGTCGTGCCGTGGACGATGCTGACGCGGCCCGGGTCGGCGTCCGGCGCGAACTCGACGTCCGTGTCCTCGCCCAGTCCCAGGGTGCGAAGGACCCTGATGACGTTCTCGCCCAACGGCGCAGTTGACGGCGACGACTCCAAGTTGTCCTTTTCTCCGGCGACATCGCTGTCCCGTGGCGCTATTGGTCCCCCCAAAGGATATTGGACCGTTCCCGCGTGGTTTCGTTCAGCGCCGGAGGGTTCCCTAAATCACCCGAGGTCGGTGGAATGATTTGACGGTGAGCCGTTGGCCAACCTTCTGGCATTTGCACCCCGGGGTGCGTCAGCGCGAGGACCTCTCGCTCGGCGAGCGAGCGGCCGATCGCATGCGCAACATCATGGGTTCGTGGCCCTTCGTCTTCAGTTTCTTCGCGGTCATGATCCTCTGGGCGGCCACCAACACCTACTTCTTGCAGCGCGTGATCCACCACAAGGCCTTCGACCCCTACCCGTACATCCTGTTGAACCTCTTCCTCTCGATGCTGGCGGGTGTGCAGGCCGCGGCGCTGCTAATCGCCGCCAAGCGCACCGACTCGATCGCGTCGGAGATCGCGCTGCACACGGTGAAGAACACCGACGACATCCGGGCCCTGTTGGATGAGAACACGGCCTTGACCAAGGAAGTGAAGAAGGCCACGGACCTCCTCGACGAAATACACCGGCACGTCGCGGTCCTCAGTCCCGGGGCCGGACGGTTTCCGCCCGGTGGGTCACCACCTGAGTCGTAGCGGTCTTGTTTGGCCGATCGACGTGCGGATCCAACCCGTGCCGCGGTGGTCACGTGACAGGCTTGGTCCCATGAACGATGAACCAGTCAAGACTGAACTGATCGGCACGACCTTCGTGGTGGCGATCAACCGCCCCGAAGTACGCAACGCCGTCAACGGTGTCGTCGCGACCGCACTGGCCGAGGCCTTTCGTGCCTTCGAGCTCAACGACGACGCCAAGGTCGCGGTCTTGGCCGGCGAAGGGGGCACGTTCTGCGCCGGTGCCGACCTGCGCGCCATCGGGACGCCGGAGTCCAACCGTGTGACGAGTGACGGTGACGGCCCGATGGGGCCGACGCGCATGACGCTCTCGAAGCCGGTCATCGCGGCCATTGACGGCTACGCCGTGGCCGGCGGTATGGAGCTCGCACTGTGGTGCGACCTGCGCGTGATGGAAGAGGACGCGACGCTCGGCGTCTTCTGTCGACGCTGGGGCGTACCGCTCATCGACGGCGGCACCGTCCGGCTCCCGCGCATCATCGGCGCCGGCCGGGCCCTCGACCTGATCCTCACCGGGCGAGCGGTCGGGGCGACCGAGGCGCTCGCCATCGGCCTCGTCAATCGCGTCGTCGAACACGGCTACGTCCGATCGGCCGCCCTGGACCTGGCCGAGGAGATCGCGTCGTTTCCCGAGATATGCATGCGCGAGGATCGGCTCTCGATGTACGAAGGGATCGGCCATGTCGAAGCCGACGCCATGGCGATCGAGTACGCCCACGGCCAGACGTCGCTACGGGCGGACATGCGCGAGCACGTGAGTCGGTTCGTGTCCGGAGAGGGACGACACGGCGAGTTCAAGAAGTGATCAATGCCACCCGAGCCCGGTTGGAATGGTCCGGAACTCGGGTGACACGCTGAACGATGCTACTGAGTCAGATGTGGCCGCTGAGGCGTTGTACATTCTCTGAGTGACTCGGCGTTCTATCCCCTGGCTTCGACGCTGCTCGCTCATCACCATCGCGCTCTCCTTCGTGGTGATCCTGACCTCCTCGACGGCCACTTCGGCACACGACGGACCGGCGTTGGCGTCCACGACCACGACCACCGTCCCGAGTGGGTGCCTACCTGTCACGACGACGACCACGACGACCACGACGACCACCAGCACGGTCCCCTCGACGACGACGACAGTCACGACTACCACGGTCCCGGTGACGACAACGACGACGGGGACGACCACGACCACCGTGCCAACGTCAACCACGACGACCACGACGACACTGCCCAAAAAGACGGCGATCGCCTGGCCAGCGCACGACAGCGCGGCGTTCGCGATCCCGCGACTGTGCGTCGCGGCCACCTCGGCGTATCAACCCCGCGTGCCCATCGCGAGCCTGACCAAGTTGATGACGGTCTGGGTCGTCTTGCACCAGCTACCCCTGACGTATGAGGAGCGCGGACCGTGCCTGATCGTCAGCGCCCACGACGTCGCACTGTACGACTACGACGTCGCCTCGGGTCAGTCCAACGCACGCATCGTGGTGGGTGAGCGGATCTGCGAGGGGACGCTGCTACGCGGACTGCTCGTGCACTCGGCCGGCGACTACTCACAACTGCTCTTGAGCTTGATCGGTTGGAGCCCGGCCACGTTCGTGCGCGTCATGAACCAAGACGCGCGCAAGATGGGACTGACGCGCACGCACTACGTCGACCTGACGGGTATCGCTCCCGGCGACCAGTCGACCGCGGGCAATCAGGCCACGCTCGCCGTCACGCTCATGGACAACGAGCCGATCGTGGACCAGATCGTCGCGCTGACCCACGTGGCGCTCCCCTACAACGGCGTCGTCGTGTCCTACACGCCGTTGATCGGCACGGCCAACGTCGTCGGCGTCAAGTCCGGCTTCACCGACCCGGCCGGCGGATGTGACGTCATGGCCGTCAAGGTCACCGTCGGTGCCAACACCTTCTTGACCTACGCGGTGGTCCTCGGTCAACAAGGTTGGAACGCCCTCGACATCGCCGGCGACGCGGCGCTGGCGCTCTCACAGTCGCTGCGCCCCTCCATCAAACAGGTGAGGACCGCGTCGGGCGTTCAACTCGAGTGGACCGGTCCGGCCGTGGACGTGAAGGGTTAGTCGCCTACGACAACGCTTGACGGAGGTCCTCGAGCAGGTCGTCGACGTCTTCGATGCCGACACTGATCCGCACGAAGTTGTCGGGGATCTCCAATAGCGAACCGCTCGTCGACACGTGCGTCATCAGCGCCGGGAGCTCGATGAGGCTCTCAACCCCACCGAGGGACTCGGCCAGCGTGAAGACCTTGGTCTTCTCGACGAACGCCTTGGCGGCCGCGGCGCCTCCCTTGACCTCGACGCTCACCATCCCGCCGAAGCCGCTCATCTGATCGAGGGCGACCTTGTGGTTCGGGTGCGTCTCGAGTCCCGGGTACCACACCCGGTCGATCTTCTCGTGGTGCACGAGCATCTCGGCGACCCGCGCGGCGTTCTCCTGATGACGGTCCATCCGAACGGCGAGGGTACGGATCCCGCGCATGATCAAGTAGCAGTCCAGGGGACCGGGAATGGCGCCGACGGCGTACTGGAAGAACTTCAGGCGCGCCGCGAGTTCGGCGTCGTTGGTGACGAGCATCCCGCCGATGGCGTCGGAGTGTCCGCCGAGGTACTTGGTCGTCGAATGCATCACGACGTCGGCACCGAGGGCCAGCGGGGTCTGCAGATAGGGCGTCGCGAAGGTGTTGTCGACCACCAGCAGCGCGCCGTGGCGATGGACCACGTCGGCCAGCGCCGCGATGTCGACGATGCGCAACCACGGATTACTCGGCGTCTCGGCCCACACGAGCGTGGTGCCCTCGCGCCAGGACGATTCGACGGCGTCGATGTCCGAGAGGTCGACCACGTCGGTCTCGATCCCCCACGGGGCGAAGATCTTGGACAGCATCCGGAACGTGCCGCCGTAGACGTCGCCCGACAACATCACGCGGTCTCCCGGCGTCAACGTGCGCAACATGGAGTCCGTCGCGGCCAGTCCCGACGAGAACGCGATGGCGGACTCGGCTCCTTCGAGACTGGCCACCACCGCCTCGAGGGCCGCGCGCGTTGGGTTGTCGCCGCGTCCGTAGTCGGCGAACTTGACGACGCCGACCGATTCCTGGGCGTAGGTCGACGTCAGGTAGACCGGCACGTTGACCGCGCCGGTCTCGGCGTCCGGCTCTTGTCCCGCGTGGATGGCTCGGGTGGAGAAGTTCACGACAGTCCCTTCTTCGACGCATCCGGTTCGGCGTTCGAGAGGAAGCGCAGCACGTCCGACGCGGTGATCACGCCACGCGGTCGTCCGTCGGCGAGCACCAACAGCGCCGGTGTCGTCGCGAGTCGTCGCGTCACCGACTCCAGTGGCTCACCGACGCCGATCGTCTCGAGTATCGGTCCCATCACCGCGTCGATCGGTCGATCGAGCATCGTGGGGTCCTTGAACCCCAACTCCATCAGGTCCAGCTCGATCGCCGTACCGACGACCTCCTTGGCCGCGAGCGGTAACTCGTCGGTGACCGAGATGACGACCTGGGAGACCCCGCGTTCGCGCATGAGGTCGGTGACCTCGCGCACGCTTCGGTCGGTCGTGGCCAAGATCAGGTCCGTGGCGTTCGCGCCCTTGACGTCGAGGATGTCGCCGGCCGTCGGTCCGCTCGCCGTCGTCAAGAAGCCGTAGCCGCGCATCCAGTCGTCGTTGAAGATCTTCGAGATGTAGCCGCGCCCGGTGTCGGGCACGAGCACGACCACGCACGATCCCTTGGGTGCCCTCTCGGCGACCCGCAACGCCGCGGCGACCGCGGTCCCACCCGAACCGCCGATGAGCATCCCCTCTTCGTGGGTGACGCGTCGCGCCATGTCGAAGGCGTCGGCGTCACTCACGGCGATGACTTCGTCCACGAGGCTCGGGTCGTAGTTCGCGGGCCAGAAGTCCTCCCCGACGCCCTCGGTCAGGTACGGTCGGCCTTCGCCACCGGAGTACACCGATCCTTCGGGGTCGGCCGCGATCACGCGAACCGCGGGGTTCTGCTCCTTGAGGTACTTCGAGACGCCGCAGATAGTCCCGCCGGTCCCCGCGCCGGCCACGAAGTGCGTGACGGTGCCGTCGGTGTCGCGCCAGATCTCCGGACCGGTCGTCGTGTAGTGCGCGTAGGGATTGGCGGGGTTCGAGTACTGATCAGGTCGAAAGGCGCCGGGCGTCTCCTTGGTCAGTCGTTCGGCGGTCGAGTAGTACGAGTCGGGGTCCTCCGGAGCCACGGCGGTCGGACAGACGATCACCTCGGCGCCGTAGGCCTCGAGGAGTCGCACCTTCTCGGCGGCCATCTTGTCGCTCATCACGAAGATGCACTTGTAGCCGCGCTGGGCGGCGACGATGGCCAGCCCGACACCGGTGTTGCCACTGGTGGGCTCGACGATGACGCCACCGGGCTTCAACAGTCCGTCTCGCTCGGCGGCGTCGATCATGGTGAGGGCCGGTCGGTCCTTGGAACTCCCACCGGGGTTCATCGACTCCAACTTGACCAGGACCTCCACGCCCTCGGGGGTGACGAGACGGTTGAATCGCACGAGCGGCGTTTCACCGATGAGGTCCAACAGAGAGTTCGCGACGCGCATGACTCCACCCTATTTGGGCCAGCGCGCGGTCTGGGGTTGCGTCGAAAGAACGCTCAGATATCGGTGACGCCGGCGACGTTCGCTTCGAGAACTGGGGCGCCGGTTCGGCGAGCGCGCCACTCGATGACGGCGACGCTGATCCCGCCGACGATGATGACCACCCAGAAGGTCAACAGCCGGTAGACGAGGACGACGGCCAGTGCAGGCACCTTCTTGGCGCCGTAGGCGACGAGGATGACGGCCAGACTCCCCTCGACGATGCCGATGCCGCCCGGGATGAGTGGCAGCGACGCCACGATCTGGGCGACCCCGAAGGCGAGCAACACGCCGCTCCAGGGAATAGGTGCGTGCACCGCACCGAAGCAGCAGATGAGGATCACAAAGTCCGTGAACCAGAGGGCCGTCGCCATGGCGACGAGCCGCAGCGCCGCGCCCGTGGAGAGCGGTATCTCGTGCATCCGCTCCAACGTGGACTCGATCCGAGCCTGAACGTCACCTCGCGGGTGACCCGTGACTCGCCGGCACACTCGCACCGCGATACCCAAGAATCGCAGCAGCACGTCTCGGCGCACCAGCAACGCTCCGGCGAGCACGACCACGACGAGCCCGACGATAACGGTCCCACGTGCCTGGACACCGCTAGTGCCCGTGAGCGCGATGAGCACCCCCACGAGGAGCAAGAGCGACATGCCGATCGCTTGCGCGATCAGTATCGTCAAGATCGTCCAGCCGGAACTGGCGCCGCTGGCGCCGTGCCGTCGAAAGAACCGATACCGGTAGGCGCTCGAGACCGCCGGCTCCCCCGGAACGGTGTAGGCGATCGCGTTGTTGGCCATCGAGACGAGTGTCAGCGAGGCGAGGGAGAGTTCGGCGCCGCTCCAGTGCAGTACACGCTGTTGAAGGAATCCGTATCCCACGATCGACAGCGCTTCGGCGGCGAGCGCACCCAGCGCCCACGCCGAGTTCAGATGGTCCAAGTGACGCAGGGCGGCGGTGAGTTCGCCGCGTTGATCGCCGCGCCCACGAGGACCCGTCGATCGACCAGTACGATTTGCCATGGCCCAGAGCGAACACGTCGATTCCTTCACGCCGGTCGGGCATCCGGTGCGAACGGCGATCGTCGGCCTCGGGCGCGTCTACGAGCTCAACGTACGTGCCTACGTCGACAACCCCGACGCCGACGTCGTCGCGCTCGTCGATCCCAGTGATGCCCGACGAGCGCAACGCCGGGGCGACTGGCCCGACGCTCGGACCTTCGCGTCGCTGGAGGAACTGACGTCGAGCGGTCTCGAGCTGGACGCCGTCGAGCTGCTCCTGCCGACGACGCACAACGAGAGCGTCGCGACCGCCTGTCTTGCGCGCGGGTGGCACGTCAACTTGCAGAAGCCCTTCGCCAATGACCTCGCGAGCGCGACGCGAATGATGCGTGCCGCGAACGAGAGCGGACGTCAGATCCGGGTGATGGAGAACTACCTCTTCTACGAGCCGCTGATCAAACTGAAGGCCACGATCGACTCGGGCGAACTCGGATCGATCAGCGGCTATCACCTGAAGATGGTGGCCAGCGGACGAGGAGGCTGGGACGTCCCGGGCGATTCGTACGAGTGGCGCTTCGAACAGGCTCGCGCCGGACGCGGACCGTTGATCTTCGATGACGGCTGGCACAAACTCTCGACGGCGCTCTGGCTTTTCGGGCCGATCATCGAAGTGCGCGCCTGGATCGGGTCGACCGAGATAGTCCCCGGGATCGAGATCGACGCGCCGACGACGCTTATCTGGGAACACCACAACGGCATCCGCGGCGTGTGGGACGTCACGCTCGCGGTCGACATGTATCTGCGATCGGACTACTACACCAACGACGAGCGCTGGGAGGTCACTGGTCGAAGAGGGTTCGCGCGCGTGAACCGTTGCACCGGTCGAGGGATCCAGGAACCGAGCTTCGAGATCTACCTCGACGGCGAGATGCGATCGTTCCACGCGCTGGACGACGATTGGGCGAGCAGCTTTCGGGATTCGGGACGCCATTGGCTCCGCGCGTTGCGCAGCGGACAGGGTCCCCTCCTGTGGAGCGCCAACGAAGCGCTCGACGTCCTGCGCTTCGCACTCGCGGCCTATGAGAGCAGCGCCCTCGGTGGTGTCGGCGTCGATCCGCGCTCACTCACCATCGAGTCGTAACGTTGGGTACGGGTAAATCACGTGAGGGATCGCCGATCGACGTCAGAGACCTCGTGGCTCGCCTGAGCGACGCCGGCTTCGTCGCGGCCGACGAAGAGGCCGAGGAGCTGCTGCACAGTTCGAACGGCGACACGGCTGTCCTCGAATCGCTGCTCGAACGGCGACTGCGCGGCGAACCACTGGCGTGGATCACCGGATACACACTGTTCTGTGGTCTTCGGATTCGCGTCGATCACGGCGTGTACGTCCCGCGTTGGCAAAGCGAACCGCTGGCCCGGAGAGCGGCGTTGCGACTACCGGCAACCGGCACGGCCATCGATCTCTGCACCGGCTCAGGAGCTATCGCGACCTACCTTCACTTCGTACGACCTGACGCACGTGTGGTCGCGTCGGAACTCGACGATCGAGCCATCTCCTGCGCGACGGCGAACGGAGTGGAGGTCTATCGTGGCGACCTCTTCGATCCAATTCCGATGGAACTCGCAGGCGAGGTGGACGTCGTCGTAGGCGTCGTTCCGTACGTGCCCTCTCAGAGCATGTCACTGCTGCCGCGCGACACGTTGGTCTTCGAATCAGCATTGCCCTACGACGGCGGTGACGATGGCGTCAACATCCTTCGTCGCGTCATTCGGGAGAGCCCCCGCTACCTTCGACCGGGCGGAACCCTGCTCCTTGAAGTAGGCGGCCCCCAGGGTGACATTCTCAAAGCCGACTTGACCGGACACGGCTTCTCAGACGTTGACGTCTTCTCCGACAGTGACGGCGACGTCCGGGGCATTCAGGCGATCGCCCCCACGTAGGTGCGGGTCCAGCGATGTGTGATCGAGGAATCTTGATCCTCGTTCGCACGCGCGGCGCGGACGTCGACCGCCCTGGTTCTTCGAGCCGAAGAGAGCACTCTCGAGAGATCCGAAACGACGACTTCGTCGTATAACTGACGTGATGGAGGTTCGTAGCGCATGTCGGTAACGAAGTCATCGCGTGTTCACGAGCGGTACTTCAACCCCTGGCAACTCCTGCGCTTGGGCGGAGGCGCACTCTTGGTTGCGACCGGTGCGGTACATCTCGACCTCTATCTCACTGGCTACGACTCGATCCCCACCATTGGTTGGCTGTTTCTCCTGCAAATAATCAGCGCCTTCACCCTCGCCGCGGCAACGATCGGCTTCACGAGCCGAATACTGTGCGGGGCCGGTGCGGGCTTCTTCGCCTCGACACTCGCGGGCTATCTCTGGTCGTTGCGAATCGGACTCTTCGGCTTTCGCGAGGTTCGTACCACCGCGGGCATCGCAGCTGGTCTCGTCGAGATCCTTGGGTTCACCACGCTCGCCGTTTTCGCGACACGTCCCGACCGAGCACAAACCAGTGCCTCACCGACAGCGACACGTCATCCGATCGATCAAAGCGCGCTACTCGCTGGGCGTTGGGTGAGCGGGGTACTGGCGTTGCTCGCCGCGACCACGTTCGCGCTGTCGCTGTCCGACACTGGCGCGGCGCCGACCAACACCGCCGGTTCGGCCGTCGTGAAGGTCACCACCATTCACGGCGTCTCGGTACTGACCAACGCGCACGGCGACACGCTCTACTGGTTCGCGCCGGACACCTCGACCGCGTCGCACTGCTACGGGACCTGTGCGGCGTACTGGCCCCCTTTGACGGGCGATCCCGTCGCGGGACCGGGCGTCATCATCACCGGTTCACTCTCGACCCTGAAGAGATCGGACGGCGCCCTGCAGGTCACGTACGACGGTCATCCGCTCTACACCTACGTCGGTGACGCCGCTCCGGGTCAGGCCAGTGGAAACCGCATACACCTGAACGGTGGCGAGTGGTACGAGATGAAAGAGTCGAAGTAGTTAGCTCGTGCGAACGGTCGCAACACGGCGCGAAACTGCGCTTCGCGTTCACCACACTCCCGGCAGCAACCTCCAGCGCACGACGGCACGGTACTCGTCGTAGTGACCCGTGGAGACGAGCAGTCGCTCCTCCACCATGGCTCGACCGACGTTGCAACCGCAGACGAAGGTGACGATGAGCGCGTTGCGCACCGAGAGGCTCTGTAGGAGATAGCCGACTTGGAGAAAGAAGTACGAGGCGTAGATCGGATGACGAATCACCGAGTACGGTCCGCGCCGCACCAAGCCTCGATCGGCCGCGGCAAAACCGAAGGAACGTCCGAGGGCCATGAAGGACGCAGCAGCGATGACCAGACCGATCATCTGGACGTCGAAACCGGCGATGACCCCCCAGTGCGGATGAGCACCGGTCGGGCGCAGCAGCACGCCGCCGAACGTACCGCCGAAGGCGAGGCACCAGTCGAGGGGCCGTTGACTCACGAGACGGGCCGGGCGCCTCACCAGATACGCGACCACGACCCACGTCTCCTCGGCGAGGAAGACGCCGCCGATCAGCGAGTGCGTGCGCAGGTAGAACTCGAGTCCGGCGCGGGCGAAGAGCGCGGCGCCGAAGGCGCCGATGATGTTCGCCGTGATCCGTACGGCCCGAAGGACTCGGGGGGAACGCCCGCGTGTCGTGCGCAGGTGGCCGGACCGCGAGCGTTCGACCTCCGGGCTCTCGAGTGCAGACACGATCACGGTGTCGACGGACTGAGTCGACGCTCGATGAGCGCGTCGAGGCTGACTCGGCCCGGACCGAGGAATACGATCACCAGCGCCAGGACGGCGAGCGCCATGTTGAACTCGTACCCGGGCGTCAACGACTCCGAGTTGATGCCGTTCACCCAGGTGACCGTGATCATCGCCATCACCTGGTCGCCAAAGAGGGCCAGACCGGCCAAACGAGATCCCACACCGAGGGCGACCGCGACGGCGCCGCCGAACTCGATGACGCCGCCCAACACGGCGAAGAGGCCGCCCGGGTGCAGGTGCGCCGTGTTCGCCATGAAGATGGCCGTTTGATGGATGCCCGGTCCGTTGAACGCCCCGAAGAGCTTGCCCGCGCCGTAGTAGATGAAGATCCACGCGAGTGCGACGCGCACGGCGATGAGAGCCAGGTCATTGGCGTGGGAGTGCGGCCGCGTCGAGAAGATCCACGAGATCAGCGCGCGGCCGCGTCGAGTCGCCCCGCTGGTCACCGAATCCCTGCATCGTCGGTGACCGGGACGTCGCGACTCTCACTCCGAGTCGCGCCCGCGTCGAGCGGACGGAAGGGTCCGAGCAGCTGGGCGACCAGGACCGACAGGTGGCGCGCGCGCGCAGCGCTCTGTTCGACGGCGAGCGGACGGCCCGGCAGCCCGGTGTCGATCCGGATCGTCTCTTTCGTCGGGAACACCGCACGACCGGAGAGCTGGTCCCAGATGGTGAGGGCGAAGCCGAGGTTCACGTCCTGGCGTCCCTCGACGCGGTGGTGGATCCGGTGGTAGTTCGGACTGCAGAAGATCCGGTTCAACGGACCGAAGCTCAGGTTCGTGTTCGAGTGTTCGAACGCGACGACCGCGGCGTAGCCGACGAGCAGCGTCGTCGTCACGGCGCCGTTGGCGACGAGGACGATGCCGGGTATCAACGCGATGAGATAGGACACGTGGATCAAGGGATGGGTCCGAAAGACCGTGAGCACGCTCATGTCCTCTTGCGAGTGGTGCAGTTCGTGGAAGCGCCACAGGACCCGGACCTTGTGGTTCGCCAAGTGCGCGGTCCAGTTGCACGCGTCCATGGCCACGAAGATGAGCGCGATCACGAACCACCGCGGCAAGAACGCCGAATGCGGCACGACGATCCACGGCAGTGACTTCCTCGCCACTTCAGAGAACGACAGCGAGAGCGCCACGACGAGGGGGACGACGAGGGTCGCGTTGAGCACCGTGTACAGGACGTCCTGTCGATAGCCGCGAGCGAAGAACGTTCGGCGCTGCGCCGGCCGCAGTCGCTCCACCACGAGGAACAAGAGGAGGATACCTATCGTGACCGGTCCGACCACTACCACGCGTTGATCGGTCATCGCCGCGACGAAACTGGTGCCGCCCCAGCGACTCGCCACGCCGATGGCGACGAGCACGATCGCGATCGCCACGATGGACAGCGCCGGTAGGTAGATACGCGACGCGACCGTTCGACGACGAGTCGCCGGAGCGCGGACCTCGGGTGTCGTCGCCGTAGCGGGAGGACTGTTCGGCGAGATGATGACGGATGACATGGTGGCCCCCTCTCTCACAAACTACGGATTAGAAACCGACTCCGCCGCCACCACCGGGGACCGTCGTCGTGGGGACCGGCTTGCCCGTGGGCTTGGCCAGCACCACGTCGGACCACTTGCCCCAGGTGTCGGTGACGTTGCCCTTCACCGTTCCGAACTTGTCCTGAAAGAACCAGTACAGAGCCTTGCCACCGTACGTGACCTGAAGTGCGCCGCCGGAGACCTTGACGGTGCCGAGCTTGGCGGCGCTCACGCCGGAGCCCGCGGTCGCCTTCTTGACACCCTTCGGCAAGAGGACTGGGATCCATATCTTGTGACAGGCACTCGCGCACGCCGTGGCGTTCGGTACGAAGGTGTACACCGTATCGGTACTCACCAGGATGGTCCCGTATCTGGCTGACTTTGCGGTTGAGACAATGATGTTCTTCGCGTGTGAGTGCACCGCACCCGACGCGCCCGAGACGCCGGCCGTCGCGGCCAGTCCCCCCGCGACGAGCAGTGACGCCGCAACTCGTCCCTTCACGTTCCAAAGTGTTGCGAACCTGTGCGCTGGATTCTTCATGTCCGGTGTCTCCTTGTCAAAGCCATTGGCGATCAAAGTGTTGTCCTGTAGTACGGCCACGGTGTTCGAACGGATCAATCCCTTGTACATACTTCGCCTTACGCGGCTACACCGCGAAGGTCGCCATCGCGAGCACCTTGCCGTTGGAGTTGACAAGGCGCGCCGAGCGAACACGACTTCCCGAGTCCTTGATGGCAGCGATCCAGGAGCCGTAGCCGTTGGCGAGCGTGAAACTCCCGACGGTCTCGACCCGACCATTGGCGAAGGTGACCTCACACCACACAGCACCCGACAGATAGCCGGCGTCGACGTCCATGATCATCCACGAAGGATGTCCGGAGGAGATCGAGACCTGCCCGACCACACTCCCGTCCGCCATCAGATGACCCGTCAGGGGTCGTGACGTCGCCAGATTGTTGTTCGTGCGCTCGTTGCTCATCACGATGGCGTCGATCCCTATGCCCAGGACCGCGACTAGGACTGCCGCCAGGGCGAATACCGCCACTCGACGGCGTCTCGATGACGATGACGCGTGCCTCACCTCGGTGCTGCGGTACCTCTCGATGAGGCGAGACTCGAAGCCCAACGGAGGTTCGGCTTCGGGGGCGAGCCACAACATCGAATCAGCGACGCTGGCCAGGGCTTCTGACTCCGCGTCGCAGTGCGCACAGGTCTCCAAGTGGTCCAAGACCACTGATCGGCGGCGGCCGGACAACGTGCCGAGGGCGAACTCGATCAGGTCATCGCCGATGGCGTCGCACTTCACTGATTCCTCCGGCGTGTTGCTCATGACGCCTCCGCGGCGGCCGCGTCGCGCAGCTTCGCCAGTCCCAATCGAATTCGACTCTTCGCCGTGCCGAGGGGGATCGCCTCGAGTGACGCGACCTCGGCGACGGTGCGGCCATACATCACGGCGAGCACGATCGCTCGGCGCTGGTCCATGGGGAGGGAGTCGAGGGCGACGCGCGCCTGGGTGACGGCGTCCGAAAGTATCGCGGCGTCGTCGGGTGAACGTTCGTCGCTAACCAGGGCGAGGAACGCGTGGTCTTCCGGTGCCGTGGGAAGCGGCCGTCGAACCCGCACGGCGTCGATGGCCAGATTACGGGTGATCGTGAGCGTCCACGTGGCCACCGATCCGCGTCGCACGTCATAGACGGCCGCGTGACGAAGGATTCTGATGAACGCCTCCTGGGCGACGTCTTCGGCCATTCCCGGGTCGCCGACGATCCCCAGTGCCAACCCGAAGAGCCGTCGTTGGTAGCGTCGCACGAAGGCGAGCACGGCCCGCTCATCACCGACCGCGACGCCCGCCAGGAGCGCCTCATCGGACGCCTCGTCGTCGTAACTAACCCGCACCCTCATCACCAGATAGTACGTACGGGTCGCCGAATCGGATCAATTGAATGGTCAACTGATCGGCGTTGCAGTCACTTTCGCTTGTTTTGGCGAAGGTCCCGCGCGGTTCCCGTCACATCGATCAGTTCCAGGTCGTACGTCCGCTTAGGCGTCGCGCTTCACCATTCGCCACGCTCCGAGCGCCGTCCACCCGACGAGCCAGGCGACGATGACCAACACCGCTACGGTCCGACTCTCCGGCACGAGCTGGGCCACCTGTCCGGGACCGTTGCCGCCACCGAAGGCGTGAGGCAGTCCCCCGGGTTCCAAATGATCGGTCGCCAGGCCGACGAGACCCCGCTGCACGTTGATGAGGTGCGCTATCGGCGTGCGCGAGAAAATCGGCGTCAGTATGACTTCGAGCACGATCATGAGGACCACCGGGACGGTTCGTTGGCCCATCAACGACGCCAGTCCGAGTCCGACGATCAGTCCGATGATCGCCTCGAGTTCGATCCACAGACCGGTTCTGATCATGAGGGCGTTCGAGGGATAGAGGAACGTCCTCGCGTAGTCCGCGTAGTTCTGCTTGGCCACCTTGACCGCCAGAGTCTCGATCTGGGTGTGCGACATCGTCTTGAACGTCGGGGCTCCGGGTGGGAATGCCTTACCGCCGACGACGACCTTGCCGTGACCGTTGATGAAGCAGGGGACGCCTTCGGGACCGTTGTACGGCAGTCCGCAGATCACTTCCTTGGGGTGATCGGCCGCCCAGTGATTGAAGCCCGTCGCGGTGAGGCCCGGCGGGATGTTCACGCCCTGGTAGTTCAATTGCGTTGGCGCGGCGAAGACACAGACCGCGCAGACGATCGTGAATCCGACCGCGACCAGCGGCACGACGATGGCCAGTCCCGCGGGGATGCGGGCGAAGTAGAGCGCGAGGCGCGATCGCCCGGTGATGACGGAGTGTCGGAACATCCCGTCGGTGAGGTCCGACGAACCCGCGGTGCAGCCGAGCGTCGCCGCGACGATGAAGCCGAACACGTACATGACGCCGGCCACCAGGTCCGTGTAGATGGCGTAACCGCCGGCCGGTCCGTAGGACTTGGGCGCCACGGCGTGGGCGATCAGCCGGACGAGGAGGAAGATCGTCGGCACTCCGATGTTGACGACGATCAACGCGGCCATGAGGCCGCGTCGCTTTCGCAACTCCATGATCTTGGTCTTGATCATGGCCCCGTTAGGTATCCACGACCCCCGGTTGTCGTGCGAGGGCGCTATCGCAGATACCGCAATCGTCCCTGAAGAAGTGGATTCATTGGCAACCGACGTCATTCGTGCTCCCCCAATCGACTCGTTACCTGCAGGAACCACGATTCGAGGGAGACCTGCAACTGTTCGAGGTGATACACCGCGATCCCGTCTTCCACGAGAAGCCGGTTGATCTCCGCGATCGCATCGCGTCCGGTTCCGACGGGAAGGTGGATCGAGAGACCCGAGGTCTCGACATCGACCCTCTCTCCCAGTGGAGATGCGGCCAGGACCGTCCGAGCTCGTTCGGGCGACGAACAGCCCACTTCGAGCTCCATCGCCGACCCCGCCAGCAGCTCGGTGATGGAACCTTGGCGGATCACCTTTCCGTGGTCCACGATGGCCACGGCGTCGCAGGTTCGTTCAACTTCGTCCAAGAGGTGCGAGGAGAGCATGACCGTGCGACCTTCGGCGACCAGCGAGAGGATCATGTCACGCATCTCGTGCATGCCCGCGGGATCCAACCCGTTCATCGGTTCGTCCAGGATCAAGAGTTGCGGGTCGCCGAGCAAGCAGGCGGCGACGCCGAGACGTTGACGCATCCCCATGGAGTACTTCGACACGCGATCGTCGGCGCGGTGCGTCATTCCCACGCGCTCCAACGACGAGTCGATGCGTCCTCGCGCCGCGCGCTCGCGCGAGGCAGCCAGTATCTCAAGGTTCTGTCGGCCGGACAGGTGACCGTGAAATCGCGGTTCGTCCACGATGGCGCCCACGCGCGCGAGGGCGCGGTCACGATGGCGCGGTACCGGGACACCGAGCAGCGCCATCGTGCCCTTGTCGGCGTGGGTCAGACCGAGCAAGACACGAATCAGCGTGGTCTTGCCGGCCCCGTTGGGACCGAGGTACCCGAACGCACAGCCCCGAGGGACGAGTAACTCCACGTCGTTGACCGCCACATTGTCGCCGAACCTCTTGGTCAGACCGTGGGTCTCCACGGCCCAGCGGCTGTCCTCGGAGTTCGTTGTTGTCGTTTCGTCGACGCTCGACACACTCATCTCGTGAACTCCTTGTACGGGTATCCGGTCATTGCTCTCAGGCTAAGTGAGACCGCCGCAGGGCACCATAGGTGAAAACCCTTGCGGTCCTAGGGTTAATGGAGAAACCGAATATCCATTCGACGATTCGATGAAACAGTGATTTGGCACCGTGGCTCCTTTTCCGGCCTTCGCATCGCGCTGGTCATCGCGTCGGCCGTTCTCCTCGCGGCTGTGACAGCCACTCCTCTCGGCGCGGATTCGAGCCATGCCTCGACGACCACTCCTCCTTTTGACGTGGGACTCGCGCGCTGCACATTCATCGACCACACCCGTTCCGTCTTGAACTACTCAACGACACCGCCGCGCGTCCTCTCCCACGATCGAAGGTTGGTGACCGACATTCGCTACCCGACGCAACGACGACCGGGTGAACCGGTCGAAACGGCCGGGCCGCCCCCGGCGCGCCGGTTGGGCGGTTACCCGATGGTCGTCTTTGCTCACGGTTATGACGGGACACCCGAAACGTACTCGCCGCTGTTGGACGCGTGGGTACGCGAAGGATTCGTGGTGGTCGCTCCGTTCTTCCCGGACGAGGAGGCTTCTGAAGTAGCGGCGCAACACGGCGCGAACACCGAGGGCGATCTGGCCAATGAACCGGGGGACCTCGCCTTCGTCACTCGATCGATCCTGCGGGCCTCCGCTCACCAGTCGTCGAACTGCTCGATCGTGCGCGGTCTCATCGACGGATCAGAGATCGCTCTGGCCGGGCACTCCGACGGTGGGGACGCCGTCGGAATGTTGGCCTACGACCACGGCGTCGATCCCCAGGGCGTGAACTTCGCCAGCCTGCGCACGGGCATCGACTACCGGGCGGTGATCATCATGTCGGGCGCCGAGGACACGGCCCAGTCCTACGCCACCGAAGCACGGCGGCCCGACCTTTTGGTCGTACAGAGTCGCGCCGACCAATGCAACGCCATGCGTTTTGGTGTCCAGCTCTACGACGCCATCCACCAGTCCAACAAGTGGTTCCTCGAACTGAAGACGGCCCACCACCTTCCCCCCTTCGACGGCGTGGACGCCGCGGCCTTCGACGTGGTCTCGTCCACCACGATTCGCTTCCTTCAGATGTCGCTCCA
>JBEKCK010000055.1:0-13202 GCA_050014915.1 Acidimicrobiales bacterium | reverse complement strand
ATGGCCTTCGACCGTTCGCGCCTGCTGCTGGACGTCTCGAAGATCGTGGCCGAGTACCACCTGAGCATCATCTCGAGTTCGACCTCGACGTCGGGCTCGCGGATCGTGCGGATGGTCTTCGACGTGGAGCTGGCCGACCCAACACACCTCAGTAGCCTGTTGGCGGCGCTCAAGGGCGTGGACGGCGTCTTCGACGCCTTCCGTCAACTACCGGGACAGAACAAGAATTCATGAGTGACGCAGTCTCATCATTTCAATCGCCCGTCGGGACCCACGACGTCCTCGCGCCACAGTCGGCCGAGTGGGAGGGCGTCGTCGCCACCTTCGCGCAGTTCGCCTACCGCTACGGCTTCGAACTGGTGATCACCCCGATGTTCGAAGAGGTCGGCGTCTTCAACCGCGGCATCGGCGAGGAGAGCGACGTCGCGAAGAAAGAGATGTACGTGTTCAGCGACCGCGGCGACCGGGTCTACGCCCTTCGTCCCGAGGGCACCGCGCCCGTCGTGCGCGCCTTCATCCAGCACAGCCCCACGACGCCGTGGAGGGCCTGGTACGTGACGCCGGCCTTTCGTTACGAACGGCCCCAGGCCGGGCGCTACCGACAGCACCACCAACTGGGCGTCGAGGTCCTCGGTACCGACGACCCGGCCGTCGACGTCGAGGTGATCGCCCTCGCCGAACGGTTCTATCGCGCGCTCGGACTGAGTCGATTCCGTCTACTCGTCAACTCCATGGGCCACGACGTCTGTCGCGCGGCCTACGTGGAACTGCTGCGCGCGCACCTCGCGAAGAACGCGGACCGGCTCTGCGACGAGCACCGCTCGACGTGGTCCGAGAATCCACTGCGCGTCCTGGACTGCAAGGACCCGGCCTGCATCGAAGTGACCGCGGCCGGGCCGATGCTGATCGATCACATCTGTGACGACTGTCGCGCCCACTTCGACGCCGTCCTATCCGGTCTGACGTCGATCGGCATCGAGTCACACGTGGACCCGCGTCTGGTGCGCGGCTTCGACTACTACACCCGCACGACATTCGAGTTCGTGGCCGAGGCCCTCGGCGGCGCCCAGAACGCCATCGGCGGGGGAGGTCGCTACGACAGACTGGCCGAACAACTCGGCGGCAAGCCGACCAGCGGTATCGGCTTCGGGAGCGGGATCGAACGCCTGCTGATGACGCGCGAGGCCGAGGGCGTCGAACCGCGCAACCTGGTCGATCGTTCGCTCGACCTCTTCGTCATCGACACGACGAAAGAGGACGTCGCGACGGTGTTGGTCGATGAGTTGCGCGCGGCCGGATTCGCGACGGCCCGGGCCTACGACAACCGTTCGATGAAGTCCCAGATGAAGGTGGCCGACAAATCGGGTGCGCGCCTGGCCCTCCTGGTCGGGCCGCAGGAACTCGCGGCCGGTGAAGTTACGATTAGGGACCTGCGAAGCGACGACTTTGAGCAGACGCAGCGCCGAGTGTCCCGCGACGACGTCGCCGCCGTGGCCGCCGAACTACTGACGAAGAGCTGACGATGTCGAACAACCTGGAGTCCACGAGCATGCGCGACGCGTTGTGCGCGTCGCTGCGCGAGGGTGATGTCGGGCGACGGGTCAGCGTCTGCGGATGGGTCGCCAAACGCCGCGAACACGGCGAACACCTCGCCTTCTTAGACGTGCGCGACCACTCGGGCATCATCCAGGCCGTCGTCGACGGTTCGGTCGACGTTCGCAGTGAGTACGTCGTGCGCGTGAGTGGTACCGTGACGCGCCGACCCGAGGGCACGGTGAACGACAAACTCGACACCGGTTCGATCGAACTGACCGACTGCGTGGTCGAGGTCCTGGCGTCGGCCGATCCGCCGCCGTTCCAACTCGACGACCGCGTCGACATCGACGAACAGGTGCGCCTGCGCTATCGCTACCTCGACCTTCGCCGCGAACACATGCAACGCAACCTTCGACTGCGCGCGCTCGTGAACGCAGCGCTGCGCCGGGCGATGGACGCCCAGGGGTTCTGCGAGGTCGAGACGCCACTGCTCTGGGCGCCCACGCCGGAGGGTTCGCGCGAATTCGTCGTGCCGTCACGGCTGCAACCCGGGGAGTTCTACGTCCTGCCGCAGAGTCCGCAGATCGCGAAGCAGCTGTTGATGGTCGGTGGCTTCGATCGCTACTACCAGATCGCTCGGTGCATGCGTGACGAGGACTTGCGCGCCGACCGTCAGTTCGAGTTCACGCAGCTCGACATCGAAGCGAGCTTCGCCGATCAAGACGACGTGCTCGCCTTCGTCTCGGTGGCGGTGCTCGACGCGGCCGAGGCGGCGACCGGGGTGCGACCCGACGACATCCCGTCGATCACGTGGAGCGAGGCGCTCGACCGCTACGGCACCGACAAGCCGGACATGCGTTTTTCGATGTTGCTGCACGACCTCTCTGAGGTGTTCGCCGAGACCGAGGTCAAGGCCTTCGCGGCCCCGACCGTCAAGGCGATGCGCGTGCCCGGCGGCGCGAGTTTCTCGCGCGCTCGACTCGATGAGTTGACCGATCAGGCGAGGTCGCTCGGCGCGAAGGGACTGGCGTGGTTTCGCGTCACCGATGACGGCCTCGACTCACCGTTGGCCAAGTTCTTGAACGACACCGAGCGTGCGGCGATCGCGTCGCTCGACGGCGCCGAGGTCGGCGACGTCGTGTTCTGTGTCGCCGACGAGTACGCCGACGCCTGTCACGTGCTGGGAGCCATCCGCACGACGCTCGGTTCGCCGCCGGTGGGCGAGGGTCCGCACCGGTACGTCTGGGTCACGGAGTTCCCGCTCTTCGAGGGACTCGACGACGAGGGTAACCCCATGGCGGCGCACCACCCGTTCACGATGCCGCACCCCGACGACATGGACCTGATCGAGACGGACCCGTTGCGGGTGCGCTCGCGCGCCTACGACCTGGTCCTCAACGGCTGGGAACTCGGGAGTGGATCGGTGCGGATCCACCGCGCCGACATCCAGTCACGCGTCTTTCGCGCGCTCGGCATCTCCGAAGAGGAGGCCGAGAGTCGCTTCGGCTTCCTGCTCGGCGCCTTCAAGTTCGGCGCGCCGCCACACGCCGGCTTCGCCTTCGGCATCGACCGACTGGTGGCGATCTTCGCGGGCGAGGAGAACATCCGCGAGGTCATCGCCTATCCCAAGACCCAGTCGGGCGCGGACCTCATGACCGGGGCGCCCAAGGCGGTCGCCCCCAAGGTGATGCGCGAACTACGCATCACCGTCACGCCGAAAGGTTCGTGAGTTACGTCGCTCTTCGACGACGCCGTCGCTCAGCGCCTGAAAGAGGTCGCGCCACTCGCCGATCTCCTGCGTCCTCGCACGCTGGACGAACTCGTCGGGCAGACGCACCTCGTCGGGGCGAACGGTCCGCTACGCAAGTTCGTGGAGGCGGGCGAGTTGACCTCGATGATCCTGTGGGGACCGGCCGGCACCGGTAAGACCACGCTGGCGCGGATCCTCGCGAGTTCGGCCGGCTACGCGGTCGAGAGTCTGTCGGCCGTCACGAGCGGCGTGAAGGACGTGCGCGAGGCGCTGTCGCGCGCGCACGACCGACTGGGCGAGCACGGCCAACGGACCGTGCTCTTCATCGACGAGGTGCACCGTTTCAACAAGTCCCAGCAGGACCTCTTGTTGCCGGCGACCGAGACCGGACAGGTCGTACTCATCGGTGCCACGACCGAGAACCCCTACTTCGAGGTCAACGCGGCGCTGATGAGCCGCGCGACGCTCTGGCGCCTGCACCCGCTGTCGAGCGACGAGCTCGCGGTACTCGTGCAAAGGGGACTGGAACTTCGCAACAGCGCCATCACCGACGAGGCGATGGAGGCGATCACGTCGGCCAGTGACGGCGACGCCCGGGTGGCGCTCACGACGCTCGACACGGCGATCGTGTTGGTGCGCGCACAAGATCCCCCGAGGGACGTGGTCGAGGTCGAACACGTCTCACGCGCGCGCGACGGTCGGCTCTATCACCAATCGCGCGACACGCACTTCGACCAGATCAGCGCCTTCATCAAGTCGGTGCGCGGCTCGGACCCCGACGGGGCGCTCTACTGGCTCGTCACGATGCTCGAGAGTGGCGAGAGCCCCCGGTTCCTCGCGCGCCGCCTCGTCATCCTCGCGAGCGAGGACATCGGACTCGCCGATCCCATGGGCCTGGTCCTCGCCGACGCCGCCGCGCGAACGGTCGAGTTCATCGGACTGCCCGAGGGTCGCCTGACGCTGGCCCACGCCACGATCACGCTCGCACTGATGCCCAAGAGCAACTCCGTGACGCGAGCGCTCGGCGCGGTCACGCGCGCGGTGCAAGAAGGCGGCGTCGTGGAGGTCCCCGACCACCTGCGCGGCTCGAACTATCGCGGCGCGGCCGCACAGGGATTCGGCACGGACTACCAGTACCCCCACGACTTCGAGCGCGGATGGGTCTCTCAGCAGTACCTCCCCGACGCACTCGTCGGTCAGCACTACTACGACCCCAGTGAGTACGGTCGCGAGCGCGCACTCGTCGAGCAGTGGCGCGTCATGGTGCAACGCGAGGACGAGGCCAATTCCGGGCCACCGGTAGAGTAAAGCCCGTGGAGGCCGCCCAACTTCGTTCCATATTCCTGGACTACTTCGCTGACAACGGCCACACGGTCGTGCCCTCGGCGAGCCTGATCCCGCACGACCCGAGCCTGCTCTTCACGGTCGCGGGCATGGTGCCCTTCAAGCCGTACTTCACCGAAGAGGAGCCGGCGCCCTATCCCCGCGCCGTCTCGGTGCAGAAGTGCTTCCGGGCGCTCGACATCGACATCATCGGCACGACCCAACGTCACCTGACCTTCTTCGAGATGATGGGCAACTTCTCCTTCGGCGACTACTTCAAAGAGGGCGCCATCAAGTATGCGTGGGGCCTGATCACCGAGGGTTTCGGACTCGACCCCGAGCGCCTGTGGGTCACCGTCCACACCTCAGACGACCAGGCCGACGAGCTCTGGCGAGACCTCATCGGACTGCCCGCCAGTCGCATCCAGCGTCTCGGTGAGGACAACTTCTGGGAGATGGGTCCGACGGGACCGTGCGGACCGAGTTCTGAGATCTTCTTCGACAAGGGCGCGCGGTTCGGCGCCGACGGGGGACCCGAGCACGGCGCAGAGGATCGCTTCGTCGAGTTCTGGAACCTCGTCTTCACGCAGTACGACCGCGGCACCGACGGAACGCTCACCGAACTGCCGAAGAAGAACATCGACACCGGCGCCGGCTTCGAGCGCGTCCTGGCCATCCTCAACGGACTCGACTCGGTCTTCGCGACCGACCTCTTCGCGCCACTGCTCCAGACCGCGTCGCGCGCGATCGACGTCAACTACGGGGCCGACGAATCGACCGACGTGGCGATCCGACGCATCGCCGAGCACGGACGCGCGATGACGATGCTCGTCGCCGACGGCGTGCTGCCATCGAACGAGGGCCGCGGCTACGTACTGCGTCGCATCATCCGTCGCGCGATCCTCGCGGCGCGCCGCGCCGGTTCCGAACGTGCCCTCGTCGCGTCACTGGTCGACGCGACCATCGAGAAGATGGGTCTCGCCTACCCGGTCCTCGTGAAGGACCGCGACCTGATCGTCGAAGTCCTGGAACGCGAGGAGGCCGGGTTCGCGCGAACGCTGAAGACCGGGCTCTCCCTCCTCGAAGAGGCCCAGCGCGAGGTGGCGTCGAGCGGCGCGACGGTCTTCCCGGGCGACGTCGCCTTCAAGCTCCACGACACGCACGGGTTCCCGATTGAGCTCACCGACGAGATCGTGTCCGAGGCGGGACTCACCGTGGACCGCGGAGCCTTTGACGAGGCGATGAGCGCCCAGCGCGAACGGGCCCGATCAAAGGCCAAGGCGCTGAACCTGGCCGACGACGCGCAGTATCGCGACCTCATCGAAACCCACGGCACGACCGAGTTCATCGGCCGCGACGTGTCGCGCTACAGCGTGGAGACCGAGGTGCTGGCGTCGTTGGTCGGAGCCGACGGCGTCGGCGAGCTCTTCCTCGATTCGACGCCGTTCTACGCCGAGTCAGGGGGCCAGGTCGCCGATACCGGGATGGTCGTGACCGAGACCGGCAGTTTCAAGGTCCTCAACGTCCAGAACGTCGCCGGCGGACTCTTCGCCCATCGCGGGCTCCTCACCGGTGAACTGCTCCCCGGCCAGGTGGCGGTGGCGACGATCGACCCCGAACGGCGTGAGGCGACGCGACGGAACCACACGGCGACCCACCTCTTGCACGCCGGACTGCGAATGGTCTTGGGCGACCACGTACGTCAGCAGGGATCCTTCGTGGGTCCCGACCGACTGCGCTTCGACTTCTCCCACGGCGCCGGCGTGACGCCGCAGGAGACGGCCGAGATCCTGACGCTGGTCAACACCGACGTCGTCGCCAACGAAGAGGTCAACACGATCCAAACGACGAAGAAGGAAGCCGAGACCATGGGGGCGATCGCCTTCTTCGGCGACAAGTACGGTGACCGCGTGCGCGTCGTGCGCGCCGGCGCCCACAGCCTGGAGTTCTGCGGTGGGACGCACGTCGATCGGCTCGGTGACATCGGACAGGTCCAGATCGTGAGTGAGTCCTCGATCGGCTCGAACACGCGCCGGATCGAAGGCGTGAGCGCTATGGGCGCCTACCAGCGCAGTCACGACATGGAGACGGCGCTCGGTTCGGTGGCCGCGATCCTGAAATCCTCGGTCGACGACGTCGTGCCGGCGTTGGAGCGGATCATGGAGCGCCAACGCGAGTTCGAAAGGGATCTGTCGTCGCTTCGTCAATCGCAGCTCTCTCGCTTCGCCGAGGAGTTGCACGCGCAGGTCACCACGGACGTGTTGGTCGCGAGGGTCGATGGCTATCCCGGTGAGCAGTTGCGAAGCCTCGCGGCGGACCTGCAACGTCGGGGTCGTCGGGTCGTGGTCTTGGTCGGCGCGTTCGAGGACAAGGTCTCGATCGCCGTCGCCAGCGACGAGTCCCTGGATGCCACCGCCAGCGTCAAGGCGTTGGCGGCCTTCGTCGGCGGTGGTGGAGGTGGCTCGCCGCGATTGGCGCTCGCCGGGGGTCGCGATCCCCACGGCATCGACGCCGTCTTGAGCGCGGCGGCGGCGCTGTAGTTGAATGGCGCGAATTCTCGGCATCGACCCCGGAACCAAACGGTGTGGTGTCGCGATCACGAATGCCGCACAGACCATGGCGTTCCCGCGTCCGGCGATTCCTCGAGACGACACCACGTTGACGCGAATTCGTGCACTCATCGACGAAGAGGAGATCGGCGTCATCGTCATCGGCCGACCGATCGCGCTCTCCGGCCACGAGACCGCCAGTACCACGGACGCCGATACTCTCTTCTCACAGGTCCAAGAGCACGTCTCGGTTCCCGTCACGCAGTGGGACGAACGATTGACGACGCGTGAAGCGCAAAAGTCGTTGTCAGAGGCCGGATTGACGACCAAAGAGTCCCGTGATCGTGTCGACAGTGCGGCCGCGGTCGTCATGCTGCAAAACTATGTAGATGGGCTCAATGCTGAGTAAGCCACTGGGCCGAATTCTCGCTGGCCTCGTTGTCATCATCATCGTGATGGTGGTGTGGTTCGCTCTTCAGGTCGACCCGATCTTCCACGGCAAGGGCAAGGAAGTCATCGTCACGGTGAAGCCCGGCGAATCGCTCTCGTCGGTCGCGAACGCGATGCACGTCAAGGGCGTCATCGCGTCCCCCTTGGCCTTCGACATCGACACCACGATCTTCGGTTCCTTCGGTGTCCAACAGGGTTCCTACGAGATCGCCCAGGGTTCATCGTTCTCCCACGTGCGTTCGGTCTTCGGTTCGGCGCCCAACGTGTTCCCCGTCGACGTCACGGCCGGTCTGACGTTGCGCGAGGTCGCGCTCGCGGTCGCGAACGCGAAGGGCGACGCCTACGCGGGTGAGTTCCTCGAGGATGCGACGGCCAGTAAGTCACCGAGTCCCTTTCGTTCGTCGGGTTCGCTCGAGGGCCTCATCGGCACGGGTCAGTACATCGTCGCGCCACGAGAGTCGCCGGGCCAGCTCGTCAAGCGCATGGAGAAGCGATTCGTGAAGCAGGCCGCGTCGGTCGGTCTCACGCCGTCGACGACGCTCATGGGCCTGGACGCCTACCAACTGGTCATCGCCGCCTCCATCGTCGAGAAGGAGGGCTACTACCCGGTCAACATGCCCAAGGTCGCTCGCGTCATCTACAACCGCCTCGCGCGCGGGGGACCGCTCCAGATGGACGCGACGGTGCTGTACTTCCTCGGCCGCGACGGCGGCACGGTGACCCCGGCCATGCTCCAGACCCAGGAGCCCTACAACACGTACCTGAACACCGGTTTGACGCCGACACCGATCTGCGCCGTCTCGACGATCGCGCTGCGCGCGACGCTGCACCCGCCGGTCGGCAGCTGGCTGTACTTCACCCTGATCAACGAGGATGGCCAGATGGCGTTCTCGACGACCTTCGCCGAGCAGTTGAAGGAAGAGAGACTGGCCGAGTCGAGGGGGATCGGATGAACTGGCGTCTCGGCGTAGCCGGCTCACCGATCGAGCACTCGCTCACGCCCCAGCTCCACGACGCGGCCCTGGCGATGGAGGGACTCGAGGGTTCGTCGCGGCGCGTCGAACTCGGCGCGAAGGACAAGACCAAGCTGAACAAGGTGATGCGCAAGGAGTTCGACGCGTTGTCGATCACGATGCCACTCAAGGGATTCGGCGTCGAGATCTGCGACGAGCTCGACGAGGTCGCGACGCGCACCGGTTCGGTCAATTCGCTCCTCATGCGCGACGGGAAACTCCTGGGCGCCTCGACCGACGGTGACGGCTTCGTCAACGCCCTGCGCGGACAGTTCGGCACGAACGTCGAAGGCACCCACGTGGTGGTCCTCGGCGCCGGGGGCGCGGCGAGCGCGATCGTCGACGGTCTCGTACGCCACGGCGTCGCGTCGGTCGCGGTGCACGCCCGCAACGAGGCCAAGGTCGAAGCGCTCGTCGCGCGCTACGACCACGTCTACGACTTCTCGCTCACCTACCGGCCCGTCGACGTCATCGTCAACACCACGCCGGTCGCGGGTCGCGCCGACGACGTCGCGGTGATGCAAGGCGTCGGCGCCCACACGATCGCCATCGACATCACGTACGAACCGCGGATGTCGGCCTGGCGCGCCCTGCACGAACGCTCGGGGTGTCCCAGCGCGAACGGGCTCGGCATGCTGGCCTACCAGGCCGCGTTACAGATGCAATGGTGGTGGGAGAGACCGATCGACGGCGCGAGGCTCCTGGAGGTGATCGCATGACCGACACGCTCAGTTCGATGTCGTTGCGCATCCGCTCCAAAGAACGCCTCGACCTGGGACTGGCCTGCGGACTCATCGCCCTCGGCGTCACCGGCGCGGTGATGGTCTACAGCGCGACGCGCCAGGGTCTGATCAACGCCGGCGAGAACCCGCACTACTGGTTCGAGCGCCAGGCCCTGTTCGTGGGGCTGGGCGTCGTGGTCATGTACGTCGTGTCCCTGATCGACTATCGACGCCTCGAGATCGTGACCACGCCGTTCTACGTCTGCGGACTCCTGAGCCTCGTGGGGGTGTACTTCATCGGGTCCTCAGCGCTCGGGGCCCAGCGCTGGTACAGCATCGGCATCTTGCAGATACAGCCGAGTGAGTTCACGGTCCTGATACTCATCTTGGCGATCGCGACGTTCTGCCAACGAAGACCGGACGGACTCACGATGTACGACGTCGTGCGCCTGCTGGTGATGTCGGCCGTGCCCCTCCTCCTCGTCGTGGTGCAGCCGGACCTCGGCACGTCGATCATCATCGTGTTGACGGTCGCCGCGATGCTGGTGATCGCCGGCGTCCCGCCTCGGCTGATGACATTGCTCGCCGTCCTCGGTTCGATCGGCGTCGTCTCGGCCTTCTATCTGGACCTCGTGCAGCGTTACGCGATCGACCGGTTCATCGGCTACCTCCATCAGGACTCGACGAGTCCGAAGTGGGCGCAGTACATCTACAACGTCGACAACGCGAAGAACGCGATCGGCTCGGGCGGACTGCACGGCGCCGGGCTCTTCAACGGTCTCCAGACGAACCTCGGCTACGTGCCCGAACAGCACACGGACTTCATCTTCACCGCCATCGGCGAGCAGTTGGGTTTCATCGGCTCACTGGCGATCCTCCTCCTGCTCGCCTTCGTCGCCTTTCGGATCTTTCGCATCGGCCGCTTGGCCAAGGACACGATGGGCCGCATCATCTGCATCGGCGTCTTCGTGTTCTTCGCCTTCAGCTGCTTCGAGAACATCGGCATGACCATGGGCATCATGCCCGTGACCGGGATCCCGCTCCCGCTCCTCAGTTACGGCGGTTCGGCGGCCCTGGTGTTCTTCATCGCCGGGGGACTGGTGCTCTCTATTTCGCGACGCACCGGAAATTAGACTGGACCCCTGATGAGCGACGAGACCACGCCGGTGAGCGACGAGGCGAACGCTGACACCGCCGCTGACGCGCCCGTCGTCGAACCGGCGGCCGAGGTCGATCCGGACACGATCCAGTTCAACGTGATGAGTATCGAGTCGGTCCTGTTCGACCTCTCGGACTCCTCACCGCTCGTGCACCTGATCGAGGAGGAGACGCCGTACCGGTACCTGGCGATCCCCATCGCGCTCACCGAGGCGGTCGCGCTGCACAACGCGCTGGACAAGATCGACGGACGACGTCCGGGTACGCACGAGGTGATGTCCGAGGTGTTGCGCCGACTGAACGCCGACATCGTCGCGGCCCGGATCACGCGCTACGACGGTGGTGTCTTCTACGCCGAGCTCGACCTCATGACCCCGCGGGGTCGCGAGATCTTCGACTGTCGAACGAGCGACGCGCTCATCCTCGCCACCCGCCAGGGCGTTCGCGCGCCGGTGCTCTGCGCCGAGTCGGTCCTCCAGGCCTTTTACGCCTAGTCGCTCGCCGGCTGAGCTACTGGAGTGAGTCCCCGTCGGATCCCTTGACGAGGGGATGCACCTGGGGTCGCACGCATCCGGGGAACCGCGTGGCGATCCGGTACGGCGGACTGAGATGAGGCAGCGACACGGACACCTTCGTGTAGCGCACGCACGAGCGGGCGTTCCCGACGGGATTGTCGTCACCCTCGATCAAGCTCGAGGCCACGCCTCCGTGGGCGCGGAGCGTCACGACGGGAAGGGGAAGTTTGGTGCCCGGGGCGCCGAGCCCTCCGATGTACCCGTTCAGGGTCTTTCGCGCCACGGACGCCGCGACGCCCGGACCCCCCGTGAAGCGCACGGTTGGATAGCCCGTCACGGTGCAGGCGCTGGAGCTGACGTTGGTGATCACGATCGCGTCGCCCACGTTGCCCAACGCGGCGCCGCGCGACACGATGTCGACGTCGATCTGCGTCTCCTGACAGCGGCTCAGCGAACTGGCGGCGGCCGGCGCGACGTACGAGATTCCGGACAGGCCCAAGACGACCAGCAGGGCGCTCGCGCCCACTCGCCGAATCAAGTCACGGGCCTCTGCCAACGAATGTCCTTACGTTTGTTCGCCCTAGTGGCAATGGTAGGGACCACGTAGGGCGAACAGCCCCGAAAACTGATTACGGTTTCTTGAATTTCACGGCGACGATCTCACCGCCTCGTCTCTCGAGGCTGTTCTCGTCCGAGATCCGCAGTAGCAGGGCGACGATCAGATAGTTCGCGAAGAGCGAACTGCCGCCGTAGGCGACGAAGGGCAACGTGATGCCGGTGAAGGGGAGGATGCGCAGCACGCCGGCCATGATGAAGAAGGCCTGGAAGCCCATCAGCGCCGTGAGACCGGTGGCGGCGAGACGCACGTAGTCCGACGTCGCTCGCTGCGCGATGTGGAAGCCCTCACCGACGAAGGCCGCGAAGAGGCACACGATCAAGATGATGCCGAGGAACCCGAGCTCTTCGCCGACGGCCACGAGGATCATGTCCGACGTGAGATAGGGAATGTTGCCCGACTGGCCCAGTCCCAGTCCGGTGCCGGTCATGCCGCCGGCGGCGAGCGAATACCATCCCCAGGCAAGTTGACAGGTCTGATGAGGTCCCGGGGGTAAGGCACAGGCGGCCCACGGATTGAGCCAGTCAGTAATTCGCAGGTGCACTTGAGCGAAGTAGCGCGCGGCAAAGTACATTCCTCCCGCGAAGAGGGCCATGCCGAGGACGACGTAGGTCTTCAAGCCGGTGGTCACCCACAGCATCGAGATGAACAGCGCGAACAGCAGAAGCGCGAACCCGATGTCGTTCTCGGCGCCGAGGATGGCCATCGAGAATCCCCACGCGAAGAGAATCGGCAACAGCACCTTCGGGGGGACGATTTGGCGTCGACCGATGCGCTGAGTCGGCGTCGACAACAGCTCTCGGTTGGCCGCGAAGTACGACGCGAAGAAGAAGACCAAGAGGATCTTGGCGATCTCGACGGGCTGAAACGATATCGGGCCGAGTTTGACCCACAGTCGAGCACCGTTGATGTCTTGTCCGATGTGGGGGACGAGCGGCAACAACAACAGTCCGATCGCCGCCAACAACGTGAGGTATCGATAGCGGTCGAGGTCGCGTACTCGGCGTACGAGGATCAGCGTAACGACGAGGGCGGCTGCGCTGATGAGGAACCAGAGGGCTTGAAACCCGGCGTACTGAGGATTCCATCGCGCGATCTCGACGTAGCCCACACCATTGAGCAACGTGGCGATCGGCAAGAGGATCTGCGAGGAGTTCGGCGCGAGGAATCGGACGCACACGTGCAGGGCGAGCGAGATCGCGATGATCGACGTGAGGAAGACGCCGAGGCGGTCGGGCAAGTGGCCCTGCGCCCCGAGCGACGCGAGCACGTAGAACGAGCCGACGATGACCCACGCGAGGATCATCAGGCTCAGTTCCGTGAGACGGCCCTGTGACGGTTGAGTGACGGATGAACGCTTCGCCGGGGCTGCCGCAGTACTCGCGTGTCTCGCCACGAATCAACGATAGTCCTACGATGGAGTGATGGATCTCATGGACGCCGAGGAATCGAGCGCACTCGCCACCGACGTCCGTTCCTTCGGACCGGAGAGATTCTCGAGTCGAGAACTGTCGCGGCTGGAGTTCGGCGCGCGACTATTGGACCTCGCGGAAGACCACATGTTGCCGAT
>JBEKCK010000054.1:0-13920 GCA_050014915.1 Acidimicrobiales bacterium | reverse complement strand
CCCGCGAACGACCCGGTACTGTCGATGATCGTGGTGGTGCAGCGTCCCGAAACGACGATTTTCGGGGGCGCCGTGGCCGCGCCAATCTTCCAAGAGGTCATGTCCTACGCGTTGCACCACTACAACATCCCCTCCAACGGCACGTACCAGAAGCCCCTCAAGGGCGGCCGCGCCGCGATCTCCTCGGACGTGACCTGATGCAACTCGGCGACATCCTCGATGACCTGACCCTCGACGTCGCGACGGGGAGCCTCGAGATCACCCACGTCGACATCGACTCGCGCGAGTGCGTACCGGGCTCACTGTTCTTCGCGATGCCGGGGGAGTCCACGAGCGGCGCGAAATTCGCCGGTGACGCCGTTCGTCGCGGGGCGCTCTGCGTTGTTGCCAATACGCCACTCGACGTCACCGCGCCCGTCGTGGTCGTGCCCTCGACGCAGTTGACCGCACTGTGCGCGCACGCCAGCGCCGCCGTCGTCGGTCACCCCGAGACCAGGACCCGCCTGGTCGCCGTGACCGGCACGAACGGCAAGACGAGCGTGACGACGATCGTTGCCGGACTGGCCCGTGCGCTGTCGTGGAACGGCGCCAACATCGGCACGCTGACCAACGAACGCACGACGCCGGCCGCGCCCGAACTCTTTCGGACGCTCGCCGCGCTCGTCGACGGCTTCGACCCTACGGTGCCGAGCTCGGTCGTCGCGATGGAGGTGTCCAGCCACGCGATGAGTCAGCACCGCGTGGACGGACTCGAGTTCACCGTCGCGGCGTTCACGAACCTGAGTCACGAGCACCTGGACTACCACGGGTCGATGGAGGAGTACTTCGTCGTGAAGTCACGCCTCTTCACGCCGGAACACTCGCGCCGTGCCGTCATCTGGAGTGATGACCCCTACGGCGAACGCCTCGCGGGGACGACCACGCTGCCGGTCACGCGAGTGTCGCGACGCGACGCCACCGACGTGGAGACGTCACTGAAGGGCACGACGTTCTTCTGGCGCGGACACCTCGTCAACTCGGCGCTGCTCGGCGACTACAACGTCGACAACGCCCTCATCGCGATGTCGATCATGGCCGTGCTGGGCGCCGAGGACGCGGCGATCGCGGCCGCGATGGGCGAGGTCTCTTCGATCGCCGGCCGATTCGACGTCGTGCGGGGATCCAACGTCACCGTCATCGTCGACTACGCGCACACCCCGGAGGGGCTGCGCCGTCTCTTGAGCGACGTTCGCGCGATGGTGCCCGAGGGTCGCGTCATCACGGTCTTCGGTTGCGGCGGCGATCGCGATCGCGCCAAGCGACCGGAGATGGGACTGGTGGCCTCCACGTTCTCGGACCTGACGATCGTGACGTCCGACAATCCCCGCTCCGAGGAGCCCGAGTCGATCATCGACGCCATCATGTCCGGCGTGATGAGCGGCGCGAACGTCGTGCGCGACGCCGATCGGCGCAGCGCGATTGGGCGCGCGCTCCACGAAGCCGCGCCCGTCGACGTCGTGGTCGTCGCCGGCAAGGGGCACGAGACCACCCAGACGATCGGGGACCTCGTCGTGCCGTTCGACGACCGGGTCGTGGCCCGCGAACTATTGGGCGCGTCACCGTGCTGAGCCTGATGGAGTCGGGCGGCGTGGCCTTCGTCTTCGCGGTGCTCGTGACGCCGCTGTGGATCCGGTTCCTCACGCGCCGCTCGCTCGGTCAGCGCATCCACGAGGACCTGCCGTCGTCCCACCTGGTCAAGGCGGGCACGCCCACGATGGGTGGCGTCGTCATCGTCGTGGCCGCGGTGCTCGGTTATCTGATGGGTCACGTCGGCACGTCGGTCGTCGTCACGCGAAGCGGCATCCTCGTCGTCGGGGTCATCATCGCCTCCGGCTTCCTCGGGTTCCTCGACGACTACATCAGCATCCGCAACGCGCGCAACCTCGGGCTGAACAAGCGCGGCAAGTTCGTCGGCCAGCTGTTGATCGCCGCGGTCTTCGCGGTGTTGTCCATCGACTGGGTACACACCTCGACGAACCTGTCGTTCACCAGGTTCTCGTTACCGGGATGGAACCTGACCTCCGTCGGTTGGGTGCTGCTCGCGCTGCTGGTGATCATCTCGAGTTCCAACGCGGTCAACCTGACCGATGGCCTCGACGGCCTCGCCGCCGGATCGGGCACCTTCTGCTTCGGCGTCTTGGCGATCATCGGCTACTGGCAGTTCCGGCACTTCTCGATCTACCACCTCCACGCCGCACTCGACCTCGGTCTCGTCGCGGTCGGTCTCGTCGGCGCGTGCCTCGGCTTCCTGTGGTGGAACGCGGCCCCCGCGCGCATCATCATGGGCGACACCGGTGCGTTGGCCATCGGCACCGGGCTCGGTGCGCTCGCGCTGTTGATGAACCTGGACCTGTTGTTGCCGGTCATCGGCGGACTCTTCGTCGCCGAGACGGCGTCGGTCATCTTGCAGGTGATCAGTTTTCGCCTCTTCGGGCGTCGGATCTTTCGCATCGCGCCGTTCCATCACCACCTGGAGATGCACGACTGGCCCGAGTTCACGATCATCGTGCGGCTCTGGATCGTCGCGGGACTCCTCGCCATGCTGGGCCTCGGCATCTTCTACGGTGACTTCTTGAAGATCGCGAAGGTCTGATCGTGGCCATCCGTCAACGCGACCTGCGACACGATTCACGGGGCCGGCCTCCCGCGCCGGCGCCGCGAACCAGAGAGCGCGGTCTCTTCCAACCGATGCCGCGCGGCGTCGCCAGCGGCCGGGTGCTGCTCTTGATCACGACGTTGCTCGTCACCTTCGGCACGATCGCCGTCGCGTCGGCGAGCGAGGGTCAGGCCTCGGCCAACGGCGGATCGACCTGGTCGATCATGATCCACGACCTCGTCTACCTCGGCTTCGGGATCTTCGCGCTCTACGTGATGTCGCGCGTGCGCCTCGAACGACTGGTCCGTAGCGCGCCGATCCTGATCTTGGTCGGCCTCGGATTGCTGTTGGCCGTGCGGGCCATCGGCGTGTCGAGCAACGGCGGCACCCGCTGGCTCAACCTGCACGTCATCTACCTGCAGCCGTCGGAGATGTTCAAGCTCTTCACGGTGCTCTTCATCGCCTGGCTCGTGCAGCATCACCACGACGAGCTCGGACACTGGCGTCAGCTCGCGCTCTGGACCGTCCCGGTCACGTTCGGGTGTGCCCTCATCGTGATCGAGCCGGACATCGGCACGACGTCGGTCGTCGTCGTCATCGCCTTCGCGATGCTCGCCGTCGGGGGACTGTCGCGCAAGATGCTCGTTCGGATCACGCTGCTCGTCTTGACCGCCTTCGGGGCGTACATGGTCTCAAAGCCCTACTCCGCCAGCCGGTTCTGGTCGTTCCTGCACCCGAACAACCACCTGCTGAGCGGGGGCTATCAGCTCTTGCAGAGCCGCATCGGCCTGGGCGCCGGCGGGGTCGCCGGCCTCGGCCTCGGCCACAGCCGAGAGAAGTGGGGCCTCCTGCCGAACCCCCACACCGACTTCATCTTCACGATCATCGGCGAAGAGCTCGGTCTCATCGGCACGCTCGTCGTGATCGCGCTCTTCATCGCCTTCGTCTTCGCGGCCGTGCGCATCGCTCAGCAGTGCACGAACTCGGTGTACCGGTTGGTCGCCGTGGGCATCACCACGTGGATCGCCGTCGAGGCGCTGATCAACATCGCGTCGGTCGTGGGGTGGTGGGCCGTGACCGGGATCCCGTTGCCCTTCTTCTCCTACGGGGGCACGGCGCTGATCACCGAACTGGCCGCCGTCGGCCTGCTCTACAACATCGCGCACGACCGCTCGCATAGCGGCGACGTGACGATTCGCGAGCGTCGCCTGACGAACTTCCGAGAGACCATCGAGCGAAAGACCGCCCCGCGACCGGCACCGCGCTCGCGTTCGACGAACGATCCACGCCGGACCCGCTAATGGCCGGTCCCATCGTGATCACCGGGGGTGGGACCGGGGGACATATCTTCCCGATGGAGGCCGTCGCCGACCAACTCCGGATCATCGGCGTCGCCCCGGACGAGCTGCGCTTCGTGGGCAGTCGTCGCGGTCAAGAGTCGACGCTCCTGTGCGACGCCGACGTTCCACTCACGCTGTTGCCCGGTCGGGGCCTCCGTCGTTCACTCGGCCTCGAGGCGTTCGTGCAGAACGTCGGTGCCGCGGCATCGTTGCTCGCGGCGGTCGGACTCAGCGTGGCGAACGTGCGACGATGGCGTCCGTCGGTCGTGGTCTCTCTCGGCGGCTACGCCTCCTTCGCCACGACGCTCGCCGCGGTGCTCTGGCGCCGCCCGCTCGTCCTCGTCGAACTCGACGCCGAACCCGGAGCGGCCCAACGACTCTTCACGCGCTTCGCGCGCGCTCGGTGCTGCGCCTTTCCCACGAGTGATCCCCGGGCGGTCGTGACCGGCACGCCACTACGCCAGAGCGTCGTGTCGGTCGACCGATCGCCGCGGGCGCGACAACACGCGCGCGCCGAGAGTGATCCACCGATCGACGACGGACGAGTGGTCGTCGTCGTGATGAGCGGATCGCTCGGTTCCGCCACGGTCAATCGCGCGGTGAGCGAACTCGCGAGCCGCTGGTCCGCGCGGCGCGATCGAACGATCATCCACGTGACCGGACGACGCGACGTCGCCTCGGTGCGCGCGCACGCCCCGGTCACCGACGGCCTCGACTACCGGATCGTCGAGTTCGCGGACATGGCGCAGCTCTGGGCGCTCTGCGACGTGGCGATCTGTCGCGCCGGAGCCTCGACGCTCGCCGAGTTGACCACGCTGTCCATTCCCTCGGTCCTCGTGCCGCTACCGCGCGCGCCGGGGGACCACCAGATGAAGAACGCCCTCGTCGTCGTCGAGGCGGGAGGCGCGCGACTCGTCCTGGACGCGGACTGCTCGGGCGCCAAGCTCGACGACGTGTTGGCGTCGATCACGTCGAGCGAGACGCTCGAGGCGATGGGACGCGCGGCCGGGCAGTTCGGACGGCGCGACGCGGCGTCGAGGATCGCTCGGGTCGTGGCCGACGTGGGCGGATGGTCGTGACGGTCTTCTCGCCGGGTGTCCGGGTCCACGTCGTCGGTGTCGGGGGCGCGGGGATGAGCGGTCTGGCTCGACTCCTGGTCGAGTCGGGCGCCGTCGTCAGTGGCAGCGACCTCAAAGACTCCGTCACGCTCGAGGCGCTGCGCGAACTGGGCGTGACGGTCTTCGTCGGACACGACGGGGCGAACGTGAGGGCCGACGTGGTGTCGTGGTCGCCGGCCGTTCGAGACGACAACGTCGAACTGGTCGCGGCCCGCGACGCCGGCGCGACCATGCTGTCGCGCGCGCAGGTCCTGGCCGAGTTGGCGCGGGCCCGTCCCCTGGTCGGACTGACCGGGACGCACGGCAAGACCACGGCCACCTCGATGTTGGTCCAGGTGATGGCGGCCGAGGGTCGTGACGTCGGACGACTGCTCGGGGCCGACGTCCTCGGGGTCGGGGCCAACGGTCACTGGGGAAGTGGTGACGTCGTCGTGGAGGTCGACGAGAGCTACGGCACGTTCTCCCTCGTGCGCCCCCACGCGCTCGGACTGCTCAACGTCGAGGCCGATCACCTCGACCACTACGGCACCCTCGGGGCGCTCGAGCACGCCTTCGCGCAGTTACTCGATCGCACCGACGGACCCGTGGTGATCTGGAACGACGACGCCGGATGCCGGCGTGTCGCGAGCATCGCCGCCCGCGAGGTCGTGCGCGTGGGCTCGGCTCGGGGCGAGCGCTGGCGCGTGAGCGACGTCGCCGTGACGCGTGAGAGCGCGAACTTCACGCTCACCGGACCCGACGTCGAACAGGCGTTGACGTTGCACGTCACCGGCCTGCACAACGTCGCCGACGCGGCGGTCGTCGCGGTACTGGCGACGCAGCTGGGCGTCTCGGTCGCGTCGATCCGTGCGGGTCTCGAGAACTTCGTCGGCGCCCCCCGGCGATTCGAACTGTTGGGATCCTGGCGCGGGGTCGACGTCTACGAGAGTTACGCGCACCTGCCCGGTGAGATCCGCGCGATCCTGCGCGCGACCCGCGCCGCCGGCTACGAACGCATCACCGCGGTCTTCCAACCCCATCGGGTGACGCGGACGCTGTCGTTGGTCGATGACTTCGCTCCGGCCTTCGACGTCGCCACCGCCGTCGTCGTGACCGACATCTACACCGCCGGGGAGCCGAACCCCACCGGCGTGACCGGCGAGGTGATCGCCGCGGCGATCCTGCGTCGAGGCGCCGGCGTCGCCACGACCTACTGCGCCGCGCTCGAGGACGTCCCGGACGTGCTCGAGGCCCTCCACGACCGCAGTGACGTCGTGGTGCTGCTCGGCGCGGGCGACGTCGCGTCGGTGGCGACGCGACTGCGGGGGATGGACTGATGTCCCTCGAGGAGCTCATCGAGGTCGGTGGCGCGCGCGTGCGCGAGCACGCGCCCTTCGGCGCGCGCACGACCTACCGCGTCGGTGGCACGGTGCGCGCGTTCGTCACGCTGGCGTCGAGGGCCGACCTCGAGGAGTTGGGACCGTTGATGTCGAGGAGCGGACTCGAGATGTTCGTCCTCGGCAACGGTTCGAACCTCTTGGTCGCCGACGGCGAGCACGAGGTCCTCGGCGTGCACCTCGTCGGTGAGTTCGAAGAGCTGCACACGCGCGACGAGGGTGACGTCGTGGTCGTCGACGCCGGTGCCGGCCTGGACCTGCCGATCGCCGCGCGTCGCCTCGCCAAGTCCGGCGTCGCCGGATTCGAGTGGGCCGTCGGGGTGCCCGGGAGTTTCGGTGGCGCGGCGGTGATGAACGCCGGGGGCCACGGATCGGACATGGCGGCGTCGCTCGAGTCCGTCACCGTCTGGCATGACGGCACGACGCGCACGTGGTCCAAGGAGCCACTGGACTTCGGCTATCGCCACAGCGCGCTGCGCCGCGACGACCTCGTGACGTCGGTACGCCTGCACCTGCGCGCCGGCGACAGCGAGACCTCCCAGGAACGGATCCGTGAGATCGTGCGTTGGCGGCGCGAGCACCAACCGGGCGGGGCGAACGCCGGGAGCGCGTTCCGCAACCCCGAGGGTGACCACGCCGGGCGACTGATCGAAGCGGCCGGCTGCAAGGGGCTGCGAATCGGCACGGCCGTCGTGTCGGAGAAGCACGCGAACTTCATCATCGCCGACGCCGACGGGAAGGGCAACGACGTCTACGAGCTGATCACGACCGTGCGCGAGCTGGTGCGCGAGTCCACCGGTGTCGAACTCGTGAGTGAACACCGCTTCCTCGGATTCGAGGCGCCGTGAGTCGCGCCTCTCGAACGCCGGATCGCCGCGAGGGCGCGGGGCCCGTTCGCCCTCGACGTCGACTGTTCTCGGTCCTGCGCGTCGTGACGGTCGTGGTGCTGGTGTTCGCGACGTTGGCCGTCGCCGGCGAGTGGGTCCTTCGACAGTCGTACTTTCGCGTCCAGCACGTCACGTTCATCGGGGTCCGTCACGAACCGCTGGCGTTGGTGAGCGCCGCCTCCGGCCTCGAGGCCCACCCGACCATGATGGACGTGAACGCCGCGACGGTGAAGGCGAACCTGGCGCAGTTCGCGTGGATCGACTCGGTGCAGCTCACCAAGCACTGGCCGAACTCCGTGGTCGTCACGGTGCACGAGAGCACCGCGGTGGCGGTCGCCTTCAACGCCCATCACGTGTTGCAGTACGTCGACGCACGCGGACGCGACCTCGGGACGGCGCCGTTGCACGCGAACCTGCCGACGTTGCAGTACGTGCACCCGCGAAACGGGCTCTGGCCCTTCGCGCGCGCGGGCCGCTCGGCCGCCTACGTCGCCGCGCAACTGCCACCGGCCTTCGCCGCGCAGGTCTCGGTCATCACCGAGAACGACCACGGCGTCGTGGCCTTCAAGATGACGACGCCGGTGACCTTCATCCTCGGACCGCCCACGCAGTTGCACGCCAAGTTCGTCGCCATCGCGTCGGTGATCGCGCACTCCACACTGGCGCCCGGTGACGTCGTCGACGCCACCGTCCCGGGCGAATTGGCCGTCACCGGAGGCGCGCCGTCGTAGAGGGCCATTTGACCGAAAACCAAGGTCTGACTAGCCTTCGAAGACGTTTGTTCGCCAATGTTCGCACCTTCGTCAGAGGTGCGACACAATGGAGGAGTCAACCCAAGGGGAGTTCATGAGTCTCAATCAGAACAATTACCACGCCGTGATCAAAGTCATCGGCGTCGGTGGAGGCGGCGTGAACGCAGTGAATCGCATGATCTCTTCGGGACTTCGCAACATCGAATTCATCGCGGCCAATACTGACGCCCAGGCCCTGTTGATGAGCGAGGCCGACCTGAAACTGGACATCGGCCGAGAGCTGACCAAGGGTCTGGGGGCCGGCAGCGACCCCGAGATCGGCCGACAGGCCGCCGAGGACCACCGGGGCGAGATCGAAGAGGCCCTCATGGAGACCGACATGGTCTTCATCACCGCCGGCGAGGGCGGCGGCACCGGTACCGGCGCCGCCCCGGTCGTCGCGGAAGTGGCGCGCGCGCTCGGCATCTTGACCATCGGCGTGGTCACCCGCCCGTTCTCCTTCGAGGGTAAGCGCCGCGCCACCCAGGCCGAGAAGGGAATCCAGTTGTTGCGCGAGAAGGTCGACACGCTCATCGTGATCCCCAACGACCGGCTCCTCTCGGTCACCGCCGCCGACACGTCGATGCTCGACGCCTTCAAGATCGCCGACGACGTATTGTTGTCGGCCGTTCGCGGCGTGACGGACCTGATCACGGTGCCCGGACTGATCAACACCGACTTCGCCGACGTGAACGCCATCATGCGCAACGCCGGCACCGCGATCATGGGCGTGGGCCAATCGACCGGCGAGGGCCGCGCCGTGAACGCCGCGCGCGCGGCGATCACCTCGCCCCTGCTCGAGGCGTCGATCGATGGGGCCCGCGGGATCTTGATGAACATCGTCGGTGGACCGGACGTGACGCTGTCTGAGGTGACCCAGGCCGCCGAGATCATCCACTCGGTCGCCCATCCCGACGCCAACATCATCTTCGGCAGCGTCATCGACGACTCGATCGGCGACGCGGTACGCGTGACGGTCATCGCCGCGGGCTTCGACCACAACGCGCCGGCCAAGGTCTCTGCGCACACGACGTCCGAGCCGACGATGACCGAGGGTCCGCGCAGCGACATCTTCACCAGCACCACCAATGACGACTTCTTCGACGTCGGTGGCGATGACGACCTCCCCAGCTTCCTCCGCTAACCCCGAGTTCGTCGCGCGTGTCGCCCAGAACCTCGCGACGCTGCACGCGCGCATCGCCGCCACCGGTCGCGACCCCGCCACGATTCGCGTCGTCGCGATCACCAAGACCTTCGGTGTCGAGGCCGTGCGCGCGGCCGCGGCGAACGGACTCACGCACCTCGGCGAGAACTACGTCGAGGAGCTCGAGACCAAGTTCGCCCTGAGCCGCGATCTCGATCTCTCGTGGTACTTCGTGGGTGCGCTGCAGTCGAACAAGATCGCCCGAGCGGCGGCCTGCGCGAACGTGTTGTGCACGGTGTCGCGCACGAAAGAGCTCGAGCGCATCGCCGCCACGACGCAGCGTCCGGCGCTCTACGTACAGGTCGACTACACCGGGGGAGCGACGCGCAACGGTGCGCGCGCGAGCGAGGTGCCCGCGCTGGTGCGGCGCGCGCGCGACCTCGCGCTCGACGTGCGCGGGCTCATGACCGTCGCCGCGCCGAACCCGGCTGAGGCCCGTGCCGCCTTCGGTGCGCTCGCCGCGCTGCGTGACGATCTGGGGCTGGTGGAGTGTTCGATGGGCATGAGCGACGACCTGGAGGTGGCCTGCGAAATGGGCACGAGCGAGGTGCGGATCGGTCGCGCGCTCTTCGGGGAGCGGGTCGCCCGGCGCGCGCCCTGACCTAACATGGGTGAAAGCGCCGGAACCGCAAGGAGATGTCGATGAAAGATAAGTTGCGCGGGTTCCTAGGTTTCCTAGGCCTCATCGAAGACGAGTACGGCGAATACGGATCGACCGGTGCGGCACCGGCGCGACCCTTCAGCGAGTCCACGACCACCGAGGTCGAACCGGAGTGGAACGCTCCCTCGGCCCGACAGTTCCCGACCTCTTCGACCAGCGCGACGCCGATGCGCCCCCAGTCCCAACGACCGTCGTCGATCTCGGTGCTCGACTCCTCGGGTCAGGCGCGCATCCGCCCGATGGCGAGCGCCCCGCGCGGCGGCGCGTCGTTCTCCCCGGAGCGTGACGTGGCGATCTTCGCGCCGCGCAGCTACGACGAGTCGCGTCGCATGACCGATCTCCTGCGATCGAATCGCGCGGTGGTCTTGAACGTGAACTCGGTCGATCCGAACCTCGGCCGTCGCCTCGTCGACTTCGCCTCCGGCACGGCCTACGCGTTGAACGCCAAGATCGAGATCCTCGGCAACAGCCTCTATCTCATGAGCCCGCAGGGCATGCACCTGGGACCCGAAGCGAAGGATCGACTGCGAGAGGCGAACTACCGCGACCTCGGCGACGCATGAGGTTCATTCAGGACCTCCTGACGCTGTACATCTTGATCATCTTTCTCTCGTCGTTGCTCAGTTGGTTCCCGGCGTCGAGTTCGACCGGCGGGCTCGCCACCACGAAGCTCGTGCTCGCGCGACTCACCGAACCGGTGCTTCGACCGCTGCGTTCGATCATCCCGCGCACGTCGATGGGCGTCGATTTCTCGCCCTTCATCGCCATCATCATCCTCTACATCATCAAGGCCAACATCTGAGCGGCGAATTCAAGGATTCGTAACATCGAGCGTTGTAGGGTGAGTGCATGGATAGCACGGATTCCGCATACTCAGCGCTGGACGCCATCGACACGGTGGCCTTCAAGATCGGGGTTCGGGGGTACAACGTCGACGAGGTCGACGACTTCCTCGAGAAGCTCTCGGGCGAGGTCCACCAGCTGAAGGAGCTCGTCTCCCAACAGCGACAGCAGCTGCGCCAGGCCGGCGAACGCATCAACCAGCTCGACGCGCGCGGCGGTTCCGACGCACCCGCATCGGTACCCGCGTCGGCGCCCGCCCCGGCCCCGGCGCCGCGTCACATCAGCGTCTCGGGGGCCGAGCAGGTGACCGCGATGATCGTCATGGCCCAGCAGTTCATCGAGCAGGCCCAGTCCGAGGCTGAAGCCAAGGCCCGTGAGATGACCACGAGCGCCCAGGAGCGCGCTCGCGAGATCGTCGCCGAAGCGCGTAGTCGCGCCGAGGACGAGGTCAATCGTCTGAACGGTCTCAAGCAGCGCCTCAGCGAGGACGTGGAGACGTTGACGCGCCAACTCGACACCGAGCGCAAGCGACTCGGTGCCGCGCTCGCGGAGTTCTCGCGCTGGATCGAGAGTTCGTTGCAGGTCGGCGGCGCACGAAGCACGGCCGCGCCCGAACCGGCGCCGCGACCGATCAAGCCGCCACCGGCACCGGCACCGTCGACCGAGAGCGTCGGCCAGGTGCTCAACTTTGAAACACCCTCGCACGACGATCGACTGTAAGTTCCTCGCCAACTGGTAGGGTCGGCGCGCACTTGTTGTGCATCGTCGAGGAGTTCACCATGCCGTCCACAGGAAAAACCACGAAAAAGGCCCAGCCCAAGAAGGCGGCCAAGCGGGTGGTGGTGAAGGCTCCGGCGAAGAAATCGGCGCCTAAACGGCCCGCGGCCAAGTCCGCCCCGAAAAAGCCCGTGAAGAGGGCCCCGGCGAAGAGGCCGGTGCCGAAGAAGGCTCCGGCAAAGAAAGCCCCGGCCAAGCCGGTGAAGAAGGTCGCGTCCTTGAGCGCGGCGCAAAAGGTCGCCGCCGCCAAGAAGATCGCCGTCGCGCGGGCCAAGGCCGCGGCCGCCGCGAAACTCCACAAGGAGCGAGAGGCCAAGGCCAAACTCGCGGCCAAGGCCAAGGCCGCCGCGGTCAAGGCGAAGGCGGTGGCCGCCGCCAAGGCGAAGAAGGAACGTGACGCCAAGGCGAAGGTCGCGGCCAAGGAACGTGAGGTGCAGCGCAAGGCCCGTGAGAAGGCCGCGGCCGAAGCGAAGAAGCAACGAGAGGTCGACGCGAAGCGCAAGGCCATCGAAGCCGAGAAGCAGCGCAAGATCCGCGAGATCGAACGACGCAACCTCGAAGAGCTCAAGCGTCAGGAGCGTCGCGAGGCCGAGGAGCGAAAGCGTCTCGAGGCCCTCGAGCGAAAGATGCACTCGCGGCCCTACGCCGACGAGCCGGAGTTCTTGGAGGAGTTGCGCCAGCTCCTGCTCGAGACCCGCGCCGCGACCAACGACGACATCGTCGTGATGGACTCCGAGGCCGACGAGATGCTGGTCGACCGCGAGCGACTCGAGTACGACGACGAGGACGGTAGCAGCGTCGCCTCCGACATCCAACGAGACCAGAAGAAGGACCTCGCGTCGCTGCTCCGTCTGAAGGTCGACGAGATCGACGTCGCGCTGGCGCGAATCGACGACGGGAGCTACGGCCGATGTGACGAGTGCTACGAAGCCATTTCGAAGCCCCGTCTGCTGGCGCAGCTGCCGGTCTTTATGTGTGTCTCGTGCCGCGCCAGCGTCTAGTTGATCGGCTCAATCTCGCGGTCATCGTGATCGCCCTGGTCGTGACGGCGATCGACGCGCTCTCCAAGGTCTGGGCGCGCCACGTCCTCGCCACGCACGCGATTCACGTGGGCGGCGCGATCTGGTTGCGCCTGGAGTACAACTCGGGGATATCGTTCTCCTTCGTTCAGTCGAGAGCGCTGATCACCTCGATCGTGACCGCCGTCGTCGTCATCGTGGTCCTCCTCGTGGGGCTTCGCGCGAATCGCGGTCTGTCGACGGTGGGCTTCGGGCTGCTGATCGGCGGCGGTATCGCCAACGTCATCGACCGGCTCTCGGCCACCCCGCATCGCGTAACGGACTTCATCGCGCTCGGTTCGTTCTCCGTCTTCAACCTCGCCGACGTCGCCATCACGGCCGGGTTCATCACGCTGCTCGTGGGCGCACTGATGGGTGAGAAGCTCCTCGCGTGAGTGACGACGACGTCCTCGACGCGTTCGATGGCGAGGTCCTGGACCTCATCGTGCCGGGCACGCTCGACGAGATCCGCGTCGATCGCGTCCTCGCGCTGCTGACCGGCCTGTCGCGCGCCGAGACGAACGACCTCGTGGCCAGCGGCGCGGTCCGCGTGAACGAGCGCGTCATCGTGAAGTCCTCGACGCCGGTGTTGGGGGGTCAACACCTCGTGGCGGTGCTGCCGGCACCGGAGAGCACCGAGGTGGCGGCCGACGCGAACGTCCCGGTCGACGTCGTGCTCGACGACGTCGACTTCGCCGTCGTCAACAAGGCCCCCGGTCAGGTCGTACACCCCGGCGCCGGACACCGCGACGGCACGCTGGTCGCCGGGCTGCTGGCGCTCTATCCCGAGATGCGCAGCCTGAGTGACGAGGGCCTGTGCGATCCGATGCGCCCCGGCATCGTGCACCGGTTGGACAAAGGCACCTCCGGGGTCCTCGTCGTGGCCAAGACGCCCGAGGGATTCTCCAACCTGAGCATCCAGCTGGCGGAGCGCCTCATGGAACGGACCTACTACGGGATGGTCGAGGGGCACGTCACCGAAGAGCGCGGCGTCGTCGACGCGCCGATCGGCCGTTCGACGCGCACGCCGACCGTCATGGCGGTTCGCTCAGACGGCCGTGCGGCGCGCACCGGTTACGAGGTGCTCGCGCGGATTGAGAAGCCGCACGCGATGACGCTGCTGCGACTCCAGCTCGACACGGGACGAACCCATCAGATCCGCGTGCACCTCGCGACCATCGGCCATCCGGTCGTGAACGACCCGCGCTACGGTCATCGTCGCGAGAAGCG
>JBEKCK010000053.1:0-14426 GCA_050014915.1 Acidimicrobiales bacterium | reverse complement strand
TTGCGGGCCGAATTGACCCGCTACGAACCTTCCCCGCCGGCTGATTCAGGTTTCGTCGCGCACGTTCGCCACGTCACGACCTAGTGTGATTATCGTTTGAATCTGAACGACCGACAGCGCTGTTGGGGGGACATATGCACGTGAACGCCGGTGATACCGCCTGGATGCTGGCGGCGACCGCAATGGTCTTCTTCATGTTGCCCGGTCTCGCCTTCTTCTACGGAGGGCTCGTCGACGAACGAAACGTCCTCTCCACGATGGCCCAGTCCTTCGTGGCGATCGGCATCATCTCGATTCTGTGGATCGTGATCGGCTATTCGCTCGTCTTCGGCCCGGACCATCTCGGGATCATCGGTGGTTTTCAATTCTTCATGCTCCGCGGCGTCGGGAACACGCCCAACGCCTTCGCACCGAGTATTCCTCCGCTACTCTTCATGGCCTTTCAGATGAAGTTCGCCGTCATCACGCCGGCGCTCATCGCCGGCGCCTTCATCGGTCGGATGCGCTTCTCGGGCTACCTCGCCTTCATCGGTCTGTGGTCGCTCCTCGTGTACTGCCCCTTCGCCCACTGGGTATGGGGCGGCGGATTCTTGGGGGCGGGCGGCCTGCACGCCATTGACTTCGCCGGAGGGTCGGTGGTTCACGAGTTGGCCGGCGCCTCGGCGCTCGCCACCGCGATCTACCTCGGACGCCGACACAAGGTCGACCGCCCCCACAACGTGCCCTTCGTCCTCTTGGGTGCGGGCATCTTGTGGTTCGGTTGGTTCGGTTTCAACGCCGGGAGCGCCGGGAGCGCGGGCTCGGTGGCGGTCGCGGCACTCGTCAATACGCAGATCGGCGCGTGCGCCGGGATGTTGGCGTGGATGACCATCGAATGGGTCCAACGACGCAAGCCCTCGGGCATCGGCATCGCCTCGGGAGCGGTGGCGGGGTTGGCCGCCATCACGCCGGCGTCGGGGTACGTCCCGACGTGGGCCTCGCTCGTGATCGGGGGCGCCGCCGGTCTGCTTTGCTACTTGGCGGTCCGACTCAAGGATCGCCTCCGCTACGACGACGCGCTGGACGTGGTCGGCGTGCACATGGTCGGAGGGTTCGTCGGGGTCGTGTTGACCGGCGTCTTCGCGAGTCTCGCCGTGAACGCACTTGGTGCCGCCGGAGGGATCGAGCAGTTCGGCCGGGAGTCGGTGCTGGCACTCGCCGCGCTGGTCTTTCCCTTCGTGATGACGATCATCATCCTGTGGGTGGTCGACAAGACGATCGGATTGCGAGTGAGCATCGCAGACCAAGACGCGGGGCTCGATGTCAGCGAACACGCCGAGGTTGGCTATGACTGGCTGTTGGACCCTTCACCGGTCCCGGCGGCACCGTCGAATCCGCATCTGAGGATCTCAGAGAACGAGTAAGTCAGGATGCGGAGATGTGGTCTCGCCACGAGTGACGAGGTTCGTAGCCGATGAGTTCGCGCGCCCGCTCTATGGCCAGCAAGGTCTCGAATTCACCCATGTCTCGAGTGAGCGGCACGCCGGGAAAGACCTCGCGAAAGAGTGTCGCCGACGGGCGATTCATCACCGTGTCCGCCGCCGCGATGATCATGCTGGGGCTCTCCGCGACCGCCTCTGACGGTGCCGTCAGGGAGAGGCGGCACGATAGCGCCACGTCGCGTCCGTCCACGTAGCCCCACAGGTTCCACTCGCGCTCGTGGGGATCGGCCCGCATCGTTGGGAAGGCCGCGTAGTCGTCGGGGTCCATGATGTTGGAGAAGCGAAGCGCCACGAACGGGATCCGGGACCACTTCGCGATCTCTCCGGCAATGGTCTCGCTCGCGACCTTGGACAGCGCGTACGTCGTGGTCGGTATGGGGTAGTGATCCTCGTCGACCGGTGCGTACCGAGGGGGAAGACCGTTGGTCGTGGTGAACGGCAGACCCAGGGTCGTCTCGCTGGAGGCCCACACCACGCGACTCACACCGCATCTCGCGGCCGCGTGGAAGACGTTGAAGTTCATGGCCATGTTCGTGTTGAACGTCACCGCCGACGTGTAGATCCCCGGCGCTGGAATGTTGGCCAGATGAATGACGGCGTCGACGTCCTTCAGGACTTGGAGTGCCTGACCGTAATCGGTCAAGTCCGCGCGCAGGGCACCGTCTTCGACTTCAGTCTTTGAAGACGCAATATCCGTCGCCAGAACGTCATAGCCGTGTTCACGTAGATCGCGCACCACCGAACGTCCAGCCTTCCCACTGGCTCCCGTCACGCACACTCTCTGCTTGGCTGTTGCGACCACGTCGAGCACCTCTCACTCAGTGTGAAGAACCGTAACGAAGCCCGTCACGTAACTCCAAGGTATTCTCAACCTCGAGACAGAACGGTTCGGATATCACCTCGTCGTTCCCGACGGCGTCACGAGACCTATCGCCGCGGCGCTCACGTCGAGTCCGCTCGCCCCGTGGTCGACCAATTGCCGCCATCGGACCGCGATGTCGGCGGCGATGGGGACGGCGTCGTTTCCCGCGTCGGCCACCACGAGGTCGAGATCCTTGAGCGCCAGGTCCAAGGCGAAGTCCGCTTCGAAGTTCACGTCGAGAATCCGCTCGAGCTTCGCCAGTGCGTACGGCGAGGCCAGCGGACTGTCGCTCAGTGCGTCGCGCAGCGCGGACGAACTCACCCCTAAGCGACTCGCGAGCGACGCCGCCTCCGCGGCACCCTCGATCTGGAACGCCAACCAGGTGTTCAAGATCAACTTCATTCGACTACCGGCACCGACGTCGCCCAGCCACATCGTCCTCTTCCCGACGGCCGCGAAGAGTCGATCGAGCAGCGGCCGATTCGCCTCGTCGCCCGAAGCCAGGATCAAGAGTTGACCGGCCTCCGCCGGGCCCTTGCTCCCGGACACGGGGGCGTCAACGAAGGTGACATCGGGTCTGCGCGTGCGGACCTGGGCGGCGATGGCGTCGGTGGCAATCGGTCCGATCGTGGCCATCTGAATCCAAATGGCGTTCTGGCGCATCGCTTCGAAACCATTCGCGTCGAACATGACCGTGGTCGTGACATCCGCCGTGGGCAACATAGTCACCACGATGTCGGCGTTCGCGACCGCTTCTTCTACGTCCTGATGTCCCGTCGCACCGAGGTCCGTGAGTTTGGGCACCGGCCGACGAGACCAGAAGTCCACTTCGAAGTGCGCACCGATCCAACGAGCCGCCATCGCCCCGCCCATCGTGCCCGCGCCAATCACCGCGATTCGTACCTTCGACTCCTCCACGTGATTGGATACGCTCATCTCCTCCGCCCTCTCCCGGATTCTCCCGCGATCACCGTTGAGCTCACTTCGCTTCGGCGACTCGCTTCAGCGCCGCCAGCGTCACCGGTATGCCTCTTTCTGCCGAATCACGGCGATCGGCGATCTGCACCTTCGCGTCATCGCCGAAACGCTCGTCGAATCGGATCAGTCCGCCGGGGAGGAACTCCCACGACTCAGTGACGAGGGTTCCTCCTTCCGTGCTCTCGAAGGTGTAACCCCAGCGAGTCCACGTACCGCCGACGATGAACGCGAACTCTTTCCCCCGATCGGCGACGGCCACCTGCGAACGCGTCTCCCACGTCCGTTCCGGCGTCTCGTTGCGTCCCGAGAACCACGAACCCACACCCAGCGACTCGCCCTCATCCCACCAACACGCCTTGCACACTGGGCTCCACTCGCCCATCCGGGTGATGTCGCTCACCATGTCGTAGAGATCCTCGGGCGATCGCGTGATCACGATCGAGTCTGAACATTTGAGATCTTCCATAGCGTCTAGCCCTCGCCTTCATTGAGAGATGTTGTTACAGCTCCATCACCGACTGATCGCAGCAGGAGGCCGACCCAGGAGTTCGGCCATGTTCGTGAAATAAAAGCGCTCGGTGTCGGCGGCGCTCGTTTCGGTCAGTGTCTCTTCGAACTTGGTGAGTGGATCGCGCCCGCCTTCGGGGTGGGGGTAGTCGGTCGAGAACATGAACAGTTCCGCGCCCGCTTGCTCGATCAACCAACCGACCGGCTCACCGGGGAACGGCGTGAACTTGAGGTGACGCCGCACGTAGTCAGAGGGTCGGTCCTTGAGTCGACGAAGTGGTTCCTCCGTGCGGCGAAAGGCGCGCTGCGCGTAGTCGATGTTGCGAAGCCACGAGACGACCCATCCCCCACCCTGTTCGATGCAGCCGCCGCGAAGGCCCGGGTGCCGGTCGAAGAGACCGTCCAGAATCAGCGTGCTCAGGAAGAGCTCGGGTGAGTGATGAATCGCCACGTAGTCCTTGGAACGGATGTTCTCGCCGCCGCCCAAGTGGTCGGTGACGGGCATTGCGTTGTTGTGGAAGGCCGGGTCGAGGAGCCGGCCGCCACCGCCCACGTGGAGCACGAAGGGTACGTCGGACTCCTCGAGCAAGGTCCAAAAGTCGTCCAGATCGGGATGCGTTGGCGAGCGATCGCCCGCGGCCGTCGAAGGGACCATGACCGCCGCGCACTGCTCTCGCACAGCCTCTTCCAGGCACGCGACCGCCTTGGTCGGATCGACCAGCGGCACGTACGCCACGGGCAACAACCGAGAGTCGGAAGAACAGAAGCCGGCGACCGCTCGATTCTGCGCCGAGGACCCGGCGTACAGACGATCGAGGTCGCGGCCCGCGAACATCGTCGACGCGAAAGTGGCGAAGACGAGTTGCGCTTCGAAGCCCAGGAGGTCGAGGACGTGACTGCGTTCGAACGGGTCGAATCCGCCCATCGCCAACCAGCCCTTGTCGGTCAACAACCGCTCCTCGGCCAACGCCAGCTTCGCCGGGTCCACTCGTCGGGCCTCGGCTTTCACGACCGCGTCCTCGAGCACCGGTTGGAGTGCGTCCATCACCCCTCGAGACAGTCGATCGCGTTGTGCGGGATCGATGAAGTCATCGAGGAAATCCGACAACTCCATCACGTGACTATCCGCGTCCAAAATCCGTCGACCGCTGGCGTACGTCATATCGCCCCCTTGAATCTTCGGCAGCATCCCCGATGCGTCAAGTGTCATATTGTCACTTCCCCACTCAGTCGTTCACATCGGTTGATTTTGGCAGCCGAGTAGGTTTTCTCGGTGGCTTCTTCGCGTTGGTTCGCTCCCCTCAAAGAACGAAACTTCCGACTCTTCTTCATCGGGCAGACCGCATCCCAAATCGGGAGCGGCATGGCACCCGTGGCGATCGTGTTCGCGGTACTTGCGCACGGCACCGCGAGTGATGTCGGCTACGTGCTGACGGCCCAGACGGTCCCACTGGTCGTGTTCCTCTTGGTCGGCGGCGTCGTCGGCGACCGAATGAGCCGGCGTACGTTGATGCTTCGTGCCGACGCGCTTCGCACGATGACCGAATGCGCGCTCGGCCTTTGGGTCCTCCTCGGCCGGCCTCCCCTGTGGGGATTCATGGTGCTGGCAGCGCTGATGGGCATCGGTCAAGCGTTCTTCAATCCAGCCCTGACCGCCATCGTTCCGCAGATGTTGAGCGCCGAGGTGTTGCAGCAGGGCAACGCGTTGAACGGGATCTCCGGCTCGAGCGGCGGCATCATCGGACCCGCGATCGCCGGCGTCATCGTGGCGGTGTCGAGTCCGGGATGGGCCATCCTCATCGATGGCGTGACGTATTTGGTCAGCGTCGTGTCGCTCGCCCTCATTCGAATCGATTGGAAGGCAATGGAACACGCCGAGCCGTTCGCGGTCTTGCTCCGACAGGGTTGGCGAGAGTTCTGGTCTCGGACGTGGCTCTGGACCATCGTGGTCGCGTTCTCGCTCGTGAACGCCCTGTTCGCGTCGTTTCTCGTGCTTGGACCCGTCGTCGCGAAGCAGTCGCTCGGAGGAGCCGCGGCGTGGGGCACGATCCTCGCCGCCGAAGGCGTGGGATCCGTACTCGGCGGCATCGTGATGCTTCGTCTGCACCCTCGCCGGCCCCTGCTGGTCGCGACATTGTCCTCGCTGTTCTTTCCCGTCCCCCTCTTTCTGGTCGCCGATCGTGATCCGACGCTCGCGATCGCTCTGACCTCACTTCTGGCCGGATTCTTCGTGACGGTCTTCGCCGTTCAGTGGCACACCACCATGCAACGAGAGATACCGCCTGACCTGCTCTCGCGCGTCAGCGCCTACGACTGGTTCGGGTCGCTCGCCCTCATGCCGATCTGGATGGCGGTGGTCGGACCGGTGGCCTCGGGCATCGGCATCTCCACGACACTCGACGTCTCGGGCGTCATCATGCTGGCGCTCCTCGCCTCGGTGCTGTTGGTGCCGTCGGTGCGTCAGCTGCGCGCTCCCGAGAGAGACTCGTAACCGGCCGCGGTCGCGGCGCGGGCCACTAACTTGTTCCTTTCAGTTACTACGGCTGGGGGTACGACCGATGAGCGCCACTGAGAGCTCCGCTGTTCCGCCCGCAAATTCCGCGCGCAACCGGTGGACGCTGATCGCGATCTGCGCGGGCACCTTCATGTTGCTCGTCGACGTGACGATCGTGCAGGTCGCGTTGCCGACGATCCAACGCCATCTCCACGCCTCGTTCACCGACCTGCAGTGGGTGATCGACGCCTACGCCCTGAGCCTCGCCGCGCTGATCCTCACGTGGGGCTCGATCTCGGACCGGTTCGGACGCAAGCGTGTCTTTCTCGCCGGGCTGACGGTCTTCACGGCGTCGTCACTGCTCTGTGGTCTCGCCCAGTCGATCACGATGCTCATCTGGTCGCGCGCCCTTCAGGGCGTGGGCGGCGCGGCGATGTTCGCCACCGGTCTCGCCCTCATCGCCCAGGACTTCCAGGGGCCGGCCAGGGGCAAGGCGATCGCGGCGTGGGGCGCGACCGTGGGCGGCGCGGTCGCGATCGGACCGCTCATCGGCGGGTTACTCACGAGCGGCGTCGGTTGGCGCTGGATCTTCATCGTCAACGTGCCGATCGGCGTCGGCGCGATCTGGCTCTCCGTGACGAAGATGCGCAATCAGAAGGACCCCGGCGCGACGCGGCTCGACGTCTTCGGTCTCGTCACGTTCTCGACGGCGATGTTCCTGCTCGAGCTCGGTCTCATCAAAGGAAACTCTCTCGGCTGGACCAGCGGACCGATCGTGGCGATGTTCGGCGGCTCCGCCATGGCCTTCGTCGCCTTCGTCGCCGTCGAACTCCACCAGACGCGGCCGATGTTCGACCTCTCACTCTTCCGCAAACCTGGCTTCAGCGGTGTCTCGTTCGCGACCTTCGCCGTGGGCGGCGGGATGTTCGCGCTCATGACGTATATCACGCTGTACCTGCAGAACGACCTCGGCTTCTCACCACTCGGCGGCGGCCTTCGTCTCCTGCCGATGACGATTCCCACCTTCCTCGTGCCATTCCTCTTCCGCTCCCCCATCCACCGACTCCCACCCGGTCTCGTGCTCGGCGGTGGCGTCGCGATCACCGCCGGCGGCATCGCCGCGTTCCTCGCGATGGGAGCCAACTCTGGCTGGACAGTGCTCATTCTCGGCATGGTGCTCTGTGGTGTCGGCATTGGGATCGCCAATCCCGCGATCGCGCGCGTCGGACTTGGCGTCGTACCACCGGAACGAAGCGGCATGGCCTCAGGTCTCAGCAACACGTTCCGCATCGGCGGTCTGGCGACCGGCATCGCGGCCCTCGGTGCGGTGTTCCAGCAACGGATCACCTCGTCGATGACATCGACGGTCGGCCCGCAGGCGGGCGCTATCGGTCGCGTCATCTCCTCCGCCGGGGTCAAGGCCGCCGCTCAAGGTAATCCGAGGATCGCTGAGGCAGCGCGCATCGCCTTTGCCTCGGGTATGCGCGAGATCTTCGTCATCGGTGCGATCATCGTCGCCTTCGGCGCTCTCGCTGCCGCGTGGCTCGTCCGGTCAAAGGACTTCCACACTCCAACCATCCCGGCACCTTCGCCGGTGCACTCGGATTCGGTCGCGACGAACCCGTAGTCGAAATGCGCCGGTCCGCACCGACACGGTCAACCTCGAACGAACGCAATTTCGCCTTGAATTCGAAGTGGACATTGCATTTTCGAAGCTCGCGAAAGATACTTGCATCCCAGGGCTTCGAAGAAAGGTGCACGTGTGTGGCGACCAGGAAGGCGTTGGACACGACCGACGATGATGACCGTCGCCGCACTCGTCACGAGTTCAGTGTTCTTGGCCGGTTGCGGACGCGGTATCGCGAGTCCGACGTGCAGCACGAAGGAGTTGATCGCGGCGGCCGGGAAGGGTTACCTGAAGCTCCCGCCGTCCCACGACAACGACGCCGGCCGGGGGCGCATCCCCGACACCAAGCCCGACCGGGACTTAGACGCGAACCAGAGGACCGCGCTCTGCAAGGTCCTCAAGAGTGAGGGACACCTGCCGGGGTGATGACGGGTGACCGAACGATGGCTCACGCTTACGAGTACGTGGCCCGGGCTGCCTGACGGAGGCCCGTCATCACACTCAACGTTCCCGTAGTACGGGAGTCGTGTAAGACCCCGAGAATAACGTCGAACTCATGTTCGCCTCTCAACGAGAACTCAACGCGAGACAGCGAGAGGCCGCGAACTTTGGGGATGGGCCGCTGCGAGTGATCGCCGGCCCGGGAACCGGGAAGACGACGACACTGACGGCCCGAGTCAACGTCCTTCTCGAACGAGGCGTCGCGCCGGAACGAATCCTGCTGCTCACCTTCACCCGTCGCTCGGCGCGCGAGATAGTGAGCCGTGTTCGGGCACTTCGCGGCGCCGACCATGGTCGCCGGGTCGCCGGCGGGACCTTTCACTCGGTCGCGCACGCCACGCTCCGCCGTCACCACGAGAGCGTTGGCCTGCCCGCCGGATTCGGTGTCCTGGACCGCGGCGACGCCGCCGATCTGTTGGACCTGGTCCGAGGTGAACTCGGCGTACTGAGCAAGGAACGGCGACTGCCGAAAAAAGGGACCCTGGGCGCCCTGTATTCGCGAACGGTGAACACGGGTATGCGACTGGCCGACGTCATGCGCGAGAGCACGCCGTGGTGCGCCGACAGCCTCGACGAGGTCGCGTCGCTGTTCACGTCCTTCGTCGCCCGCAAGCGCACACTCGGACTGCTGGACTTCGACGACCTCCTCTTGTATTGGCGGGTGGCGACCCAAGACGAGGTCCTCGGAGAACAGCTCGGCGCGGCCTACGACCACATCCTGGTCGACGAGTTCCAGGACGTGAACCTTTTGCAGCTGGAGGTGTTGGTGGGACTGCGCCGAATCGATCCTCGCCTCACCATCGTCGGCGATGACGCACAGGCCATCTACGGCTTTCGGGGTGCGACCGCGCGGTACCTGCTCGATGCCGAGCGCTACTTCACCGGGCTCACCACCGTCACCTTGGACATCAACTACCGATCCTCGGCCGCAATCCTCGGGGTGGCCAACGCCATCGCCGCCGACGCGCCCGACGGATTCTCCTCGGTCCTTCGCGAAGAGGTCCCGATTCTTGGCGCGAGCCCGCCACTGCTCGTGCACTGCGCCGACGAACGCGACCAGTCGGAATCGGTCGCCGACCGAGTCCTCGAACTCTACGAACAAGGCATCGCCCTGCAAAAGCAGGCGGTGCTCTTTCGAGCGGCGCATCACAGCGGGGACCTCGAGATCGAACTGGCCCGGCGACGGATACCTTTCGTCAAGTACGGCGGTCTGCGCTACCTCGAAGCCGCGCACGTGAAGGACCTACTCGCGGCGTTCCGTCTGGCCGACAATCCCCGTGATGAGATGGCGTGGTTCCGCCTCCTGCAGCTCCTGCCCGGCGTCGGCCCGGCGAGGACCAGGCGGGCCATCGGCGCGCTGCGCGACATGGACGGACAGGTCCCACTCTCACACGCTGAGATCCAACGACGGTGGCCGAACGTCCTCGACGTCTTGCCGAGCGACGCGCGCGAAATGTCGCGCGTCTTCACAGACGCCCTTTGCGAGAAGGAGTCGGAGCCGGTCGAGGTGCACGCGGATCGAATTCGTCGAGCGATCACGCCGCTGATCTCGTCGTCCTATGACGACGCCGTGGTGCGGCTCGAAGACCTCGGAGCACTCGTCTTGGCGTGCGCGGGGTCGTCACGACTCAGCGACGTGGCGGCCGAGCAGGCACTCGAACCCCCGGCGTCGACTGGAGACCTCGCCGGCCCGCCGATGGTTGACGAGGACTGGCTGGTCCTTTCGACGGTGCACTCCGCGAAAGGTCTCGAGTTCGACGCGGTTCACGTCATTCACGCCGCCGACGGGAACTTCCCTTCGGACATGTCGTTGGGGTCGCCCAAAGGACTCGAAGAAGAGCGCCGTCTCTTCTACGTCGCGATCACGCGCGCACGGAGGAATCTCGCCATCTACGTACCTCTGCGCTACCACCATCATCGAATACGTGACGACCATTCGTGGGCACAACCATCGCGCTTCTTGAGTGAATCGGTCCGCTCGACCCTCGTTGAGACTCCCTCGGCCAACGAGAGTCTGCAGCTCCCCGCTGCATCGTCCAACCTCGCTATCGACGTTTCGAGCGTCGTCGAAGGACAACTCTCCAAGTTGTGGTAATTCGCATCGGTCTGGGTGCAGTGGTTCTCGTTCTACGCCCATCGGAAACTTCGTTTCCGACCCTCACCTGAGCGGCAACCGTTCGTCGTTCGAACGAAGTGTCCCCCGGCCGACACCGGGGGACACCAACAGACTTACGGACAGAACGAGAGCGGCGTGTAGCCGCCGTAGGTGCCGGCGGGACCGGCACTCGGGTCATCGATAGTCGTGAAGGTCCCGGACTGGTCCGCGAAGACATGCGAGGTGAAACTGCTGTCGATGTAGTTGCCGACGACGACTCCCTCGTTGTCAAGGGCGTTCGCAAATGTTCCCTCGCCGTTCGCGGTGCCGGCGCTCGGGTCGTTGATCGCTGAGAGGTGTCCGTACTGGTCGAGGACGCCGTGCGCGACGTCGCTGCTGTCGGCGTATTCGCCGAGGATGACTCCCAGGTTGTTGATGTCGTCGATCGAGCTGCCCTCTCCGCTCGCGGTTCCGGCTCCCGCCCAGTCAACGGTCGTGTCGTGGCCATCGAACACTACGAGTCCGTGCGACACGCCGCTGCTGTCGACGTACTGCCCGTTGATCACTCCCCAGTCGTTGGCGGTGAAGGCCTCGGTGCCCAGGCTCGTTTGGCCATTGAAGTACGTGCCGACGAGATTGCCAGTGCCCGCGTGCGGGTCGTCGAGCGTGGTGAAGTGGCCGCCGCTTTCTGCGAAGCCGTGATCGACGTTGTTCGAGTCGGTGTACACCCCGTACAGGAAGCCGAGGTCGTTCATGCCCAGGATCGCGGTGCCCTGCCCCGCTGCGGTTCCCGCGAGCGGATCGTTGACGGTGGTGAAGACGTTGTGCCGGTCGACGAACCCGTGCGCCACCCCGGCGTCGTCCCAGTACACACCGACGGAGGTTCCGGACGAATTGAGGTCGATCACGAGGGTGCCCTCGTACGCGGCGGAGTTGGCGAGCGGATCAGTGATCGTGGTGAAGGTGCCCTGATTGTCGATGAAACCATGACCGACGTTGCTGGCATCGAAGTAGTAGCCGCCTATAAGAGGGATCCCATTGCTGCAGCTCGTACTCAACGAACGACTGTGTTGCGTCGCGCCCGCGACACTGGCGGGCGCCACGCACGCCGCAACGACGATTGCGATCACCCCCGCCCACTTTGCTCCTGATTGGCGACGATTCCGTGTACTTTGCATTACCGGTCCCCCTACTTGTCGGTGCGCCGGTTGGGCTCGAGCTCCAAATCGCCGGCCGCAACCGGACAATATCCACCAATCCCTTTCCCCGCAAGTGCCATCGGGCGGATCGACTGCACCGAGACGGATACCCCTGATTCCTAAAGCGATTATTCAGGTGCAAGTGCGAAAGGTACGCAACCGACACCGGCGATTCAGTCAGACGATGGCTATTCGCAGCGGTCAACGTCAACCCGTACACCCTCTTTAGGTCGCCGATGACGTCGATCGTCGTCGGCTCGAAAGGCGAGCTGCCCTCAAAGGCGTGTAGGGCGACTCCTTCGATCAAGTCGCCCAATGACATGTCGAGATACTCGGCCAAACCCTTGAGCACCTTCAGTACCTGCCGGTTGATTCGGACGCCCGTCTGGCACTTTCGCGGTGCCAATCAGGCCGACCAAAGATGAATACCTCCCCCCAGAGAGCGCGACAAAGAGTTCCGTCATACTCAGCGAAATCGTGATGGCCTTAGGGTTAATCGATATCGAGCGAAGGGCCCCCTGGCGAGCCGGACCGAGTCTGTCGTACAGGGTGGCTCACACCTCATAACGGTCCCCCAATGTGATGTCCGGCGACTCACGGAGACTCCATCAGTGGAAAGAGTCTTTCTCCTTCTTCCTCGAGTAAATCGCCGAATTGCTCGAGTGGCGACTCGATTACGGGCGACTGCTGGACGTGGTCCTGCTCGTCGGTGAGAATCACGCGTAACCGAGCAGCGATACCGGCGACGCCGAGAGAAGCCAGGCACAGCGACGCGATCCATACTGTTCCGAGGTGCGCCGCGAGCAGGCCGGTGACAATTGCGGGGCCGACGATCAGCATCAGTGAGGTGGCGAATCCTCCGATCGAATTTGCGCGGCCGCGGATCCTGTCATCGGCCAGGGTGTTGATCAACGGGTTCCTTGTGGGAGCCAACATGGTCTCACCCACAGCGAACAGGCCGACGAAGGAAAACAAGATTACGATGCGCCAGCCCGGGCCGCCGACGAATTCGGCGAGTCCGAGTAGCACCCAGCACACAACGAAGAGCAGTCCGATGGCGGCCAGGGCGGAGCTTCGCCGATGCCGGCGGACGAGACGCAACATCGGCATCTGGATGGCCACGATGACGCCGGTGTTGATAGAGATGGACAGCGCGATCGCGTGGAACGAGATGTGTTCCGCCACCGACGCGAAAGCCGGCACCCCGGAATCGAACGACGCGGGACCGATGTAGGCCAGCAACAGTGAGGCCAGGATCATCAAACGGAGCCCGCGGTCGCTAAGGACGTAGCGGTACCCGACCTTGACCTCGTTGACCACCTTCGTTCGACGCAGGTTCGGCATCGCGGGCATCAGGACCGCGAAGAGAAGACACGAGAGGCCGTTGGCAAGGAAGAGCACTTGGAACGTACCGGGGTGATGGGCTCTCACGACGAGCGCGGCGACGGCGGCGCCGATGCCAATTCCCATGTTCTGAGTCGCGAAGTTCACCGCGAATGCTCGCTGCTGCAGCGCGGGTCCCGAAGTCAGACCATTGAGCGCTGTCGAGATCGCGCCGAACATCGGTGCCCACGTCGCTCCGTAGATCAGGACGACCGGCCAGGCTGTCAGGGTGTTGTGAGCCCAGGCGAGCCCGACTTCGGCCACGACCTGACCGAGCAGGATCACGCCAAGCACCATCCGGGCGCCCACCCGGTCGAGGAGCGCACCACACACCAATACGACGACTACACCGGTCGCCGCCCCCGTTGCCAGCATTCCTCCGACTACGGGCAGTGCGATTCCCCGTGCCTGGTGGAGATAGATGATCATGAACGGCAATACCAAGCCGGTGCCGAACATCGATAGGAAGTTCCCGGCGAGGAACAGCCGAGTTTTGCCGGAAAGTCGCTGATTCATGTCGTCAATGCTTTGCGCAAGGAGGCCGTTTCACGCTCTTGCTGCGCAGGGGGAATCGGCATTTATGTCGCGCTTTGACGTGCGAACACGCCGAGCGTTGCGACCCTCGTCGGCGCCATCGATAAGACCTTGAATGTGAATCTCGGCGAGCTTTCCCAGGGTGAATGAATTCATGGCTCGCCTCCGTCGTACGGTCGCTGGTCCGACTCGTAGTGAATCTCTCCTTATACCGACACCGGACCAAACGAAAATTCGTCGGTCCGGTGTGACAAGTTTCACGGGTCGGCGGTGTCCGTATGTGTAGTGGGATCGGAGGGACCGAGAACGAGGTGATGAGAGTATGGAGTCGTGAGCATGGAACTTCTCAGTCGCGCCCAAGCCGGAGATCAACACGCGTTCGCGCAGCTGACCGATGGGTACCGACAAGAGTTACGGTTGCACTGCTATCGGATCTTGGGTTCGACGCAGGACGCCGAGGACGCCCTTCAGGAGATTCTTCTCGACGCGTGGCAGGCGCTGGCGAACTTCGAGGAGCGGGCCTCCATCAGAACCTGGCTCTACCGCATCGCCACGAACCGGTGCCTGAACATGCTGCGCGCCGCTAACCGACGACCCGAATCGACCTCTTCGCGCAAGACCGCTCTTCCCAAGCCGACTCGAGTCGGTGAAGTCGTCTGGCTCGAGCCGTACCCCGACGTCCTCCTTGACGGGCTGCCCGACGACAGTCCCGGACCCGACGCTCGCTACGAGTCGAGGGAGTCGGTGTCGCTGGCATTCATTACG
>JBEKCK010000052.1:0-14496 GCA_050014915.1 Acidimicrobiales bacterium | reverse complement strand
GCCGTATGTCACCCCCACGGCGAGACAGTCGCCAACGTCCATACAGGAGACGGAGGTATACCAACTTCCGAGGTCAATGTTTTCCAAGTTTGGTTCCGTAGGAGTACTCCAGGTCCCTGAAGAAAGTGTGGACTCGAGAGGAAACGCACCGGCTCCGCCTTCGGTGAGTTCACTTGAGCCCACAGCGACGCATGATCCACTAGCGGGACAAAATACGGACGTCAGCCAACCCGATTGGTAGATAGTCTGCGGGGCACCCCACTGTCCATCCAATACCGGCCACACGGTCGAGCCTAACGACACAGGTGAACTGACTGCCGAAAGAAAACCGGCAACTTCGCAGTCCGAACTACTCCAGCAACTCACGGACTCATACTGTTCCGATAGATTCGCATCCGCGATTGGAGCCTGCCACACCCCATTGACCTCTTGAATGCTAAAAGACTTGGTCAATCTTAGATATGGAACCCAACCAACTGCTAAACAATTTCCGACGGAATAACAACTGATACCTTGAAAGTGGAAACTGTCGTTGTCGGGAGCCTGGTAATCCGCTATGACCGGTGTTTGCCAAGACCCGTTTTGCCAAACTTCACTGACGATGGACTGCTGGTCATTCCCGATGATCGTGCACGTCTCGTCCTGGGAGCAACTGATTTGCTCGGGCCAAATCTGTAGGCCGTACTGATCGTTGGGGAGATTCGGACCCTGAGCCCAAGTTCCATTGGACATTTCATAGATGTCCCCCCGAACTCCACTGTCGAAGGCGATGCATGTCCCGTCGCCCAAGCATCCGACGCTATTAAGTACAGTGCTCCCAAATTGTTGGGTAGTTACTGTCGGTGAACCCGCACTGGCGTCGACGCTTACAAGGACCAACGACAGGGCGGTCAGTGTCAGCGACGTGAAAAGTCGCACGAACCTGAAAAGAACGTGCGATCGAATTCTGACGTTAGTCCGCACAGTCACTGTTCTGTCGTTCCACACGCCAACAATGGTAATCATGGGTTGGATGTGGCGTCAGACGAGCCCTGAGTTCCAGTTTTAATCATGACGGAATGGCTCAAGAAGCGATCACCGAGATCCATCCGAGCCTCGTGATTCGCAATCCCACCGAAACTCGTGACGGACCGCGATCTCTTTTCAAATCTCAGCCGAGGGACTCTCAGCTGTTAACTTCCCTGCAAACCACACTTTGTGGCTGAGAACATTTGCCCAGACGCTGTCGACTCTTCCGCTGGAATGTGGATCCACGCTGCCTGATAATGGGTTTGCCGCTGATTGAGCTGAAAGCTCGGCTGCAACGAAGTGGCCCTTGTTGATACGTATAGGCCCTTTCATCACACTCGCTTTTCAAATCCCTCGTCCTAGTAAGTCCTAATGCCCGAGGACGGCGGGCGCGAAGCGCCAAGCCGTCCGATCGGGCTACCTGGGTGATCCTCAAAATCAAATAATCCCTCGCAATATCTGAAAATAAATGAGCTCCTCTCAAAGTTTTTGTTCGAAAACGCCGAAATGGGTGTGGCTAGTTCTTATAGAGGGCGAAAATCTCGCTCCTCTGTAAGGAGCACTATGAGACTGCCGATTGACATTGAAGAACTCTCGAAGTCGCGGATTGGGTATCCAATGCTCGTTACGGTCGAAGAGGCTGCGGGGCTACTGCGGATTGGTCGGACGACTGCGTACGAGCTCGTGATCAGCGGCAAGATTCAATCGGTAAAGGTCGGTCGACGTCGACTCGTAGTCCGCGATGGCATCCGAGACTACATCGACGAACTCTTGCGAACACAAGGCACTTTCGAGACCTAATCGCCGTCCCAGAGCATCGTTCCCATCGCGTCGGCCGCTTCCTTTCGGTCTGGGTCGAGGAGGTGTCCGTACACGTCCGCAGTCATTCGGATCGAGGAGTGGCCCAACACTTGACTTACGACTTGAATCTTCACACCTTGGGCGAGCATGAGACTTGCGGCTGAATGGCGAAGCTCATGAGGGTGCCAATCTCCCAGACCAGCATTGCGACAGACATTCTGAAACTCCCGGTACAGGTTTCTAGGGTCGATTGGAGTACCAATCGAGGAAGTGAAGATGTATCCCGAGTCGACCCAGACGTTCCCCAATTGCCCCCTTCGGACCGTTTGGCGGGCTTCGTGTTCGAGGAGAGTCTTCAGCATCGGCGCCGGCAGATTCACGGCACGACGGCTCAGTGAGGTCTTGGTGTCCGTAGTGACGAGTGCAGACCCTTCTCGTTTGAGTTGACGCGAAACCCTCAGTACTCCTGTGGCGCGATCAAAGTCCCTCCATTGGAGGCCGAGTGCTTCTCCTCGACGAAGACCGGTCGACAACATCAGGGCGTACAGCGCTTCATTGTGGTGCCCTCGCAACGTCTCGAGGAGTTGTCGCGCCTGTTCGGGCGATAGGGTGCGACCTTCGTGGCGCACCATTTTGGGTGACCGCGAAAGTGTCGCGACGTTTCGATGGACGAGTTCCCACCGGATGGCCTGATCGAGGCACTGGGCCAGCACGGCTCGAATCCTTCGCACCGTAGATGATGAAAGACCGCCATCCGCCTTAAGGGAGAGGAGTTTGTCGACGTCACTGACGGTGAGTTCGACGAGTTTCTTCCGCCCAAGGATTGGCAGGATGTGCATTCGCACCACCGTCTGATAATTGCTAAACGTGCTGGGCGCAATTTGGTGACGCATGACGTCGTCGAACCATCGCCCGAAGAGATCGGACACGGTGACGCCCTCTTCCTTGAGAAGCTGGCCATCGTCAATTTTTCTACGAAGTTCTTTGAGCTGCTTGACGACTTCGGGTCGCTTCTTCGACGACACATATTTGCGGCGTGGTTTGCCAGAAGCGTCGTAACCGACGTGAGCGACGCCCATCCACAGACCGTCGGAGTTTCGTTGATAGATCGAGCCCTCGTGATTTGATCGCCGCGTCGCCATCAGATTCCCTTCAAAAGAACTGCTGAAGTAACTGCTGAAGCAACGGTCGCGGACTGCGAAGAAGAATCTGAAGAATGTCGAAAAGCCTTACGAAATAAGGCCCAAATTTGTGGAGGTACGGGGACTCGAACCCCGGACCCCTTGCATGCCATGCAAGTGCTCTACCAGCTGAGCTATACCCCCAAAGGTCCAACGATTCTAACACTCGGTGGGATGGCCACTCTCTCGATCAAGAAAGCATCGCTTCGAGGAGATTCGTAGGTTGCGAAAGAAATGGTGAGTGGTCACTCGCGAGATCGAACACGATGTCGCACCGATCGGCCATGTGTTCCTGGAGGAGTGGGTCGAGAGCTCGATCGAGTGTGCAGCGAATGTAGAGCGATTCCACATCGCAGTCAGCTGAGGACCTCCTCGAACGGAAACTTGCAACTGTTTGCGGTGTGAGTTTGTCGACGGCCCAACTCGCGATAACCGCGGGACAGTCGCTGTAGAGCGCCGCAGCCGCGATGTTGCGATTAAGGCGAAGGTACTCGCCGTCAACTTCAATCGCCTCGTCGAGTTTCGTGGGCACTCGCACCGCGCGCGCCGTCTCCGTTGCGCTCTGGCCCTCCTTGGGCACCAATGCTGCGATGTAGATAATCCGTTCGAGGTTCGGGATCCGTGGTGCGACCTCCGTGACGACTGCTCCGCCGTAATGGTGCCCGACGAGTATGTAGTGGCCATCCCTATGAACGGTCGACGCGACGGTCGCGGCGTCGGCAGCCAAGTCGGTCGAGGGTTTGGCCCCTTTCTTAGAACTTGGCAGGTCTATGGCGATCCACTTGATGGCTCGACGGTCGAACTCGTGGGCGAGTTTTTGCCAGCACCATGCCCCGGACCAACCGCCGTGAACAAGAAGGTATGTCGGAATGCACATAACGATACCGGTGGTGAATAGTTGAATCGCCGTGAAACCTCGGGATTGAAAGGATGACGCGAACTTTTAATGTCGCCGAAATAGACAGTTAACGCTACGAAGAATCAGCGAGCTTCGAGAGCGCTTCACCGGTGAGTCGATAGTCAGTCCACTCGTCCAATGCTTCGGCACCGAGAGAACGGTAGAAGTCGATTGAAGGTTGATTCCAGTCGAGGACTGACCATCGGAGGCGGTGGTAACCCTTCGTCACGGACTCCCGGGCGAGGTGGACCAGTAATGCCCTGCCGAATCCTCGGCCGCGGAACTCCGGCTTAACGAAGAGATCCTCCAGGAAGATGCCGTGTGTCCCGGTCCACGTCGAGTAGTTCAGGAACCACACCGCGAATCCAGCGACCTCGCGTTCGTCAGTCTCCACCAAGTCACAAAAGACAGAGGGGTCGTCCGAAAAGAAACTCTCGCGGATCTGCTCCGGCGTAGCGCGCGCCCTCTCCAGGGCTCGTTCGTACAGAGCGAGGTCTCGGATGAGTTGGTGGATCGTCGGCACGTCGTCCGGCACCGCTCGACGGATTCTCACCTTCAGCGCCTACTTAGTGACGACGAACAGGGCGAAGCCGTCGTAGCCCTTACTCCCGACGGTCTGGACGGCGGTCCCGTCGATCCGGTCACTCGCGGCCGCCATCGCGAGGAACTCTCGGACGCCCTGGACGCGTTCGTCCGTGCTCGACGGATTGGTCACCTCACCATCGCGCACGACGTTGTCGGCGACGATGACCGTGCCCGGTCGAGAGAGTTGCAATGTGAGCTCCAAGTACTTCGGGTAGCCCTCCTTGTCCGCGTCGATGAAGATGAAATCGAACGGCTCCGCGTGTCCATCGATCAAGTCCTGCAACGACTCCGTCGCCGGACCGACACGAATGTCGACCAACGGTCCCAGTCCCGCCCGGTCGATGTTCCTTCGGGCCACCGCGGCGTGCATCGACTCCAACTCGAGTGTCACCAGAGTGCCGTCGGTGGGCAGGGCGCGCGCCAACCAGATCGTGCTGTAGCCACCAAGGGTTCCGATCTCGAGTATTCGTCTCGATTGGTTCATCCTCGCGAGAAGTTCCAGAAGCTTCCCTTGATTCGGCGCCACGGCTATCGGCGGGAGATTGGCCGCCGTACTTTCGTGGAGCGCTTCATCCAGCGCACTGTCGGAGGGCAGTAGCAGCCCAACGAGGTAGGCATCGACATTGGTCCAGAGGTTTTCGTTCATCCGAAAAGTCTCGCATGTCCGGCCGGTGGCGTCAGTTGAGGATGGCGTCGCAGAATTCTGACGGCTGAGAGAGGAACGGCGAATGCTCGCTCTCGAGACTCAGCGCAAAGTCGCACTCCTCGGACATCAGCTGTTGGATCTCTGGATCGATGGCGTGATCGTTCGTGCAGCGGACGTAGATCTTCTCGGCGTGGGCGTTCTCGGACTCTCGAACGCTTCGAAGACTCGCCAACGTCTGCGTGGAGAGTTGGTCGACGGCCCACGTCGCCACCTCGGGTGCGCAGTCGCTGTAGAGGGCCGCGCGTGCCGCCTCAGGATTCAGTCGCAGGTACACGCCGTCGACCTCGATGGCGTCATCCAAGAGTGTCCGCACGTGTATCTGTCGTGACGCGTCGTACGCGCTCTCTCCGGGCGTCGGGATGAGTGCGGCGACGTAGAGGCATCGCTGAAGATTCGGGATGCGGGACGCGACTTCTGCCACGACGGCGCCGCCGTAACTATGAGCGACCAGGATGTAGGGCCCGTCGCCGTCGGCCAACGCGGCGACCGCCGCGGTGTCCTCGACGAGACCCGTCTGGGGTTCGGCGCCGTTGTGTGAACTCGGCAGGTCGACGGCGCGCCACGTGACGCCCCGGCGGTCCAACTCCGTACCAACGTCGCGCCAACACCACGCGCCGCCCCACGCGCCGTGCACGAGGATGTACGTCGGATCGCCCATTGCGCCATCTTGCCCGACCGGGGGAGCGGATGCCAAACAATAGAATGCACGGATGGCACGGCCTTTTGACGTCATGAAGATCGAGAAGAAGTGGCAAGACCGCTGGCTCGAAGACGGCACATACGAGGTCGACAACGACGACCTTCGCGAGCGCTACTACGCCCTATGCATGTACCCGTACCCGTCCGGATCGGCCCACCAGGGCCATGTGCGGATCTACACCTTCGGCGACGTCAACGTGCGCTACCGGACCATGCTCGGCAAGGCCGTCCTCTCGCCCTTCGGGTTCGACTCTTTCGGCCTGCCGGCCGAGAACGCCGCTATCAAGGCCGGCACACACCCCCGGCTCTTCACCGAGGCGCGCATCCTCGAGCTCAAGTCGTCGCTGCTGCGACTCGGCGCGGTCTACGACTGGCGCCGCGAGGTCCGCAGCCACGACCCCGAGACCATCCGCTGGTCCCAGGCGATCTTCCTCGCCTTCTTGAAGGCCGGGCTCGCCTACCGCGCCGAGGCGCCGGTCAACTGGTGCCCCGGCTGCGGCACCGTCCTCGCCAACGAACAGGTGCTCGCCGACGGCACGTGCGAACGCTCCGGCGATCTCGTGGAGCGACGGAACCTCGAACAGTGGTTCTTCAAGATCACTGACTACGCCGAAGAGCTGTTGAACGACCTCGACACTCTCGAGTGGCCCGATCGGGTGAAGTCCCAGCAGCGCAACTGGATCGGTCGCAGCGAAGGCGTCGAGTTCGAGTTGGCCTTCGCCACAGATCCCACGAAGGCCATCCGGGTCTTCACGACTCGCCCGGACACCGGCTTCGGTGTCACCTACGCAGTCGTCGCCCCCGAGCATCCACTGCTGCATGAGTTGACGACGAATGAACAGCGGGCCAACGTCACCGCGCTCGTCGAACGGGCCGAAAAGGAGAGCGAAGTCGTGCGCACGGCCTCCTCCGAGGGCGGCGCCGCATTGGAGAAGCGCGGTGCCTTCACCGGCAGCTACGTGATCAACCCCTTCAACGGCGAATCGGTCCCGGTCTACGTGGCCGACTACGTGCTCGGCACCTACGGCACCGGCGCGATCATGGCGGTGCCCGGTGAGGACGAACGAGACCACGCTTTCGCCCTCGCGTACGGACTGCCCGTCGTGCACACCACGCAAGTCCCGGAGGGCTTCGACGGCGGCGCCTACACCGGCGACGGCGGCAAGATCAACTCCGGCTTCTTGGACGGTCTCGACACGGCCACCGCGAAGCTGCGCGCAGCGGAGTATCTCGCGGAGCACGCACGCGGCGAGGTCAAGGTGAACTATCGCCTGCGCGACTGGTTGATCTCGCGCCAGCGCTTTTGGGGCACGCCGATACCGATCATCTACTGTCCCGTCGACGGAATCGTGCCGGTGCCGGACGACCAGTTGCCGGTCCTCGCGCCCGACGACGTGGTCATGGACAAGACCGGCCAGTCGCCGCTCGCGACCCACGAGGAGTTCCGCAACACGACCTGTCCGATCTGTGGCGGACCGGCCTATCGCGAGGCCGACACCATGGACACCTTCTGTGACTCCGCCTGGTACTTCTTGCGCTACACCGACCCGTGGACTCCGAACAGAGCGTTCGATCCGGTAGAGGCCGCGAAATGGATGCCGGTCGACCAGTACATCGGCGGCATCGAACACGCGATCCTGCACCTGCTCTACGCGCGTTTCTACGTGAAGGCCATGATCGACATCGGACTCTCTCCGGGTCTACCGCGAGAACCGTTCACCCGACAGTTCTCCCAGGGCATGATCCGACTCACCGGTTCGAAAATGTCCAAGTCCAAGGGCAATCTCGTCGCGCCCGAGGAGTACTACGAGACCGTGGGGGCCGACGGGCTGCGACTCTTCCACCTCTTCGCCGGTCCGCCGGCCGACGACTTCGACTGGACCGATCAGACCGACGAGATCATCGAGGGCTGCGGCCGGTTCCTCGACCGCCTCTATCGACTCAGTCAGTACCACGAGGTCAACTTCCACGAGGGCGTGGACGAGAGCGACGTCGAGGTCCGGCGCACCGTCAACCGCACGATCGACAAGGTCACCTACGACCTCGAGCACTGGGGTCACAACACCGCGGTCGCGGCACTGATGGAGCTCTTGAACGCGATCTCCAAGTGGGCCCGGAGCGACCACGGTGCCGAGCGCGCCACCCTGGATGAGTCGATCGACGTGTTGGTAAAGCTGTTGGCGCCGATGGCCCCACACATCACGGCCGAGATCTGGGAGGAACGTCACCCGGGCGAGAAGAGCGTCCACGTGCAACCGTGGCCGGTCGCCGATCCCGAGTTGGTGAGGCGCGCCAAGGTGACGATGGTCGTGCAGGTCAACGGCAAAGTGCGCGCGCGCCTGGAGGTCCCACCGGACATCTCGATGGCCGATGCCGCCACCGAGGCGTTGGAGGACGCGGCGGTCAGCGCCGTCCTCGCTGGTGTGACGCCCCAGCGGATCGTCTCGCGACCACCTCGACTGGTGAACATCATCGTCTGATGGGCAAACACTCCGACAAGGACTCCGACACGACGATCACGATCGAACCGCCACGCTTCGATCGTCCCGAAGTCGAGATCCGCGCCTCCACGCGGCGAAAGAAGACCGGCACGGCGCACTGGTCGGGGAGTCGCATCGTCGTACTGATTCCGGCGCGCATCAAGGGACGCGAACGGACGACCTTTGTGGACGACCTCGTGGAACGACTGATGACGCAGCGACCACAGAACTCCACCGGCGACTCGTCACTCGAGGATCGTGCGAAGGAGCTCGCTGAGCGCTACAACGACGGCGTGCTGCCGAGTTCCGTGCGCTGGGTGAAGAACCAACAGGCGCGCTGGGCGTCGTGTTCACCGGCGACGAAGGAGATCCGTCTCTCGAACCGACTGCGTCAATGTCCCGAGTGGGTGATCGACGCCGTGCTCGTACACGAACTCGCTCACCTCCAAGAGGTCGGTCACACACCACGGTTCAACGAGATCGCCGACCGGTTCGAACGCCAAGGTGAGAGCGGTCTGTTCTTAGAGGGTTACGCGCTGGGACTCGGACTGCGGATCGAAGAGGGTGACGTCGACGTCACGTCCGATTAGCCGCGACGCAATCGTCTAACTGGCTTCACCGCGGAGGAACTTCTCGAGTTCGGCGGCCAGCTCGTCGCCGCTCGGCAGTTCTTCACTGAGTGACACACCCTCGACCTCGTCGGCGGCCTCTTCGAGCTGTTCGACCATCGTCGTGTGATCGGGGTTGTTCGTCACGAGGTCATCCACGCGCTGGCGGGCCTCTTCGGCGGACGCGCGGAGGCTGCCCGAATCAAGAGTGAGACCGGCGATGCTCGCCAGGCCGTCGATCAACGCCGCCGACGCCTGCGGATACGGCATCGACGCCACGTAGTGCGGTACGCGAGCCCACAGCGTGACGATCTCCATGTCGACCTCGGAGAAGCCGAGTTCGAGTGCCGAGCTGATACCGGCCGGCACCTCGAGTTCACCGGACACCGTGCCGACGCGCGTCAGCAGGTTCGCGCTCGTCGCCGGCGCGGTGCCGATGATGCGAACCGGTCGCGTGTGCGGTGTTGGCGCGGGGAAGGCGCCGAGTCCGACGACCAGTCGAACGTCGAATCGACCGGCGGCGTCGGTGACGACGTCCACGAAGTCGCTCCAGTGGAAGTCCGGTTCCGGACCGACGAGAAAGAGGATGTCCGCGCCGTCACCGTCGCGGCCGAAGCGCAGTTGGATCTCGGGCCAGGTCAGTTCGGTCGTGATGCCGTCGACGATGCGCGCGATCGGTCGACGGGCGCGCTGGTCGATGAAGTACTCGGTGTCGAAGGTGGCCAGTACCTCGGTGTAGATCGTGTCGAGCATGGTGCCGATGGCGTTGCTCGCTCCGAGGCCGGCGTCGATCCAGCCTTCGAGCGCCACGACGAGGACCGGCTCGTTGAGATCGGGGTCCGCGAGGAAGATTATGTGGTCGTAGATTTCGTCGTCCATCATTTCCCTTCCAATGTCATCTTCGCACTTTGTGCGAGCATCAAAATATGTGTCGGGTATTCGGTGACGCTTCCCTGATCACCGCCTGCTGCGCCGGCGCTGTAGCGAGCGAATACCCCCTGCATGATGCAGGCCAACTTCCAGTAGCCGAACGCTTGATAGTAGGCGACGTGGCTGAGGTCGAGTGACGAGTGCGACGCGTACGCCTGCAAGACCTGATCACGACTTGCAAATCCCTTCGCGGTCGTGGGCGCGACGCCGAGCAGAGACGCCGTTGGATCCTCGGACTCGGCCCAGTAGACCATCAGGAGTCCGAGGTCGGCGATCGGATCACCCAAGGTGCAGATCTCCCAGTCCAAAATCGCGCGCACGCGGCCCTTTTCGTCGAGGACCGTGTTGTCGAGGCGGTAGTCACCGTGCACGACCGAGACGCGCTGCTGTTCGGGTATCTGCGCCTTGAGTTCGTCGCCGACGGCCTCGATGAGACCGCCGTGATCCACACCCTCGACGTGCATCTGCTCGTATTGCGTGGTCCAGCGACGCAGTTGGCGTTCGATGTAGCCGTCGTGGCGCGCCAGGTCCCCGAGGCCGGCGGCATCGACGTCCACGTCGTGGAGTTGGGCGAGCGTGGCGGCCAGGTGATCGCCGATGACGCCGCGTCTGGCTTCGTCAAAGGCCGCTTCGGCCTGGGCGCGGTCGCGCAAGATCGCGCCGTCCACGAACTCCATGACGTAGAACGGCCGTTCGTTGACCTCCTCGTCGGTGCAGAGTCCGAGTGGTTGCGCTACCGGCACGCCGAGGGGGTAGAGGGCCGAGATCACGGTGAACTCACGCACCATGTCGTGGGCCGTCGGCAGTACGTGACTGGTCGGTGGACGTCGGAGGGCGAAGGCCTTTCCTTCGGCGTCAACGACGCGATAGGTCAGGTTCGACCGTCCGCCCGCAATGAGTTCGAACGTCAGTGGCGCGACGGCGTCGACGTGTTCGCTCATCCACTTCGAGACGTTTGCTTCGTCAATTCCAACAACCACACTGTTCATAATCGAGGAGGCTAACAGTGCTCAGTGACCCACTTATTCATCCGAACACGCCGTTATGCTGACCGACATGACTGACGTCACCGACGCCACATTTGGATCCGCCGTAATGGAGCGATCGATGACCGTGCCGGTCGTCGTGGACCTCTGGGCCGAGTGGTGCGGGCCGTGCAAAACGCTCGGACCGATCATCGAGAAGGTCGTCGACGAGACCGGCGGCGCCGTGGAACTCGCAAAGGTCGACATCGATACCAACCCGCAGATCGCCCAGGCATTCAACGTCCAATCGATCCCCGCCGTCTTCGCGATCCATGAGGGCAAGATTGTGGACTCCTTCGTCGGGGCCTTTCCGGAGTCGACGGTGCGCGAGTTCGTGGAGAAGCTCGCACCCGGTGCCTCCAAGCTCGACCAACTCGTGGACGCCGGTGACGAAGCGTCGCTTCGGGCCGCGCTGGAACTGGACGCGACGAACGTCGACGCCGCGGTCGCGCTCGGCGATCTCCTGCGTCGCGATGATCGACTCGACGAGGCCGACGAGGTCCTCAAGCCGTTTGAGAGCGTCGTGGCCGCCAAGACGATCCTGGCACGCGTTCGACTGCAACGCAGTGGCGTCTCCCTCGACGGCGACCTCGACCTGACCCTGGACCACTTGCTCGAGCAGTCCTCAAGCGTGCCGAGTGCCAAGGACTCCCTGCTGGAGATCCTCGACGCCCTCGGACCCGAGGATCCGCGCTACGTGTCGTACCGGCGAAAACTCGCCAGCCGCCTCTACTAGTGCGGGTCTTTCAACCACCAGCACCGATTTCACTCACTCTTGGTGCGACCACGCACGATCTCACCTCGCGCGCGCTCGTCATGGGGATCCTCAATCGCACCACGGACTCCTTCTACGAGCCGGCCGCGACGTTCGACCTCGACGATCTCTTCAAACGCGCCGAGCGGCTGATTGCCGAAGGCGCGGACCTCTTGGACATCGGGGGAGTGAAGGCCGGTCCGGGCGACGACGTCGACGAAGCCGAAGAGCTCGAGCGCGTCGTGCCGGTCGTTACCGAACTCGTCCGACGATTCGACCTTCCAATAAGTATTGACACCTGGCGCGCCGCCGTCGCCCGGGCGGCGTTCGCCGAGGGCGCCTGCATCGGCAATGACATCAGCGGCTTCGCCGACGATGAGTATCTTCCTGTCGCCGCGGTGGCCGGAGCGACGGTGGTCGCCACGCACATCCGCCTGCGCCCTCGCGTGGCCGACCCCGACCCGCACTACGACGACGTCACCGCAACCGTGTCTGCGTTCCTGGTCGAGCGGCGTCAATGGGCGCTCGACGCCGGAATCGCGAAAGACCGCATCGTGGTCGACGCCGGACTCGATCTTGGCAAGACGGCCGCGCAGTCACTGCAATTGCTGCGCGACTCCGAGCGCCTCGCTGGACTCGGCGCGCCGCTCCTGCTCTCGGCCTCGAACAAGACCTTCCTCGGCGCGATGTTCGACCTGCCGGTCGTCGATCGCCGCGAACCATCGTTGGCGGCGACGGCGCTCGGCATCGCGGCCGGTTGTCGTATCGTTCGGGTTCATGACGTCCAGGGAACCGTTCGGGTGCGCGACGTGATCGCGCGACTGCTCGAAGAGGACCGAACGTGAACTCGAGCGTGTGCGTCGTGGGCACCGACGCGACCATGGTCTACGACGCCGTGCACAACGTGATCGCCGAGGCCCTGGGCGAACTCGATCCCAGTTTCGCCCTCCAGGACTTCACCGCGAAGGACGTGACCTCAATTGGGGGAGAGCCGGTGACGCCTCTGGTCATGGAAGCGCTCAACACGCCGCCGTTCCTGGTCGATCGTCGCGTCGTCGTCGTGCGCGACGCCCAGTCGCTGGTCGCCGACGAGGTCGCCGACGTACTCGCCTGGATGAGCGACCCGGCGCCGGACGTCACCTTGGTCCTCGCGGTCGTGGGCACGAAGGCCAACAAACTCGTCAAGGGCGCGGCCTCTGTGGTGGAGGTGAACGTCGGTTCGCGCACGGCCGACCGCGTCACGTTCGTGGAGGCCAAACTGGCCGAGTACCGCGTGAACGTCGAACACGGCACGGCGATCAAGATCACCGATCAGTTGGGCGACGACGTGGCCCGCGTCGACGCGCTCGCGCGGACGCTCCAGACGATCTACGGCACCGCGCCGCTCACGTTCGCGCACGTCGAGCCGTACCTCGGTGACGCCGGCGACGTCCCGGAGTGGGACCTCACCGACGCGATCGACGGGGGTGACGCCACGAAGGCGATCGTCGTGGCGCGCCGGATGCTCGACTCCAAGGGTCGCGCCGGACTGCAGATCGTCAACATCCTGCAGCGTCACTACCTGCGCATGGCCAAACTCGAGGGAAGCGGCGTCCGCTCGGGCGACGAAGCCGGCGTGCTGTTAGGCGTCAAGGGCTTCCCCGCGACCAAGGCCTGGCAGATGTCCCAGCGACTCGGCCCCGACAGGATCTCGACGGCCGTGCATTGGATCGCCGACGCCGACGTCGCCCTGAAGGGCGGCGTCAGTTACGGCGGCAAGGACCTCAACACCGACATGGACGTGACGGAACTGACCGTCGTGGAGATCCTGGTGGCCCGGTTGGCCAAGATGACCCAGGGTGCGCGGCGCCGCTAGGTCGTATCGCGAAGGTTTACGCGTCTTCCTTCAGCATGGCGATGCGCTTCATCAGTCCGCTCTTCTTGTTGGCGGCCTGGTTCTTGTGGATGATCTTCTTGGTGGCGGCCTTGTCGATCCGCTTGATGGCCATGCGCAGGGCGGCCTCTTCGTCCTCGGTGCCCACGGCGGCGACGGCGTTCTTCACGCGGGTGCGGACTTCGGACTTGACGGCCTTGTTGCGATCGCGCGCGACCACGTTCTGCTTGTTGCGCTTGATCTGACTCTTGATGTTTGCCACGGAAATCCTCGTTCTTCGTGCACGGACTTTGCGTCCAGCGGGCTTGTTAAGGATAGCAGGGCTTTTCTGAGCGCCTCTCCGCAAAGGAATGTGCGAGAAGGCCGGTAGCCTTGGGAAACCGTGGCTGCTCCTTCAACGACCGTCGATTCCGCCAAAATCCGCACCATCAGCATCATCGCGCACATCGATCACGGTAAGTCCACGTTGTCGGACCGGATCCTGGAGATCACCGGCGCCGTCGACCCGCGCCTCATGCGCGCGCAGTATCTCGACTCCATGGACATCGAACGCGAACGCGGCATCACCATCAAGGCGCAGAACGTACGGGTCGGATTCGAGGATTACATCATCCAACTGATCGACACCCCCGGCCACGTCGACTTCGGCTACGAGGTGTCGCGGTCCCTGGCCGCGTGCGAGGGGGCCGTGCTCCTCGTCGACTCCAGCCAGGGAATTCAAGCCCAGACGCTGGCCAACTGCTACCAGGCGATCGAGCACAACCTCGAGATCATCGCCGTCTTGAACAAGATCGACCTACCCGCGGCCGACCCCGAGCGCTGCATCGAAGAGTTGGAGCGGGTCCTCGGCATACCGGGCGAGCAGGTCCTGCAGATCTCGGCCAAGACCGGCGAAGGAGTGCCGGAACTGCTTCGCGCGGTCATCGACCGGATCCCGGCGCCCACCGG
>JBEKCK010000051.1:0-29415 GCA_050014915.1 Acidimicrobiales bacterium | reverse complement strand
CCGGTGTCGCTGCCCAGGGCGAGCGGCGCCATGTCGGCGGCGACCGCCGCGGCCGAACCGCCCGAGGAGCCGCCGGGGACCCTCGACGTGCAGAGCGGGTTGCGGGTCGGGCCGAAGGCCGAGTTCTCGGTCGAAGAACCCATCGCGAACTCGTCCAGGTTCGTCTTGCCGACGGGAACCGCGCCGGCACCGAGGAGTCGGTCGACGACCGTCGCGTTGTAGGGCGGACGCCAACCCTCGAGGATCTTCGACGAACAGGTGGTCGGGATACCCGTCTGGCACAGGTTGTCCTTCAGCGCCACCGGCACGCCGGCGAGCGCGCCGACGGTCTCGCCCCGGGCGATCCGTTCGTCCAGTGCGTTCGCCGCGGCGCGCGCACCGTCCTCGTCGACGTAGAGGAAGACGTGGAGCTCCTCGTTGCGCGCACGAATCTGCGCGAGCGATTCCTCGACGACCGACAGCGCACTCTCGTCGCCGTTCTGCACGTCTCGCGCGGTGTCACGAACGCTCCTCACGGGGCCTCCCCGAGGATCCGCGGCACGGCGAAGCGGCCGTCCTGGGCGTCGGGCGCCATCGACATCACCGCGTCGTGATCGAGGCACGGCCGTACGTCATCGGCGCGAACCACGTTGATCAGTCCGAACGGGTGCGCCGTCGCGACGACGCCGTCGAGGTCGAGCGCGTTCATGTCGCTGGCGTGATCGAGGACCTGGCCGAGCTGGACGGTGAACTTGTCGAGTTCGCTCTCGCTCATGGTCAGGCGCGCCAACTTGGCGACGTGTGCGACGTCCTCGCGGCGAAGACCCGCCATTACCCCAGTACCTTCGCGAGGAACTCGAGCGTCGAGCGCTCCACGAGCTCCTGGTCGTAGTCCAGGGTCGCGATGTGGTACGACTCTTCGAGCCAGATCCGCTCGACCGGACCCGAGGACTTCTCGACGATCTCGTCGCCGTTGTCCGGCGCCACCGTGTGGTCCTCGCGACTCGAGAGCAACAGGCTCGGTGCGGTGATCGATGACAGGTTCGCGTCGACGACTTCGACGCCGTCGATCACGCTCTGCAACGCGCGAAGCGGCCATCCTTCGTACTTCGCCTCGGTCGTATCCTCCTTCTTGATGTCGGAACCGGGGCCGGTCTCCATGATCTCGAGACCGGCGTCGATCAGGTCGCGCAGACCCTGCTCCAGTTCGGCCCCGGGACCCTTGAACATCGGATTTATGAAGACGCACCCCGCGGGGCGGCGCTCCTCGGCGATCAGGGCCGTGAGGCCCCCGCCGACCGAGAGTCCGATGACGGCGACCTTGTCGCAGCGTTCGGCCAGGTCGTCGTAACTGGCCAACGCGACCTCGACGAAGTCGGGCCAACGGTACTGCACGAGGTCCTCCAACGTCGTGCCGTGACCGGGCAGTCGAGGTAACTCGACGCTGTAACCGACCTCGGCGCAGCGTTCGGCGAGCGGACGCATCGAGTACGGATTGCCGGTGAATCCGTGCAGCACGAGCACTCCCATCGAGCTTCCGCGAGAGGAAAACGGTTCACAGCCGGGCATAACGTCGTCGTTCATAGGTCCATACCCTACCGGTCGTCTACGAGTTGCCTCTTCGAGCGTTCGCGCGGGATGGACCTGATGAAGAGCGACGAGAGCAGTCCGAGCGCACCGACGCACGCGCCGATGAGGAACGGCAGGTGGAACGTCTCGAGCAACGCCGGACCCGGTTTCGCGTGGAGCAGTCCGTGACGACGGACCATCGCCTGTTGCACGGTCTCGAGGACCTGGATGCCGGCGACCTCGCCGACCTGCATCGCGAGCATCTGCGCGGCCGACATGACACCGAACTCGTTGGTCTTCACCTCATTGGCCATGACCGAACTCGACGAGGGCATCGCCACCCCCATCCCGAGTCCCGACAGGGCGAGCGCGATGGCGACGATCCACGTGCTCGAACTGGGCTGCAGCAGCGCGAAGAGCGCCAGGGACGCCGTCAGGAACGTGGCGCCGGCGATCGCGCTCACGCGCTCGCCGATGCGGACGGCGACGTACCCGGCGATCGGTGAACAGAGCGCGAACGTGATGGGTCGGGCGATCGCCAGCGCGCCGACGTGCGGGATCGAGTAGCCGTACCCCTGTTCCATCAGGAGCGGGAAGAGGAAGAACGCGCCGAAGTACGCGAAGTTCGCCGCCGCGCGCAGCACCATCGGCATCACGAAGTTTCTCCGGTGGAAGTACTCAGCCGGGATCAGCGGGTGTTCGGCCGTGCGTATCCGATGGACGAAGGCCGCAGTCATCACCATCGAGAGCACGAAGGTGCCCAGACACCACACGCTCGTCCAGCCCACGCTCGGACCGATCGAGAGTCCGAGCATCACCGCGGTGACGGCGACGGAGAGCGACCAACTGCCGATCCAGTCCATCTCCTTGAACTCGCGCCGCGCCCGCGTCTTCTGCGCCGCCTCCTCGTGATCGAGTCCCCGACGCTTCGGCATCACGATCGAGACCACGCCGAAGGCGACGACGATGAGCACCAACTGGAACCAGAACAGCGCGCGCCACCCGAAGGCCGCGATAACCGGGGCGCCGAGTGAGACGCCGATGACCGGTCCCCCGGCGCCCACCAGGCTCCACCACCCCATCGCCTTCACCCGCTCCTCGCGCGAGAAGACCGAGTTGATGAGCGCCCCCGACGCGGTGCCCGTCGCGGCGCCCTGCACGCCGTCGAGCGTGCGCGCGAACAACAACATGTCCACGTTGTGCGCGAGCGCGGTCAACAGGGCCGAGACCATCGCGCCCAGGAGGCCGAAGAGGTAGAGACGACGGTGTCCGTAGATGTCGCCGGTCTTGCCGAGGATCGGCGCGGCGAGCCCGTAGGCGAGCAACGGTCCGACCATTGTCCACGTCAGAACCGTGACACTCGTGTGGAACTGTGTCGCGACGGTCGGCAGCGCGACGATGAACACGGTGAAGGTGAAGTTCAGCGCGAAGAGACCGGCCAGGAGCGACCACAGGACCCACCACTGGTAGCGCGAAGAGCCCTCGGCGCGGGCCTGGACCCGGTAGCGCAACAGGGCGAACCAATTGAGGTCGCTCCCGGCCTCGGTGCCGAGGGTGCCGAAGGCGCCCGACGCGGGATCGGTGCGCGCGTTGAGCAGACCGTCGGCGTCCTCGCGATCGACGTGCGCCCCTCGGCGCTGATCGCTCACTGCAACAAGGTAGGCAGTTGCGCGGCGAGCTCGGCGACCGACCAGCGGTCGTTCTTCTCGAGCGTCGACGTCATCGTCCAGTTCTGGAACCTTCGCACCGTGCCGCCCTGCACGAAGAAGACCTCACCGGTGATGTCGCAGTCCTCCATCGCCAGGCTCGCCACCAGCGGCGAGATGTTGGCCGGGTCCCAGGTGTCGAAGACCGACGCGTCCGACGGCGCGACGACATGGTCCGAGAGACCGGGTGTCGATTCGGTCATGCGGGTGCGCGCCGCGGGCGCGATCGCGTTCGCGCGCACGCCGTAGCGGCCGAGCTCTTCGGCGATGATGACCGTGAACGCGGCGATGCCGGCCTTCGCGGCGCCGTAGTTCGACTGGCCGATGTTGCCGAGCAGGCCCGACGTCGAGGACGTATTGATGATGGCGGCCTTGACGGGGTTACCGGCCTTGGCCTCCTCGCGCCAGTAGTTCGCGGCGTGGCGCGAGGGGACGAAGTGGCCCTTTAGGTGGACGTTGATGACCGAGTCCCAGTCCTCTTCGCTCAGGTTCACCAGCACGCGGTCGCGCAGGATCCCGGCGTTGTTGACCAGCACGTGCAACGTGCCGTAGGTGTCGAGCGCGCACTGCACCAGGCGTTGGCCGCCCTCCCAGTCGGCGACGTTGTCGTGATTCGCGACGGCCTCGCCACCCATGGCCTTGATCTCGGCGACGACCTCTTCGGCCGGCGACGCGGCCTGACTCGATCCGTCCAACGCTCCACCGAGGTCGTTCACGACAACCTTGGCACCCTCGTGGGCGAAGAGCAGCGCGTGCTCTCGCCCGATGCCGCGACCGGCTCCGGTGATGATTGCTACGCGACCGTCCAGCGCACCCATGGTGACCCCTTTGAAATGGTTTGAAACGATTGTACGAGGCCGGCCGCGGCTACAGGGCGCGGCCGCGGCGCCAGAAGTAGGGCGGGCGGCCGTGCGCGTGGTAGTGGTCGGGGATGTTGCGCATGTGGTCGTCGTAGGACCAGTTGCCCTCACCGAACTCCTTGTCGGCGACGGTCGTCAGCGCCGAACGAAGGTGCTCGAGGACCTCGTCGGGCGGCGTGGCGTCGTGCTCGATCCACACGACCATGGGCACGAGGCAGATCTCACAGTCGGCGATCCAGCAGACGTCATCGGCGAAGTACCGCGTGGTGACGACGGCCGCTTCGCAGAGGTCACAGCCCGGACTCATTTAGTGACGTGCAACAACACCGACGAGAGCTTCTTCACCATCGTGCCGGCGACCGGGTCCTCCGACACGACCTTGGTCCAGGTGGGATTCGTCGCCGAGGCCCCGGGACCGGTCGTCGAGTAGTACAGATCGGCCGCCTTCATCGCGGCGTCGGTCTGGGATTCGTTCATGCCAACGACGTTGGGCACCGCGACCAGGGTGGCAGTCGGGACGGTCGTGGTGGTGGACGTCACGAGCGTGGTCGTCGTGGTCGACGCGACCGGTCCCGAGCTTCGTTCGAGCACGACCGTCGAGTGCAGGGCCGCCGTGGTGATCGCGCGGCCGTGGGTGTTGACGACGCGAGCGATGAGCCCGGACGCCACCGTGTTGCTGGCGATCATCTTGTTCGCCGGGCACTGCACGACGAGGTGCAGGCGGACGAGCTTGGGTCTCGCGGTGTTGCAGGTCTCGCCGACGAGGGCGGGCAGCCGCACGGTCTGCACGCCGTCCGAGACCGTCACCGTGATCACCGCGCCGCTCTTGGCCTCGGTGTTGTAGATCGGGGACTGCGAGATGATCGTGCCGCTCGCCACGCTGGCGGAGTATGCGTGCTTGATGGCGACGACGAAGCCGTCGCTCTTCATCGTCGTGCGAAGACTCACGATCCCGGCGTTGGACGTGAACGCGGCGTTCTGGTACTCGCCCAGGTTCACGCCCACGAAGTTCGGCACCGAGTTGTCGGTCGTGAACAGCCCGACCTTCCAGGCGATGCCGCCGCCGATCGCCACGACGAGCAGGACCAGCGCCGCGACCAAGAAGACCAATCGACGAGAGCCAGGCAGGCGGGCGTAGTCCCGGTCGTCGAACTCGTCACGACCGATCCGGCCGCGACCCGAGGTCGCGCCGGTCGTCACCCACTCGTCGGGCGGTCGGGCGTGCCGTGGCGCGCCGGCGCGCCCGAGCGAGGAGACCACCGCGGTGGCGCCGGTGATCTGGTCGGGCGACGGCGGTCGGAAACCGATGGAGTTGCGCGGCTCCGATGGCCGGTACTGACTCAGCAGCGGGATCTCTCCCCCGATGGGTGGGATCACCAACGGGGCAAAGTCGCTCACCACCGCACCGAGGCGACTGGCGAACTGTTCGGCGTCGAGTCGCTGCAGCGGATCCGGCACCGCGGCTTGGGCTAGCACCATGTCGAGCGAGCCGAGTTCCGGGCGCATCGGCAGCGTCGCGTTGATGCGCGCGCGCAGCACCGCCTCCGGCGTCACGCCATCGAACGGCGTGATCCCGGTCACGGCCTCGTAGAGGATCAGGGCCAGGGCGTAGACGTCGCTGCGGGGATTGGCCGGGTCCCCGATCGCCTGTTCGGGACTGAGGAAGCGCACGTCGTCGAGCGTCACGCGTTCGCGGTACTCCTTGCCGATGCCGGCGAGCGCGATGTCACTCACGCGCACGTGTCCCTCGTCGTCCAGCAACAGTTTCGACGGGGAGAGCGCGCCGTGGACCATGCCGTTCTCGTGGACGTAGGCCAGCGCACTCCCGACATCGCGACCGAGGCGCGCGCCGTCGTCCACGCTCAACGTCCGTCCGCTCGCGAGCACGTCCTCGAGTGATCCGCCGCTGAGGTACTCACAGATCATGAAGATCGAACCAGACTCCTGACCGCCGTCGAAGACCCGCGCGAGGTGCGAGTGGCTCAGCGTGGCGGCCTTGATGATTCGTTCGCGGAACGCGCGACGCACGTCCTCGTGTCCGGCGAGACGTGGCAACAGCACTTTCACCACGACCGAGCGCTGGAGCGACCGGTCCTCGGCCAGGTACACCTCGGCGGTGTCGCCCACGCCCAGGAGCTGTTGGATCTGGTAGCGGTTGACCAGGATGTGTCCGGTGGCGTAGGTCGGCGGCGGCATAGTCCCTAGTAACCCTACCGATTTGGGCTCAGGCGAGCACGGTGCGCCACGATCCGGTTTCGAGGAGTGTGTCGAACTCACTCGCCGGGACCATGGGGATGGCGAGGTCGCGCGCCTTTGAGACCTTCGACGCGCCGGGTGCCTCACCGACGACGACGCAGTACGTCTTCTTCGAGACCGATCCCGGTGACGTGCCGCCGCGTGCGACGATTGCCTCCTCGGCACCGTCACGCGTGTAGCCCTCGACCGAACCGGTCACCACGACGGCGCGCTCGACCAAGGTCTGTGCGAGCGACGAGACCACGCGCGGCTCGACCATCGAGAGGCCGTCGGCTTCGAAGCGTCGGGCCCGGTCGCGGTTCTCGTCCTCGGCGAGGTACGCGGCGACCGACGCCGCGATCACCGGACCGACGCCGGCAACGGAGGCGAGCGCCTCCAGTGTGGCCGTCTCGAGCGCCTGATAGGTGTGAAAGGCGTTGGCCAGTTCGCGCGCGGCGACCGGACCGACGTGACGGATGCCCAACGCGACGAGCAGTCGACTGAGCGGCATCGCCTTGGCACCCTCGATCGCGTTCACCAGTGACGTCGCCGAGAGGTCCCCCAGGCCCTCGAGCACCGCGAGGTCACCCACCCGTAGTGAGAACAGATCGGCCACGTCACTGATGAGTCCGACATTGAGCAGTTGGGCGACGCGCTGTTCACCGAGGCCCTCGATGTCCAACGCACCTCGCGACGCGAAGTGCACGATCTGTTGGAGCTGTTGGGCAGGACAGGCCGGATTGACGCAGTACGTGTCGCTCTCGTCGCCCACGCGCTCGAGGACACTTCCACAGTCGGGGCACGTTGTCGGGAACTTCCACGGGGGCTTTCGTCGGCGGCCCGGTTCACTCACCGCGCTCACCACTTCGGGGATCACGTCGCCGGCCTTGCGCACGATCACGAGGTCACCGGGGCGCACGTCCTTCACCTTCACCTGGTCCTGATTGTGCAGCGTCGCCATGGAGACCGTGGAACCGGCGACGACGACCGGCTCGAGCACGGCGAAGGGCGTGACCCGACCGGTGCGACCGACCGAGACTTCGATGTTGAGCAGCCTCGTCGTTCGCTCCTCGGGCGGGAGCTTTCGCGCTATGGCCCAGCGCGGCGCGCGACTCGTGAAGCCCAGTAGCGCCCGTTGCGCCAGATCGTCGATCTTCACCACGATCCCGTCGATCTGGTAGCGCAGTTCGTGTCGATGCTCTTCGAACCAGTCGCTGCGAGCGATCATGGCCGTCGCGCCCACTTCGGTCGTGGTCTCGTGCGCGGTGAGGAAGCCCCACTCGGCGAGCTGCGCGATCGTCTCGACGTAGCGGGTGAACGACGAGGCACCACCCAGTTCGACGAGTTGATACGACAGGAACGACAGGGGACGACTGGCGGTGATCGACGGGTCCTTCTGACGCAGACTGCCCGCGGCGGCGTTGCGCGGGTTGGCGAACTCCTTTTGACCGGCCTCGCGTTGGCGATGGTTCATCTCGACGAAGTCCGACTTCGCCAGGAAGACCTCGCCGCGAACCTCGACGCGCGCGCGGACGCTGCCGGACAGTCTCCGCGGCACGTTCGAGATCTGGCGCACGTTCTCGGTGACGTCCTCACCGACTCGACCGTCACCGCGCGTCGCGGCGCGCCTGAGCACGCCGTCGACGTATTCGATCGACAACGCCAGGCCGTCGATCTTGGGCTCGACGACGAAGACCACTGCTTCTGACGACACGTCCAACGCCTTGGCGGCGCGCTCGCTCCACGCGCGCAGCTCCTCGACGTCGAAGACGTTGTCGAGGCTCAGCATCGGCTCGGCGTGCGTGACCGGCGTGAACACCGTCGAGGGCGGCGCGCCGACCTTGTGCGAGACGGAATCCTCGACGTTCAGTTCCGGATGTTCGGCCTCGAGGGCGCGTAGTTCACGAACCAGCGCGTCGTAGTCGGCGTCGGGGATCGTCGGCGCGTCGTGCACGTGGTACGCCTCGTTGTGCGCGGCGATCTCGACGCGCAGTCGCGCGGCGCGCTCGGCCGGCTTCACGACGCTGCGACGATCGCGGCACCTTCGACGATCGCGGGCTCACTCACGGAGTAAAAGACGACGGACTGGCCGGCGGCCACCGGGCGCGCCGGCACGTCCAGTTCGAGACGCCAGCGCGAATCGCGGCGCAGCGTCGCGCTCGTCGCGACCCCGTGCGCGCTCCACTGGGCCAGCACCGCGGAACCGTCCACGAGCTCGTCGTGGGAGAACGTCAGCGAGGACTCGTCGAGGGCAATCTCGTCGATGAGGATGTCCTCGAGCCGTCCGACCTCCACGCGGCGTGCGTCGAGGTCGACCTTCGCGACGAAGCGGCGCTCGCCGTCTCGGGCGGGCAAGACGCCGCGACGCTGACCGACGGTCATCAGCTCGGCGCCCTGCGTCACGCCGATCTCCTCGCCGCTCGAGCGGTCGACGATCGTGGCCGGCGTCAGGTCGATGCGCTGACGAAGGAAGACCGAGCGCCCCTTGGAGGCCTCGATGAAACAGACGTCCTGACTGTCGGGCTTGTCCCAGGTACGCAGCCCCAATCGCTCGGCGTGACGGCGGACCTCACGCTTTTCCATGGCGCCGATCGGCAGTAGCAGCGTGGCCAGACGGTCCTCGCCCAGGTAGCCGAGCACGTAGCTCTGGTCCTTCTGGTCGTCGGCACCGCGCACCAGGAAGTGGACCCCGTCGCGCGCCAGCACCTGGGCGTGGTGACCGGTCGCGACGGCGTCGAAACCCAGTCGGCGCGCGCGATCGAACAGCAGGTCGAACTTGATGTGACGGTTGCACTCGATGCAGGGGTTGGGCGAACGTCCCGCGGCGTAGGCCTCGACGAAGGGCGTGACGACGTGACGCTCGAACTCCTCGGTGTAGTTGAAGACGTGGTGGTCGATGCCAAGCATCTGGGCGACGCGACGCGCGTCGTCGACGTCCGCGACCGAGCAACATCCCGAGTCCGAGACCCCGCCCCAGAGCTTCAAGGTGGCGCCGACAACGTCGTGACCCTGCTCGAGCAACAGACCGGCGGCGACCGACGAATCGACGCCCCCACTCATGGCGACTAGGACTTTCACCGTCCTAGTCTGCCAGCCGCCGTGTGACCTATGCCTGCGCGCGCAGTCGGTAGACGACGCCCGAGAGAATCGCGATGACGGCGTCGACGTCCTCGTCGGTCGTCTCGGCCCCCATCGAGAGGCGTAGCGAACCGCGCGCGCGCTCGGGCGACACGCCCATCGCGGCCAGCACGTGACTGGGGCTGGCGGCGCCACTCGAGCAGCTCGCGGCCGCCGACGCGCACACGCCCTCCTGGTCCAACAGGAACAGCAGCTCGTCGCTCGCGAGGTCCTCGAACGTGAGGTGCACGGTCCCGGGCACGCGCAGCGCCGCGAGACCGGTCACCCGGCATCCGGGGATCAGGCTGACCGCGGCCACGAGTCTCTCCTGGAGGTCCAATACCCGGTCGCTCACCTCGGTGAGCTCCTTCATCGTGAGACGCACCGCCGCGGCGAGTCCTACCGCCGCGGCGACGTCGACCGTGCCGCCACGACGACCTCGTTCCTGTCCCCCACCGGGGATGACCGCCTCCAGCGCGATGTCGCGACGCAGGATCAGCGCGCCGGAGTTCACCGGCCCGCCGATCTTGTGTGCGCAGATAGAGATCATGTCGATGGTGGCGGTCATGTTCGCCATGTGCACCCACGACGCCGCGGCGATGGCGTCGGTGTGCGTGAGGACGCCACCCGGGATGATCGACTTCGCCAGGGCGCTCACGCCGTCGAGCGGCTGTCGCACGCCGGTCTCGTTGTTGGCCGCCATGACGCTCACGATCGCGGTGTCGTCGCTGAGCAGTGACATCAGTGAGTCGAGGTCCACGACGCCGTCGCCGTCGACGTCGATGTACCCGACGCGTACGTCGTCGTGGTCGCGGGCCATCTTCTCCGCGGCGTCGGTGACGGCGTGATGCTCGATGCGACTGATCAGGATCTCACTGGTCTCGTGCGAGCGACGGTGGTGACCGGTCACGCCGGCGATGGCGAGGTCACAGGACTCGGTGCCGCCCCCGGTGAAGATGACCCCGCCCGGCTTGGCGCCGAGGAACGCGGCGACCTCGTCGCGGGCCTCCTCGACCGCGCGACGCGCGTCGCGTGCCGCCCTGTGGCTGCCGGAGGGATTACCGACGACGCCGCGCGTCCACGGCGCCATGGCGTCGGCGACCTCGTCGCGCCGCGGCGCCGACGCCGCGTGGTCGAAGTAGTACTGGCTCACGCCACGTAGAAGGTCTTGACGTTCGTGAACTCGCGCACGCCGTACTCGCCCAGTTCGCGACCGAAGCCGGACTCCTTGGTCCCGCCGAAGGGCAGCTCGGGCATCGAGGCGACGATCGAGTTGGCGAAGACCATGCCGACGTCGAGTCCGGCGATGGCGGCGTCGATCTCCTTCTGGTCGGTCGCGTGAATCGCACCGCCCAGTCCCCACGGCGTGGCGTTGGCGAAGGCGATCGCGGCGTCGAGGTCGTCGACGACCTCGACGACGGCCACCGGACCGAAGAGCTCTTCGCGGCCGGCGCGCGAATCGACCGGCACGTCGGTCAACACCGTCGCGGGGAAGTAGTAGCCGCGCCGCTCGAGCGGGGCCCCTCCGGTTCGGGCCACGGCGCCCTTGGCGACCGAGTCCGCGACCTGCGCGGTCAACTCGTCGAGCTGGGCGCGACTCACGACCGGTCCGAGCACCGTCGCGGGGTCCATGGGATCACCCGTCGGCACCGCGGCCATCGCCGCGACGAAGCGGTCGAGGAACTCCTGGGCGCGCTCGCGCACGACGATGAAGCGCTTGGAGGCGATGCAGGACTGCCCGTTGTTCTGGACGCGCGCGGTGACCGCCAGCGGGACCGTCTTGTCCATGTCGGCCGAACTCGCGACGATGAACGGGTCCGATCCGCCCAGTTCGAGCACGGACTTCTTCAGGTGCTGTCCCGCGACCTCGGCGACCGATCGCCCGGCGCGGTCCGAACCCGTGAGCGTGACCGCGGCGACGCGCGGGTCCGCGATGATGGTCGGTATCTGGTCGTGACTCACGAAGAGCGTCGTAACGACGCCCTTGGGGAAGCCCGATCGCGTGAAGAGGTCTTCGATGAATTTCGCACAACCCGGGACGTTCGAGGCGTGCTTCAGGACCATCACGTTGCCCGCCATGACGGTCGGCGCGGCGACGCGGATGAACTGCCAGAGCGGATAGTTCCATGGCATGACCGCCAGGACGGCCCCGATCGGGTCGAAGCGGATGCCGCTGCGCGATCCGCTCGAGGAGACGTTCTCGTCGCGCAGCATCGCTTCGGCGTGCTCGGCGTAGTAGCGCATCGTCATGGCGCACTTGGCGACTTCACCCTTGGCGGCGTTGAAGGTCTTACCCATCTCGCTCGTCAGGAGTTCGGCCACCATCGGGACCTCGCTCTCGAGCGTCTCGGCGGCGCGGATCATCAACTGCGCGCGTTCGGCCACGGGCGTCGCGCGCCACGCCTCGAACGCGCTCGCGGCGTGGGCCAGGGCGCGATCGACGTCGGCGTCGCTGTGGGCGTCGAATTCGGCGATGAACTCTTCGGTGGCGGGATTAATCGCGGTAAATGGCATGTCGCTAGTCTGCCAGCAAAACTTGAGGGGCATTCGGGGTCACGGCGATCTCACGCCAAAAATCCGGTCGCCACAACGTCACGATTCCCAACACCAACGCCAACAGCGCGGCGTCGACAATGGTGACCGGGCGCACGCCCCACTCCCTCGCGAAAGCCGCCTGCACGAGGGCGCCCAGTGGGTAGAACATCGACAACGAGAGGTTGTAGAGCGAGAGGATTCGCGAACGTTCGCTCGTCGGCGCGTGCAGTTGCACCGAGGTGTTGAGTCCGGTCAATGTGCCGACGTAGGCGCCACCGAGCAGGGCCAGTGCCGCGACGGCCTGCGTCATGTTCTGCGCGATCCCGTAGAGCGCCAGGGCGATCGCCGTGGTCACGAGCGAGCCGCGCAGCACGGCGATGCGCGAGGTACGTCGCGCCACCGCGGGCAACGTCACCGCACCGATCACCGCGCCCACGCCCTGAGCGGCGACCAGCCACGCGACGCCGGTCCGTCCGGCGTGCAACGTCTGGATGGCCATGGCCGGCACGAGCGCGATGAACGGGCTCGCGATCAGCGCGACGGTGCCGATACCGATGATCGGATAGCGGCAGCCCTTGACCGACCACGCCCGGACCGCGCCGTACTTCGTCTCGGACCACACGCGCAGTGACGTCGTGGGCTTCGGCCGGGTCGCCGAACGCACGAAGGAGAACATCACCACGACGAACACGAAGGAGGCGGCGTTGATCGCGAAACAGACGCCGGGCGAGGCGAAGGCCAGCGTCACACCGGCGAGCAGCGGACCGATGATCCGACCGAGGTTGAACTGCGCCGACGAGAGAGACACCGCGGCGAGTACCTCGTCGCGATCGACGAGGTCCGGCAATAACGACTGCCACGCCGCCCACGACGCCGAACTGGCGAGGCCCTCGACGATCGCGAGGTAGCACGCCAACTGCGGCGTCAGGTGATGGGTCAAGGCGGCCGTCGCGAGCGCGCTCGCGGTCAGGGTCATCACCAGGTTGTTCGCCTGGATCCATCGTTGTCGCACGACCCGGTCGGCGATCACCCCGCCGAGCGGCGCGCCGATCAGCGCCGGGGTCCACGCGCACACCGTCAAGAGTCCGAGCCACAGTGCGTCGTGCGTCGTCTCGGTCAGGTAGACCCCGAGGGCGACTGTCTGCATCCAGGTGCCCGTTGAGGAGACGAACGACGAGGTGAGCGACAGGGCGAAACTCCGGTGACGAAGCGGCGCGAACGACGCAGAAGCCATCACGCAACGCTAACGTTCGCCGGCGACGTCACCCCGTCGGCCGGCGACTATTCGTCGCGGTGCTTGCGCCGCGGTCGAAGGGCGAACCACCAGACCGAGATGATCGAGGCCAGCGCGCCCAGGACCCCGATCGTGGACTTGACGCCCTTGCCCTTCTGGTTTTCGGCCATGACCCATCGTAACGAGCGAAACGCCGGGGACAACGTCCCCGGCGTTTCTGCTGAATCGACTACTTAGATCGCTTGGTGCGCCTCGACGGCGAGCTCGATCACGATCGTGTTGCCGACGACCAGGCTGCCGTTCTCTAGTGCGCTGCCAAAGGTGATCCCGAAGTCACGTCGGTCGAACTCGGCCCGGGCTTCGAAGCCGGTGACCGAGACGCCGGGCGTCATCGAGGGTCCGGTCCCGAGGTACTCGAGGTCGAAGGTGACGGGCTTGGTGACGCCCTTGATGGTGAGGTCGGCCTCGACCACGTAGTCGTTACCCTTGGCGCTCACCTTGGTGGACTTGAGCGTCAGTGTCGGGTAGGTCTCGTACTCGAGGAAGTCCGGGCTCTTGAGGTGCGCGTCGCGCATCTCGTTGTCGGTCGTGATGCTGGCGGCCTGGACGGTCGCCTCGACGCTCGAGGTCTCGGGTGTGTCGCCGATGGTGATCACGCCGGCGAAGTCGGTGAAGCGTCCGCGGACCTTGGAGGCCACGAGGTGACGGGCGACGAAACCAATGGTCGAGTGAACCGCGTCGACGTTGTAGGTGCCGGGGGTGGGCAGGTTGCTGGTGGCAACCTCGGTCAGTGGGGAACTGGTCATTTCGAATCTCCTGTGTTTTCTATGCACTCAATGTGCTTGGCCCAGTATACTTGCTTACGCAACTACTTGTCAAGCAATAATTGTTAGGCGAAGTACATGGTATACTTTTCCCATGAGTTTGCAGACCAATTCCTGCCCCTCCGGTGATGAGAAGGTCCAACTCTTCGGCCTGCTCCTCGAAACCAACGCCCGTCTGTCACGATCGCTGGGCCTGGAGTTGGAGGCCCAGTGTGAGCTTCCTCTCCCCTGGTTCGACGTGCTGTTGCAGCTGCGGCGCTCGCCCGAAGGCCGGCTGAAGATGAACGAGATCGCCGACGCGATCGTGCACTCGAGTGGCGGCACGACACGACTCATCGACCGGATCGAAGAGGCCGGCTACGTCGCGCGTCAGAGCTGTCCGAGCGATCGACGCGCCATCCACGCGCGTCGCGTTAACCCTTCGCGACCCAGGCCCTCGCCTCGCGTTCGTCGTCGAGCTCCAGCGGCGTGCCATCGCCCCAACCCGAGCCGGTGATCACTTCGACGGCCAACACCTCGCTCGCCAGCGTCGCGAAACCGTCGGCGAGATCGTCCAAGCCCGCGACGTGCAACACGATGCGATCGGCCACGTCGAGCCCAGAGTTCTTGCGCAGGTCCTGCACCTGGCGGATGACGTCGCGCAAGAAGCCCCGTCGTCGTAGTTCGTCGGTGAGCGTGAGGTCGAGGGCGATGACCTCACCGCCGTCGCGCGACACGGCGTAACCCTCTTGCCCCTTCACCCGTAGTTCGATGTCCTCGGCACCCAGTTCGAACGTGCCCGAGGAGAGCGTGACGCGCAGCGAACCACCCGATTCGAGGGTCTCGGCGGCGGCGACGGAGTCCAGCGCCGCCAAGGCGGGCTTCAACTCCTTGACGGCCTCGCCGAGTCGCGGACCCACGGTGCGAAAATTGGGCACCAGTTCGAAGGACAGCACGTTGGCGAGGTCCGTCGCGTACTCCAGGTGATCGACGTTGAGTTCGTCCTCCACCACGCCGGCCGGCGGCGTCGCCGAGAGGTTCGGCAAGAACACGAGGGCTCGCGCGAGCGGTTGGCGAACCTTCACGCCGGCCTCGGCGCGCGCCGCGCGTCCGAGCGACGTCAGTCGACGCGCGACGGCCATCGACTCCTCGAGTGCGACGTTGCGGCGCTCCGGCTCACCGATCGGCCAGTCGCTCAGGTGCACTGAGTCGGTCGGCGCGACGTCGAACAGTTCAGCGTAGAGACGCTCGGCGATGAAGGGACAGAACGGCGCGAGGAGGTACGTCACTCGTCGCAGGACGTCCAACAACGTCGCCTGCGCGGCCAGGGAGTCCGAACGCGGCGCGTTCGGGTCGGTGCGCCAGAAGCGTCGACGGGTGCGTCGAACGTACCAGTTCGACACGTCGTCGATGAGTTCGGTCAGCGCGTTCGTCGCGCCGAGTGGCTCGTAGCCGTCGAGGGCGCTCGTGACCGCCACGGTCACGCTCTCGAGTCGTGAGAGGATCCACTGGTCGATCGCGGCGCGATCGGTCGGCGCGGGGATCTCCGGGTCGGCCGGATCGAAGTTGTTGATCGAGGCGTAGAGCGTGAAGAAACTGAAGGTGTTCCAGAGCGTGGCCAGCGTCTCGCGCAGCGAGGCGTCGATCGCGCGGAAACTCGTTCGGGTGGAGGACCACGGCGAGCCCTGAGAGAACATCCACCAGCGCAGTGGATCGGCGCCGCGCGTGTTCAATACCTCCCAGGGGTCGATCACGTTGCCGACCGACTTGCTCATCTTCTTGCCGTTCTCGTCGACGATGAGGCCGAGGCACAACACGTGCTCGTACGGCGTGGCCCCGAAGACCAGCGTGTTCACCGCGAGGAGCGTGTAGAACCACCCGCGCGTCTGGTCGATCGCCTCGACGATGAGCTGCGCCGGGAACTGCATGGCCTCGGCGCTCCCCTCGACGTGCGGATAGCCGACCTGCGCCGCGGGCATGGACCCGGCGTCGAACCACGCGTCGATGACCGCCTCCTCGCGTCGCGCCTCCTTGGCGCACGTGCGACACGGCACGACGACCTCGTCGATGCCCGGGCGATGCGGGTCGAGGTCGCCGAGGTCGCGTCCGGCGAGCGCCGACAGTTCGGCCAGTGATCCGACGCAGGTGAAGTGATCGTCGGGACAGCGCCAGACGGGCAGCGGCGTCCCCCAGAATCGGTCGCGCGACAGGGCCCAGTCGACGTTGTTGTCCAACCAGTTGCCGAAACGGCCGTCGCGGATGTGCTCGGGGTGCCAGTCGATGGTCGCGTTCTCGGCGAGCAGCTTCTCGCGGAACTGGCTCGTCGCGACGTACCAACTGGGCTTGCCCCAGTAGATGAGGACCGTCCCACATCGCCAGCAGTGCGGGAGCGAGTGGTTGTAGTCCTGGCGGCGGATCAGAGACCCGCGCCGATCAAGCTCGTCGTTGATGGCGTGGTTCGCGACGCGGACGTCCTGGCCCTCGAGCCAGGGGATCTCGGCGGTGAACTTGCCGTCCGGTCCGACCGGATTCACCGTCGGCAGACCGTGGTCGCGCGCGACCTGACGGTCAATCTCTCCGAAGGCCGGTGCCTGATGCACCAGCCCGGTGCCCTCTTCGATCGTCACGTAGTCCGCGAGCACGACGTAACAGGCGTCCACGTCGGCCGGCAGCGCGGCGTCGGTGAACGGTCGCTCGTAGTGAACGCCCTCGAGCGCCGACCCGGGGAACGTCGCGCTCGCCGTGGCGCCGACGCCGAAGACCGACTCGACGAGTTCGGCCGCGACGACGGTCCCGTCGACCAGCGCGTAGGTGATCTCGGGGTTGACGGCGACCGCGACGTTCGAGAGCAACGTCCAGGGCGTCGTCGTCCACACCGCCAGGTGCGTCGCGCCGGCGAGGTCGTGGGCGTCGGCGTCCGTGAGTCGGAATCGGACGTAGGCGCTCTCGTCGACCTCGTCGGTGTAGACCTCGGGCTGTCCGAGTTCGTGGCTCGACAGCGCCGTGCCGCAGCGCGGGCAGTACGGGATGACCTTCAAGTCCTCGTATAAGAGGCCGTGCTCGAAGAGCTGTTGGAGGTGCCACCAGACCGACTCGACGTACTCCGTATGGAACGTGTAGTACGCGTGCTCCATGTCGGTCCAGTACCCGATGCGATCCGTGAGTCGCTCGAAGTCGCCGACGAACGTGAGCACCGATTCGCGGCACAACCGCGTGAACTCCTCGATGCCAACCTGTTCGACGATCGCCTTCTTGCCCGAGATGCCGAGTTGCCGTTCCACCTGGACCTCGACCGGCAGGCCGTGGGTGTCCCAGCCCGCCCGTCGCGCGACGAAACGTCCCTGCATCGTCTGGTACCGACAGAAGAGGTCCTTGTAGACGCGCGCCCAGACGTGGTGGAGTCCGGGTACGCCGTTGGCCGTCGGCGGGCCTTCGTAGAAGACCCACGGCTCGGCGCCTTCGCGGTGTTTCATGGAGCGAGCGAAGACGTCGTTGGTCCGCCAGCGAGCCAATTCGGCCTCTTCAAGGGCCACAAAGTCCAGTTCAGCGCTGACGGGGCGAAACACGTATCTCCTTCAATGAGTCACAACATCGTACTGAACGAAGAACGCCCGTTTGACCGACCCCTACGATGTCCACGTGATTCCCGTCACCGTGAACGCCGAATCCATCGACTCGAGTGGCGCGCTCGCGATCCTGTACGCGGCGAGTGACGAACTCCAACAACGCTACGGCGGCGACGGTGACAACGCGCACCTCAACGTCGACGAGCTGCGACCACCACGCGGACTCTTCCTCGTCGCGCGGTTCGAACGCCACCTCGTTGGCGGCGTCGGGCTACGCGCGATCGGCGAACCGAAACTCCACTTCGCCGAAGTGAAACGACTCTGGGTTCGACCAGACCTGCGCCGAGGTGGCGTCGGTCTCACCCTGATGAACGAGATCGAGATCGGCGCGAGGGAGCTCGGGTACGTGACGCTCTTCCTCGAGACCGGTACGGCTCAACCGGAGGCGCTGTCGCTCTACGCATCGACCGGCTGGACCGAGATCGAACGGTACCCGGTGGGCGTCTTCAGTCATCCACGCGCGCATCGGTTCAAGAAGGATCTCTAGGCGAACTGTTCGTCGAGCCAGGTCGGTGACAGTTCGTCGAGCGATGCCAACACCAGATCGGCCAACAAGAACTCGACGGCGCCGCGGTCTTCAGGCGAGGGGACGGCGACCACGCGCATGCTCGCGGCGCGCGCGGCGATCACACCGGAGGCGGCGTCCTCGAAGACCAGACAGCGCGTCGGCTCGACGCCGAGCGAGGCCGCGGCGCTGAGGAAGACCGCGGGGTGCGGCTTGCCGTAGGGCTCGGATTCGGCCGAGCTGACCGAGGCGAATCGGTCGGTCAAGTCGAAGTGAGCGAGAGAGCGCCGTATCAACGACAGCGGCGTGGAACTGGCGAGGGCGATCGGACCGCGCGCACTCGTGAGTTCGATCGCGCGAATCGCGCCGGGCAGGAGTCGACCATCGGATTCGACGAGTGCGCCGACGCGCTCGAGGAGCATCTCGACGACCTCGTCGGTGTTCGGTCCGTTCCAGGGATAGCGCGCGTACCAGTCGTCGACGACGTCGCTGACGAAGATGCCCTTGGTCGAGCGGTTCTCGCTCTCGGAGAGCGGGACGCCGAGGGAGCCAAAGATCTCCACCTCGGCCTTATGCCACAGGACTTCGGAGTCGATCAGGAGGCCGTCCATGTCGAACAACGTGGCCGCAATACTCACCCGGCAACTCTGGCACACAAGCCATCTAGGGTTCGGGGTATGACAACCGTGCGAGCCCTCGAAGCCCACGACGTGGACCAGGTCGTCACGCACATCGCCGATCGACTGGCCCTCGACGCACGAATCCAACCGCTGGTGAACCCGACCATCTCGACGCAACTGCTGGCCGATTCACTGCGCGCGGCGGCCGGTCAGACGTGGGTCGCCGAACGCGACGGCGTCGTCGTCGGTCACCTCTACGGCGCGATGTTGGAGAGTGAGATCTACGGCAACGGCGTGTGGATCGGTCCGGACGGCGCCTCGTACGACAACACCGACACGTTGAGCGACCTCTACAGCGCGGCCGGCGCGACGTGGATCGAACACGGGGCGCTGGAACACTACGTGTGGACCATCGACGACCTCGCCTCGACCCAGCCCTGGTACGAACTGGGATTCGCGCGCATGCACATGCGCGGTGTCCTAGCCCTCGACGCCCGTCGCGAACATCCATTCCCGGATGGCTACGCGCTGCGTCGTGGTGGCGTTCAAGACATCGAGATCGCGGTGGCACTGGACGACGAACTCGACGCGGTCCAACGCGTCGGTCCCAGCTTCTCGATTGGGCTTGACCACTCATCGAAACGTGAAGACCTCTTGGAGAGCCTCGAGGACCCCGAGGTGCACCACTACATCGTCGAGTTCGGTGACCTCGCCATCGCCCAGTGCATCACGTTTCCCTTACCGCATCGGCGCGGATCCTTCGAACACACCCTCCACCTGAGCGCGGTCACCGTCGACGCCGGGCATCGCTACCTCGGCGTGGGCACGGCGATGGTCGACGCCGCGCTCTCTCACGCGTTCGACGCCGGCTTCTCGTACGTCGAGACGAACTGGCGCGTGACGAATCGAAGGGCGAGGAACTACTGGATCGGCTACGGGTTCGCGCCGACGTACGTGCGCCTACACCGCACGATCGGACTCGGTTAGTTCAGCGCCGCTTCGATCGCGCTCACGAGGATCGGATCCTCCGGAGTCACCAGCGGCGCGAAGCGTTGCACCGAACCGTCGGGCGAGATCAGAAACTTCTCGAAGTTCCAGCGAACGTCACCGGAGTAGCCCTCGGCGTCGGCGGTCTGCTTCAATTCGGCGTAGATCGGGTTCTGGTCCTCACCGTTGACGTCGATCTTCTCGAACAGCGGGAAGGTCACGCCGTAGGTCGTCGAGCAGAACGTCTGGATCTCCTCGGCCGTACCGGGCTCTTGTCCGGCGAACTGGTTGGAGGGGAATCCGACGACGCTGAAGCCACGACCCTCGTAGGTCTTCTGCAACTTCTCGAGCCCCTCGTACTGCGGGGTCAGGCCGCATTTGGAGGCGACGTTGACGACGAGGACGGTCTTGCCGGCGTACGGCGCGAGCGAACTCGGCTCACCATCGAGGGTGTGAACGGGGATGTCATAAATGGTCATGGCGAGACACTATCGGTCGCCTCAGGAAGACGGCGCGTCGTAGGCTGCACGCGTGCGCTGCGTCGTCATCCGTGAACAGAAACTCGAGGTTGACGAGCGAGAGACGCCGGAACCGGGTCCGAACGACGTCGTCGTCGCGGTTCGCGGCGCCGGGATCAACGCAGCCGACCTCATGCAACGTGACGGCTACTACCCCGCGCCTGAGGGTTGGCCCGTCGACGTGCCGGGCATGGAACTGGCCGGAGTCGTGAGCGCCGTCGGCGAGCGCGTCCACGAACCGCTGCTCGGTCGACGGGTCTGCGCCATCGTCGGTGGCGGCGCGCAGGCGACGCACTGCCTGGTCCCCGCAGAGCACCTGCTCTTCGTACCTGATCACGTCAGTTGGGATCAGGCCGGGGGCTTTCCCGAGGCCTTCACGACCGCCCACGACGCGCTCGTGACCCAGGGGCACCTCAGCGCCGGCGAACGGGTGCTGATCTCCGGGTCGACCGGCGGCGTCGGCGTCGCCGCCGTGCAGATCGCCCACGCGCTCGGCGCCCACGTGATCGCCGTCACGCGAACCAGTGAGCACCACGAGCGGTTGCGCGAGTGCGGCGCCGACGAGACCGTCACGCTCGATCAGGTCGGCGAGGTCGGTCGCGTCGACGTGATCCTCGAACTGATCGGTGCGGCGCACTTGAGCGTCGCACAAAATCTCCTCAACCCGTTCGCTCGAGTGGTGGTCATCGGTATCTCGGGTGGCGGGAGCCGCGTCGACGTCGACCTGCGGGCGTTCATGGGCTCGCGTTCCACGTTGACCGGCTCGACGCTGCGATCGAGATCGCGCAGGGAAAAGGCTGAGGTCGCCGATCGCGTGAGCCAGACGCTCGTCCCGCGCTGGCGCACGGGGGAGGTGCACGTGCCGGTCGCTCAGAGCTTCGCGCTCGAAGCGGTCGCCGACGCCTACGACTACTTCGCCCGACCGGGCAAGTTCGGCAAGGTAGTCCTGCGGATCGAGGAGTGACCATTAGTTTTTGTTGGTGAACGCATCGGTTCCTCGACCGCATCCGAGTCGTTGCGACCCGACGCGCTCAGACTACGCGGCCATCATCGAAGCGCACGAGGCGGCGACTCGGGCCGGAGAGGCGACGTACCGCGATCCGTCCTCGGGACTCATGGTCTTGACCGCCGCCACGCACCTGGCGCGCGGCAACTGTTGTGAGAGTGGCTGTCGCCACTGCCCCTACGTCGAGGCCGGGTAGACCTCGGGCGCCGCCTCGTCGTGTTGCCCGAGGTGGTGCCTATCGATGTTCACGAGTGCGAAGAACAGGATCGCGGCGATGAACAGCATCAGGGATCCGAACCGGAATGATTCGTCGTAGCCGTGGACGTGGGCCGTGGCGATCAACAACAACTTCGCCTTCGCCGTCAATACCGGGCGCGAATGTTTCAGAGCCGCCACCAAGAACGCCGTCCCGCTCGAGACAACGATGGTGTTGGCGATCGCCGTGCCGAAGGATCCACCGATCTGTTGGGACGTCGTCAGTACCGCCGACGCGGCACCGGTGTCGTCCGGTCGCACGTTGAAGAGCGCCGTGGAGGCGATCGACACGAAGGCGATGCCCAGTCCCAGGCTGGTGACGATCATCGCCGGCATGACGGCCGACAGGTAGGAGCTGTCGACCTTGATGAACGAGAGGTAGAGCAACCCGAGTGCCGCCATCAGGTTGCCGATGGTCGCCAGCGGTCGCGGTCCGACCTTGGGGAGCCACTGACTGGTCATGCCGGCCGCCAGGATGATGCCCACGGAGAACGGCATGAACAACAGTCCGGTCTTGATGGCCGAGTACTGCTCGACGTTCTGAAAGTAGAACGTCATGAAGAGGAACATGCCGAAGAGTCCGAGACCGACGAACAGTTGCGCGAGGAACGCGCCGGCGCGCACCCGATCGGTGATGAGTCGCAGCGGCAGTAACGGTTCCCTGATGCGACGCTCGATCAAGAAGAAGACCAAGAGCAGGAACGCACCGAGCACCAGATACGGCCACGCGCTCGTCGAACCCCAGCCGTCGGTCGAGGCCTGGGAGACACCGAAGACGACGCTCAGCATGCCGGCCGTCGCGGTGAGCGCCCCCGGGACGTCGTAGTGCGGATGACCCTCGACCTTGGATTCGCGAACGTTCGGAACGGCGAGGGTGAAGGCGATGAGGGCCATGGGGGTGTTGACGAAGAGACACCAGCGCCAGGAGAGGTACTGCGTCAAGAGTCCACCAGCGATGAGCCCGATGGCGCCGCCCACGCCGGCCAAGGCGCCGTAGACCGCGAAGGCCTTAGCCCGTTCCTTGGAGTCCGTGAACGTCACCGAGATGAGCGACAACGCCGCCGGGGCGAGCAGTGCGCCAAAGAGCCCCTGCACGGCTCGAGCCCCGAAGAGCCACTGTTGGTTCTGGGCGAAGCCACCGAGTAGTGAGGCACCGGCGAAACCGAGCAGCCCGATGAGGAACGACCGCTTGCGGCCCATGTAGTCACCGATTCGTCCACCGAGCAGCAGAAAGCCTCCGAAGGTCAGGGTGTAGGCGGTGATGGCCCACTGGTAGTTCTTCTGAGCGATCGCCAAGCCGCCGAGCACCTTGGGCAGCGCGGCGTGCGGCAGTGCGATGTTGACGATCGAGGCGTCGAGGATCACCATCAACTGCGCGATGCCGATCACCACGAGCGCGAACCAACGCCGAGGATCGGGCGTTTCGGCGTGAACGACGTGGCTGACTGAAGCGTCCGACATTATTTCCCCCGTGCGGTGTTAAGTAAGAGATCCAGAGACGGCCGCAACGCCCATCGGGCCGTCGTCGATTACAGGAGCGAGCGTAGCGGACTGAAGGGCACACCCAGGGACTCGGCCACGGGTCCGTAGGTGACGGCGCCCTCGACCACGTTGACACCTTCGGCGAGCGCGTCGTCGGCCACGACGGCTTCGCGCCAACCGTGACGCGCGAGTTCCATGGCGTAGGGCAACGTCGCGTTCGAGAGCGCGTAGGTCGACGTGTACGGAAACGCGCCCGGCATGTTGGCGACGCAGTAGAAGATCGATCCGTTGACCTCGAAGACGGGGTCGGAGTGCGTGGTCGGGTGGGTCGCTTCGAAGCAACCTCCCTGGTCGACCGAGATATCGACGAGGACCGAGCCGGGGCGCATTCGCGCCACCAAATCGTTGCTCACCAACTTGGGCGCCTTGGCGCCGACGACGAGCACGGCGCCGATGACGATGTCGGCCTCGAGGCAGGCCTCCTCGATCGCCAGCGTCGACGACGCGATGGTCTGCACCCGTCCGTCGAAGTGGATGTCGACCTGACGAAGACGTTCGAGGTTGCGATCGAGGATCTTCACGTTGGCGTGCAGTCCGGCTGCCATGGTGGCGGCCGCGAGTCCCGAGACGCCGGCACCGATGACCACGACGTTCGCCGGAGCGACGCCGGGTACGCCGCTGATCAGCGTCCCGTGTCCCCCGCCCGGACGCATGAGGTGATGGGCGGCCATCAGCGGCGCCATCCGACCCGCGACCTCGCTCATCGGGGTGAGGAGCGGGAGCGAGTTGTCGCGCAACCGCACGGTCTCGTAGGCGATGGCGACGTTATTCGCGGCGACCAGCGCGTCGGTGCACTCGCGCGACGCGGCGAGGTGGAGGTACGTGAAGAGCACCTGCTTCTTGTGGAGGCCCAGTCGGTGGTACTCCGCAGCGACCGGTTCCTTCACCTTCATGAGCAGTTCGCTCCCCGACCAGACGTCGTCGGCCGAATCGACGATCGTGGCACCGTTGGCCACGTAGTCCGCATCGGCGATCGAGGAGCCGACGCCCGCCCCTCGTTCGATGAGGACCCGGTGACCGGCACCGGTCAGCTCGCGCGCACCCGCGGGCGTCAGCGCCACGCGGTACTCGTCGGTCTTGATCTCTTTCGGTACGCCGATGATCATCGTTGATCACCCTTTCTGCTCTTTAGGGCCCCATCCACCGTAGCCACTCGTCGCGCTCACGCGCTGGGTCGCGACGACCCGCGGTCACTGTTCATGATGATCGACGTCTCGCCGATTGATGCGTCGATTGTTCGACCACTTACGACTCGATGTTGTGCATCACGTGCTTGACGCGCGTGTAGTCCTCGAAGCCGTACATCGAGAGGTCCTTGCCGTAGCCGGAACGCTTGAAACCGCCGTGGGGCATCTCGGCGACGAGCGGGATGTGCGTATTGACCCACACACAGCCGAAGTCGAGGTCCCGCGTGAAGCGCATGGCCCGTCCGTGGTCACTGGTCCACACCGAAGAGGCCAGCCCGTAGTCGACGCCATTGGCCCAGGCGAGCGCTTCGGCCTCGTCACTGAACTTCTGCACCGTGATGACCGGTCCGAAGATCTCACTCTGAATCATCTCGTCGTCCTGGTGCAGGTCGGCGACCACCGTCGGCTCGATGAAATAGCCCGCGTCGCCGACCTGATGGCCCCCGGCCGCGACTGTCGCGTGTCCCGGCGAGCGAGCGAGAAATCCGGTGACGCGCTGGAACTGGTTCACGTTGTTGACCGGTCCGAAGAGCGCGTCGTCGTTGTCCGGCGGGCCGATGACGGTGTTCCTCGCCTGTTCGGCGAGCGCGTCCACGAAGTCCCCGTAGACCTTGGGCCCGGCCAGTACGCGCGTCGCCGCGGTGCAGTCCTGACCGGCGTTGAAGTAGCCGGCCACGGCGATGTTCTCCACGGCCGAGGCGATGTCGACGTCGTCAAAGACGATGACCGGTGCCTTGCCGCCCAACTCCAGGTGCACGCGCTTCAGCGTCTGGGAAGCGCTCGCGGCCACTTCCATGCCCGCGCGCACCGATCCGGTGACCGACACCATCGCCGGTATCGCGTTCTCGACGAGCGCCCGACCGGTGTCGCGGTCACCACACACGACGTTGAAGACGCCGGGGGGCAGGACCTCGGCCATGAGCTGGGCCATCAACACCGTGGAGGCCGGCGTCGAGTCGCCCGGCTTCAACACCATCGTGTTGCCGGCCGCGATCGCCGGCGCCCACTTCCATACGGCCATCATCATCGGGTAGTTCCACGGCGTCACCGCGCCGCAGACACCGATCGGCTCGCGTCGGACGTAGCTGGTCATGCCCTCCATGTACTCCGCGGCGCCGCGGCCCTCCAAGAGCCGGGCGGCGCCGGCGAAGAATCGGATCTGGTCGATCATCGGCGGGATCTCTTCGCTCATCGTGAGCGCGATTATCTTCCCGCAGTTCTCGGCTTCGACGGCGACGAGCTCTTCGGCGTGCGCCTCGAGGATGTCGGCGATCTGTTGAAGCGCCCGACTGCGCTGCGCTGGCGTCGTGCGCCTCCAGCCCTGGAACGCCGTGTTCGCCACTTGTAGGGCGGCGTCGACGTCGGCGGCGTTCGAGACCGGCATCTCGGCGAAGGGCTCCCCGGTCGCGGGGTTGATGAGTTCGACGTACTTTTTGCTCTTGGGAGCAACGGCCTCGCCCCCGACAAAGTTCTCCAAACGACGCATGATTCCCTCCGTGTCACGCAGCGCCTCTGGGCGCAGCCCTGAGCCACTCTGCCAGAGATTGCCCAGGTCCCGCAACCTAAACCGAAGATATAAGTCCCTGTGAACGAAAAAAACGACGCATTCCGTCGTCGCAGACCCCTATACTGTCTGTATCCGCAGCATGGGGGCCCTCGGGTTACTGCGCTGGGAGTGACCAATGCCAGCGACCAAACCACTTCGTGAGACCAAGAAGAGCGCCGAGCGCTCGAACCCGGAAGTGAATTCCTCCGCGCCAAATGGTCTCGACACGATCGATCGACAGATCATCAGCCACCTCCAGCGTGACGGTCGCCGCGCCTACGGCGCCATCGCCGCCGAGGTCGGACTGTCCGAAGCGGGTGTGCGACGTCGCGTGCAACGCCTCAAAGACTCCGGCGTCATGCAGATCGTCGCGATCACCGATCCACTGCAACTCGGGTACGGGCGCGAGGCCCTCATCGGGATTCGCGTGCACGGCGACGTACGGCTCGTCGCCGACAAGATCGCCTCGATCGATGAGGCGAACTACGTCGTCATGACCGCAGGCAGCTTCGACATCATCGCCGAAGTCATCGCCGTCGACGACGACGCACTCGTCCACCTCTTGAATGACTCGATTCGGAGCATTCCCGGGGTGACGGAAGTTGAGACATTTCTGTATTTGAAGCTTTCAAAGCAGACATACGTATGGGGGACCAAGTGACGTTGGAAACGATTAGCGACGGCATTGAATTCACGGACGAACGACACGCGAGTCACGACTTCTCCGAGCGCGCGCGGCGCCATCTCTGGCTCCAGATGTCGCGTATGGGGGCCTACGACGAGCAGTCCGAGGTACCGATCATGGTGCGCGGCGAAGGTACGCGGGTCTACGACGCCAACGGGACCGAGTACTTCGACGGACTCTCGGGACTCTTCACGAACATGCTCGGGCACGGTCGCGCCGACATCGCCGCCGCGGCGGCCGAGCAGATGACGACGATGGCCTTCTTCCCCCTGTGGACCTACGCCCACCCCAAAGCCATCGAACTCGCCGAGAAGATCGCGAGCCTCGCGCCGGGCGACCTCAACCGTGTGTTCTTCACCACCGGCGGCGCTGAGGCGAACGAGAGCGCGTGGAAACTCGCGCGTCAGTACCACAAGATGCGCGGCGACACCGATCGCTACAAGGTCATCAGTCGGGACGTCGCCTATCACGGCACCACGCTGGGTGCGCTCACGATCACGTCCCTCGAGCCCTACCGCCAGCCGTTCGAGCCGTTGGTCCCCGGCGCCGTGAAGGTGCCGGCGGTCAACTTCTATCGCGCCGAGCAGTACGGCGACGACTTCGAGGCCTTCGGTCTCTGGCAGGCCCACCAAATCGAAGAGGCGATCTTGCGCGAAGGTCCCGAGACCGTCGCCGCGGTCTTCTTGGAACCGGTCCAAAACGCCGGAGGCTGCTTCACGCCCCCGCCGAACTATTGGCGCTCGGTGCGCGAGATCTGTGACCGCTACGGCGTGATCCTCGTCTCGGACGACGTCATCTGCGCGTTCGGTCGACTCGGCGCCTGGTTCGGCGGTGAGAAGTACGACTACGTGCCCGACATCATCACCTGCGCCAAGGGCATCACCGCGGGCTACGCCCCGCTCGGCGCGATGATCGTCTCGGACCGTCTGGCCGAGCCCTTCCAGCACGGCGACGCGTCGTTCGTCCACGGCTTCACCTGGTCCGGACACCCGGTCTCGTGCGCCGTGGCTCTCAAGAGCATCGAGATCATGGAGAACGAGCAGGTGCTCGAGAACGTGAGGGCCAACCAGGACTACTTCCGTCAGAGCCTCCTGGACCTGAAGGACATCCCGATCGTGGGCGACGTGCGCGGCACGGGTTATTTCTGGGGCGTGGAACTGGTGAAGAACCAGGAGACCAAGGAGACGTGGGCCGGCGAGGACGCCGAACGGCTTCTTCGCGGATACGTCTCGCCCGAGATGTTCCGACGCGGTTTGATCTGTCGCTCCGACGACCGCGGCGACCCCGTCGTCCAGCTCGCACCACCACTGATCTCGACGCGGGCCGATATCGACTTCATGGTGGGCACCATGCGCGAGGTCTTCACCGGAGCCGTCAAGTTCATCTGATCGTGGCGCCATCACAGTCGCTGTGGTGGTCGTCGTTGGACCCGGTTGTGCCACGACCGGTCCTGCAGCGACACCTGGACGTTGACGTGGCAATCGTCGGAGGCGGATTCACTGGACTATGGACCGCGCGTGAACTCCTGCGGCGAGACGGCGGCCTCCGCGTCGCCGTGTTCGAGAAAGAGGTGTGCGGTTTCGGCGCCTCCGGTCGAAACGGTGGTTGGGCGTCGGGACTCTTCCCACTGAGCAACGCCAGCGTCATCCGCCGTTACGGCCGCGAGTCGTTCGACCATCAGCGCCACGTCCTCCAAGACGCCGTGCGCGAACTCGGCTCGTGCGCGCGAGACGACCTCATCGACGCGCGCTTCGTCCACGGTGGCACGATGACGTTCGCGAGAAGCGAGATCCAGCGCGCGCGACTCCTCGATGAACTCTCCGCGGCGCGCGACGTCGGGATCGGCGACGGCGACCTCGCGTGGCTCGACGAAGCGGAACTCGGCGCGCACGGGCGTGTCGCCGGCGCGCTCGGCGCGCTCTTCTCACCACACTGCGCCCGCATCGACCCGGCGCGACTCGTGCGCGGACTCGCCGACGTCGACGAGCAGCTCGGCGCCGTGATCTTCGAACACACCGCGGTCACTCGGATCATTCCGGGGCGCGCGGGCCGTCGCGCCGAGGTCGTCACGATCGGCGCGAACGTGCACGCCGACTACGTCATACGCGCGACCGAAGGCTTCACACCGAATCTGCCGCGTGAACGACGCACCATCGTGCCGCTCTACTCGTTGATGATCGCGACCGAACCGCTCTCGAGTGACTTCTGGGATGAGGCGGGCTTTGCCCACTGCGAGACGTTCGCCGACGACCGCCACCTCATCATCTACGGCCAGCGTACCGATGACGGACGTATCGCCTTCGGTGGCCGCGGTGCGCCGTATCACTTCGGCTCCTCGGTCGAGGCGCGATTCGACACCAACCACAAGGTCTTCATGAATCTCGAAGCCACGTTGCGAGAGCTCTTCCCGTCGATGAACGGGTCCATCACCAACGCCTGGGGCGGTCCCCTCGCGATGCCCCGGGACCACGCGCCCTTCGTGCGCGTCGACTTCGACTCGGGCCTCGCCTCGGCCGGCGGTTACACCGGCGACGGCGTCGTCCTCAGTCGCGTGGCCGCGAGTGCCCTCGCCGATCTGATCACGTCACCGGACACGCAGAGCGCCTTCACGCGCCTGCCCTTCGTGCAACGCACCGGGAAGCGCTGGGAGTTCGAGCCGTTTCGATGGATCGGCATCAACGCGGGACTCGCTCTCGCGAACTGGGCCGACCGCGTCGAGACCGAGCACGGCACGGTGAGCCGCGCGAGCCGTTGGCTCGATCGCCTCGTCGACTGACGTCTAGCGCAGGATGTTGACGGCGCGCGCCGCGACCACGGCGATCGTGACGAGCGACACGATCGATTCCATCGTGAAGAGCACCTTCATGCGGCACGTCAGGGGCATGGCGTCGGCCGGCGCG
>JBEKCK010000050.1:0-15818 GCA_050014915.1 Acidimicrobiales bacterium | reverse complement strand
GAGATGACCGACATGTTCGAGCGCGCGATCCTGCCCGACTTGGTGGCGCGCCAGGCCGCCGCGGGGACGACGTCGGTGATCACCAGCCGCGTCCTGCGCACGTGGGGCGCCAGCGAATCGGCTCTGGCCGAAGCCGTGGCGCCGCGCTTCGACGAGCTCGTGGATGACGACCGCGTCACGATCGCGTTCCTCGCCTCGGGCATCGAGGGCATCAAGGTCCGCCTGACCGCGCGCGGCGACGACGCCGCGCACGCGACGTCGCTGTTAGTCAACGAAGAGTCGCTCGTTCGCGTACTCATCGAGGAACGACTCGGCGACATCATCTTCGGCGTCGACGACCAGACGATGGAGGACGTCGTCGCGCAACGGCTCCTCGATTGGGGTCTCACGCTCGCGGTGGCTGAGTCGGTGACCGGCGGACTGATCGCCTCTCGACTGGTGGGCGTCGCGGGTGCCTCGATGTGGTTCCGCGGCGGCGTCGTCAGTTATGCCTCCGAAGTGAAGTTCGACCTCCTGAACGTGCCGGTCGGCCCGGTCGTCAGCGCCGAGGCCGCCGAAGCGATGGCCGCCGGTGTGCGCGAACTGCTCAAGTCCGACGTCGGGTTGAGCGTCACCGGCGTCGCCGGACCGGAGGAACAGGACGGCCAACCGGCCGGCACGGTCTTTGTCGGACTCTCCATTGGTGAGAACCAGCAACACGCGGCGCTGCGACTCCCAGGGGACCGCCCGCGAGTACGCGCCTACAGCGCGATCAGCGCCCTCGACGTCCTGCGTCGGGCCCTCGATGCGATGACGTAGGTCAGAGATTCTCGCTTAATCTCGCACTAACGCGGAGGTGGTCATGTCGTCCTTGGAGATTCGTGTTGATCCGGCCGCCATGGGATTCGACCCCGCACGACTCGAACGGATCGCGCCACACTTTGACGCCTACGTCGAGGATCGCCGGTTGCCCGGATGGCTCGCGACGGTCGCGCGCGGCGGCGAACTGGTGTGGAGCGCGAAAGGCGGATTTCGCGACCGAGAGAAGAGCCTCGAAGTCACGGACGACACGATCTGGCGCATCTATTCGATGACCAAGCCGATCACGTCGATCGCCGCGATGATGCTCTACGAAGAGGGTCGATTCGACTTGAACGACGACGTCGGGCAGTGGATCGACGCGCTCAAGGAACCTCGCGTATGGGTCGGTGGCACGGCCGAGAAACCCCTCACGGTCCCGGCGATCGAACCAGTCCGGGTTCGTCATTTGCTCAGCCAGATGAGCGGACTGACCTACGGCTTTCACCACGCCCATCCGACCGACGAGATCTATCGCCTCAAGGGCTACGACTTTGGTTACGCTCCCGGTGCCGACCTCACGCAGGCCGTGCATGACTGGTGTTCGAGTCCGCTCTTGTTCCAACCGGGAAGCGGTTGGAACTACTCGGTCTCGGTTGACGTGCTCGGCCGACTCATCGAGATCTGGAGCGGCCAGAGCTTCGAGTCGTTCTTACAGGATCGCGTCCTCGGGCCCCTAGGTATGGCGGACACCGACTGGTACTGCCCCGAGGACAAGTGGGACCGTTTGGCGATGCTCTACGTTGCCCTCGGTGGCGACTCGTTCCCTCTCGAAGAGGCGGCCAAGGACGCCACGCAGGTGCCAAGGATTCATGGCGGCGGGGGCGGGCTGGTGTCCAGCGCGAGTGACTACCAGCGGTTCATGACGATGCTTCTTCAGGGCGGAGAGCTGGACGGCGTGCGTTTGGTGTCAAATCGCACGCTGGACCTGATGACGCGCAACCACCTGCCTGGCGGCGTCGACCTCGAGGAGTTCGCGACGGACTCCTACTCCGAGACCAGCTACGCCGGCATCGGCTTCGGGCTCGGATTCTCTGTCGTCATCGATTCGGTTAAGAATCAGAGCCTCACTTCCGAGGGGACCTTCGCCTGGGGCGGCGGCGCGTCGACGGAGTTCTGGATCGATCCGGTCGAGGACCTGACGGTCGGTTTCTATACGCAGCTCCTTCCCAGTCGGACCTATCCGCTCCGCCGGGAGATGCGCCAACTCGTCTACCAAGCCCTGGTGGACTAGCCAGAATTTCGTTGAAATCACTGTATTTCTGACCGGTCAGCGGTCATGATTGAGAGGTCGATCGATATTCCCTTATACGAACACTTGTTCGTATAGTGTGAAGACGGGTGGAGACCGACCGATGTCACAAGAGGCTCATAGCGTTCCTCCGATGACGAAGAACAAGGAGACAGTAATGGCAACCGATGACCGTGAGAAGGCCCTCGACGCGGCACTCGGCCAGATCGAGAAGCAGTTCGGCAAGGGTTCGATCATGCGCATGGGCGAGAACCTGCACATGAACATCGAGTCGATCCCGACCGGCGCCCTCGCCCTCGACATGGCGCTCGGCATCGGCGGGCTGCCCCGCGGTCGCATCGTCGAGCTCTACGGTCCCGAGTCCTCGGGAAAGTCGACCCTGGCGATGCACGTCGTGGCTGAAGCACAGCGCAACGGCGGCGTCTGCGCCTACATCGACGCCGAGCACGCCATGGACCCGGTCTACGCGCGCGCCATCGGTGTCAACGTCGACGACCTCCTCATCTCCCAGCCCGACACCGGCGAGCAGGCGCTCGAGATCACCGACATGTTGATCCGCTCGGGCGCGCTCGACGTTATCGTCATCGACTCGGTCGCGGCATTGACGCCGCGCGCCGAGATCGAAGGGGACATGGGCGACACGCACGTCGGACTCCAAGCCCGTCTCATGAGCCAAGCGCTTCGCAAGCTGACCGGCGGACTCTCCAAGTCCAACACCGTTGCTATATTTATCAATCAATTGCGAGAAAAAATAGGCGTCATGTACGGTTCCCCCGAGGTGACACCTGGTGGGAGAGCACTTAAGTTCTACGCGTCGATCCGGCTCGACATCCGTCGCATCGAATCGATCAAGGACGGCACCGACGTCGTCGGTAACCGCACGCGCGTCAAGGTCGTGAAGAACAAATGCGCCGCGCCGTTCAAGCAGGCCGAGTTCGACATCATGTACGGCCATGGCATCAGCCGCGAGGGTTCGGTGCTCGACGTCGCCGTTGAGTTGGGCTTCGTGAAGAAGGCCGGCGCGTGGTTCACCTATGAAGGCGAGCAGATGGGTCAAGGTCGCGAGAACGTGAAGGCCTTCCTTCAAGAGAACCCGCAGACCATGGCCGAGATCGATGGTCGCGTACGCGAGCACATGGCCAACGCCCTCTTGCCCGACGTGGTCGGTACCGGTGTCGAGATCGACATCGACTCTCCGATCTCGCTCGACTAGTTAATTCCGACGTCCTCCGCCTACACGATCTGAGTCGCTGTGCCCTCTGACGTGTCCTCGCAGTGACCAGTAGCGTGAATTCGGTGGATAAGCGACTGGAATTTAGGCAGTTCTTGGGCACCACGGTGCGAGCGTGGCGCAAGTACTCCAACGAAGTCGCGACCGTAGGACCGAACGATTCATATGCGAAGAAGTTCCAATACTTTGGTCAGGGTGCGGCGTTGATGGCACCTCAGGGCGTGATCTACAACGAGCGCTACCTCGCCATCGGCGACGACACGCTCATCGGACCGAACGTCGCACTCACTGCGGGAATAAGTGGCGAGCAGACGATGCTGAGTTCTCCGGTGGTCTCGATCGGACGAAAGTGCATCATCGGACGGGGATCGCACATCATCGGTCACTGGTCCATCGTGTTGGGCGACGAGATCCAGACGGGTCCGTATGTGTACATCACCGACGAGAACCACTCCTACGAAGACCCCGACCAGCCGATTGGCTGGCAGACCCCCACTGAGGCAGCGGTTCGCATCGGTTCAGGAAGTTGGCTCGGCGCCAACGTCGTGATCCTGCCGGGTACCGAGCTCGGTCGAAACACCGTCGTCGCGGCCGGCGCAGTCGTGCGCGGGACGTTCCCCGATCACGTCGTGCTCGGTGGTGTACCGGCCAAGGTACTGCGTCACTACACCCAGGAGAACGGATGGCAATCGGGACCACCGGGTGAGTAGAAGGCTGGGCGTCGACCTCACGCCGCTTCGCGTCTCGAAGCAGTACCGACGCCTGTACATCGCCGGGTTCGTGACCGCGCTCGGCAGTCAGGCCACGTACGTCGCGGTGCCGTTTCAACTGCGGCTCCTCACGCATTCACCGCTCGACGTCGGGTCGATCGGCCTGGCCGAGTTGTTGCCGCTCGTGGTCTTCGGCCTCTACGGCGGCGTCCTCGCGGATCGACTCAATCGCCGTCGCCTGATCATCTCGATGGAACAGGTCCTGATGTTCTCGACGGCGGTCCTGTTCGTGAACGCGCTCTTGCCGCATCCCCAGGTGTGGATCCTCTACGTTGACGCCTTCGTCGCCTCGGGTGCCGGCAGTCTCCAGCGTCCGAGCATCGAAGCACTGAACCAGATGTTCGTGTCGCATGAACTGCAACGCGCAGCGTCGACCCTCGCGAACATTCGAATGACGACGGCATCGATCATTGGTCCGGCCCTCGGCGGACTGGCCGCTGTCGCATTCGGTGCGGGATCGGTCTACCTGGCCAATCTCGTGACCTTCACCTTCTCGCTCATACTTCTCTACTCACTTCGCGCGACCGCGGCGAGCGTGCCCGCGGACGACGGCGACGTGGCCGCCCTTCGCTCGGGTCTGCGCTACGCGATGTCGCGCCCCGACATCGTGGGTACGTACATCATCGACTTACTGGCGATGTTCCTGGCCTTTCCGGTCGTCATGTTGCCCTTCGTGGCCGCACGTTTCCACGACACGTACGCGTTGTCGCTGCTCTACTGCGGTCTCCCGGCCGGAGCGCTCATCGCGACGCTTACCTCGGGCTGGTCGCACCGGATCCATCGCTACGGTCGAGCCATCGTGTTCGCCGCGGCGCTGTGGGGTCTGGGCATCGCTCTCTTCGGCTACTCCACGTCGCTCTGGCTGGTCTTCCTCGGTCTCGCCGTCGGCGGCGGCGCGGACGCGATCAGCGGCATCTTTCGCACCACGATGTGGAACGAGTCGATCCCACCGGAGATGCGAGGTCGCATGGCCGGCATCGAGATGATCTCGTACTCACTCGGTCCGACCGCCGGGCAGTTCCGGGCCGGCGTCATGGCGGCGTGGACGACGTTGCGGTTCTCACTGACCATTGGCGGGTTGGCCTGCACCGGTTCGGTCGGGGCCGTCGCGCTCGCGCTACCGCGGTTGTGGAGTTTCGATGCCCGCACGGACCGGCACGTCGCCGAGGTACGTGAGATGCGCTCCGGCGAGGACTACGCAGAGTCCTAGACGATTGTCGTCAACCTCTACGCTTCAATGGTGAGTTCTACGACGTTCCTCGTGACGGTGAGTGGTCCCGACCGCGTCGGCGTCGGCGCCGAACTGTTCGCGGCGCTCACGTCGCTCGAGACCCGCGGGATCGCGATCACCGACGTCGCGCAGATAACGATCCGTGGTGCCTTGGTGCTGTGTGCCGAAGTGAGTTCGCGCAACGCCGTGTCGCGCGAAGTGGTGGAAGCGGCGTTGGCCCAACGCAACATCGTCAGCGAGGGCATCACCGCCACGGTCGAAGAAGTGACGCCGAGCGAGCTGAGCGATGGTCGCCGCCTCCTCGTCACGTTTCTCGCACCCCGCATCGGTGCGACGCAATTGGAGGGAGTCTTCGCGGCGATCGCCGGGTCGGGCTCCACGTGTGAACGCATCGTGCACCTCGCGAGTTATCCCGTCGACTGCTACGAGCTCGTGGTGCACGGCTCGGATCACGCCGCGCTCCGCGAGGCGCTGGTCGACGTCGCCGCCGTCTCGGGACTGGACTTGGCCGTACAGCGCGCCGGACTTCATCGCCGCGCCAAGCATCTCGTCGTCATGGACGCGGACTCCACCCTGCTGCAGGACGAGGTCATCGATCTGCTGGCTGAGGAGTGCGGCTGCGCCGCGGAGGTGTCGGCGATCACCGAGTTGGCGATGTCGGGCGAGATCGATTTCGCCGAAGCGCTCCGTCGTCGCGTGGCGCTACTCGAAGGACTGCCCGCCTCGGTGCTCGACGACGTGCGATCCCGACTCCGTCTGACCCCGGGCGCGCGAACGCTGCTTCGCACTCTGCAGCGACTCGGTTACGTCCCGGCGGTGGTGTCGGGCGGCTTCGGTGAGGTACTCGCGCCGTTGATGGCCGAACTAAAGGTCGAGTACCTGGCCGCGAATCACTTGGAAATCATCGACGAGAAACTGACGGGACGCCTCGTCGGCGAGATGGTGGATCGGGCCGGCAAGGCCAACGCCATGCGTCGGTTCGCCGCAGAGGTGGGCGTCCCGCTGGAACAGACCGTGGCCGTCGGCGACGGTGCCAACGACATCGACATGCTTTCGGCCGCCGGCTTAGGAATCGCGTTCAACGCAAAACCCGTCGTCCAAGAGCACGCGGACACCCAACTGACCGTGCCGTATCTCGATGCGGTGCTGTACTTTCTGGGCATCAGTCGTGAAGAGATTGAGACGTTGTAGTCGAAGGCCCGAGTCGGCGGTGGCCGTCGTGTCGTAGCGTGAATTGGCGCCAATCGAAATTCATACAGGAAGTCTTTTACTGGGTAGTAAGGTCATTCTCAGTACGCAAAAGGGGGACCTGTGAAGGTACGTATTGACCCTGAGATCTGCCAAGGTCAGGGACGATGTTTCTCTATCGCTCCCAAGATCTTCGACTTCGACGATCTGGGCAACGGTGTCGTCATTGGCGACGGCACGCTCACCAGCGAGACCATAGAACTGGCACGACTCGCGCAGTCGAACTGCCCCGAGCACGCGATCTTCATCGAGGAGTAACCATGACCGACATCCCCCTCGTTCAAGACTTCGCCACTGACTGGGACCACTCCGATCCGCAGTGGGTCGCCGATCCCTACCCGATCTGGGAGGACCTCCGTCAGCGATGCCCGGTCGCGCACACCGAGCGCTACGGCGGAGGCTGGTTCCCGGCGACGCACGCCGGCGTCTCGGAGATCGCCAAGGACACCGAGAACTTCACGAGTCGCACCGTCGTCATCGGCAACGGTCGTCCGACCGAGCTAGACCTGCCCGCGCCGATCGGCGTCGCGCCACCCATCACGTCGGACCCGCCGTTCCACGCGATCGCGCGCCGCTTGATCTTGCCGGCCTTCGCGCCGGGCCCGATCAACGCCCTCGAGCCGATGATTCGAGAGCTCTGCTCGAGCCTGCTCGACGGTTTGGCCGGCGAGGACGTGGTGAACGCCGGAACGAGATACGCGCAGTACATCCCGCCGGGCGTGATCCGAGGGATGTTGGGCTTCCCGGAAGAGGACATCGAGCACTTCTTGGAGATGGTCCACGTCATCATGGAGGGCATCGACCACCCCGAGGAAGAGCGCATCATCGAGTTCGAGCCGATCGAGGCCTACTTCGTCGCCCAGATGCAGGACCACATGGACAACCCTCGAGACGACCTCACGTCGTACCTGCTCAACGTGGAACTCGAGGGGCAGAACCTCGCGCTCGAGCACGTCTTCGGGACGATGGTCCTCATCCTCGTCGCCGGCATCGACACCACGTGGTCGGCCATCGGCTCGGCGATCTGGCACCTCGCCCAGAACCCCGACGACCTCGCGCGACTCGTCAACGAGCCCGACCTCATGCCCGTGGCGATCGAGGAGTTCCTGCGCTTCTACGCGCCCGTCACCATGGCGCGACTCGTGAAGCACGACATGGAGTACCAGGGCTGTCCGATGAAGGAGGACGACTGGATCCTGCTGGGCTTCCCGGCGGCCAACCGTGACCCGGTCGCCTTCAAGGACGCCGACAAGTTCATCATCGACCGCGCGGAGAACCGTCACGTCGCCTTCGGACTCGGGATCCACCGCTGCGCCGGATCGAACTTGGCCCGCCTGGAGATGCGCGTCGCCATCGAGGAGTTCATCAAGCGCTACCCCCGATTCGAACTCGCCGACGCGGCCGCGGTCACCTGGGCGCCGGGACAGATCCGTGGGCCACGAAACCTGCCGATTCGGGTTCTGTCGTAGGGGGATCGATGAGCGACATCGTTGATGAGTCGGTGCCCCCGAGGGTGCCGGTCGAGGACTTCGCGACCGACTGGGACCACACCGACCCGAAGTGGGTGAACGATCCCTACCCGATCTGGGAGGACCTGCGCGAACGCTGCCCGGTCGCCCACACCGATCGTTACGGCGGCGGGTGGTTCCCCACCACTCACGAGATGGTGTCGTCGATCGCCAACGACACCGAGCACTTCACGAGTCGCATGGTGGTCGTGGTGCACAACAAGTACCCGCCCAACTTCATCCCGGCCCCGATCGGCGGCGCACCGCCCATCACGTCGGACCCGCCCTTCCACTCGATCGCCCGGCGCGTCATCCTGCCGGCCTTCGCGCCGGGACCGGTGAACGCGCTCGAGCCTCAGATCCGCGCACTCTGCAACAAGCACCTCGACCAGATGGTTGGACGTGAGTTCGTCGACGGCGGCACCGAGTACGCCCAGTTCATCCCGCCGGGTGTCATCGCTTCGATGCTGGGCTTCCCGCCCGAGGATGAGGAGATCTTCCGCGACATCGTCCATTTGATCCTGGACCTCATCGACCTGCCTTCGGAGGTACGCGGTCCTCTGTTCGAACCGATGAGCGAGTACTTCGCCAAGCAGATCGACGACCACATCGAGAACCCGCGCGACGACCTGACGAGTTACCTGTTGAACGTCGAAGTGGCCGGCCAGAAGCTCGAGCGCCAGCACGTCGCCGGGACCATGGTCCTGATCCTCGTCGCCGGCATCGACACCACGTGGTCGGCGATCGGTTCCGCGATCTGGCACCTGGCTCGGCATCCCGATGACCTCGCGCGGCTCGTCAACGAACCCGAACTACTGCCCGTCGCCGTCGAGGAGTTCTTGCGCTTCTACGCGCCGGTGACGATGGCTCGCCTGGTCGCCGAGGACTACGAGTTCTTCGGCTGTCCGATGAAGAAGGACGACTGGGTCCTGCTGGGATTCCCGGCGGCCAACCGCGACCCGAACGCCTTCGAAGACGCCGACAAGTTCATCATCGATCGCGCCGCTAATCGTCATGCCGCCTTCGGACTCGGCATCCACCGCTGCGTCGGTTCGAACCTCGCGCGACTCGAACTGCGCGTCGCCGTGGAGGAGTTCATAAAGCGATTCCCCAGGTTCGAACTGGCCGACCGCGACGCGGTGACGTGGGCGCCCGGTCAGGTCCGCGGACCGCGCCAGCTCCCTCTGCGAATCCTGAACTAGTCCTCTAGAGCCCGAGGTTCGGGCTCGCTGCGCTCCACACCTCGGCCATCCACGCCTCGACCGCGTCGGGGTCACGAGGCAGTGCTTCCGAGAGGTTCCTCGATCCGGTCGCGGTCACCAGTACGTCGTCCTCGATGCGAACACCGATGCCGCGGTACTCCTCGGGCACCGTGAGGTCGTTCGCCTGGAAGTACAGACCCGGCTCCACCGTCAGCACGTAGCCCTCTTCGAGCACGCCGTCGCGGTACATCTCATCGCGGGAGTTGGCGCAGTCGTGCACGTCGAGTCCGAGCATGTGACTCGTGCCGTGCAGGGTGTAGCGCCGGTGCAGTTGGTTCTCCGGGCGAAGGGCGACCTCGGGCTCCTCTTGCAAGATGCCCAGATCGAAGAGGCCCTCGGCGAGGATCTTCATCGCCGCTTCGTGGGGTGCCTTGAAGGCGGCGCCGGGCTTGACCGCGTCGATGCCCGCTTGCTGGGCGGCGACCACGAGCTCGTAGATGCGCCGCTGCGCCGGGGAGTACGTGCCGTTGATCGGTATCGTTCGCGTCACGTCGGCGGTGTAGAGGTTGTGGCACTCCACGCCGGCGTCGAGCAACAAGAGGTCGCCGCGTCGCACGGCGCCGGTGTTCCTCGTCCAGTGCAGCACCGTCGCATTCGAACCACTCGCGGCGATCGTGTCGTAGCCGGTGTCGTTGCCCTCGACGCGCGCTCGCAAGTGAAAGATGCCTTCGATGACCCGTTCACCTCGACCTTCGGCGGCGGGCAGCGCGCGCACGACGTCCTCGAACCCCTTGACGGTGTAGTCGACGGCCAACTGTAGTTGCGCGATCTCGAAGTCGTCCTTCACGAGTCGCTGCTCGCTCAGGGCCGTGGTGAGTACCTGATCGTCCTTGTTCGCTTCGAGGTACTCGTCGAGCTTCCGATCGAAGCCCCGGACGCTCACGATCTCGGTCGTCAGCGCGGCGAGGTCCTCTTCCAGCCTCTCGAGCGGTGCCGTGTCGATCTCGTAGTAGCGAGCGGCCTCGGTGACGCCGCGGCGCGCGCCGACCCATAGTTCGCCGTAGCGCGCGTCGGTGAAGAACGCGTGGGTGCGCTGGTCACGTCGGTACGCGATGTAGAGCGTGGAACGCGCTCCGTCGGTCCCCGGCGTGATCACGAGGACGGCGTCCGGTTCGTCACAGCCGGTCAGGTAGAAGAAGTCCGTACCGGCGCGGAACCGGTAGTCGGTGTCGTTGGCGCGCACCTTGAAGTTGCCGGTCGCCACGACGATCGTGCGACCCGAGAACTCTTCGGCGATGCGGGCCCGCCGAGTCGCGCAGTGCGTCGCGGCCGGGTGCACCTCGATACTCGGCGTCACGGTCGCCCAGTTGTCCGTCATGTGGTCCACGAGTGCGCGCGGCACGGCGGGGCGGTGATCGCCGGCCCAGATCCAATATTCGGAGACCGGGTTCTCTTCGGAGACGTCGGGTTCGGGTACTGCGGAGATTTTGTCGGCCATGTCCCAAACTTTACAACCGGGTTGGGCGCTCGCCATAGGCTCCCTCCATGGACATCACTGTGACGCGTGAGGGCTCGGTTGCGGTACTGACGTGGAATGAAGGGGAGAACCGGATCAACCTCGATTCGCTCGCCCGACTGAACGAGTTACTCGACGAGCTCGAAGTGGTCGACGGCCCGTTGTCGGTCGTTCTGACCGGTTCAGGGAAGTTCTTCTGCAACGGACTGGACCTCGAACGCTTCGCGGACAAGCGCGACGAGTTCGTCGAGACCCTGCACGTGCTGGAGCAGACCATCGGTCGCCTGCTGGTCTTCCCGGCTTACACCGTGGCCGCCATCAACGGCCATGCTTTCGCCGGCGGTGCCCTGATCTCGTGCGCGTTCGACTATCGCGTGATGCGCGAGGACCGCGGCTACTGGTGCATGAACGAGGCCGAGATCGGTCTGGCCCTCGATGAGCGGCTCTGGTCGATCCTTACCAACCGACTGCCTCGCGCCACGGCCACGATCGCCGCGACGACGGCGCGACGATTCTCCGGTCCCGACGCGTTGCGTTTCGGAATCGTGGAGGCGACCGCGATCGAGAGCGACGTGCTCTCGCACGCACTCTCCGTCGCCGAGAGCATGGCGAACCTGAACCGTTCGACGTTGGGCGTGCACAAGCGTCTCGCGCACGGCGCCGAAGCCCAGTACCTCGGCTTCACGCTCTGAGGCCGGGACCGCCCTCGCACGAATCGGCTTGTCGAGAAGTTGTGCTGTCGCGCGTTAGAACGACGAGGTCGCTCGGTAACGTTGACCCATGAACGTCGACGTCTATCGCAGCTGTTCGTGGAGGGAGAAGCGCGACGTTCTCAACGTCTTTTGGAGTACGAACGTCGAGGCGTCACTGCGGATAGTTGAAGCGTCCGTGCAGTACGGCTACTACGCCATCATCAGTTTGGTCGTCGTGATTCTGGAACTCGCGCTGATCTTGGCGGTGTCGCTCGACCGCAATGCATTCGTGGCGGCGCTCACGATTCTGGCGGAGGTCTTCGTGATCTGGTCCACCTGGTGGGCGGTGAAGAGGTATCGGATTCTGAAGCACCGGTTCGCAGCTGGACGGTCCGTCTCTAGTTAACGCCGGACGTGGTCGTCACCTGAATCGACGTCACCGTGGCTTGGCTGGGCCACCACGCGGCAAAGAGGCCGTTGCTCACCGTTGCCACGACGCTGGAGCCATCGCTCAGCACCAGCGTCGCGCCCGAGACCAGCGATCCGACCGACCCTTCGACCACGGTGAATGACTGGTCGTTGCTGACGGCGGTGTTATCGACGTCTACCACCGCCGCGCCGGGCGCGGGGGGTGTCGCCGCCGCAGGGTTCGTGACGAACTGCTCCGAACCAGAGGACTGTTGAACGACCGTATTGCCGTCAGCCTTGCTCGCCGCGCTACTCTGACCAATCGTCGCTCCGTCCTCGTGCAGCGACGAGACTCCGTTGCCGAGGACGCACAGCGCCGGACTCGTAGTGCCGTAGACGAGAAGCGAGTACGGCCCGCGAACGTCGCTCAGCGAAAGTGGTGGAAGCGTCGCCGACGCCGTACTGCCTGGTGCGCTTGCGAGGTTGGCCGCCAGTGAAGCGCACGCGGTCTCCGCGGTGCTGAGTTCACCCGACGTCGCCGCCGTTGGTTGGGCCGACCAGCCGGCGAACGCCGGCGTCGCCCAAGGACCTAAGAGACCGACGAGCGCGGCCGCGACGGCGACGGCTCCTCCGCCGACACCGGTGAGGACGTATCGCCGCTTCCGGCGGGGTGAGGGAGTCGCGACCTCTTCTACCAGATGTTGCGTTCGTTGAGCAATCCACTCGTCGCTCAGCCCCGGTACGCCGGGAGTCAACAGTTCTTCGTTCATGATGTTCCCTTCGTGACTCGGTCGTCGCCGAGTCGTAGTTGTAACTTTCGACGAGTGCGTGACACTCGAGAGCGGATCGTCCCCACGGGAACGCCGAGCGCCACCGATGCGGCCTCGTAACTGAGGCCGCTCCAGAAGACGAGGAGCACGATCTCACGTTCCGGTTCCGTGAGTTCGCGCACGACGTCACCCACTAGGTTCAGCGAGGTTTCCGCTTCAATTCGGTCGATTATCGAATCGTCACTCGCGGGAAGGCGACGACCGTCGAGTCGCTTCAGCGCCTGGGTATAGCGACGAAGCGAACGAGTGGCGTTGCGCGAAGTGTGGTTGGCTACCCCGAGAAGCCACGGCAGTGCCGAGCGCTGTTCCAGGACCACAAGTTCGCGACGGCGCCATGCTTCGAGGAAGACGACGCTGGTGACGTCTTCGGCCATCGCGGCGTCGCCCGTGCGCCAATAACAGATCGCGTAGACCGATCGGGCGTGGCGTCGGAAGATCTCGCCGAAGGCCTCAGGGTCGCTGGACGAGAGTTCCCACAGGTCCGCGTCGTCCAGTTCGTCGTAGTTGCGCACAATCAATAGTGTCCGGTGACCGACGGGTAGTTCCAAGTATTTTTGACGACTCTGAACTTTCGTCCGCTGTCGACGGAATGGCTCGCAGTCTCTACGGTTCTTCGAGCCAACCCTGGTCGCGACCGATCTGCTCGACGTCGCCGATGCGCAGACCGATTCGGTGCTGGAGCGTGCGGATCAAGCCGCCCGCTTCGTAGAGGGACTCGTGGGTTCCGGTGTCGAGCCACGTCGTGGCGCGCGAGAGCACTTCGACGCGCAGTTCGCCCCGTTCGAGGTAGGCGTTGTTGAGCGCCGTGATCTCCAGCTCGCCGCGGTCGCTCGGCTTGAGTTCGCGCGCGAGTGCGGGCGCCTTGGCGTCGTAGAAGTAGATACCGGGGACGGCGTACGTGCTCTTGGGCTTCAGCGGTTTCTCTTCGATCGAGATGACCTTGCCGTTCTCGTCGAACTCGACGACCCCGTAGTGCGATGGGTCACTCACCTGATACGCGAAGATCAGGGCACCCTCGACCGACGTGTTCTCCTGCAGGTGCGTACCGAGACCCGGTCCGTAGAAGAGGTTGTCCCCGAGGATCAACGCGCAGCTGTCACCGTCGAGGAACGATTCACCCAGGATCAGGGCCTCGGCGAGACCGTTCGGCTGGTCCTGGACGACGTAAGAGATCGCGATGCCGAGCTGTGAACCGTCGCCGAGCAGTCGTCGAAAGGCGTCTTGGTCGTGCGGCGTCGTAATGAGAAGGATTTCACGAAGACCGGTGAGCATCAACGTGCTCAATGGGTAGTAGATCATTGGCTTGTCGTAGATGGGCAGCAACTGCTTCGACACCGCACGGGTTATCGGGTGAAGGCGTGTGCCGCTACCACCAGCCAGAATGATTCCCTTCACTGAATTAGTATAGAAGTCTTGCAACCCCTTCTAAAGGTCGAGGTATCGCCATGCGCGTCGTGATAACTGGTGCGGCCGGGTTCATCGGATCGCGCTTCACCGAGATGCTCCTCGACAACGCCGAACGTCTCGACTACGACGACATCGTCCTGCTCGACGCATTGACCTACTCCGGTCGACGAGAGAACATGGTCGACGTCTTACGCGATCGTCGCGTCAGTTTCGTCGAGGGTTCGATCACGGACCGTGACGTTACTGACGTCGTCCTGCGTGACGCCCACGCCGTCGTGCACCTCGCGGCCGAGAGTCACGTCGATCGCTCCATCACCGGCGCGCGCGAGTTCTACGAGACCAACGTCGTCGGCACGCACCAACTCCTCGAGAGCGCGCGTGACGGTGGCGTGCAGCGTTTCGTGCACGTCTCGACCGACGAGGTCTACGGATCGATCGGCGACGGTTCGTGGCGCGAGGACCATATCCTCGAACCGAACTCGCCGTACTCCTCCAGCAAGGCTGGATCCGATCTCGCCGCGCTGGCCTATCACCGGACCTACGACCTCCCGGTCATGGTGACGCGGTGCTCGAACAACTACGGGCCGCGCCAGTTCCCCGAGAAGGTCATCCCGCTCTTCGTGACGAACCTCTTCGACGGCGAGAAGGTTCCCCTGTACGGCGACGGGCTCAACGTGCGGGACTGGCTCTTCGTCGACGACCACTGTCGCGGGATCCTGAGCGTCCTCGAGCGCGGACGCGCCGGCGAGATCTACAACATCGGCGGCGGGACGGAGCTCACGAACGAGGAGTTGACCACGCGTCTGCTCGACCTCTGCGGCTACAGCGACTCGATGATCGAGCCGACGACGGACCGACTCGGCCACGACCGTCGCTACTCCGTGGACTGGAGCAAGATCAAGGACGAGCTCGGTTACGAACCACTGATGAGCTTCGACGAGGGCCTGGCCTTCACCGTGAAGTGGTATCACGACAATGAAGCGTGGTGGCGGCCGCTGAAGAGCCGGCCGTGAAGCTGGTCGAGCTCTCGATACCGGACCTGTACCTCCTGGAGTCACCCGTCTGGGGCGACGACCGAGGTTCGTTTCGTGAGTGGTTCAAGGACGAGGACTTCCAGGCGGCCGGACTCGATTTTCGTGCGCGACAGGCGAACCTCTCGGTCTCGAAGAGGAACGTCGTGCGCGGATTGCACTACTCGATGGCTCCCGAGGGCCAGGCCAAGGTCGTCACCTGCGCCCACGGAGCGTTGGACGACGTCATCGTCGACATACGCCTCGGCTCACCGACCTTCGGCCGGTGTGAGGTCGTGCACCTCGCCGCGGGCGAGGAGCGCTCGGTCTACGTTCCCGTGGGCGTCGCGCACGGCTTCTGCGTCACCAGCGACGTCGGCGCGCTGGTCTATCTCCTGTCGTCGCCCTTCAACGCCGCGCTCGAACTCGAGATCAACCCCTTCGATGACGAGATCCACGTGCCCTGGGTCGTGAGCGGCGAAGCAGTGGTGAGTCCCAAGGACGCCGGCGCGCCGTCACTTCGCCAACGCCGTGAGACGAACCAGCTGCCACGCTTCCACTGACCGGCGCAGGGCTGGGAGAGCGACGGGCCGCGTTGCTAGCGTTGACCAAGTGAGTACCGTCCCGCTTCGTCTGGTCACGGACCAAGATCGCAGCGTTCAGATCGCCGCGACGA
>JBEKCK010000049.1:0-24935 GCA_050014915.1 Acidimicrobiales bacterium | reverse complement strand
TCGAAGTTGAAGGAGAGCCTCGCCAAGGTCCTCGAGCGCGAGGGCTTCATCGCCGGCTTCTCCGTCTCCAAGGTCGACGGCAAGCCCGGCAACCAGCTCGAGATCACGCTCAAGTACTCCGAGGACCGCAAGAAGACGATCGTCGGGATCAAGCGGGTCTCCAAGCCCGGACTGCGCATCTACAAGAAGTCCGACCAGATGCCCAAGGTCTTGGGTGGCGTCGGCGTGGCCGTCGTCTCGACGAGCCACGGCCTGATGACCGACCGCGAAGCCCGCAAGGCCAAGCTCGGTGGTGAGGTGCTCTGTTATGTCTGGTAATCGCCCCTCGGAGGTCAACTGATGTCGCGAATCGGTAACAACCCCATCACCGTGCCCGCGGGCGTCACGGTGAGCGTCGCCGACGGCGTGGCGACCGTGAAGGGACCGAACGGCACCATGAGCCGCATCCTCCCCGACGGCATCACGCTCGAGCAGTCCGGCGACGTGCTCACGGTCTCGCGCGTGAACGACGAGACCCAGTACCGCTCGCTGCACGGACTGACGCGCACGCTGATCGCCAACATGGTGATCGGCGTGACCGACGGCTGGTCCAAGGAGCTCGAGATCATCGGCGTCGGCTACCGCGCCGCCAACGGGGGACCGGGCGTGCTGGACCTCGCCCTGGGCTTCTCGCACCCCATCAAGTTCACCGCGCCCGAGGGCGTCACCTTCGAGGTGCCGCTGCCGACGCGCGTGATCGTGAAGGGCGCTGACAAGGAGGCCGTCGGCCAAGTGGCCGCGTCCATCCGCAAGATCCGTAAGCCCGAGCCCTACAAGGGCAAGGGCGTGCGCTACCTCGGAGAACGAGTAGTGCGCAAGGCTGGAAAGGCTGCGAAGTAATGGCACGAAGCACACTGGAGTTACGCCAGCGCCGACACAAGCGCATCCGCCGTCGCCTCTCGGGCACGGCCGAGCGCCCGCGCGTCGCGGTCTCGCGTACCAACAAGCACATCTCGGCTCAGATCATCGATGACGTCACCGGCCGCACCCTGGCCTCGGCGTCCTCGGTCGAGGCCGACCTCAAGAGCTCGAGCGGCGGCAACGTCGCCGGGGCCAAGGCCGTCGCCGAGGTACTCGCCCGGCGCGCCAAAGAGGCCAACATCACCGCCGTCGTCTTCGACCGCGGCGGATTCGATTATCACGGCCGGGTGGCGGCGTTCGCCGACACCCTTCGCGCCGCCGGACTGGAGTTTTGATGGCTGACGTGGAACAGTTCGAAGAGCGCACCATCAAGGTGAACCGCGTCTCGAAGGTCGTGAAGGGTGGGCGTCGGTTCTCCTTCACCGCCCTGATGGTGATCGGTGACGGCAAGGGCCGCGTCGGTCTCGGTTACGGCAAGGCCAAGGAGGCCGGGCTCGCCGTGCAAAAGGGCATCGAGGAGGCTCGCAAGAACCTCTTCGACGTGCCGCTGGCCGGCACGACCATCGTCTACCCGGTCCTCGGCTCCTCGGGCGCCGGTCGCGTCCTGATGAAGCCGGCCGCGCCCGGAACCGGTGTCATCGCCGGTGGCGCGGCGCGCGCCATCCTCGAGATGGCCGGCGTGAAGGACATCATCGCCAAGTCGCTGGGATCCTCCAACGGCATCAACGTGGCCCACGCCACCATCGAGGGTCTCAAGCAGCTGCGTCGCCCCGAGGAGATCGCCTCCTCGCGCGACAAGCCGGCCGACCACGTCATCCCGAGCGGGACGCTGCGCGCCTATCGCGAACGTCAGCGCGAGGGCGACCTGTTCAAGGTCACGGAGGGCTGAGATGCAACTGAAGGTCACCCAGATCCGCTCCGGCATCGCCACGAAGCCCAAGCACCGCGGGACCCTGCGCGCGCTCGGCCTTCGCGGCATCGGCCAATCCAACGTGCTGCCCGACCGTCCTGAGATCCACGGGATGATCGCTCGTGTGCCGCACCTCGTGAAAGTAGAAGAGGTCAACGAATGAAGTTGCACGATCTCAAGTCACCCGAAGGCTCGATCAAGCGCAAGAAGATCGTCGGTCGCGGCATCGGTGGGCGCGGTGGCAAGACGGCCGGTCGTGGCACCAAGGGCCAGAAGGCCCGTCGCACGATCCCGGCCGGCTTCGAAGGCGGTCAGTTGCCCCTCCTCCAGCGCATCCCCAAGTTGAAGGGCTTCACCAACCCGTTCCGCGTGGAGTACACGCCCGTGAACCTCGACGCCCTTAGTGCGCTCGGCGTGACCGACATCACGCTCGACGTGATCGTCGAGCGTGGGCTGGCCCGACGCAAGGACTTCGTGAAGGTCCTCGGACGCGGTGAACTGAAGACCGCTTTGAACGTATCGGCTCACCGATTCTCGGCGTCGGCCAAGGCCGCCATCGAGGGCGCGGGTGGCACGACGAGCGAAGTGGCACTGCCCTTCGCCGTGCGTCCTCCGGCCTCGGGCAACCAACACCAGAACCGCTAAGGTCCGACCGTGCTACGGCGTCTCGGCAACATCTTTCGCGTACCGGACCTTCGTAACAAGGTCCTGTTCACGATTGGCGTCATCTGCCTCTACCAGGCCGGCGCCAACATCCCGATCCCCGGGGTGAGTTGGAGCCAGGTCCGCCTCCTCCAGGAGAAGGCCGGCGCCAGCGGGGTACTCGGGTTCTTGAACCTCTTCTCCGGTGGCGCCCTGACGCGCCTCGCGGTCTTCGGTCTCGGTGTCATGCCCTACATCACGAGCTCCATCGTGATCCAACTCCTCACGACCGTCATCCCCAAACTCACCCAGTGGCGAGACCAGGGCGCGGTCGGTCAGAAGAAGATCACCCAGACGACGCGCTACCTGACCATCGGTCTGGCCCTGCTCCAGTCGACGGGTCTGATCTACGCCTTCCACGGTCACGACCAGGCCCTGCTCGGCTTCAACATCGACCTCATCCCCAAGTTCAGCCTCGGGCTCGGCCTCTTCATGGTCGCGATCATGACCGCCGGCACCGCCTTCGTCATGTGGCTCGCCGAACTCATCACCCAGCGCGGCATCGGCCAGGGCATGAGTTTGTTGATCTTCGCCAACGTCGTGGCCGGCATCCCCTCGGGCGGACACGCGGTCTTGGACGAGGGCGGCCCGGTCAAGTTCGTGGTGCTCTTGCTCGTCTCGATCGCCCTGTTGGTCCTCATCGTGTTCATGGACAACGGGCAGCGACGAATCCCGGTCACCTTCGCCCGACGGGTTGTCGGGAGAAAGGAGATGGGCGGCAACTCGACGTATATACCGCTCAAGGTCAACCAGTCCGGGGTGATCCCGATCATCTTCGCCTCGTCGGTGCTCTACATCCCGATCCTGCTCTCCAACATCGTGCCGTGGGCGAGCTTCACCAACTTCGTGAACTCCTCGCTGCACCCGACGAGCTTCTTCTACATCTTCTCGGACTTCGTCCTGATCGTGCTCTTCACCTTCTTCTACGTGTACATCGCCTTCGAACCCCACCAACAGGCCGAGATGCTGCGCCAGCAGGGCGGCTTCGTGCCGGGTATCCGACCGGGCATGCCGACCGAGAAGTACTTCGCCAAGCTGCTCTCGCGCATCACCGTCGTCGGGGCGTTCTTCCTCGCCTCGGTCGCCGTGGTACCGAGCATCCTTATGGCCCTGTGGAACATCAACCGCTTCCCGTACTACGGCACCACCTTGCTGATCGCCGTGGGTGTGGCACTCGAGACGATGCGCCAGATCGACAGCCAGCTCATGATGCGTAACTACGAAGGCTTCCTGAAGCGGTAGTGATGTCGCCACGACTGAACCTGATCATCCTGGGTAAACAGGGCGCCGGCAAGGGAACCCAGTCGACGGTGCTCTCCGAGAAGTTCGGCATCCCGCACGTCTCGACCGGCGACATCTTGCGCAACGCCGTGAAGGCCGAGAACGAGCTGGGCCAGAAGGTCGCCTCGATCCTCGAGGCCGGTGAACTGGTGTCGGACGACATCGTGAACGAACTGGTGCGCCAAAGGTTCGAAGAGCCCGACGCCCAGCACGGGGTCCTGCTCGACGGCTTCCCGCGCACCATCGGCCAGGCCGACGCGCTCGAAGCCATGCTCGGTGACGACGGCATCAAGCTCTGCATCAACCTCGACGTGCCGATCGAACTCGTCACGCAGCGCCTGTCGTCGCGTCGGGTCTGCCAGGAGTGCGGCACGACCTACAAGGACACCGACATCGAGGCGATCTCGGGCACGTGCTCGAACTGTGGCGGCGACGTCATCCAGCGCGCCGACGACTATCCCGAGGCGATCCGCACTCGGCTGATGAACTACGAACGCGACACCGAGCCGCTCCTCCAGTTCTACGGATCGCGCGGACTGCTCGTCACCGTCAACGGCGACCAGAGCCCCGAGGACGTGACCAACGACATCATGAAGGCGGCCCAGGAACGGGGCCTGGTGTGAGGCGTTCGGCCGACGAGCTGAACAAGATGCGCAGGGCCGGCAAGGTCGTGGCCGAGATGCACGAGGCGACGCGCGCGGCGATCCGCCCGGGCGTGACGACGATGCAACTCAACGAGATCGCCGCCGAGGTCCTCGCCAAGCGCGGCGCGCGCTCGAACTTCCTGAACTACAACGGCTTCCCGGCCGTGATCTGCACCAGTCCGAACGACATGATCGTGCACGGCATCCCCGGCAACGTCACCCTGCACGAGGGCGACATCATCTCGGTCGACGCCGGGGCCATCGTCGAGGGCTATCACGGCGACGCCGCCTACACCGCGGGCGTCGGCGAGATCAGCGACCAGGCGAAGCGGCTGATCGAGGTGACCGAGCGCAGCCTGTGGGCCGGCATCGATCAGCTGAGGAAGGGCAACCGCCTCAACGAAGTCGGACGCGCGGTCCAGAAGGTCGCTGAGGCCGCCGGGTACTCCGTCGTGCGCGAGTACGTCGGCCACGCCATCGGCACCGAGATGCACGAGATGCCCCAGGTGACGAACTACTGGCCGGGCACGCCCGGGCCCACGCTGAAAGAGGGCATGGTCTTCGCCATCGAGCCGATGGTGAACGTCGGCGGCTGCGAGACCTACCTGCTGGACGACGGTTGGAGCGTCATGACCTCAGACGGCTCGCTCTCGGCGCACTTCGAACACACGATCGCGGTCACCGACGACGGCCCGGAGGTCTTCACCGCGGCCTAATCCTTCGGGTGGGTGCGGTCCTGTTGTCGTTGGGCGAAGAGCGCCGCTTCGGTGCGACGCTGGAAGCCCAGCTTCGCGAGCAGGTTCGACACGTAGTTCTTCACCGTCTTCTCGGCGAGGAACATGGCGTCGGCGATCTCTCGGTTGCTGAGACCCTCGCTCAACAGGTCCAGTATCTTGCGCTCCTGGGCGCTGAGACTCTCGAGGCGCATGTCCTCGGAGATCTGACGACGCAGTCGCTCGCGGGCCCGTTCGACCTGATCGGGCGTGAGCAGCATCTCGCCGCGCGCGACCCGTCGGATCGACGTGATCAGGTCGTCGCCTCGGACGTTCTTCAAGACGTAGCCCCGAGCCCCGGCGAGGAACGACGCGCCGAGCGCTTCGTTGTCCGCGAACGAGGTCAGCATCAGACACGCGAGATCGGGTTTCACCATGCGCAACTGACGACAGAGGTCGACGCCGCTACCGTCGGGCAGGCGAACGTCGAGTACCGCGACGTCGACGTCGGTGACGTCGAGCGCGAGCGCTTCGTCGAGCGACCCCGCCTGGGCCACCACCGTGAGGTCGTCCTGCGCGTCGAAGAGTTCGTGAAGACCTCGACGCACTATCTCGTGATCGTCAACCAGGAGCAATCGAATCATCTCAGTCCTTTCGCAGGGCGGTCCATCGCACCGTGGTGCCACCGCCGATCTTGGATTTAATCGTGCAGTTACCGCCTAGCTCGCGGGCCCGCGACGTCAGGTTCCGTACGCCACGCCCGGAGCCCACGTTAGGCACGAAACCGACGCCGTTGTCGCGCACGACGATCTCGACGAGGTCGTCGTCGGTCACCACGGTGACTTCGACCGCGGTGGCGTCGGAGTGTCGCACGACGTTGGAGAGGATCTCGCGAAGCGCCTGCACGCAGTGTTGCGCACAGTGCGGTCCCACCTCTTCGTCGATCCCCGGCGACACCTTCACGTTGGCCAGCACGCCAAGTCGCGTCTCGATCTCCAGGGAGAGGGCGACGATTCGATCATGCAGTGTCTCGCCGGTGGAACGGTCCTGGTCGATCTCGAAGATGGTCGTGCGGATCTCGTGGATGGTTATGTCGAGTTCGTCCAACACCTTGTTGATGCGCAGGCGCACGTCGTCGTCCACGATCGCGGGCAGTGACATCTGCAGGGCCAGTCCGACGCCGAAGAGACGTTGGATGACCGTGTCGTGGAGGTCTCGCGCCAGTCGCTCACGCTCCTCGGAGAGCGTCAACTCGCGCATGTTGGAGCGCAGCATCGATTGATCGATCACCAATCCGGCCGCCCGGCCGAACGCCTCGGTGAGGTTCTGGTCCTCCTCGCTGAACGGCTCGCCGTCGAGGGGGTCGGTGAGGTAGAGGTTGCCGAAGAGATGCCCGTCCGCGATCGCCACCGGCACGCCGAGGAATCGTTTCATCGGTGGATGGTTCATCGGGAAGCCCGAGGACTTGGGGTGCTCCGCCAGGTCGTCCAGGCGTAGGGTGGCGCGCTCACGGATGATCTCGCCCAAGAGTCCGTCTCCGCGCGGCTCCGGTCCGATGGCGGCGCGCTGCTCGGCGTCGATACCGTAGGTGATGAAACTCGAGAGCGTGGTGCCGTCGGGCGCAACCACGCCGAGCGCCCCGTAGCGCGCTCCCACGAGTTGGCACGAGGTCTCGATGATGAGCGAGAGCAGTCGACCGAGGTCCGCGTCGGTCTCAATGAGCAGGATTGCGTCGATGAGCGCGTGAAGTCGCTCTGGATCGTTGATTTTATGAAACGCCACTGACTGAATCATTCCACAGCCGATTCCTGTGGAAAAACCTCAATGCTCTCGTTGCCCGGTCACGACCGTCAAGGGAAGGAAGACCGTCGTGGCGCCTGCGCTCGCCAATCGCCGGATGCGGTCTGATTCGAGCTCATCGGGCGAGATCCACGCCGCGATACCCGTGGCGGTCACCGACCAGATGACGTCGTCCGCGTCCAGCCCGTCGATCTGGATCGAGATCACGTCGCCGCGTCGAGCGGCGAGCAAGACGGCGTTCTCTCGACTCGAGATGACCAAATGTTCCGGTTCCACGAACTCGATTCGGGCCGGCAGGGCCGCCGGGAGTCCTCGCAGCGATAGCAGCACGCGAGCGACGACGGCCTCTTCGAGGTGGCGTTGACACTCCTCACGCGTGAGCGGCTCGCTCGACAGGGATGAACTCAATGTCGTCATGTGACCAGTCTGCGACCATTTTCCGGATGGGTACTAGGGTCTCGGGTCACATTCTCGGCCACTATGATGGATGCATCAGTTCGTCTCGTCGGGGCGAATTCCGGCCGACTTTTGCGTTTTGCCAGAATTTTGGTAGAATTGTCGGCCGACCTCTTGGCGTGCCTCGAGGTCCATCCGTGAAGGAGTTTTTGCTCTTTCACGTCCCGCCGTGTAACAAGGAGAGAGAACCTGAGCAAGCCAAAGGAAGACGCGTTTACCGTTGAGGGGACCGTCGTCGAGCCTCTACCAAACGCCATGTTTCGCGTCGAATTAGAGAACGGGTACACCGTCCTCGCGCACAGCTCAGGAAAGATGCGCATGCACCGCATTCGCATCCTCCCCGGGGACAAGGTCCAGGTGGAGATCACTCCGTATGACATGACCCGCGGTCGCATCACCTACCGCTACAAATAGCTCCAGTTCTAGAAGATCGAGGAAGAAGAAACATGAAGGTTCGCGCGAGCGTAAAGCCCATGTGTGAGAAGTGCAAGGTCATTCGCCGGGCCGGTGTCGTCCGCGTGATCTGCGAACAGCCCCGCCACAAGCAGCGCCAGGGCTAGGGGAAGAGCATGGCCCGTATTGCTGGAGTGGACATCCCGCGCGAGAAGCGCACGGTGATCGCCCTCACCTACATCTTTGGCGTCGGTCCGACCATCGCCCAACAGGTCTGCGCCGCGACCGGCGTGGACGAGTCGACGCGCGTGAAGGACCTCAGCGAAGCCGACGTCAACAAGCTGCGCGCCTACATCGACCAGAACGTCACCGTCGAGGGTGACCTTCGCCGTGACGTCGCCCAGGACATCAAGCGCAAGATGGAGATCAACTGTCTGCAGGGGATCCGCCACCGCAAGGGTCTGCCCGTGCGCGGTCAACGCACCCGCACCAACGCCCGAACCCGCAAGGGTCCCAAGCGCACCGTCGCCGGCAAGAAGAAGGTTACGAAGTAATGGCTAAGCCGAACACGGTCCGCAAGGGTCGCAAGAAGGAACGCAAGAACGTCGCCTTCGGTGTCGCGCACATCAAGAGTTCGTTCAACAATACGATCGTGTCGATCTCGGACCCCGAGGGCAACGTCCTCTCCTGGGCCAGCTCCGGCCAGGTCGGGTTCAAGGGATCGCGCAAGTCGACGCCGTACGCCGCACAACTCGCCGCCGAGAAGTGCGCGCGCGCCGCGATGGAACACGGCGTGAAGAAGGTCGACGTGCTGGTGCGCGGTCCGGGGTCCGGTCGCGAGACCGCGATCCGCTCGATCGCCAACGGGTGTCGCCCCAAGAAGCGTCGTAGGGGTTAGTCATGGCTCGTTATACCGGACCCGTCTGTCGACTCTGTCGACGTGAGCGCACCAAGTTGTACCTGAAGGGCGAGCGCTGCTTCACCCTCAAATGCCCCGTCTCGGAGAACTCGGACCGCCAGACGCGCGCCTTCCCGCCGGGCATGCACGGACGCGACCGCCAACGCCAGGGCTCGGAGTACCTCACCCAGCTGCGCGAGAAGCAGAAGGCCCGTCGCATCTACGGACTCCTGGAAAAGCAGTTCCGCAACCTCTACGAAGAGGCCTCGCACCGTCCCGGCATGACCGGAACGAATCTGCTGCAGTTCCTGGAACTTCGCCTGGATAACATCGCCTACCGCGCCGGCTGGGGCGCGTCGCGCGCCCAGGCCCGCCAGTTCGTGCGCCACGGTCACGTGACCGTCGACGGCAAGCGCGTCAACATCCCGTCGTATCGCGTGCGCCCCGGCGAGGTCATCGCCCTGAAGAACGTCACCCGCGAGAACTTCAACGTCAAGCGCAACCTCGACGTCCTGGACCGCAGCGTCCCGGGCTGGCTCGAGACCGGCGACGGTGGCTTCAGTGTCACCGTGCGCATCGTGCCCCAACGCGAACAGATCGACGAGTCGATCAAGGAGCAGCTCATCGTCGAGCTGTACTCCAAGTAACCGAACCTTTCACAGACTTAGAGGAGTCCCCATGTTGATCATCCAGCGCCCCACAATTGAAGCCCTCGGCGACGAGGTAAACAACCGTCAGTCCTTCGGCATCGGCCCACTCGACCCCGGCTTCGGCCACACGCTCGGCAACTCGCTCCGCCGCACGCTGCTGTCGTCGATCCCCGGCGCCGCGGCGACGCGCGTCAAGTTCGACGCCGTGTTGCACGAGTTCGGCGTGATCGAGGGTGTCAAAGAGGACGTCCAGGACATCTGTCTGAACCTGAAGGACCTTTTGTTGCAGGTCCACAGCGATGAGCCGGTCATGCTGCGCCTCGACAAGCGCGGCGAGGGCCCCGTCACCGCGTCGGACCTCTCGACGACGGCCGACGTGGAGATCTTGAACGGCGACCTCCACCTCGCGTACCTCACGAACGCCAAGAGCGCTCTGACCTTCGAGCTCACGGTCGAGCGCGGCAAGGGCTACGTCGGCGCCGAGGGCAACAAAGGGTCCTCGACGATCGGCGTCATCCCGCTCGACGCGATCTTCACCCCGGTGCGTCGCGTCAGCTTCGAGATCGAGCCCGTGCGCGTCGAGCAGTCCAAGGACTTCGACCGCCTGGTGATCGAGATCGAGACCGACGGATCGATCAGCCCCCGCGAGGCGCTGGCCTCGGCCGGCAAGACGCTGGGTTCACTCGTCGAACTGATCGGCAACTTCGACGACGAAGCGCCGGCCCTGGAGTTGGGCGACGTCGGTACGGCCCAGGCCGCCGCCAGCGAGCTCGACATCCGCATCGAGGAGCTCGGCCTCACCGAGCGTTCGCGTAACTGCCTCAAGCGCGCCGGCATCAACACCATCGCGCAGTTGGTCAACGCCACCGAGCGCGACCTCACCTCGATCACCAACTTCGGCGCCACGTCGCTGAAGGACGTCAACGACCGCCTCGAAGAGCGCGGTCTCTCGCTGCGAGTCGAGGACTAACCATGCGCGGCACTCCCACGAAGGGCAAGCGATTCGGCGGCGACTCCGCCCACCAGAAGGCGATGATGGGCAACCTCGTCGCGTCCTTGATCGCGGCCGAGTCGATCGTGACGACCGAGTCCAAGGCCAAGGCGTTGCGGCCCATCGTCGAGAAGGTCGTGACCGCCGCCAAGAACTCACCCGAGGGCTCGGTCCACGCGAATCGCCGCGTCGTGGCGTTCATCCGCGACAAGGACATGACCCACAAGCTCTTCACCGAGATCGCTCCGCGCTACAGCGACCGCCCGGGTGGCTACACGCGGATCTTGAAGCTCGGGCCGCGCCAAGGTGACAACGCCCCGATGGCGCGCATTGAGTTCGTCTGATCCACCACTAGACGTCCAGCGATGGCGTCTGGACCTCGCCTATGACGGCAACGCGTTCTCCGGTTTCGCCTATCAACCTGAGTTCACGACGGTCGTCGGCGTCTTGCGTGAGACCCTCGCCCACACCCTCGGCATCGATGAGCCACTTATCGTGGGCGCCGGACGCACCGACAGCGGCGTCCACGCCTTCGCCCAAGTGGTGCACGTCGACCTGCCGTTGACGCTGTTCTCGACTCGTCGCGGCCCCGACGCGTCTCGACTGACGCGATCACTCAATCAACAGCTGCGCGGGCGGATCAAGATCCTCGAAGCGCAGCCCGTCGGCCCGGACTTCCACGCCCGCTTCTCGGCGACGTGGCGCGAGTATCGCTACCTCGTCCTCGAGACCTCGCCGCCGGCGCTGGACCTCACCGATGTGTGGTCGTGGTCGGTCCAGGGACCTCTCGACGTGGAGGCCATGAACCGCGCGAGTGCAGAGACGCTCGGGCTGCACGACTTTCGGGCCTTCTGTCGTCGACCGACGAACTCCGAGGCCGATGAGCCGTTACTGCGGCGAGTGCTCGACGCACGCTGGGAACGCCTCGCCGACGAGTGGGCGCTCACGCCGGACCGCTCAACGGGCGTGAAGTTCACGGTCCGCGCCGAGTCGTTCTGTCACAACATGGTGCGATGTCTCACGTCGACCCTCGTGGCGATCGGTCAGGGGAAGCTGCCCGAATCGACCATTGCCGAGAGGTTCGAGAGCCTGCGTCGTGACCATCTGCCGTCGCCCGCTCCGGCGAGCGGACTCGCACTGGTGGCTGTCGGTTACGACGTCCAGGCTGGTTAATTCGCGCCTCGTCGCTCGAACGCGATTCTTAAGAGGCGACGACCGGGCCCTTAGGGACGGTCGGTAGGATTTCGCGGATGACGACACAACCAACCGCTTCCGGCTTCGACACCTCCGATCTCTCCGCGACCGTACGGCCGCAGGACGATCTCTACCTCTACGTCAACGGCGTGTGGAATGAGCGCACGAAGATCCCCGAGGACAAGGCCCGCTATGGCACCTTCGACATCCTCGCCGACGGCGCGGAAGCGGCGATCCGCGAGATCCTCGAAGAGGCCCAAACGGCTCCCGAGAGCAGTGAAGCACGCAAGGTGGGCGACCTCTTCTCGAGTTTCCTCGACGAGGAGCGCGCCAACGCCCGGGGTGCCGGTCCACTGATCGATCGCCTCGCGTTGGTCGACGCGGTGACTTCGATCAACGAACTGTTGGCCCTCATCGGTCGACTCCAGCGGCGAGGTGGCGGTGGCTTCTACGCGATCTTCGTGGAGAACGACCCCGGTGACCCCGATCGCTACGTCACGTTCCTCGAACAGGGCGGTCTCTCGCTCCCCGACGAGAGCTACTACCGCGAGGAGCACTTCGCGAACGTCCGCGACGCCTTCGTCGCGCACGTCGAACGGATGCTCGCGTTGGCCGGCGTCACCGACGCCGCCGAGAAGGCGGCAAGGATCTTCGAACTGGAGACGAAGATCGCCGCGGGCCACTGGAACAACGTCGACTCGCGCGACAGCGAGAAGACCTACAACCTGAAGCCGTGGGTCGAGGCCTCGGAACTCTTCGGTGACGTGCCCCTCGAGGTATGGCATAACGGGCTCGAGGCGCCGGTCGGCGCCTTCGACGATGTCGTGCTGCGCCAGCCCAGTTTCGCCACAGCCGTCGGCGTGCTGTTCACGGAGGCCAACCTCGACGCCTGGAAGGACTGGTTGACCTGGCAGATCGTCGCCGGTGACGCGCCGTTCCTGTCCAAGGAGTTCGTGGACGAACACTTCGACTTCTACGGTCGCACGCTCACTGGCGCCGAAACGATCCGCCCGAGGTGGAAGCGCGCCGTCGCGCTCGTCGAAGGGGCCATGGGCGAAGCGATTGGCAAGATCTACGTGGAACGTCACTACCCACCCGACGTCAAGGCCCGCATGGACGTGCTCGTCGCCAACCTCGTCGAGGCCTACCGACAGAGCATCACCGAACTGGAGTGGATGGGGGAGGCGACGCGACAGCGCGCGTTGGAGAAGCTCGACGCGTTCACGCCGAAGATCGGCTACCCCGTGAAGTGGCGCGACTACTCGACGTTGCGCGTCGACGCGAACGACCTGCTCGCCAACGTGCGCGCGGCCAGTGAGTTCGAGTTCAATCGGAACCTGTGCAAGATCGGTCAGCCGGTCGACCGCGACGAGTGGTTCATGACGCCCCAGATGGTCAACGCCTACTACAACCCCGGCTTCAACGAGGTCGTCTTCCCGGCCTCGATCCTGCAGCCGCCGTTCTTCGACGTCGAGCGCGACGAGGCCGCCAACTACGGAGCTATCGGCTCAGTGATCGGTCACGAGATCGGTCACGGCTTCGACGACCAGGGTTCGAAGTTCGACGGCGCCGGGCGACTGGCCGACTGGTGGGAGCCATCGGACCGGGCGGCCTTCGAGGATCGCACGAAGGCGTTGATCGAGCAATACGACGCGCTCTCGCCGAGTCAGACGCCCGGACTCCACGTGAACGGCGCGCTCACGGTGGGTGAGAACATTGGCGACCTCGGCGGTCTTGCGATCGCGTGGAAGGCCTACCTGATCTCACTCGACGGCGCCGAGCCACCGGTCATCGACGGGCTCACCGGTGCCCAGCGGTTCTTCTACGCGTGGGTCCAGATCTGGCGCCAGCTGTCGAAGAAGGAGGAGGTGGAACGGCTGTTGGCGATCGACCCGCACTCGCCGAATCAGTTCAGGGGCAACCAGATCGTGCGCAACATCGACGAGTTCTATGACGCCTTCGACGTCAAAGAGACTGACGCGATGTGGCTCGAGCCGGCGTCGCGCGTCACCATCTGGTGAACGTGCTCTAGTTATGCGAAGATTGGTGCGCATCTTCAACGATGATCGCGTTGATTTGATACTTCGTAAAACTAGAGGTTAGATTCCTGCCAAATACTTGGAATTTCCAACAGCAATCGATCCGTCGAAGTAATTCGCGTGTGTGATCCGAATTGTGTCGAGTGAATCAGAACCGATGAGAACAATCTCAATGGAATCTTGCCCCTTCAACTCGATTTCCTTCTCTGCGTAAGCCGCAACGGCACTGTCACTGTCCGTTCCAAAGTCGATGTTGCCAATTAATTCACCTTTGGCGTGGTCGAAAACGAGGAGATAGTGATGAAGATTTGGCACGGTCAATCTCCCTCCCTAGTATGGCGATCCCTGCTCAGGAACTGTATCGCACCCTCGCGCAATGCAGTCATGCGGCTCAGCATATCGGGGTCAGCATCTCCTCCGACCTCGTCAACTGCCATCAGAGTCGAGGCAAGGCTGAAAAACTCCTGTATTTCGGGAGGACCTTGAGAACTCTTGAGGTCAATTCCAGTTCTTCCTGCCAACCTTTCCACAGTGATTGCCCAATCGTGCATCACCTTTGTTCTGAGTTGAACTTCCACGAGCCTTCCATCGTAAATGACCACAACGTGAACCCCTCTATAGCCTGACTCTCTGGGTTCAGATATGTAGTCCTTGACGTGCGGCCCGCTGCCGTTTCGATTCTTGTGATTCTTTATGACCCTCTCTTGGACTCTTCGAACTTCGTCGAGGTTCTCTAGAACGGCTCTGCACCCACCAAAATCTTGCATTCGGGATAGATCCATTCCGGGCTCTCGTCTCAACTTGTCCAAAATTGTAGGAATGCGTTTGAGACGCTGTGACACTTCACTCTTACATCGCTCAGTTTCAACGACTGACCTCAACCCATTGGTCGCTTTGATGAGAGGGTACTGATGCAACGCCCTGTAATCAACCAAAGTCTGGTACGCAGCCTGGTACTTATTGATTTCATCTTTGCCGTACAAAATTTGGGTCACCTGAAAAGCTCTGAGAACTTCACCGGCCTTCTTCACTGAAGTCTTTGAAGGACCGGCCCCTGAGGCACCAGTAATTTGGGAACTGTTCACGGTGCCTCCGCCAGATTGAGTGTGCAAAGTCTATGCATTGAGGGTGACATCCCCTTACTCGCATGGACCTAGTCATCTGATCTCTGAGTCGCGATTTTCGGCGATGATGCAATCTCGTCGAGTGCAAGGCCGAGACCGCTTCGCGGTGCAATGACGCTGTCGATGAGGCCGTAGGCGACGGCCTCATCGGCGGTCATGAAGTAGTCGCGGTCGATGTCGTGCATGACCTCGTCCACCGGGCGGCCGCTGTGGTGCGCGATGATCTCGGCCATCCGTTTGGTCAGGGACAGGACCTCGCGGAGCTGGATCTCCATGTCACTCGGCGCCCCGCGCGTGCCGGCCGCGCCCTGGTGGATCATGATGCGCGCGCTCGGCAGCGCGAGGCGCTTGCCCGGCGCGCCGCCGCAGAGCACCATCGCGGCGGCCGACATACCCATCCCGACGCAGATGGTCGACACGTCGGGACGCACGTGCTGGATCACGTCGTAGATCGCCATGCCGCCGTAGGCGAGACCGCCGGGCGAGTTGATGTAGAGGCTGATGTCGCGATCGGGGTCCATCGCCTCGAGATACAGCATCTGGGAGATGATCAGGTTCGCGACCTGATCGTCGACCTCTTGTCCGAGGAAGATGATGCGCTGACGCAGCAGCATCGAGTAGATGTCGAAGGCCCGTTCACCGCGACTGGACTCCTCGAGCACCATCGGCACCAGCGACTGTCTCGCCGCCCGTTCTCGAATGTCGTTCATCTGTGCCTCCTCGACCCGAAATGCCGTAACCTCATGTGCAATCACTTAGTTGCATGATAGCCGCGCCGGTCGTTTTGTGCAATAGAGTGGTTGCATGACAGACACCGTGTACCGAGAGTTGGATCTTCCCTGTTCACCGCGTGAGGCGTGGGAGCACGTCATCGATCCGTCGTGGTTGGGCGACGATGGTGAGTTGCCGATTATCCCCGGCGCCGACGGATGGATCAGTGACGGCGACGACGTTCGCTACCTCATCGTGGAAGAGGTGGACGAGGAGAACCGGCTCGTCTATCGCTGGGCGACCTTCGCCGACGAACCCTCGCGCGTGGAGATCGAGCTCACCCCGATCACCGAGGGCACCCGTATCTCGATCTCGGAGTCACCTATCGAGGTGAAGGCCCAGGCCAGTCTCGTCCTTCGATGAGCGACGATATCTCGGCGGTCTTCGCGGCCCTCTCGGACCCGACCCGTCGGCGCCTCTTCGAGCAGATCCTGGACTACCCGTTGGGGCGAACGGCGACCGAGCTCGCCGAACAGGCCACCATCTCGCGCCAGGCCATCGTGAAGCACTTGCAACTGCTGGCGAGCGCCGGGCTCGCCGTCGCCACCCGCGACGGGCGAGAGGTCCGCTACCGCGCCTCGACCGACGCGGCCCAGAACGCGTCGACGTGGCTCAGCGTTCGAGCGAGCGCCTGGGACCGACGCCTCGCCGCGCTCGAACGAGGCGTTCGTGACGCGCAAGGTTCGAGGTCGCCCACGACGCGACGGCGTTAGGGACCGAACGATTACGCTGAATCTGGAGATTCAAGGAAAAACGAGGCGGTTCGCGCTGGTGAATCGGGGAGATTGACCCCCGCGATTTGCCACGGAGCCTTATTTTTCCTAGACTTAAGAGTCCTTCGGACCCGGTTCGGTCCGTCAACAACTGTTTATGGGAAGTTCTGTGCGCACATTTTCGCCAAAAGTCAGTGAGATCACCCGCGACTGGCTCGTGATCGACGCTGACGGCCTCGTCCTCGGGCGCGTCGCCACGGTCGCCGCCTCGCTGCTGCGCGGCAAGCACCGCGTCTACTTCGCCCCGCACGTCGACTGCGGCGACAACGTCATCATCGTCAACGCCGACAAGGTCGTCCTCACCGCCAACAAGGCCGCGCAGAACTTCGCCTACCACCACTCGGGGTACCCGGGCGGTCTGCGCGCGACCTCGTGGCAGACCCTGCTCGACGAGGACCCCGTCAAGTTGGTCTTCGACGCCGTGAAGGGCATGGTTCCCAAGAACCGCCTGGGCCGAGAGATCATGGGCAAGCTCTTCGTCTACGCCGGCCCCGAGCACCCGCACGCCGCGCAAACACCTACGAAGTACGACACCTCGGCCATCCGCCGCGGTTAAGGAGAACGACGTGACCGCACCCCTCACCCAGACGACCGGTCGGCGCAAGGAGGCCGTCGCGCGCGTGCGCCTTCGCCCGGGCACCGGCACCATCACCATCAACAGCCGGGCCTTCGACAACTACTTCACCTCGGCGACGCACCGCCAGATGGTGATGGAGCCGCTGCGCCTCATCGACGCCCAGCAGACCTACGACATCGACGCCACCATCGAAGGCGGCGGCATGGCCGGTCAGGCCGGCGCCCTGCGCCTCGGTATCTCGCGGTCCCTCCTCGAGATCGACGAAGCCGTTCGACCGGCCCTGAAGAAGGCCGGTCTCCTCACTCGTGACTCGCGCAAGAAAGAGACCAAGAAGTACGGTCTCAAGAAGGCGCGCAAGGCTCCGCAGTACTCGAAGAGGTAAGTGTCATGACCGTGCAATTCGGCACGGACGGCATTCGTGGGCGGGCCTCCGACGAGATAACCAACGATTTGGCCTACCGGCTGGGACGCGCCGTCGCGACGGTCTTCTGCACCGACGTCTTCGTCGGCTACGACACGCGCGAGAGTTCGCCACACCTGGCCCGCGCGGTGCTCGCCGGACTTCGTGACGGCGGCGCGCACGGCGTCAACCTCGGGTACTTCACGACGCCGGGCGTCGCGGTCATCGCCCAGCAGCGCAACGGTGCTGGAATCGTCGTCTCCGCCTCGCACAATCCCTACTACGACAATGGGCTCAAGGTCCTCGGCGTCGGTGGCGGAAAACTCGACTACGCGACCGAACTCGCCGTCTCCGACGCCCTGAACGCCGCCGCGTCGGCCGTCGGCAACACCTTCGAAGAGTTCGAGATCGACGAATCGGCCGAACACGACTACGCGCACCACCTTCGCGCACTCGTGCCGGGCGACTTCTCGTCACTGCACATCGTGCTGGACTGCGCGAACGGTGCGGCCAGTCACGTGGCGCACGAGATCTTCGAGTCGACCGGCGCGCGGATCACGACCATTCACGATCAGCCGAACGGCCTCAACATCAACGAGGACAGCGGATCGACCCACGTCGAAGAGCTCGCCGATCTCGTACTGGCACTCGGCGCCGATCTCGGCCTCGCCTTCGACGGCGACGCCGATCGTCTCATCGCGGTCGACGCGCGGGGGCGAGTTCGCGACGGTGATGACCTCATGATCCTCTTCGCGCGCGACTTGATGGAGCGCGACGAACTCGGCGGGGGACTGGTCGTCACGTCGATGAGCAACCTCGGTCTCCATCGTGCGATGGCCGAAGCGGGGATCACCGTCGTCGAAACCGACGTGGGTGACCGCAACGTACTGATCGAACTCGAGGAGAAATCGTGGCCGTTCGGCGGCGAGCAGTCCGGGCACTTGATCTTTCGGAAGCTCGCGCCGACCGGCGATGGTCAGTTGACCGGACTGATGCTCGCGGACCTGATCGTGCGTCGCGGACCGCTCGCCGAACAGGCCGACGCGGTGTGGCAGCGTGTCCCGCAACGTCTGATCAACGTCGCGCTTGAGGACTACGACGATGAGGCGACGCGCGCAATATTCGAAGAGATCCGAGCGAGCCACGGCATCGAGATCGACGACGTACGACTTCTCATCCGACCTTCGGGCACCGAACCGGTCGTGCGCGTGATGATCGAAGCGTTGAACGAAGAGTTCGTCAACGACTTCTCGCAACGTCTTCAAAACTTCTTCGTCACGTAATCAACACAAGAAGAGCCGGAAAATGGCCCGAGTAGGCTGGGTCCATGTGCGGCATAATCGGGGTCGTAGGATCCGACGACACGCTGGCGACGCTGCTCGAGGGCCTGACACGCTTGGAGTACCGCGGCTACGACTCCGCGGGCATCGCCCTCGTGCGAGCGGGCGAGACCTGGCGAGCCCGCACCGCCTCGGGCACTGAGTCGGTCGCCGCCCTCAAGGAGGAGTGCCGTCGCGCGCCCAAGGGCTTCACGTCCGGCATCGGCCACACCCGCTGGGCCACCCACGGCGCGCCCGAGGCCATCAACGCGCACCCCCACCTGGACTGCTCGGGGAATATCGCCATCATCCACAACGGGATCATCGAGAACCACACGGACCTGAAAGAGGGCCTCGAGTCGCGTGGCCACACGTTCACCTCGTTCACCGACTCCGAGGTCCTGGCGCATCTGATCGAAGAGTTCCGAGCCCAGGGACTCGAACTCATGGAGGCCGTTCGCCAGGGCCTCCTGGTCGTGCGCGGCGCCTTCGCCCTCGCGGCGATGGACGCGACCGAGCCGAACGTCATCGTCGCGGCCCGGCGCATCTCGCCCCTCGTGTTGGGCACCGCCCCCGGCGCGACGTATCTGGCCAGTGACGTGCCGGCGATCCTCGACAAGGCGGCGGCCTTCTACGCCGTCAACGACGACGAGATCGTGCGCCTCGGTCCGGAGGGCTTTCGCGCCATCGACCTCGAAGGTGCGCCGGTCCGACTTCGCCAACTCTCCATCGATTGGGACCTCGAGACCGCCGAGAAGGGTGGCCACGACGACTTCATGTCCAAGGAGATCAACGAGCAGCCCAACGCGATCCGTTCGACGCTGCTCGATCGCCGTCGCAGGGACGGCACGATCACCTTCGACGAGATGCGCATCAGCGACGACGAGCTGCGCGAGGTCAAACGCGTCTGTCTGGTGGCGGCCGGCACGTCGTACCACTCGGCGCTGATCGCCAAGTACGCCATCGAGAAGTGGGCGCGCCTCGGCGTCGACGTCGACATCTCGAGTGAGTACCGGTACCGCGACCCCATCGTGGAGATCGGCACGCTGGTCATCGGGGTCTCCCAGAGCGGTGAGACGATCGACACCATCCAGGCCACGCGCGAGGCGCAGCGTCGCGGCGCCCACGTCGTGGCGATCTCGAACATCGTCGACTCCTCCATGGCCCGCGAGGCCGACGCCGTCATCTACACGCGCGCCGGGCTCGAGGTCTCGGTCGCCTCGACCAAGGCCTTCGTCGCGCAGGTCGCCGCCCTCGAGCTCTTGGCGCTGCGCCTCGCGCAGCTTCGCGGCACGCTGCCCGAGTCCGAGATCGACGGACTCTTCCAGGGAATGGGCGCGGTGAGCGCCCAGGTGCAGACCGTGCTCGATCGACGCGCGAACGTCGAACTGGTGGCCAAGGAACTGATGGGTTCGCACGACTTCTTCTTCATCGGCCGTCACGTCGGATTCCCGACGGCGCTCGAGGGCGCGTTGAAACTGAAGGAGCTGACGTACCTGCACGCCGAGGGCTATCCCGGGGGCGAACTGAAGCACGGTCCGTTGGCGTTGATCGAGCCCGGCGTCGTCGTCATCGCGATCGCCACCGACCCGGCGATGCACGAGAAGATGCTCTCGAACCTCTCTGAGGTGAAGGCGCGCGGTGCCAGTGTCGTCGCGGTCGCGACCGACGACGACGAGCTGATCGAATCGGTGGCCGACTTCGTCTTGCGCGTCCCGGCGACCGAACCGATGTTCACGCCCATGGTCGACGTGATCGCGCTGCAGCTCTTCGCCTACGCCGTCGCGCGCGGGCTCGGTCGCAACGTCGATCGACCGCGAAACCTCGCCAAGACCGTCACGGTCGAGTAGTGGCCATCGTCGGGGTCGGCATCGACGTCGTCGACGTGCCGCGTTTCGAGATCGTCCTCGGGCGTCGACCGCGCATCGTCGAACGGCTCTTCACCGAGGGTGAGCAGCGTGACGCCCGGGGCAAGGCCGAACGACTGGCCGCGCGCTTCGCCGCGAAGGAGGCGGTCATGAAGAGCCTGAGCGTCGGCGCCGGTTCGGTGCCGTGGAAGTCGATCGAGGTGAAACGCGCGCCCAGTGGCGCGCCGTCGGTGATGTTGCACGGGGCGGCCGCCGAACTCGCCGCCGCGCGCGGCGCGCACGAGTTCCACATCTCACTGACCCACACCGCGATGACGGCGGCCGCGTTCGTCGTCGCCAGTTCGAAGGACGCGCGTGCAGGTTGAGGGCGTCCACCGTCCGGCGCGCGCCGAGATCTCGGCCTCGGCGATCGCGCACAACGTGCGCGCGATCAAGTCGGTCATCGGTGAGAGCCTCTTCTGCGCCGTGGTCAAGGCCAACGGCTACGGACACGGCTCGGAACTCGCGGCCAAGGCCGCGCTCGTGGGCGGCGCCGACTGCCTGGCCGTCGCGATCATCGACGAAGGGATCGAACTTCGTGCGAGTGGCATCACGGCGCCGATCCTCCTGCTCGCCGAGGTCCCGCCGGACACGATCGGGGCCGCGCTGCAGAACTCACTCACCCTGACGATCGGCTCGGTCGACGGGGCGAGCGCCGCGGTCGCGGAGGCCGAATCGCTCGGTGGTCGCCACCGCGTCCACGTGAAGGTCGACACCGGCATGCACCGGATGGGCGTGGCGCCCGAGGACGTGGACGACGTGGTGGACATCTTGAACGAGTCCGACGCCATCGACCTAGAAGGCATCTACACGCACTTCAGCGTCGCCGACGGCTCGAGCGCCGAGGACCGGGCGTTCACCCGAGAACAGATCGACCACTTCGACGACGTGGTCTCGACGCTGGCCCTGCGCGGCGTCGTGCCGCGCGTCGTGCACGCCGCCAACAGCGCCGGCGCCCTCGGGTACGCCGAGGCGCGGCTCGGGATGGTGCGCATCGGCCTGTCGCTCTACGGCTACCTGCCCGAAGCGTGGCTGGCCTCGGCCTTGGAGGAGTCGGGCGAGCGACTGCGCCCGGCCCTCACGCTGCGCGCCAGCGTCGTGGCCGTTCGACGGGTCGGCGTCGGGGAGCGCCCGAGCTACCGGCGCCGTCGCGCCGTGGAGAGCATCGCCACGATCGCCACGGTCCCCTTCGGCTACGCCGACGGCTATCCCCGACGGCTCTTCGACGCCGGTGCCGAGGTATTGATCAACGGACACCGCTACCCGCTGGCGGGGATGGTGACGATGGACATGCTCGTGATCGACTGCGGCGACGACGTCGTCAGTCCCGGCGACGAGGTCGTCCTCTTGGGTCGCCAGGGCGACGAGGAGATCACGGCCGACGAGTGGGCCGAGCGCGCGGGGACCATCTCGTGGGAGATCCTCTGCGGCATCGGGGCGCGCGTGCCTCGTATCCTCGTTGACTGAGATGAGCCGCGACTTAGCCGAACTCCCGACCTGCACGCGCTGCGCGCTCGCCCAATCCCGACAGCGCGTCGTCGTGGGCTCGGGACCACTCAATCCGTCCCTGATGGTGATCGGCGAGGCACCGGGTCGCGACGAGGACGAGGGCGGTGAGCCGTTCATCGGTCGAAGCGGTCGTCTGCTCTTCCAGTTGATCCAAGAAGAGGTCGGGCTCTCGCGCGCCCAGTGCTTCGTGACCAACGTCGTCAAGTGCCGGCCCCCGGCCAACCGGACCCCGACGCGCGAGGAACTGATCGCCTGTCGCCCGTGGCTGAGCGAGCAGTTCCAGCTGGTCCGTGCTCCGCTCGTGCTGGCCCTGGGCAACACGGCCGCCCGATCGGTCTTCCGCTTTGAACAGGGCATCGGGGTGACGCACGGTCAGATCGTCAAACTCGGGGGCGGGCTCGGACTTGCGACGTATCACCCGGCCGCGGCGCTGCGCGGCGGCGCGAGCGTGGTCGACGTCATGCGCGCCGACCTCCGGATCCTCAAGACCCTCGTGGCGGGGCCGTGACCTGGCGGCGCCGCTGCGCGAGCGCCGAGGACACCATCGCGGCCGGCGAGGCGTTCGCCGGGGTGCTCTCGCCCGGTGACATCGTGTTGCTCTCCGGGACCCTCGGCGCGGGCAAGACGACCTTCGTAAAGGGTGTCGCCAAGGGGCTCGGGGTGAGCGAGCGCGTCACCAGTCCGACCTTCACCATGGTGCGAGAGCACCACTGCGAGGGGGTCATCGGGATCGAGACCCTTCATCACTGCGACGTCTATCGGGTCGAGTCCCTCGATGAGGTCCTCGACCTGGCGCTCGGCGAGCTCGTCGAGGACGCCGGCGTCGCGCTCGTGGAGTGGGGGGAGCTCGCGGCGTCGATCTTCGGTCGCGACGTGATGACCATCGACTTCAGCGTCGAGGACGACGAGGCCCGCATCCTCACGGTCGACGGAGCGCTGGCCGACGGCCGGGTATCACAATTAGAGATATGGGCGTCGTGAATATCATCGCCATCGAAACCGCGACGCCGGCGTGTGCCGTGGGCATCCGCACCGCGGACGGCGTAGAGGTGACGCGCGTCGTCGACGACGGTCGCCGCCACACCGAGGTACTGACTCCGGCTCTGAAATCCCTGATCAACGAGGTTGGGCTGATACCACGGGACATCCAACGGGTCGTCGTCGACCGTGGTCCCGGACTCTTCACGGGGCTGCGCGTGGGGATCGCCACGGCCATCGGCTTCTCCCAGGCCCTCGGAGGGGGCCTGGTCGGCGTCACCTCGCTCGAGATGCTCGCGGGCGGCGCCTTCGACGCCGGCGTTCGCGGCACTGTCGTGGCGTGCGTCGACGGCCGGCGCGGGGAGGTCTTCGCCCAGACCTTCCTCCTCGATGAAGGAATCGCCGTGCTGGACAGCGCTCGAGTGACGACCGCTGGCGAGATTGTGGCCGTATTGCGAGCCGAAGGCACGCCGACCACGTTCACCGGGGACGGCGTCGAGCGCTATCGCAGTGATTTCGAGGGAAGTCCGCTCGCAACGATCTTCGATCAGGCCGTCCCGTCGGTTCACGCCGCTCTTTCGTTGGGATCCACCCGGGATCCGCAGGAGGTGGTCTCGCCGCTCTACCTGCGAGAGGCCGACGCCGTGGCCAATTTCACGACCCGCGAGCGTCCGAAGTGAAGCAACCATGGAAGATCCGACTGGCCGAGCGTCGCGACGTCAGCGAACTGCTCGTCATCGAAGAGTCCCAGTTCCCGGAACCCTGGACCAAGCGGATCTTGCTCGACGAGATCGAGAACACCGAGACCCGCCGCTACACCGTGGCCGTCGAAAAGCGCCGAATCGTCGGGTATTTGGGGGTCATGTTCGTGCTCGAAGAGCTCCACGTCAACACGATCGGCACCCTTCCCCAAGAAGAAGGGCGTGGAATCGCGACCTCTTTGCTCGACGACGCCTGGGCCGACGCCCACGAGCGCGGCCTCAAACGAGCGACCCTGGAGGTCGCGGTCTCCAACAAACGGGCCATTGACCTCTACTACCGCTACGGGTTCCGACCGGTGGGGGTGCGAAAGAACTACTACGAGAAGAGCAACGAGGACGCCCTGATCCTCTGGGCCGACCTCAAGTCCGAGCCCACAGAAACCCAACGTACGCTGAGATGATGGGCCTGGTCCTCGGAATCGAGACGAGCTGTGACGAAACGGCGGCGGCCGTCGTCGACGAGGAGTTTCACGTACTTTCCTCGGCGATCGAGTCCTCGATCGACCAGCACCGGGCCTTTGGCGGGGTGGTGCCGGAGTTGGCCGGTCGCGCCCACGTCAGCCATATCGGTCCGGTCGTCCACCGGGCCCTCACCGAGGCCGGTCTCGACCCCCTCGATCCGGCGATCCTCGGGATCGCGGTCACCAGTGGACCGGGCCTGATCGGGTCGTTGCTGGTCGGGCTCTCGGCCGCCAAGGCCTACGCGCTGGCCTGGGGGGTGCCCTTCGTCGGGGTCAACCACCTAGAGGGCCATCTCTTCGCGCCACTGCTGGAGCACTCGGACCTGGAGTGGCCCCTCATGACGTTGCTGGTCTCCGGCGGCCACAGCCTGATCGTCCTCCAATCCGGTCCCGGTGAACACCGGGTCCTCGGCGAGACGATCGACGACGCGGCCGGTGAGGCGTACGACAAGGTGGCGCGGTGGCTCGGGCTGGGATATCCCGGCGGCCCCGAGATCGACCACCTAGCCCAGACGGGCGTGGCCGGTTCACTGAAGCTGCCCCAGTCGATGACCGGGGATGACTACGACCTCTCCTTCTCCGGTCTCAAGACCGCGGTCGTCCGCGCGACCGAGAAGCAGCACGACCTGCCGGTCGCCGACGTCGCGGCCTCCTTCCAGGCCGCGGTCGCCGAACAGTTGCTGCGCAAGCTGCGCCGCGCGCTCGAGCACCACCTCGTGAAGGGCGTCGCCCTCGCCGGCGGCGTCGCGGCGAACTCGGCCCTTCGCGCCGGCGTCACCGAACT
>JBEKCK010000048.1:0-16303 GCA_050014915.1 Acidimicrobiales bacterium | reverse complement strand
TCCGTGGGCCCTGACGAGTTCTCGCATGACGCAATTGTGGACTTACAAATCTTCGTGGAACTGTGTAAAATAAGGGCTTTGGTGGCATCGGAAGGGTTTGAAAGCCGTCCCATAAGGTCCACTTCGTTGTAACTTCTACAACCTCGCCGCGCCGGATTGCACTTGGACGAAACAATCAGGCGGAGACGATGAGTGGTCGTACGACGTACGAGCCCGAAAGCCCTTTGAGCTGGGCGGTCCGGGCGTCGCCGAAACGGAACTGATTGACGCCGGCGACAAGACCGACCACGAGGTCAGTCGCCAGAACCTCCCCGCCCAGCGCATGTGCCGCAACTCGTGCTGCGACTGTCACGGCGTGGCCGAAGAAGTCGTCGCGGTCGCGGATTGCGTCACCGGTATTGATGCCGACTCTCACGCGCACGGGCTGGCCCTGACTGCCGATCGCTGTTCGGGACTGCACGGCCCCCGCGAAGTCGAGCGCGTGCGACGCAGCCGAGAACGCCAGCATGAATCCATCACCCTGAGATTTCACGACCGAGCCGTTGCAGCGATTCGCCTCAGTTCTGATTATGTCCTCGTGCCACCGGAGTAGATCGAGCCAGTGTCGATCGCCGAGGCGCTCCGCAATCTCGGTTGACGCTTCGATGTCGGTGAACACGATCGTGACGGTGCCGTCGCTTGCGGTGGAATCCGTGAGGTCTGGACGATTCGATTCCGCGAACTCAGCTAGAGACTCGAGCGACGTCGTCAGCTCGACGCCAAACGTCTCGAGATTGTTGCTCCCGATCGAGACATGCGAGTGAACCATTCGCCACTGACCAGAAATTAGGTGGAACACACGGGTTGCTCGCGCCTTCAATGAACGGCCACTGGAGAGCACGAATGAAGTCCGACTGACCGACCACCCGAATGGTCCATCTCGGAATGCTCGAACCGACTCCACGTGGTAGTCCAACGCCACGTCCCTCAATTCGGCACGCTGGCGCTTCCCGATCTCGATCAACGCGTGTTGACCTTCCCAATACTCCTCTTCGTCTGTCCCCACCGCAATGAAGCACGGATCGACGCTGTAGAGGTTGGTCAGCGCGTCGTAGTCAGCGTTGCGCATCGCCTCGATGATGCGTCTCGTCACGTGTTCGAGCTCTTCGGATGGCTGCACACCACTCTGCGAGTCCATGTCCCAATAGTACGAAACAAGACCGTCGTCTAGTCACTTGACGCGAGTCTGCTGGGGCAGGCTCTGTCACGATCCGAAGGGTTCGGGTAAAGGTCAGTTTTTCGCGTCAGTCGGGGTCTGAGCGCGAAACTCAACTAAAACTGCACACGTCGTACCTGATGAACTGGGGCGCAAGGATGCGAACATAGTGCCGTAACTTCGACGCCGCGATGTTCGTCGTCCGTTGGCTCGCACACACGGGTCACGGCACGTCGGGGTGATTCATCGTGGTCACGGCACGCACGAGCACCTCGAAATGCGACTGGATGTCGTCGAGGTCGTTAGGTTCCGCGACCGACTCGAGCGCACTCCGATGAACCATTTCGCCCTGTCGCATCAGGACCTCGCGCTGTTCGGCGCTAGTGGTTGCACGCACCACCACGCTCAGGCTGTCGAGTAGGCGAATGATGACCGCAGGCATGCCGCGGGCGGCTTGGCGAATCTTGTCGAAGGCCCGATTAACCATCTTCGGGTAAGACCAATCTGCTCCGATGAGACGGACCCGACCTTCGTCGTCGCGAAACACGCGTTCGGTGAGTTCGCGGCCCGAGAGCCGACAGAGGCCCGACGAGATCCAGTCGAGGCACGTGAGTGCCGTGAACGTATCGTTGACCGCAGGCGAGAGAGCCCGGATCGCGATCTCCACGAGTTGGTCGATGGCGAAGACCGGATCCTGGGTAAGCGTGCGGTGTGGTCCGGTGACGTGGGCCTTGGCCAGTGCCTTCTCGACCTGCGGGGCGGCACCGCGAGGGAAGACCCGCGCGACGGGACGCCCGGCCACGATGAAGTGACCGGGACGATACTCGAGACGAATCGTGGCGTCGACCAGCTTGGCGATCTTGGCGAGTTGCTGGTAACCGACGTACTGCAGGTACCCGCTCTTCGCGGCCAGGACCTCCCCGCCACGTTCCTCGATCGTCCGGAGCAGTTCGGATACCGTCAACTCTTTCGCGATGTCGTTTCGTGGATTCAGGGGAGCCGCGTCCTTCGACTCGGCAACCGGGAACTCCGAATCGATGGCGGAGTCGAGATCGCGGGCGATCCCCGCGATGACGGCGGGCAGTTGGATGGAGGCCGCGATGTGGTTGATGAAGTAGATCAACACCACGACGTCGACCAACATCATGAACTCCGCCACGGCGATCGTGAGGTACGGCGCGAAGCCCGCGTGGGGATAGATGGTGATGGACCCGAGCGCCAGGACCGAGTAGGTGAAGGTCGCGACGAAGACACCGAGTGTGACCTGGTTGCCCACGTCGCGAACGAAGCTGCGCATCATCCGGGGACCGAACTGCTGGGAGGCCAGGGTGAGGGCCAGGATCGTGATCGAGAAGACCACGCCGACGACGGTGATGATGGCCGCCGCGATGGCGATCAACACGTCGCGTCCCGATTCCGGGGTGCCGTTGCGGAGCCAGGTCGGGAGTTGGATGTGGTTCGAAAAGGCCGCGGCGTCAATGCTGAACGTCACGACGAAGATCAGCGCAGCGACCACGATGAGCAGGGCCGGCACGAACCAGAGCGTCGTGCGCAGCGCCTCCCGGCGCCAGTTCGGCAGTCTTCGCGCTCTAGTCACCGCACGCATGGTGGTGCCCCTTGCCGCCGACCAGTCTTCCCGGCACACCATTTCGCTTTAACGAATCCTATTCGACTCTCCGATGACGCTCTGGGGTTCCTGGCGATGCTCGGGCGCGCGCGGTAAGTTCGCGTACCGATGACAACGTTCGTGGATCACCTCGCGACGAGTCGCTTTCAAGCCACGGATCGAATCCTTGACTCGGGTCTGGTCCCGGTGCGGATCTCTCGAGGAGCACCACGGTGGAAGCTCCGTTATAAATTGGCGGGGGCGGTCAAGTCGCTCGCCCCGTCGGCCGATCTCTACGCACGACGGGGATCGTCGGCGTTTGAGTCTGACTACATGCATCAACTTGACGTCTTGCGCGTCGACGATCTCAGTCAAGAGTTTCGCTCGATCTCCGAGGGACACGGGGGAGCGGGATTGGTGTTCTTGTGCTTCGAAGACCTCGACGTGTTAGGCGAAGGCAGTTGTCACCGTCGAATGTTCGCCCGATGGTGGGAAGCGCGTACGGGAATGCCCATACCAGAGCTGTGAGGCACGATTGCGGCGTCGCCCACCGTCGAACGGCGTCGCGTCGCGTCGCGTCCGGACCACGGTGACACCGTCGGGGCCGATCCGCGCCGCCGATCAGGCGCTGACGTCGCGAAGTCTCGGGGGAGGGACACGATCGTGCGCGCCGTCACGGCGTACGCGGAGAACTGTGGTCTGCCGGTCTGGTCGCCCTAGGACGCGCCGACGGGGGCGAGGGCCGGGTCGCTCGACATGAAGGCCAACTTGTGGGCGGGCATCGGGCGACTGATGTAGTAGCCCTGGGCGAGGTCACAGCCCAACTCACTCAAGAGCTCCAGCGTCTCGACGTCTTCGATGCCCTCAGCGACGACGCGTAGGCGCATGTCGTGACCGAGTTGGATCGTGGCGCGAACGAGTTCGAGGTCGCGCTCCTTGTCGACGTCGCCGAGACCGGTGATGAACTCTCGGTCGAGCTTCAACTCACCGACCGCGAGGCTGCTCAGGTACGCGAGCGACGTGAATCCGGCGCCGAAGTCGTCGATCGACACCACGACGCCGAAGTCTCGCAGCTTCTCGATCACGGCCTTGCAGCCCGCGAAGTCGTGGATGATCGTGGTCTCGGTGATCTCGATGACCAGCGCCTCGCCGGGCAGGTCGTTCTTCTTCAGCAGTTCGACGATCAGATCGGTGAAGCCCTCTTGCAACAGGTTGGTCGTCGTTACGTTGACCGACACCGCGAGCATCCGACCGGACGCACGCCACGTGGCGCACTGCGCCATCGCCTCGCCGAGCACCCAGGTCGTGAGCGCCTCCATAAGACCGGCGTCCTCGGCGAGGGGGATGAACTTCAGTGGGGGGACCAAACCGAGGCGGGGGTGCGGCCAGCGGATCAGTGCTTCGACGGCGATGACCTGGCCGCTGTGCAGGTCGAGCTGCGGCTGGTAGTGGAGGACGAAGCCGCCCTCCTCGACGGCGTCGCGGAGCTCTTCGACGAGGTTCAACTGCTGCTCGCCGCCGTCGATGTCCTGGTCGTAGAAGACGTACGGGGTGTTGCCCAACTTGGCCCGGTACATCGCGGTGTCGGCACTCCACATGAGCCCGGTGCCTTCGGTCGCGTCCTGGGGGGCGAGGGCGATACCGATGCTCGCGCCGACACTGGCGCTCATCTTCTGCAAGAAGAAGGGCTCGACGACCTCATCGATGATGTCCTGGGCCACCTTGGCCGCGCCCTCGACGTCGACGTCGACCAGGAGGACGGCCAACTCGTCACCACCCAAACGGAAGACCGAACCGGTCTTGGGAACGGCGCGCATCAGGCGCGGCCCGAGCTGACGCAGCAGTTCGTCGCCCGCGGGGTGACCGAAGGAGTCGTTGATCTCCTTGAAGTGATTGAGGTCGATGTAGAGGAACGCGAGCGTGTGCTCGGCCGTCCACGGGTCGTTGAAGTCAGTGAAGTACGTGTCGATCACGTGCAGGAGATGGCGACGGTTGCCCAGTCCCGTGAGTTCGTCCGTCTGGGCCTGGCGGTGGCGCTCCTCGGTCACCAGACGTAGATCCCGTGCGGAGAGCGACAGTCGGATGCCCACGACCACCAGCGTGGCCGTCGCCAGCCCGAGGGCGACTCGGGTCACCGGGTGGACGGTCCCGGCGACCAGCACCGCGAGCCCGGCCACGGCGGCCACGCTCGGCAACATGAATCCCGCCGTACGCTGCTCGCGCATCGGATCGAGGGTCCGGGGCTTGAGCCACACCGACATCGACATCAGGACGATCGAGATCGGCCACGCGACGGCGTTGACGTCGGTGCCGATGCGCGAATCCAGGATGCCGTTCTGGAAGAGGTTGAACGTGTCACCGAAGACGTTGAGGCAGATACCACCGGCCAACAGGAACCACGACGTCGCGCCGCGTCCGGAGAGCAGGACCGTGCCGCCGATGACCAGCGAGAGCAACAGGAGATCGCCGACCGGGTAGGTGAGGTTCGTCGCGGCCGCCAGCGCGCTGCCCCCGGCCGCGTGCACGATCGAGTGGAAAGCGAAGGCGGCACAGACCGCGGCGGCGCCGAGCCCGGCGACCACTCCGTCGAGCCAGTTCGGCCGAGAGAGCCGTCCCATGGCCTTGCGCAGAATCTGCACGGTCGCGATATAGGCGAGGGGGTAGAAGCCGATGTAGAAGAGGTCGGCCCACGAAGGCGTCGGTGGCGTCTTGCCGCCGAGCGATTCGAAGGTCAAGAACACGTCGCCGATCGTCCAGGACAACAACCCGAAACCGAGGGCGAGCGGAGCACCGCGTCCGGGGTGCTTGTTGAGCCCGCGCACGATACACATGAGCGAGGCGACCGCCTCCACCCCGCAGATGCACCACCCGTCGAGCCACGTCCACTGCTGGTCCGGGCGACGAACGAGCAGTGAGATGAGATAGGCCACCATCAGCAGACTCAGGACGACGAAACCGGTCCAAATCCATTTGGTCATCGTCTCGGACCTGGTCACGGTGACCTTCGTCTCGGTCGAATCGGCGTCTTGTGACGTGGAGTTCGAGGAAGGGGTCGTGGCGGCGAGCGGCGTCGGCAACGGTTGATTTTGGAGGTCGTCTCCGATCGCGATAGCCATTGTTCCGCCCCCTTGCGCTTTCATTCGGAAGAACAGTAAGGACAAAGGTAAATCAGCAACGCCAAATCAGGGCCCACACCCGCTCAACAGAGACCCAATTGCTACAGGCAATGTATTCTTAATGTATACATTCACCGCGGCGCGGTCCTCGCCGACGTTCGCTCGCGTGCACGAACGGACCGATGCGTTGTGCGTCGTCGTCCTTTCGAGGTCCACGAGTATCTTGAGTCCAATGGCGCCCAAGGGGAGAACGATCGATCTCATCGACAAACTGTCGTTCCCGTTTTTCGCCCTCAGCATCGCCGCGGAGTACCTCGCGCTGAAGAATCGTGACAAACGAACGCTGGGCGACCTCGCCGACGCCGATATCGAGACGCTCTCGGGGTCCCAGTTGCCAGCCGATCCGCTGGTTCCCCTCGGCTTCGAGCGTCAGGACTCGCGAGCGAGCCTCTCGATGCTGGCCGGGAACGTCGCGGTCCAACTGGCCGTCGCGCCGGCCCTGATCAAGATCGACGATTTCTTCTATCGGCACCGGATCTCGAACGTCGGTGCGCGTCGCGGCTCGATGTCGTCGGCGATGGTCCTCTGGGACTTCTGCTACTACTGGGACCACCGCTGGATGCACGAGGTGCGCCTGCTCTGGGCCAATCACGTGTCGCACCATTCGAGCGAGCGCTACAACCTGACGACCGCACTTCGTCAACCGTGGTCGCCGTTCATCACGTTCTGGGTGTTCGCGCCGCTACCGCTCCTCGGGTTCCCGCCCGAAAAGGTGTACCGCGCAGGACAGCTCAACCTCCTCTACCAGTTCTGGATCCACACCGAGGCGATCGACCGACTACCCGAGCCGATCGAACTGGTCTTCAACACGCCGTCGCATCACCGCGTGCACCACGGCACGAACCGCCAGTACCTGGACAAGAACTACGGCGGCATCCTGATCGTCTGGGACCGCCTGTTCGGGACCTTCGAGAGGGAGGTCCGTCGGGTTCGCTACGGGCTCACGAAGAACATCAACACCTACAACCCGCTCAGCATCGGTTACCGCGAGTTCGGCGACATCGTGCGCGACGTCAGGTCCGCGCACACGACCGGAGATCGCCTTCGTTACATCTTCGGGCGCCCGGGATGGCGACCGGCCGACTGAGTGGACGACAACCGCCTACGCGAACTCGCCGCGACGACGCTAGCGTGGATCGACGAACGTGGCGTCGTTCTGCAGTCCGCGCGGGGACCGGTGCCCAACGTGGCGCAGTACATCGCCGGCGAGCCGATTCGCGGCAGCTGGTGGGGACACCCGGCGGGAAAGGTCATTTACGCGGTCTTGCGCGTCCTCGACGAGTCACCGGACATCGTGTCGACGCGACTCGTCAACGAGAGGGTGACGCTGGTGCACGCACGTGTGTGGCCGGCCGTCGTGCGCGTAAGCGACCTCCTGGGCGTCGATCGACTGGCCGCGGTCCACAGCGAGCACACCGCGAGCGGGGCGCATCGCTCGTTCGCGGTCGACTATCCGCAGTGGGTGCCCGCCAATGTCCTTCGCGACGCGGCGTCGTTGAGCGTTGAGGCGGCGTTCGCACTGTTGCCGACGTGCCTTCGAGACACGGGCGACTGATTGGGATTCAGGAGTTCGCGTTGACTCTTAGTCCTTGACGCCGCAGACGTTCTTGTCGTAGGCGGTGATCTTGGCCGACGCGCCCGACATCGACTTGGACTCCGCCTCGAACGCCGCGATCTGCGCCTTCGAGAGCTTCTCGAAGTTGAAGCCGGCCTTGGCCAGGTCTGCGTAGAGGGCGTTGATGTCCTTGAAGACCAACTCGTAACTGCTCTTCAGGGTCCCCGGCACCACGCTGAGGACGAGTGCCTCTTCGGGCTTCAGGTTCTTGAACGCCAGTTCCATCGCGGCCTTCGCGGCGCCGGGTGTCTCGAGAGCCTTGTTCGCGGCGGTCTGCTTCTTGTCGTAGGCCGTGAGCAACTTGCAGTACGACGACCCGTTGGCCGACTTCGTGACCGTGCCGGCGAAGGACGGTGTCGCGCTCGAGACCACCGCGGCGAGTGAGAGCACCATGACGAGCGACCCTCCCGCGACGAGACTCTTGCGCCACGACGTCGTGCGGGGCAGTCCTTGAGTGATGGTGCGTACGTTCATCGATCTCTCCCTGATTGAGTGGTCACCGCACAGGATGAGTCGACTCAGTGCTTACGTCGGCCAAACTGTTGAGGGCATCCTACGCAGGTTGTCGTCGCGTATTCAAGCACCCCGTCGGGCATGGCAGATTCCTGAAGAACTCTGCGATGGTTCGTTGACGAGGGTCACACGTTGTGGTGTCGATGAGCGCGCGTCGATCGTGTCAAACCGCGGTGAATTGAGGCTACGTTGGCGCCAGAACGTCCAAAGTTGAAGGTTCAATCGTCCATACTGGATAGATGGACTTAATCTCTCGGGCCGAAAGTTGGCTCTGCGACATGGACGGCGTGTTGATCCGCGACGGCGCCATGATCCCGGGGGCCGACAAGTTCTTGGACCGCCTGCGCACGACCGGTCGACCGTACCTGATCCTGACCAACAACTCGCTGTTCACGCCCAGGGAGATCCGGATCGAACTCTCGGACATGGGACTCGTCGTCGACGAGGAGCAGCTGTGGACCTCGTCGCTGGCGACGGCGAAGTTCGTGCACACGCAGCGACCGTTCGGAACCGCCTACGTCATCGGCCAAGCCAGTCTGCACGAGGCGATCCACAACGTCGGGTACCGACCGGACGACCGCGCGCCGGACTACGTGGTACTGGGCGAGACCCAGGACTACTCCTTTGAAGAGATGACCACGGCGGTGCGCCTGATCGAGAAGGGCAGTCACTTCGTGGCGACCAACCCCGAACCGACCGGTCAGTCCCCGCACGGATCGCTCCCCGGTTGCGGCGCGTTGGCCGCCATGATCGAGAGCGCGACCGGGGTGGCGCCGTACTTCGTGGGCAAGCCGAACCCGGTCATGATCCGTGAGGGTCTCAACATCCTCGACGCCCACTCCAAGTCGACGATCATGATCGGGGACCGCATGGACACCGACATCCAGGCCGGGGCCGAAGCGGGACTGGGTACGATACTGGTGCTCTCGGGCGTGGCGCGCGCCGACGAGGTGAAGCGCTACCCGTTCCAACCGTCGCGCATCGTGGACTCCGTCGCCGACCTGATCGACGAGCTCTAGAAACGCTGCGTCGCCGGGTACCGGCTATGACGACGTGAGGGCCAACGCGGCGAGGAAGGCCTTGGCCCAGTCGTAGACGTTGCGGCGAAAGATCATGCGACGCATCCGTGACATCCGGTCGCGGGTCTCCTTAGGGCCGGCATTCATCGCCAGGAGAATTGCCTCCTTGATGCCGTCGGTGTCGTGCGGGTTCACCATGTAGGCGCCGCGCAGCTCGGTCGCCGCACCGGCGAACTCGCTCAGAATCAGTTTGCCCGTGAGGTCCGAGCGCGTCATCACGTACTCCTTGGCGACCAGGTTCATGCCGTCCTTGAAGGGCGTGACCAACATGATGTCCGCGGCGAGATAGAGCGCGATCAGTTCGTCGAAGGGCAGGTTCTTGTGGAGGTAGTGGATCGCGGGGTGTCCTACGAGGCCGTGTTCGCCGTTCACCTCGCTCACCGCGCGCTCCAGGTCGTGGCGCTCTTGTTCGTAGTGAGCGTCCGATTCACGACTCGGCACCGCGATCTGGATCATCACCTGACGTTCGGCACTGAGTTGTCCGTCGTCGAGCATCTCGGCGATGGCCTTGATGCGCTGCTGGATTCCCTTGGTGTAGTCGAGGCGGTCGACGCCGAGCAAGAGGAACTCCGGGTCACCCAGTCCCTCGCGGATCTCACGAGCGCGGGCGCGAACGGCCGGGTCGGCCGCGAGCTCCACGATCTGGTCACAGTCGACCGAGATCGGGAACGAGCCCACGCGGATCGCGCGACCCTCGAAGTCCAGGCCCGAGTCGGTGCCCGTCGCCGACGTCAAACGACGCGCTAGTCGCGAGAAGTTCGAGGCCGACGAGTGCAGCTGGAATCCCAAGAGGTCGGCGCCCAAGAGCCCGGCCAGGATCTCTCGGCGCCACGGCAACTGCATGAACAGTTCACTCGGCGGGAACGGGATGTGGAGGAAGAAGCCGATGTGGACGTCGGGGCGGAGTTGGCGCAGCATCTGGGGGACCAGTTGGAGCTGGTAGTCGTGCACCCACACGGTGCCGCCGGGCGCGACGTTCTCCGCGATGGTCGTCGCGAATCGCATGTTCACCTCGCGGTAGGTGTGCCACCAGGTGCGGTGGAACGTCGGCGAACGGATCGCGTCGTGATAGAGCGGCCAGATCGTGGCGTTGGAGAAACCGAGGTAGAACTCCTCGTACTCCTCGGCGCTGATCGCGACCGTTTTCAATCGGATGCCCTCGTAGGTCGAAGGGGGCTCCTGGTCCTCGGAGGTCCCGGGCCAGCCGATCCAGAGGCCCTGGCGACTCTGCAGTACCGACGTGAGGGCCGAGACGAGTCCGCCGGGACTCGGCAGCCAGCCGTCGTCGCCGGGAGTGCCCGCGTGGCGCAGCGGTAGTCGGTTGGCGACGACGACGAAGTCGGCCGGCTCGTAGGAGGAGTCCTCGAAGGGATCGTCGGGGATGTTCGGCTCGGCCGATCCGATTGGCGTGAAGGAGTGTTCGGTCATGGGCTGGCTGGTCAAAGCCTAGGTTGAACCCCTCTCGTGCGGGCCGGGACTACGTCAAACACAGGTGCCCTCCTCGTGTCGCAGCGTCATGGTCGTGATGCCTGGGTTCTGGCGACTTCGCTCAGTGTACGGAACGATCGTGTGACGAAACCGAGAAACTTAAAAGTGCCGCAACGACGCCCTAGCGGGACGAATTCTCCGTCCGGATTATCTCCACCGAACCGGTGCTCTCGGTCCAGATCTCATTGGTGGCGATCGTGTTGGCGCTGTTGATCTTTCCGGCGTTCCACCAGCTGTGGGAGTGCGCGTTGCCGAGCGAGGCTTCGCCTTCGCGCGCTTCGACGCTCACCACGCTCATGATGGCGTTGATCAGCGCGAGGTGCGTGAGCGCCTGGGGGAAGTTGCCGAGGTGGCGTTCGGTCGTGGGATCGAGCTCTTCGGCGTAGAGACCGAGCGTGCTCGCGGCGCCGATCAGCTTCTCGCAGTGCGTGCGCGCGCTGTCGAGTTCACCGATTGCGACCAACGCCGAGACGAGCCAGAAGGAACAGACCGTGAAGCTGCCTTCGCCCTCGCCGTCGAAACCATCGTCCGTCTTCTCCGGGCGGTAGCGAAAGACGAAGGGACCGTCGGTGAGGTCGTCCGCGATGGCGAAGACCGTCGAGCGGATTCGTTCGTCGTCCGGGGGTAAGAAGCCGAGCATCGGAAGTACCAGCAGTGACGCGTCGAGCTCATCGCTGCCGTAGGACTGGGTGAAGCAGCCGCGTGAGCCGATGGCGTTGGCGCAGATGTCGTCGTGGATGACTTGGGACTCGTTCAACCACTGTTCGGCGCGGGCCTTCTCCCCGCGCAGGAGTGCGAGTCGTGCGCCGCGTTCGACGGCGACCCAGCACATGACCTTGGAGTACGTGAAGTGCCGGGGCTCGCCGCGCACCTCCCAGATACCGCGGTCCGGTTCGCGCCAGCACTGCAGCGCCTCTTCGACCGCCTGAACGACGATGCGCCACGAGCGCTCGCTCAAGGCGTCGCGTGAACGGGTGTGCTCATAGATGCAGTCCACGACGCCGCCCAGGATGTCGAACTGCGTCTGGTTGTAGGCGCCGTTACCGACGCGCGCCGGTCGACTCCAGACGTAGCCGGTGAGGTGGTCCAGCTCGACCTCGACCGGGGCGTCGCCCCCGTCGACCGGATAGAGCACCTGGAGGTTGCGCCGCGCCCGGATCCCACTCGCGGCATCACCCCTCGGCGGTTCGAGCACGTCGCCGAGGAAGGCGAGGAAGTCGTCGGCCTCGGTGTGGAACCCGAGCGCGTGCAGCGCTCGAAGGGCGAAGGCCGTGTCGCGGATCCAGGTGTAGCGATAGTCCCAGTTACGCGAACCACCGAGGTTCTCCGGAAGCGACGTCGTGGGCGCCGCGAGCAGCGCTCCGGTCGGTGCGTAGGAGAGGCCCTTCAGCGTCAGCGCACTGCGTTGCAACAACTCTCGCCACGGGTGATCCGGGAACTGGCCGCCGTCGATCCACCCGCGCCAGAAGCGCGCCGTCTCGCTCTTGTACTGATTGACCTCTTCTTGGGTGGTCGGCAGCGGCGCGTCGGTCCAACTCATGGCGACGAAGCAGGACTCGCCCTCGACGAGACGATGACGCGCGCGCAGGGCGCGGCCCTCGATGCCGAAGCGCATGTCTCCGGTGATGGTGATCCGGTTGTAGTCGGCGTTCGTCGTCGAGACGTGGTCGTAGCTCGTGCCGGAGTACTCCCACTCGGCGTCGACGCGTCCGTAGTTGAACGACGGCTCACAGTTGAGTACGACGTCGACGCCGCCGTGGAGGCACTTCGCGGTGCGAACCAACACGTGGCGCGCGTCGGAGTCTCCGGGCGTGCGACGCTGCAGCGTCGAACGTTCGCCCGTGCGGTACCACGGACCGATGGCGAGGAAGTCGTTCACCTCGAGCCAACCGCTGCGGGTCTGCCAGGTCGTGGAGAGCACCATCGTTCCCGGAAGGTACTGACGGTGGGCCGGCACCGAGCTCTCGACCGGGGCCAAGCGGAACGATCCGGCCGACCGGTCGAGGATGGTACCGAAGAGGCTCGGGTCGTGGGGCTTGGGTAGGCACATCCATTCGATCGAGCCGGTCGGCGCGACGAGGAGTGTGTTCTCACAGTCCGACAGGAACGCGTAGTCGCCAATGGGCGGGAAGATGGCCTCGAGCGCCTCGGGCGTCGGCGGCGGCGGAGAACCTTGATCTCTCAGGGAACGAAAGCCGAGCGTGCTGGATCCGAGCGAGTGGATGCCGTCGTGGCCGCTGGATGAACTGGAGTGTCGAGTTGGTGCCATTGTCGTGTCCCACTCATTCCCGTGTCCTCCGATGGCGGAGCGACGACGAGGTCGTTGTGGACCAAACAACCTTCGTAGGCGTTTCGATCCCAATTTATGTCACACCCAAGCGTAGTGACCCCACGCACAGAAATAAACCCACGGACGCACAACGCTGCAACGATGGGCCTTAGCGGCGTCGGCCTACCATGAGCGGCCTCGCGCGGTGACGTCGATCACGTCCACGACGACGTCGTCGTGGACCAGCCAAATGACGTCGTAGCGATCGACCGTCGGGTCACAGTGTGGGGGCACGAGTTCGATCCGCTCGCCCCGGTGGAACGAGTGCTCCGGGGTACTACTCACCGTCCCCTGTTCGTCACCGCGGAAACGATAGGTCGCCGTGCGCTCGTGGCCGACGACCAGGGGAACGCCAGCGTCGGTCGCCATGGACTTGAGTCCGGCGTCGACGGTGACGTAGCGTTCGTGGTTCGCCGAGATCACGGTCGTGACCAACGTGAGACTCTGGGCGAACTGGCCCTCGTGATCCTCGCCCAGTGCGTCGCGATACTCGCGGTCCATGAACACGTAGCTGCCCGTCTGCAGTTCGTTGAGCACGCCGATCTCGACGTCGAGGCCCATGGTCCCCGTACCGCCGCCACTGCGGATCGCGACGTTGAAGCCAGCCGACTCGAGAACGTCGACCACGAGGCTCAGTCGCTTCGTCGATTCGATCGTCGCGACGCGACGATGCTCGCGTCCCGCGATGTGTTGGAGGTTCCCGCCGTAGCCCTGCACGCCTCGGAACCGCAAGCGCGTCGACACGTTCACGCGTTCAGCGACGGCGAGCGCCTCGGCCGGACCGACGACGCCCGTGCGTCCGAACCCGACGTCGACGTCGCAGAGCACTGACATCGTCGTCTCCGTCGCGGCGGCCGCGGCCTCGAGTTCGTCGACGCCGTCGCAGTGATCGACCACCACGATGAGGTCACACCGGGCGGCGAGTTCCGCCGCGCGCTCGGCCGAGTGTCGCCCGGCGAGCGGAGAGGTCAAGAGGACCGAGATCGACGGATGGTGGCCGTCCACTTGCAGTCGCTCGACGATGACCTCGGCCTCGCCCAGCTTGGCGAAGGACAGCCCGACCGCGCCGGCCTCGAGCTGACGCTCCGCGATGTAGGCCGACTTGTGGGACTTCACGTGGGGCCGCAACGTGACGCCGGCGTCGCGGGCTCTCTCCGCCATTCGTTCGATGTTCGAATGCAGCAGAGTCAGGTCACACACCAACGCCGGGGTCGCGATGAGTCGTCGGGAGTTCGCTTCGCCGAGCTGTCCGAGCACCTCGTCGTAGGCGCGGACGTGACCGAGTGCGTCGCTCACGATGTCTTGCGTCGATCGTCCGCGCGCGACGACAGCTCGTAGGTCATATCTCGAGAGGCTACCGACACCGGTATCTTCGGCGTTACCGGTGAGTAGACGCGACGGCGACATTGTGTGGAATGTTCGCGAAACTGAGTGCGAGACGTCATCTCTACCGACACGGACTTTTTCAAAAATCCACGCTCCGTGCAATAATGGCCCTACATGGCTGATCTCGCGGACTTTGACGCTTCGAGCCCCGAAGACGACCTGGACTCGAGTCTCTTCGGCGAAGGGCACCCGACCGGACTGCCGATCTTCAAGGCGCCGATCGGCGCGCACCTGCGTAATCGCAAGAAGGTCAACAGTCCCTCCCAGTTGCTGAGCCTCCAAGAGCTCGTCCACTACAAGCCGAGTCACGGTCGCTGGCGGATCGCCAAGGACCTCGTCGGACTCGTGCGTCGCGGCAAGGGTAGTGAGGGCGACGAATCCTACGGCGACAAGTTGCAGCGCGAACGGGGCAAGGGCAAGAGCGAGTCCTCGACGTACGGCGTCGCGGACTTCGACGGGCACCAAGTCGTGCTGTACGCGATGAACTGGGACTTCTTCGCCGGTTCGCTCGGGGTCGTGTCGGGCGAGAAGTTTCAGGCCGCGGCCGACCTGGCGATCCAGCGAAAGCTCCCGTTCGTCAGCGTCTACGCCTCGAGCGGCGTTCGTCAGCACGAGAACTTCGCCGGTCTCACGCAGATGACGAGGATGGTAGAAGCGATCCGCAACTACAAGGAACGAGTCGAGTTGCCCCACGTGGCAGTCCTGCTCGGCAACGTGTGGGGCGGCGTGTCGGCGAGTGCCGTGCCAAACGCCGACCTGATCGTCGCGACGTCGGGCACCAACTTCGGCTTCGCCGGGCCAAACGTCATCGAGGCCTTCGAGGGACTCTCGGTGCCGGCCGACTCCCAGAGCGCCGAGGCCAACCTGTTGGATCGCAACATCGACGTCGTGCTCTCCGACGTCGCCGACGTCGCGTGGTACGTCGGGGCCATCCTCTCTTCGACCCAACGACCCGATAAGCATCACCAGCTCAGCCTCGAGACGCCACCGCTCATTCGCAACGTCACGGCCTCGGACCAGCGTCGAACGTTCGACTTCGGTCCGGTGGGAATCTATGGACCGCGCTTCGACGACATGAAGGGCGCCGAACCGGTGCCCGCGGCGGCGCCGCGTCAGGCGCACGTCAGCACCGACTCCGACGCCCTCGTCGAGCAGTATCAGGACCTCATGACCGACGCGAACCGCGTCGACCTCGAGTTCATCGTGCGCTACTGCTTCACCGAGGCGACCGCCGTCTACAACTACGTGCAGGAGACCGAGTTCAAGCGCTACCCGGCGATCGTCGGGGCCTTCGCGAAGATCGGCGCGCAGCCGTTCGTGATCGTTGGGACCCAGCCGTCCTATCAGCGTTTCGGCGACACCGTCATCAAGCGACCGTCGAACCCTGCGCCGGAGGACTTCGCCTTCTTGGAGCGGATGCTCGAGATGGGCGAGCGCCTGCACCTGCCGGCGCTCTTCATCACCGACACGCTCGGCGCCAAGCCGACCCTGGAGAGCGAGCGCCGCGGACTGTCGCGCGCGATCGCGCGTTCGATACTCAAGGGCATCGACTACTCCGAACCGGTCATCTCACTCGTCGCGGGCGCGTTGGGCAGCGGGGGAGGACTGGCGACCACGCCGATGGCTGACCACGTGATCATGTTCGAGAAGTCGATGGCCTACGTCGCCGAGCCGCGTTCGGCCGCGTCGATCCTCTATAAGACGCCGAACCCCACGCACGACGAGGTGCGCGTCACGCTCTCGACGATGCGCTCGACCGCGAAGGACCAGTTGGACCTCGGTCTGATCGACGAGGTGATCCCCGAAGACCCGAATCCGTTCATTACGATCGAACGACTCAACGCGTCGATCATGCGCTCCTACATCGAACTCGCGCAGCTCTCCGAGCGAAAACTGCGAAGCCGACGCCAGGAGCG
>JBEKCK010000047.1:0-16399 GCA_050014915.1 Acidimicrobiales bacterium | reverse complement strand
TGGATGCGTCAAGGGACTGATTGCACGTCCGGATCCATAGGACGCGGACGTGCAATCGAATCGGCGAATCGAGCCGCTAGCCAACTTGGTGGTTGGACTTCACGATCGCGTTGTAGCGCGCGGACACGGATGACGAGAAGAGCGGTGCGACGTTGAAACTGCTGGGGATCGCTCCGGCATTGGTTAACAAGTCGACGACGTTCTGCAGCGCGTTTTCCTCCGAGCCGTTGATGTCGACGTACTTATACGTCCCCCCGGCACTCAAGATGAGCTGCGCCTCGGTCGTCGTCAGATGAAAGAGGTTCACGTAGTAGTCGTTCACGTAGGTGCTCTCGTGGGTCTTCACCCAGTTCTCGGCCTTGATCAGTCGCGCGGTGAAATCGTCGATCGCCGCCGCCTTCGCCTTGTTCCCCAGTGCCGCGGTCGTCGCCAACATGTAGTCGTAGCTCGCGGGCTTGACGGTTTCCTGGGTCGCTAGGATGACGGCGCCCGGGTTGGCCTGCTCGTACTCAACCTTCTGCTCGACGCTGACCACCGAGGCGACCGCGGCTCCTGTCTGCAGCACCGTTCCGAGCTGATCGAGCGCTACGTTCACCTGGGTCACGTCCTTTTGAGTGAGCCCGGCGGTGGCAAGCGCGCGAAGCGCGAAGGCCTGCTCGGCGGTGCCGGTCGTGTACGCGACGGTCTGCCCCTTCAACTGCGAGATCGACGTGATGCCCGGCTTGGCGAGCAGGAACTCCGAGGCACCGATCGGCGACATCGCCACGACGGCCTTGACCGGCAGGCCGGACTGAACCGCGAGCGCCGCCGGAAGGTCACCCATGAACCCGACGTCAATCTGGTGCGCGGCGAAGCCGGCGTTGACGAGAGGGCCGCTGTCGAACTCCACGAAGTTGACCTGGTACGGCGCCCCCTTGAGGGCCCCGGAGTCTTGGAGAGCGGACTCGAGGTACTGCTCTTGGTCACCGACGTTCAAGACGGTGCCGGAGGGGATCTTGTACGTCGTCGTGGTCGTCGACGACGCCTGGGCCGACGCGCCGCCGAGGGAGACGAACGACGCGACAACGAGCGTCCCCGCGACCAGTGACCCGAAGATTCGGCGCGCCGAACGGTCCGAAAGTGCCTTGTTTGCCTGGGTTGTAGATGTCATGGATGGAGACAATACATGACTATTTCCATAAAGTCAATAGAAATAGTAGGATATAGAAGAGTCACCACCAACCGGGAGGAATCGATGACGTCAACACTCTGGCAGCCGATCGATCTGGGAGCCATTCATCTCGAGCATCGTCTCGCAATGGCACCGATGACGCGAGCGCGCTCGACAGCCCAAGGCGTGCCCACCGAGATGAACGCGACCTACTACGCCCAACGCGCGTCGATGGCCGTCATCATCTCTGAAGGCACGCAACCATCGGAAGATGGACAGGGCTATCCCTTGACACCGGGCATCTACTCCGCGGCACAGATCGCGGGTTGGCGCGTTGTCACGGACGCCGTGCACGACGCCGGCGGGAAGATGATCATCCAGTTGATGCACACCGGCAGGATCGGTCATCCCCTCAATACGCAGCACGGCCGACAGCCGGTCGCTCCTTCGCGAGTGAAACCGGCCGGACAGATGTTCACGTCGGTGGGCACCTTCGAGATGCCTCCCCCGCGGGCGCTCTCCGATGACGAGGTCGCGAATACGGTTCAAGACTTTCGACTCGCCGCCGCGTCGGCGATGGACGCCGGAGCCGACGGGGTCGAGATCCACGCGGCCAACGGCTACCTCATTCACCAGTTTCTCTCTAGTAACGCGAACGTGCGAACCGACCACTACGGCGGACCGGTCGAGAACCGGATTCGCTTTGCGCTCGAAGTGGCGTCGGCCGTCGCCGCGGAGATTGGCGGCGAGCACACTGGCGTCATCATCTCTCCGGAGAATCCACTCAACGACATTGTCGAAGAAAACGTGGACGAACTCTACGGCGCTCTGGTTCGCTCGTTGCCCTCTCTCGGACTCGCCTACTTGAACGTGGTGCACGGCGGGAACGAGGAACTGATCCAATCGATTCGAAGGGACTGGCCTTCGGCGCTGCTCCTTAATCGGCGCGGGGCGGACCTTGAGACACGAATCAATGACGTAGAGAGCGGCCTCGCCGACGTCATCACCGTGGGCACCCAGACGCTGGCCAACCCTGATCTCGTCGAACGAGTCAAGCTGGGCGCGCCACTCAATGACGCCGATCGAGCGACGTTCTACGGCGGGGGAGAGCGAGGGTACATCGACTATCCGTTAATGGAGAGGGTCTACTCACCAGCATTGCCTTCATGAGTCGCAGCGCTGCTCGGACCCGATGAATACTTGACCGATACAAATCGAGCGCCAGCGCGAGTCATCAAGCGTCATTCGAGGTCGCCTCGACACCGAGGGCCGCGCAATGGTCGTACCGAACAACGCGGATGACATACTGTGCGGTTGAAACCTGAAGACCCGCGTCAAGAGGGGATGAGCGTGGAGACGATGCCGGTGACCGGAGTGGCTCGCACGGCCACTCCTGGCGAGGCCGCCGAATTGGTGGTGAGGAATGGGCGAATCCACACGGGGGACGCTCAAAATGCCTCGGCCAGCGCCATCGCAATTTCTGGTGGGCGCGTCGTTCACGTCGGGACCGAAGAGGCCGTCTCGAAGTACGTGGGCACCACCACCCGAGTCGTCGATGCCCTCGGACGTCGGATAATTCCCGGACTCAACGACTCGCACCTACACGTGATTCGAGGTGGACTGCACTACTTGCTCGAGTTGCGTTGGGATGGCGTACCGTCGCTGCGACTCGCCCTTGCGATGCTGCGAGATCAGGCCCTGCGGACACCGAAGGGACAGTGGGTCCGTGTGGTGGGCGGGTGGACGGGCGATCAGTTCGCCGAACGGCGGCCGCCCACGATCGCGGAACTGAACGCGGCGGCCCCGGACACACCGGTCTTCGTCTTGCACCTCTATCACTCCGCGCTCTTGAATCGTGCGGCGGTCGAAGCCGTGGGCTTCACCAAGGACACGCCCAATCCACCGGGCGGCGAGATCGTGCGGGGACACGACGGGACACCCACTGGACTGTTGCTCGCCTCACCGGCCGCCGGCATTCTGTACGCCACACTCGCCAAGGGCCCGCTCCTTGACGCGGACGAGCAGTTGGGGTCCACCCGTCATTTCCTTCGTGAACTGAATCGGCTCGGTTTGACCAGCGCGATCGACGCCGGAGGTGGCTTTCAGAATTTCCCTGAGAACTACGCGGCCGTGACGGAGCTCGCCAAAGCGGGCCAACTTACGGTGCGTATCTCATACCATCTCTTCCCCCAGACCGCGGGACAGGAACTGGCCGACCTTACGCGCTTCACCGAGATGGTGCGACCCGATGAGGGCGACGAGTGGTTGAGGGTCAACGGTGCCGGTGAGAACCTGGCGTGGTCGCCGGCGGACTTTGAGAACTTCTACGAACCCCGTCCGGCGTTGGAGAGTAAAGCCAGTCAAGAACTCGAGTCGGCCGTTCGTCTTCTGCTCGATCGCGGGTGGGGTTTCCGCCTTCACGCCACCTACGGTGAGACCATCTCGATGGACCTAGACGTCTTCGAGCGGATCGAGCGCGATCAAGGTTTTCCCAGAGACGTGCGATGGTTCTTCGATCACGCCGAGACCGTCTCTGACGAGAGCCTCGACCGGATCGAACGACTCGGCGGCGCGATCTCGATTCAGAACCGGATGATGTTCCAGGGACGAGCCTTCGTCGAACGCTACGGCGCGGAGATGGCCTCCACGGCCCCGCCGTTGCGAAAGATGCTGGACCGTGGACTGACCGTCGCGGCGGGAACCGACGCTACGAGGGTGTCGAGCTACAACCCCTGGCTCTCATTGGAGTGGTTGGTCCGAGGTCACAGCATCGGTGGACTCGCGGTCTCGTCGCCGCAGAATCTCCTGGACCGTGAGAAGGCCCTCGAGTTGTACACGAGCGCGGGCGCGTCGCTCACCGGGGAGCAGGACGTGAAGGGGCGACTCAAGGAGGGTTACCTCGCGGACTTCGCCATCCTTTCCGATGACTTCTTCGAAGTGCCGGACACCGATATCTCGCACATCGAATCGCTGTGCACCGTGGTTGGTGGACGGATCGTGTACTCGGCCGGGGAGTTCGAAGGATTGGCAGAGCCGTTGCCACCCGTCGTTCCGACGTGGAGCCCGTTCGCCCACTTTGGCGGGTATCACGCGACTTCGACCAAGGGTGTCGCGCAGGCCTTGGCGATGAGTGACGTGGCGACGGCGGCCGATGAACATTTCCGATGGCGAGTCGCTCACGACAGTGCGAATCCGCATCAAGATGGATCGCGGCAAGATGAGCGGTGCTAGCCCACGCAGTGTGAACGATCGTGCACGAATCGATATCGCTACTTGCTCGTCATGCGCGGAACACCCACGTCACCAGTGGGATGCGGTTGTCTTAGTTCGAAGTCGTCGCAGCGATGTGGTCCGAACTCGTCGCCAACGGCGTTGCCAGAATGATTCGGAGTGTGTCACCAAATTTGGTGAGCTGCGTCGGCGATAATGCGGAGAAGGACGATTCAAGGGTACGCACCACCAGTTCGTTGCCGCGCTGACGCTGCGAAGCACCTACCCTCGTCAGTCGGTGCTGCACGGCACGACCGGGTGCAACGACCCGCTCGATGAGACCACGTTCGATCATTCGACTTGCCAATGTCCCGAAGGCTTGGTCGCTTTGGTAGGTCAGTTCCGCGAGGAGGTGTAGGGAGGCTCCGGGATTCTCGTCGATGTGACGCAGCGCGTCCCACTGCACAATGGTCAGGCCAAGGGGGGCGAGTGCGGCATTGAGCGCGCGGTGATGACGCATCTGCAGCCGCTTTATCGAGCGTCCGATCTCCCCGATATCACTCGTCACGACGTCATCTTAGCGACCATTCTCAACTTGCTTATATCAATATATTGATATATAGTGAACCTCACGTGCTCATCGCACACGAACCCAAAGGAGGGGCAATGACGACTACGACTCGAACCGTGGGGGTCACTGGAATCGGACCGGTTGAAGTGACCTACACCGATCAAGGAACGGGGCGTAGTTTTCTCCTGCTCCATGGCGGCGCCGGTCCTGTCTCGATGTCGCGCTTTGCCGACCTTCTTCGTGGCGAACGCGGGGCTCGCGTACTGACTCCCACGCACCCAGGATTTTCCGGCACGCCTCGGGCAGACGCTCTTCAGGACGTGAAGGGGCTGGCAGTTCTTTACGTTTCGCTAATGGAAGCTCTCGAACTGTCCGACGTCACCGTCGTCGGGAATTCAATCGGAGGGTGGATCGCCGCCGAAGTAGCGATGCTCGACTCTCCGCGAGTCAGCGCGGTGGTGATCATGGATGCCGTGGGCATCGACGTCGACGGGCACCCGGTCGCGGACGTGTCAACCAGGACCTTCCCGGAGATTCAAAGCCTCAGTTACTTTGAGCCGGAGAAGTTTCGCATCGATCCGACTACGTTCAGCGACGCGCAGCGCGCAATAATGGCGGGCAACTTCGCCGCCCTCGGCCTCTACGCCGGCGGCTCCTCGATGATCGATCCCACCTTGCGCGCACGTCTTGGCTCCGTCCGTGCCCCAACGTTGGTCATCTGGGGCGAAAGCGATGGAATCGCCGACGTTGAGTACGGCCGCGCGTTCGCCTCCGCAGTCAAAGGAGCAGAGTTCGTGATAATGGACAGGGCCGGACACCTGCCTCAACTCGAAGTGCCGGACCGAGTTCTCCCGCTGGTATTTGATTTCGCTGCGAGTCACCCTCAGTCTCTCGGCGATGTTCGAACCTCCGGGGCGTAGACGAATGCTTCGGGCCGTCATTTATTTAAGGAGGCGAGACATGCGCCGGTCGGCGAGTACCTTTCCTTTCGTCTGGCAGCGTGGGCAGTAGGTCATTTCATAGGACTCGAAGGAGACTCGTGCCAGAGTGTCGCCGCAGGGGAGTGGGCAGGGTTCACCGAAGCGGCCGTGCACCGCGAAGCGACCGCTGAGGCTTGACTCTGAGAGCCCGCCTTTGCGAGTGCGTTCCCCGGCGAGAGCCTGGCTAAGGACCTTGTCGACCGCCTCGATCAGACGCTCGCGCTCGACGGCGCTGAGCGAGCCCAGGGCTCCGAAGGGGGAGAGTCGAGCCTCGTGCAAGATGTCGTCGCCCCAGCCCCGACCGATTCCTGACATGACGTGCTGATCGCGCAAATCGGAGTGCAGGCGTCGGTTGCTCGTGCTGGTGCGGATGAGATGTGCGAATTCGGGGGTAAAGGGTTCCGGCCCTAGACCCAAGAGCGGACCGTCGTTATCGGCGTCCAGGACCCACCACGCCGCTTTGCGATGGGTACCGAACTCGCGGATGAGGATGGCTCGGTTCCGTGGTTCTCCGTCGAAGGCGAATCGAGCGGCGGCCCCTTTTGGCCTCGTCACCTTCGGTGGCTCCTCGAGATCGAGTCTCCCGGCCTGAGAGAGGTGGAGAACGATTCGTAAGCCGTTGTCGAAGGTCAACACTAGGTATTTGGCGCGTCGCTCGACGGACGTCAGCGTGTGTCCAAGGAGCTCGGCCGGTTCGGGCGACACTGTTTTAAGCGAAGAGAAGCCGAGAAGTCGGGCCTCCAGCAGCCTGCGACCTACGAGCGACGCCGTGAGCCGCTCGGAGAGAGCCTGTATCTCTGGGAGTTCCGGCACGACAACATTTTATTGCGTCGACAATTGCGATCGATTTACGAACGGTTCTCCGCCGCGAACCGCTCGTCCTACTCTTCGAATTTCGAGCACAGATTGAGTTGTTTTGCCCATGACCACGAACTGTGGCCGTGTGGCGTCACCTCGTGACGCAGCTCGGCAATACGGTCATTCGCTTCATGTTCAAGTGTGAATCGATTCATCTCTATGTCCTTTGCTTAGCTTTTCGTTCTCGTCCTGTGCGATACGTCACCGCACGCGGTACCCACCCTCAGCGACAATCACCGCCGAGCCCCCAACCTCCACCTTGTCGATTCGATCTCCTTCTCCGAACGCGGTCGCGTAGAGCAGCGACGGACGGCCGATCTGGGCACCCTGTCGGATCTCGATCTGCCCGCCGAAGCCAATCCGACCGTGTCGGGCCAAGTGGACCGCGAGCGGGCCGGCAGCCGAACCCGTCGCGGCGTCCTCGGACATCCCGGCCGAGGGGTAAAACATGCGCGTGAGCCATGAGCGCCCACTACCGGCGAAGCAGTTCGTGGCGACGCCCAACGCGGCGATTGCCGCCTGGTTTGGACTGAGGGAAGCGACGGCGTCTTCGTCGGCGAGCGCGACGTATACGTGCTGGAGACCAACGTCGTAGACCTCAATTGGTAGTTCGGACTCAGCGAGCGCCAAGGCGTCCAGCAACTCCTCTTGATGCTCGAACGACTGCCACGTGGGGATCGGCTGTCGCATCGTCCCGAAAATGACACGCCCGCCGTCTCGCTCCAGGGTGATGGGCACCAGTCCCGCGCCCGTTTCCAGGGTTACCTCGTCGGCACCGAGCGCGTTGCCAACTACAAAGGCGGCGCCCAGTACGGGGTGCCCGGCGAACGGCAACTCGCTGTGTGTCGTGAAGATCCGCAGCGCTACGTCGCCGCCAGAACTGGGAGGGAACAGAAACACCGTTTCGGAGAGGTTGATCTCCCGGGCGATCCGCTGCATGTCAGGGGTTGCGAACGGGCGGCCGTCCAGGAACACGCCTAATTGATTACCCTGCAACGGTACTGAAGTGAATACGTCGCACATCACGTAGCGATGCAACTCTGAGTCGCCGTGCCAATCGACTGGCCAGGGAATGACTCCATTCGGATTCATCTTCGAGTGTCCTTTACTTCGGGATATAGGAAGTCTACTATATGTACTTCAGCGATACTAGGGGAGTATAGGGTAGGGCAAGACAGGGAAGGTAGCCGAAGTGGTAACAGGGGAGAAGAACAGAGCCCGGGGGAAGGCGTTGGATGACGTCGATGTGACCGAGGTCGTGCGGGCGCTCGCGAGTCCCAAGCGAATGCAAATCATGCACTGGCTGCGTGATCCCGAGGCACACTTCCCTCCTCAGCGTGACGGGGACCTGGTCCGTGACGGGGTCTGTGTGATCTTCATTGCGGACAAGCTGGGGGTTGCCCAGCCGACGGCGACCACGCACATGCAAGCGCTGGCACGAGCGGGGCTCGTTCGATCCAAGCGGATGGGACAGTGGACGTTCTACAAGCGCGATGAAGCGGCCATTCGCGCCTTCAAACGCCAACTTCGCGACGACCTTTAGTCACCACTGCTTGATACGACCTGGTGCTATTCGGACGTACGTCGGCTGGACGTTGCGCAGCTGCGCGGTTTCTCTTGACTCGAGTCGGTGAGTCCCAAACTCTGAATCGCAGTATCAGGATTTAGAGAGACGTAGGCATCGGGGTTCTTTGCAGATCATCGAAATGATTGACACTCTCCACGAGCACTCAACGGCACTTGCGCCGGACTGTACATCGATATATAGTGATATTGCTACATCACTAGTCCTATGGAGGTGCGTCGTGAGAGAATCGATTGCGACCGCCGAGGCGCCCTGTGTCGCCGGGCCATACTCGCCCGGGCTTCGCGTCGGAGAGTGGATCTTCCTGGCTGGCCAGGGCGGCGTTGACCCAAAAACCGACCGCCTGATCGGCGAAACGGCGGCCGAACAGGTGGAGCAGACGTTCCGCAACATCGAAGCTCTGTTGCGGGCGGCAGGTGCCTCGCTGAGTGACATCGTTTCGTGCCAGGTGCACCTCGTGGACCTTGCAGACTTTGCGATGTTTAACGAGGCTTATGCCCGTCAGTTCCCAGGCGACATGAAACCAGTACGCACCACCGTGCGCGCGGACCTATTGGCGGACATGCGCGTCGAAGTCACTGCGATCGCACACCGGGTGGTGAGCAATGACGCGTGACAGCGGACAAATGAATCCACGATTCTCCCGCCCTACCCGGTTGCTCCTCGCCGGGAACACGGTATCGATGCTCGGCACCGGATTAGTAATTCCGTTCATGATCATCTACCTCCACCAGGCGCGTGGAATCGCGCTGCCCGTGGTGGGTGGTCTCTTGGCGGCAGCGGCTGCGACCGGATTGATCACCGTCACCTTGTGCGGTACGTTGCTGGACCGGTTCGGCGCTCGACCGGTCTTAATGATGATCATGCTTGGTCAGTTCGTCGCCGAGGCGGCGCTGGCGTGGGCTCACAACACATCCACCGCGTTGCCAGCCGTGCTCATGTACGGCGCGACCTGGACCCCGATGTTCTCCGCAATCGGGACGATGCTCGCCGTTCTCAATCCCGAGCCGGCGCTCCAGCAGCGCGCCTTCGCGGTCAATTTCACTGCGCAAAACCTGGCGATCGGCGTCGGCACCGCAATAGGAGCATTTGTCGTCAGCGCGCATCATCCCGAGTCCTTCCAAGTGCTCTATCTGGCGAACGCCGCGTCGTGCCTGCTCTTCGCAGCCGTGCTGCCCGCCTTGCCGAACGCCCGGCGCACCAAGGCAACGGAAGAGACTCGAGTCGGGTACCGCGACGTATTGGCCAATCGCGGACTCCGGTTGATTCTCTTGGCGTCGTTGCTCTTCTCCCTCACCGGCTATCCGGCCTTTGACTCCGGTCTTCCAGCCTTCGCGAGCGTCGTGGCCCACGTGTCGGACCACGTGGTGGCGCTGTCGCTCACGATGAATACGGCCGTCATCGTGGCCATGCAGATGTTCATGTTGCGGCTCGTCCGACGACACCGGCGCAGTGTCGCCCTCGCCTCCATCGGCGTGATTTGGGCGGTGTCCTGGGCAATCCTCGGTCTCGCCGAAATCGCTATCGGTCAGGGCTGGCGGATCGTGTGCGTGTTCGCGTTCACCGGTCTCTTCGGTCTCGGTGAGACCGTGATGGCTCCCACGATGGGCCCGTTAGTGAACACACTGGCCGAAGACAGGTTCCGGGGCCGAGCCAACGCCATTTCAGGGTTCACCACGTCACTGGGACTCATAATCTGCCCCGCTATCGTCACGAGCTTGATCGCGGCCCACCTTGCGGCGGTATGGATCTCATTGCTGTGCCTTGGCTGCCTCAGCTCCGTCGTCATTGCGGCCCGACTTCGCGTCACGCTCTCAGCGGAGCAGGACCTCGTCGTGCAACCGAAACAAACGGTACCCTTACACGCTTCGTCGGGCGATTGATCCTTGGGTGCGGCGAAGAGTGCCTTGGGAGTGACTCCGCCTGGTGGGGGACCGTACCTGTAACTTCTTGAGATGCACGCTGAGTGGTCAGTGAGATCGTCCGCGTCTCAAGAGGCTGGCTGCGTGATGGCGCCGTCGACAAGCACGTGAGGCCATGACTCTGATTCCGGGCGACAACGTCGACAGATCGGGGGTTGACGAAACGGTCCGTCGATCGTTGGAACGTGATCTCGTCGGGGTACTTCGTGGCGAGGTTCATTTCGACGGCGCCACGCGCGGCATCTACGCCACTGATTCCTCCAATTACCGTCAGGTGCCACTCGGCGTCGTATTTCCTGTGGACGAAGACGACGTGCGACAAACGGTCCTCGTGTGTCGGCGTCACGATGCTCCGATTCTTGCGCGCGGAGCTGGCACCAGTCTTGCGGGCCAAGCCTGCAACGTCGCCGTCGTGATTGACATGAGCCGCCACATGAACAAGATCATTGCGATCGACGCGCAGGAGAGGTGTGCGACGGTGCAGCCCGGTGTGGTGTTGGACGACCTCAACGCGGCCGTTCGATTACTCGATCTCACCTTTGGCCCTGACCCCGCGACGCACGCGTGGTGCACCCTGGGCGGGATGGTTGGCAACAATTCCTGCGGTACACACGGGCTGTATACGGGCAAGACCGTTGACAACGTTCACGAACTCGTGGTCATCACCGCCGCGGGCGAACGTATGGTCGTGGGGCAGTGCGACGATGACAGTTACCGGGACCAGACGAGCACCGACACTGACGGCGCACGGATCCTTCGCGAACTTCGTCGGTTGCGCGGCGACTTCGAAGAACAGATTCGTACGGGTTTTCCTCAAATTCCGCGTCGGGTGTCGGGATTCAACTTGGATCAGTTGCTGCCCGAGAACGGTTTCGATCTGGCGCGTGCGTTGGTCGGTTCCGAGTCGACGTGCGCCCTGGTGACCGAGATCACGGTGTCGTTGTCGCCGTGGCCCAAGCATCGAACATTGGTGGTGCTCGGCTACGACGACATATATATCGCTGCGGACAATGTGCCAAGTTTGCTGGTGCACGACTTGATCGGCTTGGAGGGCTTCGACGGACGACTCGTGGATCAGATGCGCCGCGCCCGTCTGAACGTCGAGAACCTTCATTACCTGCCCGACGGCCAAGGATGGCTGATGGCCGAGGTGGGTGCCGACAGCGCGGCCGAAGTCGAATCGAAAGTTCAGACGTTGGTGGCGAGCCTTTCTCCGGGTATTCAGTCGGTGATCCTGCGAGATCACCGTGACCAAGAAGAGGTCTGGCGAATACGGGAGTCGGGTCTGGGAGCGACGGCTCGGCCGCCCGGTCAGCCCGTCAACTACGAGGGGTGGGAAGACGCCGCGGTCGCGCCCGAGCAGCTCGGTCGCTACTTACGCGGTATTCGCGACCTGTGGCAAGAGTTCGGTTACAACGGCGCTTGGTACGGTCACTTCGGACAAGGCTGTGTGCACACGCGCAACAACTTCGATCTATCGAGCGTCGAGGGCCTACGCTCCTATCGTTCGTACGTCGAACGTGCCGCCGATCTCTGCGTGTCCTTAGGCGGCTCGATCTCGGGTGAGCACGGTGACGGCCAAGCGCGCGGAGAACTACTCGAGCGAATGTACGGCCCCGAGCTCATGGAGGCGTTCCGACGCTTCAAGGCGGCCTGGGACCCTCGCGGGAAGATGAATCCGGGCAAGGTCATTGACGCCTACCCGCTCGACACGAACATTCGATACGGACCGAAGTACCGAAAGTCACTGTTGGTGGCGACCGCGTTCCCCTTCGAACAGGACGGAGGTTCGCTGCAGAATGCGCTCGAGCGCTGCGTGGGCGTGGGGAAGTGCCGGAGCGAAACGAGCGGGGTGATGTGTCCGTCGTATCGGGTGACGCACGACGAGAAGCACTCGACGCGGGGACGGGCCAAACTGTTCGTCGAGCTCTTCCAGGGCGAGACGACCGTCGAGTCGTGGAGAAACAAGGACGTCTTCGAGGCGCTGGATCTCTGCCTTTCGTGCAAGGGCTGCGCGACCGACTGCCCCACGCACGTCGACATGGCGACCTACAAGGCGGAGTTCCTGCACCACTACTACGCCAAGCGGCTTCGACCCAGATCCGCGTACGCGATGGGCCTACTGCCCTGGACCGGGCGCGTCGCGACACGGATGCCCAGGGTCGCCAATGCGGTCCTGCGCAATCGTTTCTCCGCGCCGCTCTTCAAATGGATTGGCGGCATCAGCCAGCAACGCCGTGTGCCGCCGTTCGCGCTGAAGAGTTTTCGCCGCGGTCCGTTGGCGCGCGAACTGCGAGATGAAGCGAAGCCCACAGTGGTGCTATGGCCCGATACGTTCACGGATCTGTTCGTACCGGAACGCGGCCGCGCCACCGTTGAAGTTCTTCGTCGGGCCGGTGAACGAGTGGCACTGCCCAAGAAATGGGCGTGCTGCGGGCGACCGCTGTACGACTCGGGGATGCTGAAGTTGGCGTCGGCGGCGGGACGCGACGTCCTCGACGTGTTAGATGAGTTTCTGGCGATGGACATTCCGATTGTCGTGCCCGAACCGAGTTGCTTGGCCACGTTCCGAGACGAGTTGCCCCAGCTCCTTCCAAGTGATCCGCGAGCCGCGAAACTTGCGTCGCTTTCCCGGAGTCTGGCAGAACATCTGGAGGCAATCTCGTGGACCGCGCCCGTCGCTGGCAGCGGTGCAACGGTGAGCGTGCATCCCCATTGTCATCAACGAGCCGTGCAAGGTTCGGCCTCAGAAGTTCGTGTGCTGACCGACTCCGGCTTTGACGTCCAGACGCTCGATCTTGGCTGCTGCGGTCTGGCGGGTTCATTCGGGTTTGAAAAGGATCATGACGAACTCTCGCGCCAGATTGCCCGAGACCAATTCGTGCCCGGAATCGTCCGCGGCTCACTCCTCGGTCAAGTAATCCTGGATGGATTCAGTTGCCAGCTCCAGGCGGGTGAACTGACGGACGTGGCGACGACGTCAACGGCAGAGTTGCTCGCGCTTCTCTTGAAGTCTTGACACTCGGCGGGGATGCAGTGATCAAACCCCAGCAGGGTGAGTTCGCTCTTCGCGCACCGCTTGCAGCACACCGAATCGCGACACTCTCGAGTGACCCTACGACACCGTTGACGCGATGGGATCCTGATCACCGGCGGCGTTCGCGTCAAACTCTCGGCTTACCACGACTCGAAGCTCGGTCTCGAGCGACGTCCCCGCCGCCAGCGTGGCCGCACTGTCATTCTGAATAGCCGAGGCCAGACTTCCAGGAAGGCTGGTGCACGGTTCGGTCAACAAGACGTAGTGACCTCGCCATCCCCCGAGTACTCGCCATAACCACGGCGTGCGGAACACCGCTTCGTCGAACTCGACTCGCACTGCGACACCCTGTGAGGGATGGGTGACGACGCACCACCCCGCGCGCAAATCCTCGCAGTACAGAAACTGAAGGGCACCCGCCTCGGGTCCCGCCAGTCGACTTAGATCGACACCGCCGTAGATCGGCCAGGTGACTTCGCGCGCATCGTCGAGCGAAGGCGCTGGCGGGACCACTCCGAGCGTGCTGACCGGCAAGTGCACCCGCGAACCAGGTCCAATTGCGTGCGCGATGTGTTGGTTCCACATGAATCGAACGGGCGACAGACCGTGGTTGGTCAAACGGAGGGTCATCGAGACGTCGTGACCATCGCGCTTCACGGTGATCCACTTGTCGACGGTGCAGGGCAGCGACACGCTGTCTCGGCTGAGTCGAATAGTCGTTTCTTCGGGGTCGTCGTTCTCGACTGACCATTCCCACGGGCCTATCCAGAGGTCGCCGTGGTCGTGGAACGAATTCTCTTCGACCGCGCACTCGGCATCAGTGGGGAAGACATCGTCCCAGCCGCCACACCACACGTCATCAAACGGGGCGCCCGCGTACGTCCGACCGATCGGCACACGAGGGTTCTGCCAGAGAAGATTGAAGCCTGATTCGTTGTCGATCAGTTGGAGAATCTTGCCCCCGGCTTCCGGGACGAGCACCAACGTCACGAAACGACCGCGTATCTGGAACGCGGTCATACTGTCGCCGATGGGATGAGTCGAAAGCAGGGATCCGCTCTGTTCGTTTGACACGTCAGAGTTCCTCTGTTGATTGTCCAACTTTTCGGTCCCCCCGCGTCGTTGCTCGTCCACACGACATCGGCCGTGAGCCGCCCTCGCCCCGCGAAACATGAAAGGCTGGAAGCGGATTCGTACTCTCGGCTTCGATTGTACGGGCACGCAACGCTTAACGCCGACGAGAGGTCGGATGGCCGATGGGGGAGATCTGTAGTGGGCCTTCTTGATTCAAATGAGGAACGCGATCAACCCGCGATGGGGGGTAGCTCCCCGCTGACGATCACCCGTATCGAGACGATCCCGGTTCGGGCGAAACTCGGCGCCGACTTTAAGGGCAGTCACTACCACATGACGCACCGTTCAACGCTGATCACGCGCGTCCACACGTCCGAAGGCATCGTCGGCGAGGCCTACGCCGGCGATGAAGACGCGACGTTGATCGAGATCAACAATATTGTTCACAACGAATTGGCTCCCGCGTTAGTGGGACTGGACGCCATGGCGACGGAACGCTGCTGGCACGCGGGTTACCCGGTCACCTTCGATATTCTCCGCGATCGGCGCCAAGGACTGGTGGCGCTCGCCGGCGTGGACGCCGCCATCTGGGACGCCGTCGGCAAGGCGCTCGGCCAGCCGCTGTGGCGCCTGTGGGGTGGGTTTCGTCGCAGCATTCCCCTGATCGCAATTGGCGGTTACTACGGCGACGTTCTGGGCACGATCGAGGAGGAGATTCAGTCCTACGTGGACTTAGGTCTGGCCGGAATAAAGTTCAAAGTCGGCGGGGCAACGCCCGAGATCGACGCCGAACGCGTCGAACGTGCGCGCGCGGCCGCCCCCGATGGTTTCCTCATCGCCATCGACGCGAATCAGGGTTACAGCGTTTCACAAGCGCTCGAACTGGATCGGCGGATCGAGCATCTCAACATCATGTGGTTCGAGGAGCCGGTGGGATGGAGTGACGACGCGCGAGGAATGCGAGACGTGCGCATGCGCGGATCGATTCCGGTGTGTGCGGGCCAGAGTGAACACTCGCCGGCGGGTTGTCGGAACCTGATGGAATTGGGAGCGATCGACTTCTGCAATTTCGACGCTTCGTGGTCCGGTGGTCCGACGGTATGGCGCCGAATGGCTGCAGTCGCGGGAACCTACAACGTGGCCGTGGGCCATCACGAGGAACCCCAAGTAGCTTCGCACCTCGTGGCCAGTCAGGCGCACGGTTCGCTGGTCGAGTGCTTTCATCCCGATCGCGATCCCTTCTGGTGGAATTTGATCGCGAACCGACCGCCACTCGAGAATGGCGAACTCCAGTTATCCGATGCCCCGGGGCTCGGATGGCAACTCAACACGGACTACATCGAAGCGCATCGGGTTGGGTCGGAGTAGTGGTAACGCAGTAGGTGCACCAATCCGCGCTGGACTCGTGAGACACGAACCCGGCAGTGTGCGTTCTCAGATGCTGGGCGAGGGTCGGTAGGGATCGAGTGGCCGACCACTCACGCCCACGTTCACCGCGAAGAGCCGTCCGGCGTCGGGTTGGTCTTCGAGCTGTGACGTCGGCAAGTCCTCTTGCGCGGTGGTGATGTACAGGGTGGTACCGTTCGCACCGCCTATGGCGCAGCAGGACGGCTGCGCGGTGGAGACACTCACTCGAGCGACCACCTCACCGTTCGGTGAGTATCGACGTACCTCCCAACCACCCGACACGGCCACCCAGATGAAGCCCTCGTTGTCGATGCACAGTCCGTCGGGGGTACCTTCGGTTGCGGTGTCGAACTGTGCGAAGAGACGGGGATGCGAAATCTCACCGCAGTCGTCGACGTCGTAGGAGTGAATCAACCCCGGCCCGCTATCTACGAAGTACAGGGCGGTTCGATCGGGGCTCCACCCGATGCCGTTCGATATGGTGACGTCGCCGAACATGGCTTGAGATCCCGTCGACTCGCGGAATCGGTAGACCGTGCCGCGCCCCGGCTCTTCGTCCGCGGCCATCGAGCCCACCCAGAACGACCCCCACGGATCGGCCGTTC
>JBEKCK010000046.1:0-16587 GCA_050014915.1 Acidimicrobiales bacterium | reverse complement strand
CCGCAAGGAAGGTGGACAGAACCCCGCTTATAGGTCGACTCATCATCCAACCCTCTATTCGAAAGTCGAACCGTGTTACACCTGCCCTACCGCGAACTGCCGACCGCGGAACCCGGCACACCCGACACGCGTTCGCCGCTGCGCTACCTGATCTGGATCGCCGCGCAACAGAAGATCCTCCTGACCTTCAACGCCATCTTCGGAATCGGCTGGATGGTGAGCCAGGCGCTGATCTGGGCGGCCGTCGGGGCCGCGATCGATCACGGCGTGATCCCGAAAAACACCGGCGAGCTCTTCCTCTGGGTCGGCGTCGTCATGGCGCTCGGACTGTTCCAGGCGCTCTGCGGTGCGCTGCGCCACCAACTGGCCGTGACCAACTGGATGAACGCGGCCTACAAGACCGTCCAGGTCATCGGTCACCACGTCTCCAAGACCGGCACCGCGGTCACCGACGAGATCCCCAGCGGTGACGTCGTCAACACCGTGGCCTCGGACGCCATGCGCATCGGCGGCGCCTACGACGTCTTCGCGCGCTTCATGGGCGCCATCGCCGCCTGGATCGTGGTCTCGATCATCCTGCTGACCACCTCGGTCGAACTGGGACTCATCGTCCTTATCGGCGTGCCGGTCCTCGCCGCGTTGACGACGCCCTTGATGCGACCGCTGCACGCGACCCAGGCCGCACAACGCGAGGCGGCTGGACGACTGGCGGCGCTTGGTTCGGATACGGTCGCCGGACTGCGAATACTGCGCGGCGTCGGCGGCGAAGAGGTCTTCCTCAACAACTACCGGCGACAGAGCAACAAGGTCCGACTGGCGGGCAACCGCATCGCCTCGCCCCAGGCCGGACTGGAGTCGGGTCAGGTCCTCCTGCCGGCGATTTTGACCGGCGTCGTGACCTACCTGGGCGCCCAGGACGTCATGAACGGGACGCTCGCGCCGGGCCAACTCGTCGCGTTCTTCGGCTACGCGACGTTCCTCACGACGCCGCTGCGCACCGCGATCGAATACGTCATCGCAACGACCCGCGCCTACGTCGGGGCCGGACGGGTGCTGCGCATCTTGAACATCGACCCGCTGGTCGTCGAACCGGCGTCGCCGCTGATCTGGCCGGCCACCATCGAACGGATCGACGACCGCGTGAGCGGGGTCTCGCTACGCCGCGGCCAACTGGTCGCCGTCGTCACCGAGACCCCGAACGAGGCGACGATCCTGGCCGATCGACTGGGACGGTTCGTGCCCGACGTGTCGGGCGTCACGATCAACGGCACGCCAATGGGCCTCTTCTCGGTCGCCGACACACGGCGCAACATCGTCGTGAGTGAGATCGAACCACGGCTCTTCTCCGGGGAACTTCGTTACGAGCTCGTCCCCCACGGCGACATCACCGACGGCAACATCATGTCCGCGCTCGAAGCGACGAGCTCCCTCGACATCCTCGAGGCCCTCGAGGACGGTCTCGACACGCTGGTCGAGGAGCGGGGCCGCAGCTTCTCCGGCGGTCAGCGCCAACGTCTGAGCCTGGCGCGCGCGATCCTCACCAACGCCGAGGTGCTGATCCTCGTCGAGCCGACCTCCGCGGTCGACACGCACACCGAGGGACGCATCGCCGCGCGCCTGCGCGACGTGCGCGGCGCGCACACGACACTCGTCGCGACGACGAGCCCGCTGCTGCTCGAGCAGATGGACGCGGTCTACGTCGTCGTGAACGGCCGGGCCAGCGAACACGGCACGCACGATGAGTTGGTCGCGACGTCGTCGACCTACCGCCAGATCGTGCTGCGCGAGGACGCCTGATGAGTCAACTCCCCGTCGCCGACACCGCGACCGTCCACCGCTACGCCCGGCGGCTCATCCGCCAGCACCGCCCCTCGCTGGCGCGGATGCTCTCGCTCTACGCGCTGGCCGCGTTCATGATGCTCATCCCGGCCTACATCATCGGCGACATCACCAACTTCGCCGCCGACCATACGCTCACGCAGCACCGCATCACGCTCTACGTCGGAATACTCGTGGTCTCGTCGATGCTCGGCGCCGGGCTCTCCTACTTCGCCCGGCGTCGGAGCTACCTCTTGGGTGAGAGCGTCTTCGCGCAACTGCGCGAGGAGTTCCTCGAGAGCGTGCTCGGTCTGCCGTTGGTCGAGGTCGAACGCGCCGGCACCGGCGACCTCCTCAGTCGAACGACCAACGACATCGAGGCGCTGTCGCGCACGGTGCGCTTCGCCATGCCCGAGTGGCTCGTGGCCATCGTGCAGGCCGTGCTGACGCTCGTCGCGATGACCATCGTCAGTCCCCTCGCCACCATCGCCAGCCTGGTGTCGCTGCCGATCCTGTTCTTCTCGACGCGCTACTACCTGCACTACGCCACCCCCGGCTACCGGCGCGAACGCATCAGCTACGCCACCATGTCCGGTTCGGTCTCCGAGACGGCCGAGGGCGCGCGAACGGTCGACGCGCACCGCCTGGGGCGGCGCCAGGGTAGGCGCATCGAGGGCAACATCCGCGAGTCGTTCTACTCCGAGATGTACACGCTGTTGATGCGCATGGTCTGGTTCCCCACGGTCGAGAGCGCCTTCGCGCTGGCGGTCGCGACGACGCTCGCCTGGAGCGGGTGGCTCGCGCTCCACCACGACATCACCATCGGCGCCGCCACGACGGTCACGCTCTACGTGGTGCAGATAAACGACCCCATCGACCGCATCGTCTCGTGGCTCGACGAACTCCAGGTCGGCCAGACCTCATTGGCCCGACTCGTCGGGGTCTCGGTGGTGCGCGACGACCGCCCGACCGAGGGCCTCGAACCGAGCAACGAGACCATCACGATGAACGACGTCCGCTACGCCTACCGACCGGGCTACGACGTGTTGAACGGCCTCTCGCTCACGATCCGACCGGGCGAACGACTCGCCATCGTCGGGCCCTCGGGCGCCGGCAAGTCGACGATCGGGCGTCTCCTCGCGGGCATCGACGCGCCGCGGAGCGGCTCGGTGATGGTCGGTGACGTGCCGCTCGCCAGCATGCCGCTGCCGATGTTGCGACGACACGTCGCCCTGGTCACCCAAGAACACCACATCTTCATCGGCACCGTGCACGAGAACCTCGCGCTCGCCAAGCCCGACGCCACCGACGACGAGATCGCGCGCGCGCTCGACGCCGTCGACGCGCTCGAGTGGGTGCGCGCGTTGCCCGAAGGGATCCTGACCGAACTCGGTTCGACCGGATACCAGGTCTCCCCGGCGCAGGCCCAGCAGATCGCACTCGCGCGCCTGGTGTTGAGCGACCCGCACACCCTCGTGTTGGATGAGGCCACGGCGATGCTGGACCCGAGAGCCGCACGCCATCTCGAACGCTCCCTCGTCGCCGTTCTGCGTGGGCGAACGGTCGTGGCCATCGCCCACCGGTTGCACACGGCCCACGACGCCGATCGGGTCTGCGTCGTCATCGACGGTCAGATCGCCGAGCTCGGCACCCACGACGAACTCGTCGCGCTGAACGGAGAGTACGCGTCACTGTGGAGTAGCTGGCGGAACGAGAAGCCCGGCCCGTCGTAGGATTTCTGGAGCATGGTGACTCCACTCCTTCGCGGCGCCGAGATCGACGCCTGCGTCCACCGAATCGCCCTGGCTCGCGCCGAGCCCTCCCAGGCGCATCGCACGCCCGTGACCCCCGAGATCGAGCGACGACGCCACGAAGCCGATCAACACCGTCGCGACGTCCTGGCGCGATTGGTCGAACTCCATCCCGACGCGGTCACGGCCTCCGGCCACGAACACACCGCGCAACTCATCGACGACGGCGTGGCCCTGATCCTGAACGCCCGCCTCGCCGACGTGGCGGCGCGTCGCACGGTCGCGTCCCAGGCGTTCGTTCGCGTCGGACGCGTGAACGATCGTTACACGTACGCGCCGCTGGTGATCAAGAACCACGAGGTCACCGAGTCGGCCGCCTCCCGACGGCTCTTCGAGGGGTCCCTCGATCGGCTCGTCCCTGGTGACGTCGTGACGCGCGACGGACTTGGGCTGCGTTCTACGGCCACGGTCCGGCGCGACGTCTTGTTGCTCGACGGGGCGACGCGGATCCTCCAAGCCTTCGACGCCGCCGATCCCTCGACGCGCGGCGCCCTGGTCGATCGCAACATGCGCCTGTGGTGGCTCGACCTGGCGAGCCCCGCCTTCGCGCGCAGCAACCTCCACGCCTACGACGACCTCTATCGAGAGCGCGTGGACGTCCTCGTCGCGCTCGACGAGTGGTTCGACGTCGGCGGACCGTTCCCGACCTCGCCGTACTGGCATCGAGAGTGCGAGACCTGTGAGTTCTCCGAGCACTGCCGAATCGAACTCGAAGCCATCGATGACGTCTCGCTGACGCGCTTCACGTCGATCGACCAGCAGTTCGCGCTGCGCGACAGTGGCGTGCGCACGCGCGCTGCGTTGGCCCGGCTCGATCCCCTGCGCGCCCAGTCGGCGCGCTCGCGGCCCGTCGCCGACACCGTCGTCGTGGAGGACCGGCTCGGTCGCAAGTTCGACCGCCTCGATGAACTGATCTATCGCGCCCGCGCGCACGTGCGCGACAGCGCGCTGCGGATTCTTGACCATTCGCAGATGGGCTGCCCCACCGCCGACGTCGAGGTCGACGTGGACATGGAGAGCTACGACGACGCGACGTACCTCTGGGGCGCCCACGTCACGTTGAATCGACCGTTGGACGGCGCCGTCGCCGGCTACACCACGTTCGTCGAGTGGGGCGAACTGACGCCGGAGGCCGAGGCGCGCAACTTCGCCACGTTCTGGAACTGGCTGAGTGACCTACGCGAGCGCTGCCACTCGCAGGGCCGCAGCTTCGCGGCCTACTGCTTCTGGGCTCAGGCCGAGGACGGCGCCATGAATCGCGCGGTCACGACGCCGGTCGACGGCGGACCGTCGATGGACGACCTCACCACCTTTCGCCTGCAGTCACCGCCGGCGTGGATCGACCTCCACGAACTCGCCAAGGTGCAGATCCAAACCGAAGGTCCACTCGGCCTCAAGCAACTCGCCGCCTCAGCCGGGTTCCAATGGCGCGACGTCAATCCGAGCGGCGAAGCGTCGATGCTGTGGTACGAAGTGGCCACGCGCGGCGACGCCATCGACGCGGCGGTGTCGCGCCAACGGATCCTCGACTACAACGAGGACGACTGTCGTGCGACCAAGGCGCTGCGCGACTGGCTCAACGGTCCGGCGAAGTCGCTCGCGCACCGCGACGACCCTTTGTAGCGACTCGCGTGCTCGTTAGCATTGGTCAGTGACCCCGGTGACGCCCGTACCCGCGCGCGAGGTCACCTTTCAACACAGCGCCCAACTGTTGGGTGTCGTGAACACGTCGCTCTCGTTCGCCAGTGCGGTTCTCATGGCGGTCGGACTGAGCCACCTGGCCGAGGGCCGCGTCGCGTCGGGACTCTGGCTCTTGCTCGGCGCCCTCGCCGTCCGCTGGGTGCTCGCCACTTCGATCATCCAATGGAGCGGGTACGCCGGCGCCACGTTACGCGCGCACTGGCGCGCGACGGTGGTGAGCCACTTCACACGTCCCCAGCCCGAGCGCGATCGTGCTCGAAGTGACCTGGCGCTCGCCATCGAACAGGCCTCGGACACCCCGTTGCTCATCCTGCTCGAAACGAGCGCCATCACCGCGCTGGCCGGGCTGGCCGTACTGTTCTGGGCCGGTGGGTGGTTGACACTCCTCATCACGATGGCGCTGTTGGGCGGGGCGGTGCCTCTCTATCGACGCGCCGGACGACGAAGCGAAGCGACGGCCCTCGACTACCAGCACCGCCGCGCCGTATTGGAAAGCCGACAGCTCGAGCTGTTGCACCACACGACCGAGCTGCGCGCCCTCGGTGCCGTGGAGTACGGCGCCAACGAGATCGCGGCCATCTCGGACTCCGAGCACGCGATCGCGATGCGCGCGATCCGCGTGGCCCTCGAGTCCTCGCTGGTGACCGAGTTCTTGAGCGGAGTCAGCATCGGACTCGTCGCCATGGTGGTGGGCTTCGCTCTCTTGGGCGGAAGGATCACGCTCCAACACGCGCTCATCGCCGTATTGGTCACCAGCGAGATCTTCACGCACGTTCGTCGCTACGGCGTGGAGTTCCATCGCCGTGAGGACTCCGAGCGCTCACTGGGGCTGTTGGACTCGGCGCCGAGGGCACGCGTGTCGAGTACGGATCAGTTCGTGGTCGCGACGCAGCTGGTGACGGCCGCGAGCGATCGGCCGGTCAGCTTTGCACTCGCCCCGGGCGACCGAATCGTGGTCACGGGACCATCGGGTTCAGGCAAGACCACGCTGCTGGACACGCTGCTCGGGTGGCGCGACCCGAAGGGCGGCTCCGTCTCGTTCACCGTCGCGCGCACGGGACACGTGAGCGTGGAGAGTTCGTTGCTGTCGGGTTCGTTGCGCGACAACCTGACCCTCGGCGAGCCGCTCCCCGATGTCGAGGTCCTCCAGTGCCTCGCGTCCCTCGGGCTTCGCGGTCCCCGCTTCGACGATCTCGAGACCGCGCTGCTCGCCGACGGCAGAGGATTCAGCACGGGCGAGAAGGTCCGTCTGGTGTTGGCCCGAGCCCTCCTCGCCCGTCCCGACCTGCTGGTCATCGACGACGTCGCCGGCGTGCTCGACGACGACGCGCGATTGGTCGTTCGCCGCGTGCTCGACGAACACCGCGCGCTGTGCATCATCGAGGCGACCGTCGACACACCGCTGCTCTCGGACGTCACGGCGCGGATCGAGTTACTGCCGTGAGACGCGACCTCGAACGACTGCGACGTTGGCTGCGCCGAGCCCAGCCGCCTCGGGCCACACTGCTCCGTGCGCTGCTGGCCGGTCTGGTCGCGTCGCTCGTCAACGTCGCGTTGCTCGTCGGCGCGGTGGGGCTGTTGGTCGAGAGCGCGACTCGACCGGGACTGCGCGCTGTCCTCGGCGCGTTGATCGTCATCGAACTCTTCGCCTTCTTGCGGTCGCCGCTTCGATTCGTCGAACGTCTCAGTGCCCACCAACTCGGTTTCGCCGCGGTCTCGCGATGGCGACGATGGCTCGTGCTCACCGTGGGCGCCTTCAGTTTCTCGCGGTGGCGTTCGTTCGCCGCGGGCGACCTGCTGGAACGTTCGCTGCGCGACACCGACGAGCTCCAAGACCTCTGGTTACGCTGCGTGATTCCACTCGTCACGTCGGGAGCCGTGATGTTGCTGGGCGACCTCGTGATCGGGCTCATGGCGCCTCACGGGCAGTGGTGGTCCTACGCCGGCGACCTCCTGGCGATCCAACTCCTCGGCGTCGCGGCGCTGTTCGCCAACGTCGGACCGCTCCTGCGGCGTGACCGCGTCCTTCGACGCGCACGCGCGTTCTTCCGCGCGAGCCTGGTGGAACTGAGCGCCGCCACGCCCGAGCTCGCGTTGCTCGACCGCGTCGGCTTCGCCGAGCGGCGCGCGGCGGTGGCGGTCGAACGGTTGGGGCACGCCGAGTCGGCCCTGCGCCGTCGGCACGACCTCTCCAACGCGGTGCCGCCGGTGATGACGGCCCTCGCACTCGGCGCCCTGGTGGTGCGCCCCCAGAGCGCGGCACTGTGGATCGTCGTCGCGGCCCTGCTCGCCCTCGCCACGTACGAGTCACTCAACGTCGTTCGTGACGCGCTCGACACGGCGGTCGCGGTGAGCGCGGGAGCCGAACGGCTCGAAGAGCTCGACGTCAACACCACGGGCGGCGACCATACGTGGCCGAGTGACGCCACCGTGCGACTCGATCGGGTCACGATCGATGAAGAAGGCGCGACGCTCGTCGAAGACGCGACGCTGACGGTCGCGTCCGGTCGTCGCGTGGCCCTCATCGGACCCTCCGGTATCGGGAAGTCGACGTTGCTACGGGCGATCGCCGCGTTGGACGGCGTCGCGAACGGTGCGGTCACGGTGGGCGACGTCGCGATCGGCGATCTCGCCGAGGTCGAACTGCGCCGGCACGTGGCCTACGTGGCGAGTGAACCGGGGCTGACGCGTGGCTACGCGATCGACGTGGTGAACCTCGGTCGCTCGCCCGCGCGCAGTTCGTTCGACGACCTGGCCGCCGTGGGGATAGCCGCCGACGTCACCACTCGCTGGGAGGAGCTCTCCCGAGGGGAGCGCGCGCGCATCGCCCTAGCGCGCGCGATGGTCACGAGTCCCGCGATCTACCTGCTGGACGAACCCACGAGTGGACTCGGGACCGACGAGACCGCCGCCGTGCTGTCACTGCTGGCGTCGACCGGAGCCACGGTGATCGTCGCCACCCATGACCCGCAGGTGATGACGTGGTGCGACGAAGTCCTGGAACTCCAAGACGGAGCGCTGCGCGAGGTCAGGCGTTGAGGTTGCGCATCGCCGCGGCGACGTAACGGTCACCGGCCACCGCCTCGCGCGGGATCGCCGCCTCGAGTGCCACGACGTCCTCATCCGAGAGCTCGATCTCGTCGGCCGCGATGTTCTCGCGCAGCCACTTTCGACGCTTGGTACCGGGAATCGGCACGACGTCGGGACCGCGCGAGAGGACCCACGCCAGGGCGAGTTGGGCGACGGTGACACCCTTGGCCTCAGCGACGGCCTCAAGGTTCGCCAGCAGTGCCAGGTTCGCCTGGTAGGCCTCGCCGTTGAAACGCGGCTGGTGCTTGCGAAAATCGCGGTCGTCCGTACCTTCACGATTGCTCACTTCATTGGTCAAAAATCCCCGACCGAGCGGGCTGTAGGCGACGAATCCCACACCGAGGCGGCGACAGGTGTCGAGGACCCCGTCCTCGGGATCGCGACTCCAGAGCGAGTACTCGCTCTGGAGGGCGCTGACCGGATGGACCGCGTGGGCTCGTTCGATCGTCGCCGATGAGGCTTCGGAGATTCCGAGGTGACGGACCTTACCGTCCACGACCAGGCCCTTCATCGCGCCCCAGGTCTCCTCGATCGCGACGGTGCGATCGACGCGGTGCTGATAGTAGAGGTCGATCACCTCGACGCCGAGGCGACGCAGCGACGCGTCGCAGGCCTCGACCACGTACTGCGGCGTCCCGTTGATGCGGATGAACGATCCGTCCTCGTTGCGCTGGTTGCCGAACTTCGTGGCGATCACCACCTCGTCGCGGCGACCCTTGATGGCGCGGCCCACGAGCTCTTCGTTCTTGAACGGTCCGTACATGTCGGCGGTGTCGAGGAAGTCGACGCCGGCGTCCAACGCCTCATGGATCGTGGCGATCGATTCGGTGTCGTCACCCTCGCCGTAGAACTCGCTCATACCCATGCAGCCGAGTCCCTGCGCCGAGACTTCGAGACCTTGACCCAACGTTCGACGATTCATCGCGACTCCCTAAATGTGAAATTGCTCACAATCCTTTGTTTGCAAGCATCTCGTGACAGAGTAGCGGCTGCGTTGCGATTATATTTTTGTGTCATTGGCTGGGGGGGCCAAACATCGAGGGCCCGCTTGTTCTGGATACGCGGAACAGGCGGGCTTCGTTGTTCATGCGCACGAAACTGACGAAACATTCACCGCACCTAATGTTGGGTCGTGAGTGGTTCGGCGATTCCTTCGGACACCGTGAGCACTCCGACGCGACCGCTGCTGCGTGGTTGGCTGCACCTCATCGCCTTCTTCGTGCTCTTCGCGTGCTCCCCGATCCTCTTTGCGCGCTGTCGCACATGGTCCCAGGTCGGCTGGGTCGGCTGTTTCCTCTTCGGGGTCGGGGCGATGCTCATCACGAGCGCGCTGTTGCATCGGGTGAACTGGACACCGACGCAACGCCAGGCCTGGCGCCGGGCCGACCATTCGACGATCTTCCTCGCCATCACCGGCACCTACTTCGCCATCGCGGGACTGACGATGCACGGCACGATCCGCCTGGTCACGTTGATCATCATCGGCGCCAGCACCCTGATCGGCATCGCGATCCGCCAGCTGTCGATGAACGCCCCGAAGTGGGCCAACACGATCCCCTTCCTGGTCATGAGCTGGTTCGCGGCCCTCGTCATGCCCCAGATCTACCGGGGCGGCGGACCGCTGTGCTTCTCGTTGATCGTCGCCGGAGGCGTCGCCTACTCGGTCGGCGCGGTCTTTTACGGCACGAAGCGGCCGAAGCTCTCACCGCGGGTCTTTGGATATCACGAACTCTTCCACGCCTTCACCTTGATCGGCGCCGGCCTGCACTTCGCCGCGATCAGCGTGGCGTTGCGCTAGTGCTCGAGCGGCGGCACCACGTTGTAGTTGAGCAGTGACGGCGTCCACATCCGTGAGCCGATCGTCGTCATCGATCCGTTGCTGAGGTTCATGCGCCACGCGACCGATCCCGAGACCCCGAGCGCCCACGTCACCGCCGACTTGATCGGCGACATGTGCGAGACGATCGCCAGGTGACTCTTCCGGTCGTGCAACAGGCTGGTCCGATCGACCAACAGCGCGTTCAGTTCCGCGTGGACGCGTTGGTCGACCGACGCGAGCGACTCGCCGTCACCGAAGGCCGTGTTGTGATCGTGTTCGAAGGCTCGCCACTGCTCTTCGGTCACGAGGCTGAGCGGCTGACCGTCGAGCGAGCCGTAGTTCACCTCGATGAAGGTCTCCTTCACGGTCGCGCCGAGTTCCGGTATCGCGAGCGCGGCGGTGCGACGCGCGCGCCGCAGCGGCGACGTCCACACCTCGCGCACGTTCACGAGATACGGGCGCAGCGCGATTGCCTGGAGCTCCCCGAGTTCGGTGAGTGTTGGGTCGCTCTGGCCGACCAGGAGTCGCGCGGCGTTCGACGTGGTCTGGCCGTGACGGATGAGGATGATCACGGCAGCAGCAGTCGACCGCACTCGGGACAGGTCATGAATGTCCCTTCCGGCTGTGCCTTCCAGCGATCGACGTCGAGCGGCGACAGCGCGATGCGGCATCCGTCGCAGTGCCCGGAGACGACCTGGGCCGCACCGGAGGTCCCGACGCGCGCGAGGGCCGCCTCGTAACGAGCCAGCAGTTGAGGCGCGACGGCGGCCGCTCGTTCCGCGCGTTGTTGGCGAAGAGTCTCCAACTCGTCGTCGAGACTGGACTGGAGTTCGGCGATCGTGCTCTGGAGTTCGCTGCGGCGCGCCGCGGCCGGTTGCGCCGCCGCCTTGACCGCGCCTACGGCTTCGTCCAACGGCTCGACGGCTATCAGGTATTCGAGTTCGAGGTCGTCACTGCGTTCGAGCAGTTCGCGCACGTGGCTGAGTTCGGTCTGCAGCGCCGCCAACTCTCGGGCGTTCGCCGTCGAGTTGCTCAGCGTCTTGTCGAGACTCTCGGCACGCGCGCGAAGGCGGTTCCCCTCACTTTGGGCCCCCTCGTAGGCGGCGCGCACGGGCGCGAGGGTGGCCTGGGCCTCGTTCAACTGTTTCACGAGCCCGCGAAGTTCGATCTCCAGCGCGGTCAGTTCGACCGCCTCGGGCAGGTGCGTCCTTTGGGCGACGACGCGGTCGATCCAGCGATCGGCCTCCATGAGTGCGCGAAGGTCGTCGGTCTCACTCACGAGATCATTCTCGCACGTTCCACGTCGCGTACGACCGGGCGAGCGTGGCCAACACCGGTACCAGCGCCGGTTCGCAGCGCTCCGCTGCGGCGTCGAAGTCGAACCACTCGACCTCGGGACTCTCGTTCGCGGGCGGCGTCGGATCGAGCGGCGGAGCGACGACGACGTAGCGCAGGTCGTAGTGCGTGTGACCCTTCGGCCCGGGATGAACGTCCACCTGGAACAGTTCGACGGGGTCGAGATGACGCGCGATGAGGCCGGTCTCTTCGAGCGTCTCGCGCAGGGCCGCCGACTCCGGACTCTCCGACGCCTCGACGTGGCCGCCCGGTTGGATCCAGATGCCGAGGACCCGGTGGCGGTGCAACACGACCCCGCGCGAAGAGATCACGAAGACCGACGCGGTCAGGTGGCGCGGGTCCTCCTCCTCGGAGAAGGGGTCACCGGGCCACTCGAGTCGATCGAGCGTCGCGGCGATCGAACGCGACGCCCGTTCGTTGATCGGGTCGATCGCCCCGATCTGGGCGCGCAGCGTGTCCAGCGACCTCACTGACGATCCAGGAGCCGTTGCACCGACGCCGGCAGGGGAATCGTGCCGGCGGCCATGGCGCCGTTGACGTCCGGGATCGGCGCCGAGAAGACAGTGCGCGCCGGTACGGTCCCGGACCACACCGGTAGCTCGAGGTCCTCGTCGGGATCGTCGGTCGGTCCCGAGGACAGCTTGGCCGACGCCTCGTCGATCGTCACGGCCACGACCATGGTGAGGCGGCGTTCCGCGTCGCTCATCGCGCGCACCTCGCTCGCCCGCCCGGGTAAGACCGCGTCGATGAACATGTTGAGGACCCGCGCCTTCTCGTCGTCGTCGGTGACCAACGTCGCCGCGCCGAAGAGCACGACCGAGCGATAGGCGATCGAGGACTCGAAACCACTGCGCGCCAGTCGCAGCCCGTCATACAGCGTCACCGAGATACAGGCCTCGCCGCGCTCGACGACCGCCTTCATCACCGCGTTGGCGGGACTGCCGTGCAGGTAGATCGTCTCCCCCTCGCGCGCGAGCAGCGTCGGGATCATCGTCGCGTGGCCCTCGACGACCGCCGCCACGTGACCGAGCGGCGCCTCGTCGATGACGGCGTAGATGACGTCGCGCTCGTAGGTGGCCTTCTTCGGCAGTCGCCGGACTCTGGTCTTGGGGCCCGGCCCGAGCGCGTCACTCATGCGCGAAGGTCGCCGCCGAAGAACGTGCGGGCCATGCCGGCCACCTCGACGCTCTCTTCGAAGAGTCGCGCGAACATCACGCCGCCGCGGGCCGACGCCTGGTGGACCGACACGGTCGGTTCGCCGACGCGCTGCACCCACCACGGCGCCACCGCGCACATCGCGCTGCCGGTCACGCTGTCCTCGGCCAAGCCGAGGCGCGGCGCGAAGACCCGGATCGACACGTCGACGCTCGGACCCCCCACGCACGCGGCGATCACCATCGAGCTCGGTACCAAGAACAGATTCATCGAGTCGACGGCGAGCCCGCACAGGGCGTCGAAATCGTCCACGATGGCGAGCACGGCGTGATCACCGGCCTGGTGGACCTCGCGCACCGGTCCCAGCGTGTCGTTCAACATCGATGGGTCGACCTCGTCGAGCGTCCAGCGGGGCAGGTCGATGCCGAGCAGACCGTCACTCATGCGCCGACCGGACAGGATGCCGGCCCGGGTCTGGAAGTAGATCTCTCCCCCGGGCACGCCGAGTTCGTTGAGCAACACGTGCAGGCTCGCGAGTGTCGCGTGGCCGCAAATGTCGACTTCGACCGTGGGCGTGAACCAACGAAGGGACCACTGGTCCCCGACGCGCCGGACGAAGGCCGTCTCGGAGACGCCGAGTTCGAAGGCGATCTGCTGCAGCTCGTCGTCGGGCATCGCTCGCTCGAGCAACACGACGACCGCGGGGTTTCCGCGCTCGGCCTCACCGGTGAAGGCGTCGACCCACCAGAGCCGGTGACCGAAGGCCACGTTCACAGATTCCACCACGTGAGTCTGCCACGGTGACGCCCGTGACCACCTAGGGTTTTGGGGTGCGTGTCGCGACGTTTAACCTTCACGCCGGTGTCGACGGCTGGGGCCGCCCGACGAACGTCCTCGATCACGTCGTGAGTCTGAACGCCGACGTGCTCATACTGCCGGAACTGTGGCGCGCCGAGTCGGGCGTGGACTTCGTGCGCGAACTCAAGACCCGTCTGGGGATGGAGGGACTCTTCGTCCCGTTGGCGTCCGGCCAGCGCGTCACCTCGGGCGCGGGCGGGCGGACGTGGCAACCACTGCTCGCCCACCTGAGTGGTGAGCGCGGGCTGTTCTTCGACGAACACCGCACGCTCAGCAAGGTCCAGCGGGTTCGTCGCGCCACCGCCGACGGCGTCGAACACGGCGAGTGGGGACTCGGACTTCTCACGCGACTGCCGATCCGCGAGATCCACACCGAGTCCCTCGGTCGCCTACCGCGCGAGAAGGTCAAGCGCGCGCTGATCGTCTCGACGCTCGAAGACGGCGACCGACCCTTCTACGTGCTGGCCGTGCACGGCGCGCACCTCAGTCACGGTTCCTACCGCCAGTACCGCAGGGTCAGTGAGATCGTCGCCCGGCTCGACCCGTCGTTGCCGATCCTGTTGGGCGGCGACTTCAACTCCTGGCGACCGCTGCTGCGCGTACTGCTCCCGGGCTGGCGATCACTCGTGAACGCGCGAACGTGGCCCGCGCGCACGCCGCACTCCCAGATCGACCACCTCTTGGTTCGCGGTCCGTGGGAGAGCCTCGGAGGTTTCGCCAGTGACGGCGGTAGCGACCACCGAGCCCTCGTCGCCGACGTACGCCTGAACTGACGCCGAGGATTCAGTCCAGCTGGACGCTCTCGTCGACGACCACGAGGGTCTTGCCGTGGTTGCCGCCCGTGAACAACAGGTTCAACGCCTCGGGCGCGTGCTCGAGACCTGACACCAGGTGCTCTTGGTGCACGAGTCGACCGTCGAGGACCATCGCCGCCAACTCCAGATGGGCCTCGGCGTAGCGTCGGGCGAAGTCAAAGACGATGAACCCCTTCATCTGACCGCGGCGCACGATCAACATCGACGTGTTGGCGACCCCGGGTCCGCGCTCGGTCGCGTTGTACTGCGAGATCGCACCGCACATCACGATGCGCGCGTTCATCGCGATGTTCGCTAGCGCCGCGTCGAGCACCTCGCCGCCGACGTTGTCGAAGTACACGTCGACGCCCTTGGGGCAGGCCTCGCGGATGCGTTGGGTGAGTCCCGGCTCGCGGTAGTCAAGACACTCATCGAAGCCGTAGCGCTCGACGACCTCGACGCACTTCTCCGCCCCGCCGGCGATCCCGACGACCTTCGAGGCGCCACGGGCCTTGGCGATCTGGCCGACGACCGAGCCGGTCGCCCCGGCGGCCCCCGAGACGACCACGACGTCACCCTCCTTGAACGATCCCACGTCCAACAGTCCGAAGTACGCCGTCAAACCCGTCGTGCCGAGAACGTTCATCACCGTCGCGAGGTCGAGTCCGAGTCCCGTTGGGAGAACCGTGAACCGGTTGGTCTCACTCGCGATCGCCCACTCCTGCCAACCGGTCACCCCGAGTACCACGTCGCCCACCTGGTAGCGGTCACTGCAGGACTCCACGACGACGCCGCTGCCGCCGGAGCGGATGACGTCGCCGATGCCGATCGGCGGGAGGTAGCCCGGCGCATCGTTCATCCAGGTGCGGATCGTGGGATCGATCGAGAGCAGACCGACCTTGATGAGCGCCTCGTCGGGACCGCATTTCGGCGTGGGTGCATCGATCAAACGTGTCGTTGATTCGTCGATCATGCCGGTGGGTCGCTCGGCGAGCGTGATCTGTCGGTTTCCCATAGTTCTCCTTCGTCGTTCGTCACGATAGGCGCGGGCGGGCCTACACGGGAGCGGTTCCGGGCGTTGCGCCCTGTCCAACCAGGGGTTATCGGCCCACTGTTGCCAATACATGACTAAGTAGGTAAGGTTTGTCATCATTAGGACGGCGTGAGGAGGGGCAGCGTTGACTACCGAGACCAAGCAGGTAACTGCGGTCGAGGACATCAAGAGAGCAAGTAACTACTTGCGCGGAGATATCAGCCGCGAACTCGACAACGACGTCGCCAGTGTGTCCAACGAATCCGAGCAGATCCTCAAGTTCCACGGCATCTACGCCCAGGACAATCGCGACGTGCGACGAGAGCGCGCCGTCAAGGGTGAAGAGCTCGACTACATCTTCATGATCCGCGTCGCCATCCCCGGCGGACGGCTCTCGACCGACCAGTGGTTGGCGCTGGACGATGCCGCCACCGACGTCGCCGACGGCACCATCCGTCTCACCACCCGCCAAGCCGTCCAGTTCCACGGGGTGTTGAAGAACGGACTGCGACCGCTCGCGCGAGCGGTCGACGCGCACCTGATGACCTCCTTCGGCGCCTGCGGTGACGTCGTGCGCAACGTCGTCTCCTGTCCCGAACTCCAGGGCCACGACGCTGACGAACGGCTGCGCGAGATCTCGCGGCACCTGACGCGAAGTTTCCGCGCGACGACCGAGGCGCACTGGGAGATATTCGTCAACGGCGACAAGGCCGCGTCACGCGAAGAGGTCGACGAGCGACCCTTCTACGGCGAGACCTACCTCCCACGCAAGTTCAAGATCGCCGTCGCCCACCCGGACGAGAACTGCGTGGACGTCCTCGCCCAAGACATCGGTCTGATCCCGGGCGTGCACCCGATCGCCGGCGAAGGGTTCACGCTGCTGGTAGGGGGAGGCCTCGGGCGGGCCTACGCCAATCCCGACACGTTCGCGCGACTGGCCGATCCCATGACCTTCGTCACCTACGACGAGGTCGAAGAGGTGATCGCCGCCGTGCTAGTGACGTATCGCGAACTCGGTGACCGCACGGACCGCAAGCGCGCGCGCATGAAGTACGTCGTGGCCGACATGGGTTACGAACAGTTCCGCAAGGAGATCGAGGTCCGACTCGGTCGAGAACTCCGCGAACCGTTGTCCCTGCCCGCCCACTTCGA
>JBEKCK010000045.1:0-17214 GCA_050014915.1 Acidimicrobiales bacterium | reverse complement strand
AGAAGATCCTCGGGAACATCGAGGGCATCAGCTTCATCCACCTGAGCGCGAAGGACGTCGTGCGACACCGCATCGTCGCCGACATCGTCGCCGCCTACGACCAACAGACGTCATGAGCATCGACATCTACGCTGCCGACGAGCAGCACGACGAGATCATCGACCTCGAAACCTGGGTCGCGCTCGCCGACGCCGCCCTGACCGACGAGGGCGTGCGCGGTCTGGCCGAGGTCTCCTTGATCTTCCTCGACGAGCCGGCGATCGCCGCGCTCAACCAGCAGTTCATGGGTAAAGACGGTCCGACCGACGTCCTCAGTTTCCCCATCGACAACGAACCGGAACCGGCCGGACGGGTCCCCGACGCCGGGGGCAGCGGACCCGGGGAGCCGCCGTTGCCCGAGATCCCCCAGCTCGTCGGTGACATCGTGATCTGTCCCGCGGTCGCCGCGCGCAACGCGATCGAGCACGAAGTTGCGCTGAGTGATGAGCTCGCGCTGCTGGTCGTGCACGGCGTGCTGCACCTGCTCGGATGGGACCACGCCGAGGACGACGAGGCCGAGCGGATGGAGGCCCGCGAGCGCGTGTTGTTGGCGCGCCACTACAAGAAGGCGTCGGCGTGATCGCCACGATGTGGACCGCCAGTGACACCTACCTCGGCGTCACCGTCGCGGTGCTGCTGATCCTCTCGGGGTTCTTCGCCGTCGCCGAGACCTCTCTCGTGCGCATGAACAAGTCCCGCGCGCGCTCGCTGCGCGACCAGGGTCGCCACGGCGCCAGGGCCCTCGTCGAACTCTCGGAGTCACCGGAGAAGTTCCTCAATACGATCTTGCTGCTCGTGCTGATCTGCCAACTGGTCTCGGCGACGATGGTCGGCGTACTCGCCGGTCGTCTCTTCGGCGCCGCCGGACTGTTCATCGCCACGGTCGGCGAGGTGATGGTCATCTTCGTCGTCTTCGAAGCGATCCCGAAGAACTACGCGGTGCAACACCCCGATTCGGCGGCGCTCACCGCCGCCCCGGTGGTGCGCCGGATCCTCAAGTTCTGGCCGATCAAGTGGATCTCGCAGTTCCTGTTGTCGATCGCCGACACCGTGATCGGCTGGTTCGGTCCGACCGGACGCACGTCGCGCGTGACCGAGTCCGAGGTGCTCGCGATGGCCGACGTCGCCCACGAGGACGAAGCGATCGAGTCCGAGGAGCGCAACTTCATCCACTCGGTCATCGAGTTCGGCGACACGATCGTGCGCGAGGTGATGGTGCCGCGCACCGACATGGTCGACATCGCCGACTCCGCGACCGTGCGCGAGGCGCTCGACCTCTCGGTCCAGTCCGGCAGATCGCGACTCCCGGTCCTCGGCGAGGGTGTGGACGACGTCGTGGGCATCGTGAACCTGCGCCACCTGGCCGACCTCGTGGCCAACGACCTGGGCCACGAGCTCCTGCGCGACCACATGGGTCGGGCCCACTTCGTGCCCGAGACCAAACGGGTGGCCTCGCTGTTGGCGGAGTTCCGACGGCTCAAGAGCCACCTCTTCGTGGTCGTCGACGAATACGGCGGCACGGCCGGTCTGGTCACGCTCGAAGACGTGCTCGAAGAGCTGGTCGGCGAGATCACCGACGAGTCCGATCCGGTCGAGGAGGACGACGACGGTGAGAAGACGATCGAATCGGGGCTCGAGCTGAGCGGACGACTCAACATCGACGACGCCAACGTCGAGTACGGCCTGGCGCTGCCCAAGGACGGCTGGGACACCATCGGGGGACTCGTCATGGACTTGGCCGGTGGCGTGCCCGACGTCGGCGACGTCTTCACGACGAAGCACTACCGCCTGACGGTTGTGCGACTCGACGGTCGACGGGTCGAAGAGGTGCGCGTCCAGCCGCTCGCGGACCACGGATGACTCGTTCGGGCTTCGCGGCCATCATCGGGCGCCCGAACGTCGGCAAGTCCACCCTGCTCAATCAGGTGGTCGGCACGAAGGTCTCCATCACGGCCGCCTCGCCCAACACGACCCGTCAGGCCATCCGCGGCATGCTCACTGAGGGTGACACGCAGGTCATCTTCGTCGACACCCCCGGCATCCACCGACCCCGCACGACCCTGGGTGGTCGACTGAACGACACCGCGCGCGCCGCGGCCGACGGCGTCGACGTCATCCTGGCGGTCATCGAGGCGGGCAGCGCGATCGGGCCCGGCGACCGCAACGTGCTCGAGACGATGCTGCGCAACGCCCGCGGCCGCAACGCCCCGCTCCCGTGCGTCGTGGTGAACAAGACGGACAGGTCCGGTCGTGAAGCGGTCGTGGCGCAACTCGTCGCGGCGACGACGGCCGTCGAGGAGATCGCCGCGGAGTTGGACCTGCGCGACGTCGTTGAGCGCGTGGAGTACTTCCCGGTGTCCGCCAAGACCGGCGAGGGGACCGCGGAGTTGATCGACTACGTGCGAAAGGCCATGCCCGAGTCGCCGTTCCTGTTCCCCGAGGACGAGGTCTCGGACGTGCCCGAAGCGATGTGGGTCGCCGAACTCGTGCGTGAGCAGCTGGTGCGCAAGACCAAACAGGAACTGCCACACTCCATACACACCCGCGTCATCGAATTCGAGTGGCCGCACATCACGGTCGAGATCCTCGTCGAGCGCGAATCCCAGAAGGGGATGGTGATCGGCAAGGGCGGCGCGCTGTTGAAGGACGTCGGCATCGCGGCGCGACGCCAACTGCCCGAGGGGTGCTTCCTGGAGTTAAAGGTCTCCGTCGAGCCCGGTTGGCAAAAGCGAGACGACACCCTCGACCGATTCGGGTACTGATGAATCTGCCACCGGGCCGCGAGTTCGACGCCAGCGTCGAACGGTGAGCAACGTGATGAGGACGATCTCGAGTGCGCCGATGATGCCCAGCCAGTCGGTGGGCACGCCGACGTACTTAAGTCCGCTCAGTAAGACGACGCCGGTGATGACCCGGCGCAGCAGGTAGCCGTTGGAGCGAGAGGACAGCAGTGACCCCACGATGACCGCCGGGACGCTGCCGATGATGATCGAACTCGTGAGACCGAGTTCCACGTGGCTGAACAAGAGGGTGCCGAGCGCCGCGGAGAACGTCAGCGGCAGGGACTGGGCCAGGTCGGTGCCGACGAGCTGCTTATTGCTGAGGGTCGGATAGACCATCACCAACAGGACGAGGATGAGGGAACCGGCGCCGACCGACGTGAGTCCCACCATGAAGCCGCCGACGACGCCGATGAGCACGGTCGGGGCCTTGCGCACGGTGACGTGCTCGTCACCCGACGCCGGCGTCTCGACGAAGACCGAGCGGTAGAAGATCGCGACCGAACCGATGATCAGTGCCGTGCCGAGCAGGATCTCGAGTCGGTGCTCGGCGAGGGCGCTCTCACCGAGCAGGTGCATCACGTAGGTCCCGAAGAAGGCCGCGGGCACCGAGCCGTAACAGAGGTAGCGCACGACGCCGGTGTTGACGGTCTTGCGTCGCCAGTGGATGAAGACCCCCGCCGGCTTCATGAAGAACGCCGCCATGAGGTCCGACGCGATCGCGGCTGAGGGCGTGACGCCGAAGAGCAGCACGAGCATCGGCGTCATCAACGCACCGCCGCCCATACCGGTCAGACCGACGAGGAGACCGACGACGGCACTACCCAAGACGAGATAGATGTCAATATGCACGGCGGGACTCCATAAAGAACTTTGTCTAGTGAATTACTAGTTTATTCGCGGAGTCACCTCCGACTCCGGATGACATCATCGCGCCTGGTGCGTGGCGTTATTCGCGCAGATCGCGAAGGAAGGCGAGCACCTGGGCTCGGTCGCGCGTGCGCGTCATCGGTGGCAACTTGCGGAACATCGCCGATCGGTAGCTGGACTGGGCGAGTCGCGTGTCGAGCACGGCGACGACGCCGCGGTCGGTGTTGTTTCGAATGAGTCGACCGACGCCCTGGGCGAGGAGCATCGTCGCGCGCGGCAGGTCGACTTCGTAGAACGGTCGTTCGGAGTTGGCCCGCCGGGCCTCGGCCAATGGATCGTTCGGCACGGAGAACGGCAGTCGGTCGATCGTGACGAGACTGAGTGAGTGGCCCGGCACGTCGATGCCCTGCCAGAAACTCGCGACGGCGAAGAGGCTCGCCTCGGCGCTGTCGCGGAACTCCTCAATTATCCTCTGGCGCGACCGCGTCCCCTGGACGAGGACCTCGGTCTCGAGTCGGGGAGTGACGGCGTCGGCGACGCGGTTCATGACCGAGCGATTCGTGAATAGGGCCAGGGTGCGCCCACCGGCCGCGGTGATCAGTTCGACCAACTCCTCGATGATCGCCGCCTCGGCGCCCGCGTCGTTGCGACCCGGGAAGTTCTCCGGCACGTACAACAGCGAGTTGGCGGGGTAGTCGAAGGGGCTGTTGAAATGCTCGATCGGCGTGCCGACCAGTCCCAGACTCTTCGGCAGGGTGTCGGGAATCGTCGCGCTGGTGAGGATCGCGGTGACGTTGCCCCAGAGGTCGTCGGCCAGTCGCGGGCCGACGTCGACCAGCGAGATCTCGACGTCGACCTCGCGGTCGCGCTTCGAGATGAACAGCAACTCGCCGATCCGGACGTTGTTCACGCGCGCCAGGTCGTTGGCGAGGTGGATCGCCGGTCCGAGGGCGCGGATCTTCCTCGCCTCCGCGTCGGCGCCACTGGTGACGAGTGAGCGCAGTCCCTCGACGAGTGCGACGACGAGTTCGTTGGCCCGACTGAGTTCGCGCGCACAGTCAACGTCGAGACCGGTCAGTTCGTTACGGTCGTACTGGACCTGCAGGGACGCCGCGAAGCGATCGGCCACGGTGACGAGGTCGAGACAGCGTTCGGTGAACTCGTTTCCCAGCAGTGGTCGCGCGACCCCGGCGAGTGCGCGCAGTCGCGTGGCGTTGAGTGACGTGCCGAGCAGTGAGGCGAAGATGTCGACGATCTCGTGGGCCTCGTCGAACACCACGAACTCGTGCGCCGGCAACAGCATCGAGCCTGACGCCAGGTGTGACGCGTAGAGGTGGGTGTTGACGATGAGGATCGACGACTCGGCGGCGCGGTCCTTGGCTAGTTCGGCGAAGCAGTTCTGACCCTGGGGGCAGTTGGCCCGGTGTAGACACTCCTGTGGTGTGACCGACAGGCCGCGCCACGCGCGCTGGTCGACTTCGAAGGGCAACTCGTCGCGGTCACCGGTCTCGGTCTCGTTCGACCACTTCAGTATCCGACGCATCTGGTCCGCGACGCCCTTGGGCACGTCCGAGCCGTCGTCGAAACTGAGTTGCGCCGCCCCGCCCACGCTGTGCACGCGGTTGCGACAGAGGTAGTTCTGCTTGCCCTTGAGGACCGCGACGCGCACGCCCGGAGTGTTGGCGGCGACGGTCGGGGCGTCCTTCTGGGCCAGTTGGTCCTGGAGGTTCTTCGTCGCCGTCGCCACCACCACGCGCTGACCGGACATGACCGCCGGGATCAGGTAGGCGAGCGATTTGCCGATTCCGGTGCCCGCCTCGATGACCGTCGTGCGCCGGCGAGAGAACGCCGCGGCGACGCTGCGCACCATCTCGCGCTGTCCCTCGCGGCTCTCGCCGCCGCCCGGAAGTTCGTGCGTGATGCGGTCCAAGAGCTCCAAGGCACGCTCGGCGTCGATCGAAACCACGTCGTCGTCGAGTTGCACACCGGTGTCGACGTCGGGCTCGACGTAGGTGCTCTCCTCGTCGGGATCGAAACTCTTCACCCATCGACCTTACGGGTTCACCCTTATCGAATCGTTAGTGCAACCAACTAGGTTTTAACCGTGCCCGATCCGCGTCCGCGACCGATTCCCACGTCGCTCGACGTGTCGAGCGTGCCGCATCACGTCGCGATCGTCATGGACGGCAACGGCCGCTGGGCGCAGCGCCAGGGCCTCGCGCGCACCGTCGGTCACGGCGCCGGGGAGGAGTCGCTCCTCGACACGACCTACGGGGCGCTCTCGATCGGCGTCAAGGTCCTCACGGTCTACGCCTTCTCCACCGAGAACTGGCGACGGCCGATCGATGAAGTGCGCTACCTCATGAACTTCAACCGCGGCCTACTCCAACGTCGATCTCGAGAGCTGCACGAACAGGGAGTCCGCATCGTCTTCTCGGGACGGCGCGACTGGCGCGTACCGAAAGGGGTCCTGTCGACCATGGACGACGCGTCGGAACTCACCAAGAAAAACAAGAAAATGACGCTCAACATCGCCTTTAACTACGGCGGGCGCGCCGAGATCGTTGACGCCGTCGCGCAGCTGGTCGCCGACAAGGTGCCGGCCGGCAAAGTCGACGAGAAGGCGTTGCGCACGCGTCTGTACCACCCGGAGTTGGCCGACCCCGATCTGGTCATCCGCACCTCGGGGGAGTACCGGATCTCGAACTTCCTGCTCTGGGAGATGGCGTACTCCGAACTGGTGTTCACCGACGTGCTCTGGCCGGACTTTCGACGCGAGAACCTCTTCGAGGCGGTCGAGGAGTACCAGCGGCGCGAGCGACGCTACGGAGGTCTCGACAAATGATCATGACGAAGTCGATGTTGGTCCTCGGCGTCCTGATCTACGCCTTCTTATGGGCGGTCTACGCCTACGGTGACTCACAACTGCTCGCACCACTCCTCATTCCCGCGGTCATCGCCGTCATGGTGGCGCTCGGCGTGGCACTCAACCGCTTCATCGGCCTCGAACCACGCAAGCAACACTTCGACGACGGCGTCGACGAGGGCGAATCGTGAAGGAGCTGCAGGACGACGCGGTAGTGCTCCGCACGTACAAATCGGGCGAGGCCGACCGGGTCGTCGTGCTCTGGACGCGCCACTACGGCAAGGTGCGGGTGCTCGCCAAGGGCATTCGCAAGGCGACCACTCGCCTCGGCGGCAACCTCGAGACACTGGCCTACGTGAACGTCGACCTCGTGAAGACCCGCGGTGAGTTCTACATCGCGCGTCACGTGTCGCACCGCGAACGACTCACCACACTGCGGTCGTCCTACGCTCGGATTAACGCCGGCTACGCGGTGGTCGAGGTCATGGACGCGATTCCCTCGGACGACGTCGCTGACGAGGACATCTTCGACCTCCTGACGCGCGTGCTGTTGACGCTGGATGACGAGACCTACGACCCGATGTTGGTGCCGTCCTCCTTCTACTTCAAGCTCCTGGCCCTCGACGGCTCGGGACCGGTCGTCGACGTCTGCGTCAACTGCGGGCGCGACGTGGCCCTGGTCGCGTTCGACGCCGAGGTGGGCGGCACGCTCTGTGGTGACTGTCGATCGGGCACGTCGATCTCTCGCGACGCACTGGAACTGATTCGGCGCATCACGAGCGGCGACCTGGCGGCGGTGCTGCGCGAGGAGTCACCGGCCGGAGCCGGGGAGGTCATGGCGATCGCACTGGATTCGATCGAGTCGCACTTCGGCAAGCAACTGCGCGCCACGCGCTCGACGCCGCCGCTCTCGCCCCCCTCACCGGCCCGGTAACGTGCCAGCGAGATGACGACGGCACCAACGAGCACCTTCGGGGTCTACGTCCACGTGCCCTTCTGCGCCCATCGCTGCGACTACTGCGCCTTCGCCACCTACGCCGACCGCGACCACCTCATGGAGGAGTACGTCGCGTCGGTCCTCCATGAGATCGAGTGGGCTCGCGCCGACGGTCTGCCGGTCGCCACGTCCGTGTTCTTCGGGGGCGGCACGCCGTCACGGATCGCGGCCGATCAGTTGCTGCGCATCCTCGACGCCATCCCGCGCACCGACGACGCCGAGGTGAGCGTGGAGTGCAATCCCGAAGACGCGTCACTGGAACGCCTTCGCGCGTATCGCGCCGGGGGAGTGAACCGCATGAGCTTCGGCGTGCAGTCGACGAAACCGGCGGTCCTGGCCGACCTCGGGCGTCGCCACGGCACCATGGCCCACGAAGAGGTCTCGCGCGCCGTCACGGCGGCCGGCTTCGCCACCTGGAACATGGACCTCATCATCGGTTCGCGCGCCGAGTCACTCGAGGACGTCGGCCACACGTTGGACGACCTCCTCGGTCTCGACAGTCCGCCGCCGCACATCAGCTGCTACGTGTTGACGCCCGAGCCGGGCACGCCACTCGGCGAGGACCCGACGCGCCACCCCGACGAGGACGCCTCAGCCGACTCGTATGAACTCGTCAGTCGCGTGCTCGAGGAGAACGGGTACCTGTGGGAGGAGATCTCCAACTGGGCCAAGCCCGGTCACGAGTGTCGACACAACCACGTCTACTGGGACCAGGACGACTACGTCGGTTTTGGCTCGGCCGCCCACTCGCACCGTCACGGCCGGCGCTTTTGGAACGTGCGCACGCCCGAGCGCTACATCGCGATGGTGCGTGATGGCACGCGGCCGATCGGGGGCGAGGAGAACCTGGACGTCCGCACGCAGACCTTCGAGCGTGACTCGTTGGCGCTGCGCACGGCGAAGGGTGTGCCCCTCGAGGCCTTCGGATCACTCGATGAGGTGGCGCACCTCGTCGAGGTCGCCAACGGCCGCGTCACGCTCGCGCCGCGCGGACGACTGCTCGCGAACCAGGTGATCCTTCGGCTGGGGAGCGCGAACTAAACCGGTAGATTTAAACGATGAATTCGACGCCGGACGCCATCCCCGACCTGCTGGACAAGGTCACGAACCTCGCCAAACGGCGCGGGTTCATCTTCCCCTCGGCCGAGATCTACGGCGGATTCCGCTCGACCTACGACTACGGCCCGTTGGGCGTCAACATGTTGCGCAACGTCAAGCAGGCCTGGTGGCGCTCGATGGTCCAGACGCGCTCGGACATCGTGGGCATCGACGCCGCGATCCTCGGGCCGCCGGCCATCTGGGCCGCGTCGGGCCACCTGGAGACCTTCACCGACCCGTTGGTCGACTGCAAGAGGTGCAAGGAGCGCTGGCGCGAGGACAAGATCGACGGCGTCTGTCCCAACTGCGGATCGACGGAGTTCACCGAAGCGCGGGCCTTCAACCTGATGTTCAAGACCCAGGCCGGACCGGTCGAGGGCGAGGGCGCCACGGCCTATCTGCGCCCCGAGACGGCCCAGGGCATCTTCACGAACTTCGCCAACGTGCTCGCCACGGTGCGCAAGAAGCCGCCCTTCGGCATCGCCCAGGTCGGCAAGTCCTTCCGCAACGAGATCACGCCCCAGAACTTCGTCTTTCGCACCCGCGAGTTCGAACAGATGGAGATGGAGTACTTCGTGCCGCCGGCCGACGCCGACGAGTGGTATCGCTACTGGATCGACACGCGCCTGGCCTGGTACGTCGACCTGGGCATCCCGGCCGAACAGCTCCGGCTGCACGAACACCTGCCGGAGGACCTCTCGCACTACTCGCGCGGCACGACCGACGTCGAGTTCGCCTTCCCGTGGGGCTTCGACGAACTCGAGGGCGTCGCCAACCGCGGCGACTACGACCTGACCCAGCACGCGAAGGCCTCGGGCGTGGCGCTCGACTACTTCGACCCGACGACGAACGAGCGCTACACGCCCTTCGTGATCGAGCCGGCGGCCGGCGCCACGCGCGCGATGATGGCCTTCCTGCTCGCCGCCTACCACGAGGACCTCGTCGAGGGCGAGAGTCGCACGGTCCTGCGGCTCGACTGGCGACTCGCGCCCTACCAGGTCGCCGTGCTGCCGCTCTCCAAGAAGCCCGAGCTCGAAGACGTCTCACGCGAGGTGCTGGGGATTCTCCAGCCGCACTTCATGTGCGACTACGACGTCACCCAATCGATCGGCCGAAGGTACCGCCGCCAGGACGAGGTCGGTACGCCGTACTGCGTCACGGTCGACTTCGACTCCTTGGAGGACCGCGCCGTCACGGTGCGCGACCGCGACACGACCGAGCAGGTGCGCGTGCCGATCGACGGGCTGCTCGCGTCGCTGCGCGAACGAACGGGTCAGTCCTGACGTGACCTACGACGGTCGGGGCATGCGCTTCGGCACGGTCGCCGAGGAGTACGACCTCTATCGTCCGGCGCCCCCGGACGTCGTCGCGACGGTCCTCGGCGACCTGCGGGGTCGTGACGTGCTCGAAGTCGGCGCCGGCACCGGTAAGTGGACGCGGCTGCTGCTGGAGCTCGGGGCAGTCGTCACCGTTGTCGAACCGGACGACGAGATGCGCGCGGTGCTCGTGCGCCAAAGCCCCGAAGTGCACACCCTCAAAGGAGCCGCCGAGGCGCTGCCGTTGGGCGACGCCTCGTTCGACGCCATACTCGTTCCATCCGCGTGGCACTGGTTCGAGCAACCGGCCGCACTACACGAGATGGCGCGTGTGCTGCGCGACCACGGCTCGCTCTTCGTCCTGTGGAACGGATTCAGCCGCAACATCGCGTGGTTGACACCGCTCGTCGAACTGCGCGACCGTCCCGACGACGACGGGAAACGTCCTCGGGGTTGGGCCGCCGACCTGGGAATCGCGGGAGACTTCGACGTCGAATCGCAAGTGGAACTCGACTGGACGTGGAGCCGCAGCGTCGATGACGTCGTGTCGCTCTTCTCCACCTACTCCGGAATGATCATCCGAAGTGACGAGGAACGCAGAGAGGTGTCGGCCGAGATTCGTCGGGGTTTCGAGGCGGTGGCTAAGGACGGCGTGGTCGAACTACCGATGACCGTGCGAGGCACGGTCGCGCGGCGACGCGCCCGTCAATGAGCCGCCTCGATCGAGTTGCGCCATACGATCACGAGGACCAGGATCACGGGTCCGATGCCCGGAGTTAGTTCGTCGGCGGGATGGAGTAGGTGACCTGCGCCTTGGCGACCAGTTCGGTCTCGCCGCGCGAGTACAGGTCGACGTCGACGACGGCCAAGCGGCGACCGAGTTTCAACATGCGTGTCTTCGCCATCAAGTCGGTGAGTTGAGGCTTGCGCAAGAAGTCGATGTGCAGGCTCGTCGTGACGGCCAGCACGACCGGGCCGATTTGGGACATGATCGCGATCCAGGCCGACGTGTCGGCGAGCGACATCATCACGGGTCCCGAGAGCGTGCCGCCCGGTCGTCCGTGTCGATCGGTGACGGTGTAACTGACGATCACCGAGTCGTCGGTGACCTCTTCGACGTGCGGCACGTCGGCGGCGGGGAACCCCTCCGAGAGGATCGCTTGCAGCTCGTCGACTCCCAGTTTTGGCATTGCACCTAGGCGATCTTGCGGAATTGGTTCACGGCCAGAGGCGCCAGTACGGCGATGAGGCCGATCGCCCAGAGCAACGAGACCCAGATGGAGTTGCCGGCTGGCGTACCGGTCATCAGTGCTCGAACGGCGTTCGTCGTCTCACTGACCGGTTGATTGTTCGCGAACCCCTGAAGCCACGTCGGCAGGTCAAACAACGGAATAAAGATCGTAGACGCGAAGGTCAAGGGGAAGATGAGCGGGAACGTCATCGCTTGAGCGGTCTCAGAGTTCGGTGCGGCCAAGCCGACGAAGGCGAATCCCCACGAGAGGCAGTAGGCGAAGAGCAGCATTATCAGGCAGGCGGCGATGTAGTCAAAGAATCCACCGTGCGGACGAAAGCCGACCAAGAATCCGACCCCGGTGATGATGATCAGTACGATGACGTTGCGCGCCGAGTCGGCGAGCGTTCGACCAGCGAGGACCGCCATGCGGGCCATCGGCAGCGCTTTGAACCGCTCGATGAGACCACGCTGCAGGTCCTCGGCCAGACCGATGGCGGTGCCGACGGCCCCGAAGATCGTCGTCTGAACCAGGATCCCGGGAACGAGGAAGTTCACGTAGTCACCGTGCGTGAACGCACCGAGCGCCTGGAATATGTAGCGGAACAACAGCACGAACATCACCGGCTGGATGACCATGAACACGAGGGCCGTGGGGACACGAATGAGCGCCAACAGATTGCGACGGGCCAACGTCACGACGTCGCGTACCGCGAAACCGAGCGCGCTGTTGTGTGGCGCCGGATGCGTCGTCGCGAGTGGAGTGGTCGTCATACCTGCGCCTTTCGACGGGCGCGCCGCGAGAGTTTCTCGGTCACGACGGCCGGTTCATCTTCCGCCTTGTGACCCGTGAGACTCAAAAAGACATCGTCGAGGCTCGGTTCTCGGAGTTGCAGCCCGGCGATCTTGATGTCGGCACTGTCGATTCGCCGTAGCGCCTCAGCCGCGGACGCCGGTCCCATGTCGACCGTTAACTCGATGACGGTGCCGTCGACGTTGGCGTCCTTGTGGGAGATGCCCGCCAGCAACCCGAGCGCGCGTTGCGCGTCGCCGGTAGTTGAAAACGTGAGGACCAGTACCGTGTTCCCGAGCGAACTCTTCAACTGCGATGACGTCCCCTCGGCGATGATCTTGCCGTGATCGAGCACGACGAGCTGTTTGCACAGTCGGTCGGCCTCTTCTAGGTACTGCGTCGTCAGTAACACGGTCGTCCCGCCCTCGACGAGTCCTTCGATGATCGCCCAGAGGTCTTGGCGGGATTGCGGGTCCAAGCCGGTCGTCGGTTCGTCCAGGAAGAGGATCGGTGGATCCGCGACGAGCGCGGCCGCCAGGTCCAGGCGTCGACGCATGCCGCCGGAGTACGTCTGGACCAACTTGTGCGCGAACTCGGTCAGTCCGAAGTCGGCGAGGAGTTGGCGTGAGCGCGTGATGGCCGTCGACTTCTCCATGTGATTGAGGAAACCCACCATTCGCAGGTTTTCGAATCCGGTGAGGTTCTCGTCGACCGCCGCGAACTGGCCCGCGAGGCCGATCACGCGCCGGACCTGTGCCGGCTGCTTCACGACGTCGTAGCCACCGACGATGGCTTTGCCCTCGGTCGGTGACAGCACCGTGGAGAGGATGCGTACCATCGTCGTCTTTCCCGATCCGTTGGGCCCGAGCAGTCCGAAGACCTGACCGGTGGGTACCCGCAACGTGACGCCGTCGAGCGCTCGAAAGTCGCCGTCGTTGAACGTGCGGACGATATCGGTCGCCTCAACCGAGAATTCAGACATGGGGGAGAGTCTAGGCAGGGACCATCACACGTCTGATGTGACCGAAGGGTGAAACCGGTACCTTCTTGCTATGGCCATATCGGAGAGCGAGATCGCACAGGTGCGTTCGGCGACCGACATCGTGGCCCTCATCAGCGAGACCGTGGCTCTCAAGAAGTCCGGTCGTCGCTGGACCGGACTCTGCCCCTTCCACGGCGAGAAGACTCCCTCGTTCTCGGTGAACGCCGAAGAGGGTCGCTACTACTGCTTCGGATGCCGCGCATCCGGTGACCAGATCACCTTCGTGCGCGAGATCCAGCACCTGGACTTCATGGACGCGTTGCGACTCCTGGCCGATCGCGCGGGCATCGAGTTGCACGACGACGCCAACGCCGGACCGGCCCGCAAGGAACGTCAAGCGGCCATGGCGGCGATGGAGAAGGCCGTCGAGTGGTACCACGACCGCCTGCTCAATGCCCCCGACGCCCGACCGGCGCGCGAGTACCTCAAGTCGCGCGGCATCGGGGGCGACATCGCTCGCCAGTTCAAGCTCGGTTGGGCCCCCGACGAATGGGACGGACTGGCCAAGGGCCTGAAGCTCACCGAGAAGGTGTTGATGGACACCGGCCTGGGATTCGTCAACAAGGGTGACCGTCGCCAGGACGCGCTGCGCGCGCGTATCATCTTCCCGATCTTCGACCCCGCCGGCAAGGCGATCGCCGTCGGTGGTCGGGTCCTGCCTCCGCCCTTCGGATCGGCGCCGCGTCCCGACGGTCGCGTCGAGGCCAAGTACAAGAACTCGCCCGAGACGTCCATCTACTCCAAGCGACGCACGCTCTACGCGCTCAACTGGGCCAAGGACGACGTCATCAAGACCGACGAGATCATCGTCTGCGAGGGCTACACGGACGTCATCGCCTTCTTCGCGGCCGGCATGCCGCGCGCCGTCGCGACCTGCGGCACGGCGCTTGGCGAGGAGCACTTCAAGACCATGCGGAACTTCGCCAAGCGAATCGTCCTCGCCTACGACGCCGACAGGGCCGGACAGAGCGCGGCCGCGTCGGTCTACCAGTGGGAGCGACAGAACGAGGTCGACGTGCTCGTCGCGCGACTGCCGAAAGGCTCGGACCCGGCCGAACTCGCCCAGAACGACCCCGAAGCCCTACGCGCGTCGGTGGCCGAGGCGGTCCCGTTCCTGCGGTTCCGACTCGATCGGGTCCTCGAGAGTGCGAACCTCGCCACCGCCGAGGGTCGGGGCCGCGCGGCGGAGAACGCGATGGCGGTACTGGCCGAACACCCGAGTGAGCTCGTGCGCGACCAGTACATAATGCAGGTCGCGGGGACGCTGCGACTGGAAGAGTCCTTGCTACGACCGATGGTCGCCGAACTCGCCCGCAACCCGAAACCGCGAACGGCCAACGAACCGCCACCAATCACCGTCAACCAACCTCGCGCACCGCGGTCCCCGATGCCGCGGCCCGGTCTCGAGGCCCTGCGACTTCGCGTGCACTTCCCCAACGACGTGAAGGATCGATTGGTGTCGGCGTACTTCGTGAACGACGTGCAGCGCGAGATATTCGAAGGGCTCTCGAGTGATCGTTCGCTCTCTGAAGTCATCGACGATCTCGATCGTCGCGGGGAGGAGGAGGCGGCGCACGTGTTGAGTCAACTCGCGGTCGATGAACTCGATCGTGAGTACACCGTCGAAGACGTGACCGCCGTCGTGTCCCAACTCATCCGCAGCGCGGTCACCGTCGAACTAAAGAACGTGGCTCGCGATCTCCACGATGGCAGTATGTCGCCCGACGTCGCCGACGTGACGGTGCGAGACGTGAAGGAACGCCTCGTTCTGCTCGAGGGTTCGTCCGGACAACTCGCCGAGAACGAACTCCGCGAGTGGCTCGTGGAGCGCACGTCGTCCAGGTCGTCGTGACAGGAACGACCGTCGGGGTCATCGGCGGTCTTGAGATGACGGCCCCCTTGAGCGTGGACGAAGAGCGGAGCCTCTATCCCATCATCCAACAGGGCCGTCGGGCCGAACGCCTTCTCGAGCGTGGCGTGTCGGAACAGGCGGAACGTCGCCGGCTCCTGCGCCAGCGCCACGCGGGTCAGGAGGCCGAATCGTCGCTCCTTCGCGCGACGCTCGGTCTCGTTCGAACTCGGGTCGTGGAACGCGGCTATCGATTCGGCAATGACGAGCTCGAAGCTGCGGGAGTCGAGGCACTCGTCAACGCGCTTCGCCGCTTCGATCCGGAGCAGGGGAATCGGTTCTCGACCTACGCGAACTACTGGATCATGAAACTGGTCAATCAGGCCGTGCAGCAACAGGCCGGCCTGAGCGATTCAGAGATGCGTCTGATACTGAAGCTTCAGAAACTTATCCGCGCCAATCCCACGAGGAGTCTCACGAAACGTGAGGTCGCCCAGGGACTCGGTGTGTCCCAAGCGAAGGCGCACGAAACGATGCAGCTCAATCGAGAACTGCAGTCGCGCCGCTACGGGACGACCGAACTCGATGACGATACAGATTTCAGAGTGCGACATGACGTGAGTGATCCGCCGTCATGGGTGATTGACGCGCTGCGGCGAATCTGCGGCGATGACTTCGACGCCTTCTGGCAGTTCACGTTTCGAACGATGTCCCTTGATGAGATAGCTCGCGCGCAAGGGATATCGCGCCAAGGGATGACGAAGCGCATCGCACGATGTCGACGGCTCGTTCGTGAAAGTCCGGACGCCGAACGGCTTCTACAGTGGTTTGCTCGGCAGTGACATCGAGTTGTCAGTGATAATGTTGCTCTGCTTTCAATATCCTTTCCCAGATAGCTCAATTGGCAGAGCAAGCGACTGTTAATCGCTAGGTTGCAGGTTCGAGTCCTGCTCTGGGAGCGTTCGCCCGTCATTTTCCATAGGGCCGTAGCTCAGTGGTTAGAGCAGGGGACTCATAATCCCTCGGTCGTGGGTTCGATCCCCACCGGCCCTACCAGGAGAAATACCCAGTTTCTGAGGTGTTCTTGCTAATCTCTCGCTACTCGAATTGAGAGTAAATGTCTGTTCCGCCTCGGCGCACAACCACTATTCTTTACAAGTATGGAGAAAGTAAAGAAGACAGGTCGTGGAGCGAAGATCAGCTCCAAACACCAGGTGACCATTCCTCAAGAGGCAATGCGGAACGCCGGGCTCGAAGCAGGTGAGCGTGTGACGGCTCGAGCTGACGGTCCGGGTCGTGTGGTGCTCGAGCGCGAAGTGGATGTTCTGGAACTTTTTGCGGGCTCTCTGACGGGGGTGTATGAAGGCGAGACGCTTGACCAACTCCGCGACGAATGGGACTAACGGTCATTGACGCGGGCGTGCTCATTGGCTTCTTGGATGACAGCGATGCTCACCACGAAGCGTCGACAAGAGAACTGGAAAGTGCGCGTCGTCAAGGAGAAATAGTGATACCCGCGTCTGCCTTGGCGGAGTCAATGGTTGCTCCGGCTCGACACGGAGACACTTCTCTAGAGGCGGTTCGAGAATTCGTCGAACGACTGCCTTTAGGCGTCGCCCAACTAGACGCCGAAATAGCAATCATTGCCGCTCAAGTTCGCGCCCAAGTCGGAGGAAGGCTTAAATTACCTGACGCTTTGGTGATTGCGACTGCTATCAACTTAGAGGCGGATGTCTTAGCAACTACTGACCGAGGTTGGCCCTCGGCCGCGACACTTGGTTTTTACGGTGTCATCGTGACGATCTGAATAAGGCGAGCCATTACCTGCTACTCCTTTGCTACTCCAATTGCAGGAAGCGGTGAACGTCGCGAGCATTCGGTGGACTTGGTCGGGTCCGGGGAGTAACTAGATGGACGTATAAGACGTACTGCACTGATTGCATGCATCTCATAATCCCTCGGTCGTGGGTTCGATCCCCACCGGCCCTACTGGTCGCGGCCGAATACTCGATCGTTCGCGGTAGATCCTCGCCAACTTCGGTGCAGCTCCCGGGTCACACCCTCAGCCCGGATTTCAAATCCGACCTACTCAACTGATACTTCATCATCCGCGGAGTCGAGCAATCAGTCGCCTAATTTCATCGTGTGAGGAATCGAGCCTCGACCAGCGCAATAATTGTGGTCATTTTGGCGACTCTGACTGCAACGAATGGTGCGTACGGCGCCACGCACCTTCATTCCGGGGACATCGCGATCAATCCGAAAGCCTGTCCTGCAGCGGCAGAAGTTGCAACTGCGTTGCACGTCAAAGTCCTCAGTTCATCACGAACCTA
>JBEKCK010000044.1:0-17238 GCA_050014915.1 Acidimicrobiales bacterium | reverse complement strand
GTTCTCCTCAAGGACTTCATCGATCTCATCGAGCAGATCGTCGAGGTCGGCCTTCAACTGGTCGCCCTTCGTGGCGTCAACCGTCACGGGCGGGGCAGATTCGCTCGCGCGCTCGGTGCGCTGCTTTTGGATTCGCTCTTGTTCTGTCATACGTCTGTTCTACCTGTCTAGTGCGTTCAGAAGCGCTTGTGCCGTCGCACTCGTTTCTAGCAAGTCTTCGGTAAGAACTCGTGTACCCCTGAGAGGATCCAACATCGGCACGCGCTGCAGTGGTCCCTCGCCGAGGTCGAAGACGACCGAATCCCAATTCGCGGCCACGATTTCGTCGGGGTAACGAGCGACGCACTGTCCCCGGAAGTAGGCCCGCGTCCCTTCCGGTGGGTTGTGAACCGCTTCACGAACTGCCTCTTCGTCGTGCAGCGCGCGCAGCCCGACGCGCTGGGCCAGGGAGCGCTCGGGGCGCAGGTCGTGGTACTGGAGGTCGATCGCGTGCAGACGCGCGTCGCCGTGGGACAACGCGTGTCGTTCCTGAAAGCCCTGAACGATGCGGAGTTTGGCCACCCAGTCGATCCGGTCGGCGACCGAGTCAGGGTCGTCGCGCACTCCGTCGAGCATCTCGCGCCACTGGGTGAGGAGCTGGGCGACCTCCTCGGGCGGGGCCACGGCGTCGGCGCCCTTTCGCTCGACGTGGTCGTGGGCGAGGTGCCAGAGCTCGTCCTGGAAGTCCCACGCCGTTCGCTCCCGGTCGTCCTCACAGAGCACGGCGCTCTTCAGGCTCGGGTCGAGCGCGAAGCCCCGGACCGCGCCCACGGGGTGTCGCGGCATCGACGGAAAGGCCGCGAGACCGGAGTCCTCGAGGGCCGCGAGCAAGAGCGCGGTCGAACCGAGCTTGACGAACGTTGCCACCTGGCTCATGTTGGCGTCGCCGATGATGACGTGGAGTCGACGAAATCGTTCGGCGTCGGCGTGTGGTTCGTCGCGCGTGTTGATGATCGGACGCTTCAGTGTCGTTTCCAGTCCGACCACCTCTTCGAAGAACTCGGCGCGCGAACTCAGCTGGAAGAAGGGATCGCTCTCCATCCCGGCCTCGGTCTCGGCGCCGACCTTGCCGGCGCCGATGATGATCTGGCGCGAGACGAAGTGCGGCACCATCGCGCGTACGACGTGATTGAACTCGACGTCGCGGCTGACGAGGTAGTTCTCGTGCGTGCCGTAGGAGTTGCCCTTGCCGTCGGAGTTGTTCTTGTAGAGCGTGATCGCCTGGTGCGCTTCGACCATCTCGTTGGCCACGACCAGGGCGCGGCGCATCACCTCTTCGCCGGCCACGTCGTAGAGCGTCGCCTCGAGCGGCGTGCGGCACTCCGGGGAGGAGTACTCGGGGTGCGCGTGATCGACGTAGAGGCGCGCGCCGTTGGTCAACACCGTGTTGGCGAGATGGGTCTCGACGATCGGGGCGAAGGACGTCAGGTCCGGGAGGCCGCGCGCGTCCAAGTCCGGCGTCTCGCCTTCGAAGTCCCAGTTGATGCGGGTGCGGCCCTCCTGGGCGTAGGCGTTGACGATGATGCTCGAGGCGACGATCTGATCGGCGTCGGGACCTCCCGCGATGCCGTACTCTGTCTCGATCCCAAGGACCTTCGCGACGGACATGGTCCTACAGGTACTGGCCGGTGCCGACGTGTTGGATCGAACGACCGCCGAGGACGTCGGTCTCTTCGCGATTCACGAGCGTGCGGATGAAGATGATCCGTTCGCCCTTCTTTCCCGAGACCCTCGCCCAGTCGTCCGGGTTGGTGGTGTTCGGGAGATCCTCGTTCTCGCGGTACTCCTGTCGAATCGATTGGATCAGGTCGTCGGCGCGCAGGCCGCGACCCTTGTCGGCGATCTCGCGCTTCACGGCGAGCTTCTTCGCGCGACGCACGATGTTCTCGATCATGGCACCGCTCGCGAAGTCCTTGAAGTACAGCACCTCTTTGTCGCCGCCCTGGTAGGTCACCTCGAGGAACCGGTTCTCGTCGGTGACGCGGTACATGTCGGCGACGGTCTCTTCGATCATGATCTGGATCGCCTTGGCGCGGTCTCCCCCACCGAGGTCGTGGATCGACGTCTCGTCGATCGGGAGGTCACCGTGCAGGTAACGCTGGAAGATCTGCGCGGCGGCGTCGGCGTCGGGTCGCTCGATCTTGATCTTCACGTCGAGGCGACCCGGTCGCAGGATCGCCGGGTCGATGAGGTCCTCGCGGTTGGTGGCGCCGATGACGATGACGTCACGCAGTGACTCGACCCCGTCGATCTCGGCCAACAGCTGCGGGACGATCGTGGACTCCATGTCCGAACTGATGCCCGTGCCGCGGGTGCGAAAGAGCGAGTCCATCTCGTCGAAGAAGATGATGACCGGCACGCCCTCCTCGGCCTTCTCACGCGCGCGCTGGAAGACGACGCGGATCTGTCGCTCGGTCTCCCCGACGTACTTGTTCAGTAGCTCCGGACCTTTGATGTTCAAGAAGTACGAGCGCACGTTGCGATTCCCGGTCAGTTCGGCGACCTTCTGGGAGAGCGAGTTCGCCACGGCCTTGGCGATGAGCGTCTTGCCACAGCCTGGCGGTCCGTAGAGCAAGATGCCCTTGGGCGCCGGGAGGTCGTAGTCGTTGAACAGCGCGCGGTGCAGGTACGGCAGTTCCACGGCGTCGGTGATCGCTTCGATCTGGGTGTCCAGCCCCCCGACGTCGGCGTAGGTGATGTCCGGAACCTCTTCGAGGATCAGCTCCTCGGCCTCTTGGCGCAGCAACTTCTCGACCAGAAGGTTCGAGCGCATGTCGAGCAGTAGCGCGTCGCCACTGCGCAGCTTGACCGAGCGCAGGGCGTCGGCCAGTTCGACGACCCGCTCTTCGTCGGCGCGGCCGTAGACCAGGACGCGACGCTCGTCGAGGACCTCCTTCACGGTGACGACCTCGCCCTGACCGTCGGACTCGCGCACGCCGATGACGGTGAAGGACTCGTTCAACACGACCTCGTTGCCCCGGTCGATCTGGGCCGGGTCCAGCCCGGGGTGCAGCGCCACGCGCATCTTTCGTCCGGAGGCGAAGATGTCGACGGTGCCGTCCTCGTTGAAGTCGATGAACGTGCCGTAGACCGCCGGTGGTTGCGTGAGCTTTTCGACTTCGTCACGTAGGGCGGTGATCTGATCACGCGTCTGTTGGATCGTGATGGTGAGCTTCTCGTTGTTCGAGCGGCTCTGGGCCAGGGCACCGCGAGCCTCGAGCAGTTTCTCCTCGAGCATCTCGATTCGCCGGCTGGCCTGGTCGACGTCGCTCATCGTCGAGTCACGCGGAGAACTGACGACGATCTGGTCGTCGTCCTCGGGAATGTCGTCACTGCCGAAGGGCGTGGAACGGTCCATAACGTCACCCTAGGTGAGCGCGGTACGTCGTGAAAGTCACCGGTATTCAGAGTCGCCCGCTAGAGTTACTAGACACATCGCACCACGGAGGGCCCCCTAAAATGAAGGTTTGGATTGACCAGGACTTGTGCACCGGCGACGGTCTCTGCGAAGAGATCTGTCCCGACGTGTTCACCCTGCTCGACGACGGCCTGGCCTACGTGAAAGAGGGTGCCGTCGTGAAGAGCACGCCGGGCGGAGCCGAGGGAATTGCTGTCGTACCGGCCGGTATGGAGGACGCGGTCACCGAGGCCTCCGAGGAGTGTCCCGGTGAGTGCATCTTCATCGAGAACGACTAGACGCCCTCAATCCGCCTCACCAACCGACGCGCGCTGGTGATGAATCCGGTGTGCGCGACCATGCGATGATCGGGCCGCACGGATCGTCCGTCGATGTGCCAGGTCCGGCGCAGGATCTCGACCGTCTCTTCGAGTCCGAAGGAGTGTTGGCGCAGTGTCTCGCGCAGTAACTGCGTCTGATTGATCGTCGGTAGATAGGCCAGCAGGATGCCCCCCGGTCGCAACGCCCCTTCGGCGTGCTTCACCACGTCCCACGGTTCGGGCATGTCCAGGATGATCCGGTCCAGGTCCGTCTCGTCGATGCCCATGGTGACGTCGCGGATCTGGACGTCGTAGGCGACGTCGGCGCCGAGCATGTCGTGCACGTTCTTGATGGCCTGCGCCGCGAAGTCCTCACGGATCTCGTAGCCGGTGATCAAGGCTCCCGCGCGCAGCAGCGTCATTGACAGGGCGCCCGATCCGACGCCGGCCTCGAGCACGCGCATGCTCGGTCCCACGTCGGCCTGCATGAGTATCGTGCCGAGGTCCTTGGGGTAGATCACCTGCGCGCCGCGCGGCATCTTCAACACGACGTCCGACAGCGTCGGGCGAAGGGCCAGGAAGCTCCGCTCGGTACTGCCCCGGATGAGCGAGCCCTCGAGGGCGCCGATGACGTCGTTGTGCTGCACGATCCCTGCGTGGGTGTGGAACTCGGAACCCTCGCGAAGGGTGATGAGGTAGTGGCGGTCCTTCGCGTCGATGAGCATCACGCGTTCGCCGACCTTCAACACGGCGGCACTCATTTGGCTGATTTTTTGGGAGATGGTTTGCGCGCGGCACGCGAATCGAACAACTGGAAGAGCACGAGGACGCCGGCGAAGGAGAGCCACAGCTTCGACTTCTTCTCCCACGCCTTCGCGAGCGCGCTGGCGGTGGCGAAGCCGAAGAGGCGCTTGAGGATCAAGACTTCTTCTTGCGGACCTGGCGTCCGCGGTAGCGGCCCCAGACGTAGCCGGTCATGATGCCCCCGACGCCGGCCATCGACGCCGCGGAGTTCTTCGACGGCGCCATCTCGTCGATCTCTTCCTTGCTCGGCAGTAGGGCGCGTATCGACGCCTCGAGCTGTTGGCGCGTGGCCGACTGCTCTCTCACTTCGTGTCCTTCAATCGTCGCTTGGCGGTGCCGCTCACGATTCGCCACAGCGTCAGGGCCACGATGATCGCGGCGAGGACCACGACGATGAGATAGGGAATCCACGACAACGTGCCGTCGAGAACCTTGAACTGGTCCTGCAGGAATCGAAGGGCCCCGAAGAGCAAGAAGAAGTAACCGAAGCCGACCAGGAGGCTGCCCAGGGCGCCCCAGGCGACGAAGCGGCCCATGTCCTTGATCGGCTGGATGGTCTCTTCCTTGAGGTAGCGCAACGCGAGGGTCTTGATCTCATCGAGGTCGCGCTGGACGGAGTTGCCCCGCATGAACTTGCGCCAGGTCGACTTTTTCACGCCCTCAGCCTACTCACCACGTTCTTTGATCAGGTAGGTGGAGCTCGCGGTCGCCACGAGATCCCCCTGGTCGTCGAGCACTCTCGCCCCGAGGAACGCGACGACGTTGCCCGGCTTCAAGACGCTCGCCGTGCACGTGAGCACGTCGCCCTCGCGGACCGCTCGGAGGAACGTCGACTTCATTTCGGTGTTGGCGACGTAGACCTTACGGTCCCTCACGCTCAGCACCGCCGAGGCGCCCATCGCCGAATCCATCATCGCCGAGAGGAATCCGCCCTGGACGATACCGGCCGGATTGAGGAATCGCTCGTCGACGCGCATCCGCCACACCGTCGTGGCGTCGTCGCCCTTCTCGACGCACGTGAGGCCCAAGGTGAGATCGCAGTTCGGCGGGATCTGGAGGGCCATCGCCAAAGGCTATACGTGAGTGTTCGTCCGAGCGCGTGAGCGATTTCACTACGCTCGTAGCCATGACCGACACACTGTTTCCGGGCGCGACTGAACTCGAAGGCCGAGCGATCCGCGAGATCTCCGCGGTGGCGATGGACGCTCCGGCGGCCGCCAACTCGGGCCACAGCGGCACCGCGATGGCCCTCGCGCCACTGGGCGTCACGCTGTGGGGACGCGTGATGCGTCACGATCCCACGGACCCACTGTGGAGCGACCGCGACCGTTTCATCTTGAGTAACGGGCACTCGTGCATCTTGCAGTACGCACTCGCCCACGAGTTCGGCTACGACCTGACGGTCGACGACCTGCGCGCCTTTCGTCAGCCCCACTCGCGCACGCCCGGGCACCCTGAACGCGGCGTGGCGCCCACCGTCGAGGTGACGACCGGTCCACTCGGTCAGGGCATCGCCAACGGCGTCGGCATGGCGATCGCCGAGCGGATCCTGCGCAGCGACTACGGCAGTGACCTCGTCGACCACCGTACGTGGGTCTTCGCCGGTGACGGGTGCATGGAAGAGGGCGTCAGCCACGAGGCGGCGTCGCTCGCCGGCTCACTGGGCCTCGATCACCTGACGATCTTCTATGACAACAACCACATCACGATCGACGGCGCGACCGAACTGGCGCTCCACGACGACGTCGACGCCCGCTTCGCGGCCTACGGCTGGCAGGTCATCAACGTCGGCGAGAAGGCGAACGACCTCGACGCGCTCGAGGCGGCTATGCGCCAGGCCATCGCCGAGACCCAGCGACCGACGCTGATCGTCGTTCGCTCGCACATCGCCTTCCCGTCGCCCGAGATGATGGACACGCGTGAGGCGCACGGCAATCCGTTCAAGCCCGCCGTCATCACCGAGGCCAAAGCCATCCTCGGCGTGCCCGACGAGGCGTTCCATTTCGATCCCGACCTGCCGGCACAGATGGTCGCGACCTTGAAGACCCAACAAGAAGCTCGTCTTGCGTGGGAGGGCCGCGTCACGTCGGCCGGCGCGAAGGGCGTGAAACTCCTCGAGCAGCTCAACGACAATGGCGCCGCGAAGGTACGCACGTCACCGGAGGCGTTCGCCGCGGGCACCAAGGCCGCGACGCGCAAGGCCATGCAGCGGGCCATGGACTGCTTCGCGGTTCAAACGCCGGGGATAACCGCGGGCTCCGCGGACCTGACCGACAACACCGGCATGACGCTCTCGGCCCTCTCGGTCCAGAGCGCGAGCAATCCCGGCGGTCGCCAGTTCCACTACGGCATTCGTGAGTTCGCGATGAGCGCCAACTTGACCGGGCAGGCCTGTCACGGTGGTTTCCGCCCACTCGGCTCGACGTTCTTCGTCTTCAGTGACTACGCGCGACCGGCCGTGCGACTCGCCTCCTTGAGCGGAGCCGGGGTGATGTTCGTCTACACGCACGACTCGGTGGGCGTCGGCGAAGACGGTCCGACACACGAACCGGTCGAACAGTTGATGTCGCTTCGCGCGATGCCGCATCTTCACGTGGTTCGACCGTCGGACGCGAACGAGACACTCGACCTGGTCGAGCAGTTCTTGACGGAGCCAGAGCCGGTTCCGACGGCCATGGTCCTCTCGCGCCAGGACATGCCGGTCTTCAACGAGGCCGACGCGAAGGTCTCGAAGGAGAGCGCCCGTCGGGGAGGTTACGTCGTTCGTGAAGACGCCGACGCCGTCTTCACGCTGGTCGGGACCGGGTCAGAGGTCGGACACTGCCTCGAGGCCAACGATCAACTGTCGGCCGAGGGCGTGAAGACCCGAGTCGTCGCACTCCCCTGCTGGCGATGCTTCGACGCGCAGGCGCAGGAGTATCGCGACGGGGTGCTGCGCCGGAGCACGCCGTCGGTGTCGCTGGAGGCGGGGGCGACCCTAGGGTGGACGAAGTACGTGGACCAGGCGATCGGCATCGACTCATTCGGGATATCGGCGCCGGGCAACTACGTCATGAACTACTTCAATATCAACGCGGCGACCTTGGTGGCGCACGTTCACGAGGCACTGGGAGACGCACGATGACCAAGTTGGATGAACTGTTCGCGGAGTACGGTCAGAGCCCCTGGATCGACAACATCCGAAGGGACTGGCTGAACGACGGCACGCTCGCCCAAATGGTGACCGAGGGCGTGCGCGGCGTCACGTCCAACCCATCGATCTTTGCCAAGACGCTCTCGACGTCGTCGGCCTACGACGAGATGCTCGAGGGCAAGAACGACATCGACGTCGAAGTGCTCTTCGAAGAGCTGGCGGTGCGTGACGTCCGTGACGCCTGTGACGTGTTGGGGTCGGTGCACACCGCGTCGTGCAGCGCCTTTTCCGCGAAGGAACGTCGCTACTGCGACGGCTACGTCTCGCTCGAGGTCTCGCCCCGCCTGGCCCGCGACACGGTCGCGACCGTCACCGCCGCCAAGCGCTTGGCCGCCGAGGTCGGCCGCAAGAACGTGATGATCAAGATCCCCGGGACCAAGGAGGGCCTGCCGGCCATCACCGAGGTGCTCGGCGCGGGCATCAACGTGAACGTCACGCTCATCTTCTCGCTCGATCGCTACAACGAGGTCATCACCGCCTGGATGGAGGGCCTGGAGCTCGCGTTGACGCGGCGCAGCGACGTGAGCACCATCGGCAGCGTGGCGTCGTTCTTCGTGTCGCGCGTGGACGTCGCGGTCGACGCCTTGCTGCCCGAAGGCGATCCCCGCCGCGGCACCACCGCGAACGCCCAGGTGGCCGGTGCCTATCAACTGTTCCGTCGTCGCATGGCGAGCGAGCGGGCCCAGGCGCTCTTCGCGGCCGGAGCCCAGGTGCAGCGACCGCTGTGGGCGTCCACGTCCACGAAGAATCCGGCGTACTTCGACCTGCTCTACGTCGACACGATCGTCGCCGACGAGACCGTCAACACGATGCCCGACGCCACGCTGGCGGCCACGTTGGACCACGGGAACTTCTCGACGTCGGAGTTGCGCAGCGACGAGACCATCAGGGCCGCGGCGGCGGTGCTCGACGAACTACCGGAGAACGTCTCGTTGGCGGCGGTGACCGAGAAGCTCGAGATCGACGGCGTCACGGCGTTCGTCAGCGCCTACGAGGAACTCCTCGAGACCGTGAAGAAGAAGATGGACACTGCGCGCTAAGCGACGTGGGTGGACCGTGACGTGCGTCGTCCTCGAACGCGGTTCAGCTTCGCAGGGACGCGCCCTAGGATGTCGCCATGACGTCGTCGCGGGGGGCCACCACATTCGCTGAACTCCTGGCCTCACCACTCGACGAACTGGCCGCCGCCGCGTTCGCTCGGGCCCGAGCCGCCAACGGATACGTCGTGACGTACTCACCGAAGGTGTTCATCCCGCTGACGAAGCTCTGTCGGGACCGCTGCGGGTACTGCACCTTCGCCCAGGCTCCGGCCCACGTCGAATCGCCCTACATGAGCCTCGACGAAGTGATGGCCGTGGCCCAGGCCGGTCGCGACGCCGGTTGCACCGAGGCCCTCTTCACGCTCGGCGAACGACCGGAGCTCCGCTACGACGAGGCGGCGCGGTGGCTCGCCGCCCGCGGCTACGAGTCCACGGTCGACTACGTCGCCAACGCCGCGCAGATGGTGCTCGAGAGCACCGGTCTCCTGCCGCACGCCAACGCCGGTGCGCTCTATCGTCACGAACTGGCTCAGCTGCGCACGGTCTCGGCCTCCCAGGGGATGATGATCGAGTCCCTTGCCGACCTGAGCGCACATCGCCTCGCGCCGGACAAGGATCCGCAGCGTCGCCTCGACACGATGCGCTTCGCCGGTGAGTTGAAGATCCCCTTCACGACCGGACTGCTCGTCGGCATCGGGGAGACGCGCGAGGAGCGCCTCGCGACGCTCCGGGCGATCGCGGATTCGCACGACGAGTTCGGTCACGTCCAGGAAGTGATAATCCAGAACTTCCTGCCCAAACCCCGCACCGCGATGGCGCACGAGCCGGCCGCGAGTGACGAGGAGTTCCACTGGACGATCAGCATCGCGCGCCTGATCCTGCCCGCGTCGATCCACCTCCAGGCGCCGCCCAACTTGAGCGACGACCCCACGAAACTGTTGGCCTTCGGCATCGACGACTTCGGTGGCATCTCGCCGGTCACGGCCGATCACGTCAACCCCGAGCGGGCCTGGCCCGCGTTGGCGGCCCTGGGCGACGAGTGCGACGCGCGCGGCTTCAACCTCGAGCCGCGACTCACCGTGTACCCCGAATTCATCGGGCGCAAGGCCGGTTTCCTCGACGAGAAGGTCCGACCGTACGTCCTCGCGCACTCCGATTCGACGTTCCTCGCCCGTAACGACGCGTGGGCCTCGGGCACCGAGGTGACGCCGCCAACCCCGCCGAGCACGCGTTCGCGTACGAGTGAAGTCTCCTCACTCCTCGCGCGCTACGAACCCGGCTACGCGTTCGACCGCGAGGAGTTGACCTCGCTCTTTCACGCACGCGGCGCCGACTTCAACGCCGTGGTCGAACGTGCGGACAGCGTCCGTCGCGACCTCGTCGGTGACGGCGTCACCTTCGTCATCAACCGCAACATCAACTACACGAACGTCTGCACCTTCAAGTGCCGGTTCTGCGCCTTCTCCAAGGGACCGCTCTCACTCAATCTGCGCGGCGACCCGTACCTGTTGACGCTCGACGAGATCAGTGAGCGGGTGCGCGAGGCCGAGGAACGCGGTGCGACCGAGGTCTGCCTCCAGGGCGGCATCCATCCGAAGTTCGACGGGGACTACTACATCGACGTCGTGGCCGCGGTGCGCGCCGGCTCACCGAGGATCCACATCCACGCCTTCAGCGCGCTCGAGGTCTTCGAAGGCGCGCGCCGCTCCGAACAGGACCTCGTGACGTACCTCACGCGACTCAAGGACGCCGGCCTGAAGACGTTGCCCGGGACGGCCGCGGAGATCCTCGATGACGACGTGCGCGCCGTCCTGTGTCCCGACAAGATCAACTCCGACCAGTGGCTCGAGGTCCACCGAGCCGCCCACAGTGTCGGGCTGCGTTCGAACATCACGATCATGTTCGGCGCGGTCGAGGGTGTCGACAGTTGGGCTACGCATCTGCTGCGCACGAGGGAGTTGCAAAAGGAGACCGGTGGCTTCACCGAGTTCGTGCCGCTCCCTTTCGTGCACATGGCGACGCCGATATTCCTGTCGGGTCGCGCACGACGCGGGCCGACCTTCCGTGAGGCCGTCTTGATGCACTCGGTGGCCCGTCTGCACTACGCGACGTTGATCGACAACATCCAGGTGAGCTGGGTGAAGATGGGTGTGGCCGGCTCGCGCCGGATACTCGACGCGGGCGCCAATGACGTGGGCGGGACCTTGATGGACGAGAACATCTCGCGGGCCGCCGGTGCGAGCCACGGCCAGGAGATGGACGTCGAGACGCTCCAGGCGCTCGTGGAACCCCTGGGACGTCCGCTGGTTCAGCGCAGCACCCTGTACCAGACGTTGTAGTCGTGGACGAGTTGATCGAAGGGTTCCTCGCGCAGTTGCGGCGCGACTCGCCACTCTCGGACGATCGCATCGACGTCCTTCGCGTCCTGCTCGCGCGGTTCGTGGAACTGGCCATGGTGGACAACGACGTCGGCGATCTCAAGGTCGCGGTGCAGGCGCTCAATGAGTTGACTGAGGCGTCCACGCTGTTCTCGCAGTGGCGCGACGTTCCCAAGCTGGCGATCTTCGGTTCGGCGCGCACCGACGTCGCGAACCCCCTCTACGAGATGGCCCGTCAACTCGGCGCGACCATGGCCCAGCGCGGTTGGATGATCATCTCCGGCGCCGGTCCCGGGATCATGGAGGCCTCCGCGATGGGCGCCGGGCGTGATCACACGCTGGGCGTCAACATCGAGCTGCCCTTCGAGCAGTTCTCCAATCCCTACATCGACGCCGAGTCGATGCTGGTGGCGATGCAGTACTTCTTCACCCGCAAGGTCGCCATGACCCGACCGTCGAACGCCTTCGCGATGTTCCCGGGCGGACTCGGAACGATGGACGAGACCTTCGAGGTCCTGACGCTGCTCCACACCGGCAAGACCTCACCGGCGCCGGTCGTGTTGGTCGACACTCCCGACGGCGACTTCTGGCGCCAGTGGTTGAACTTCGTGGACAACGCGGTGACCGCCGGCCACTACATCGACGAACCCGACATGTGCCTGGTCCGTCTCTGTACGTCGGTCGAGGACGCCGCGGACGAGATCGATCACTTCTTCTCGAACTACGTGCGTTTTGACGTGCGCGGCGATCGCGGGGTGATCAAGGTGCGACGCCGGGTGAGCGACGAACAACTCGCCGAGCTCGCGAACGTGGTGCCGCGATTCGCGACCGGGCTCGGCTACCGGCGTGACGATGACACGACGATCTCGTTCGCCTTCGATGGTCGCAACTACGTGAACCTGCGCCTGTTGATCGACCAGATCAACGGCTGGGCCTAGTCGTCGCTGGCTCCGCGCAGCAGCATCTCGGCCTTTTGGAGGCTCCGGCGCACCTTGGACAGTCGGCGCTCCAACTCCCTCGCCTCCTCGGCTCCGTCGGAGCGCAACTGGGCGCGCACGGTGTCGAAGATCGCGTCGGCCACGCGGGTCTCGAGGGCGCCGACCTCGTCGGCGAGGGCGTCGAAGGACTCCACTAGTCGATGGTCTCGTAGGGCAGTTCGTCCTCGGCGAACTCCGCGCGCAGGACCTTCTTGTCGAACTTGCCGACGCTCGTCTTGGGAACCGTTTCGATGAAGGCCCAACGTTCGGGGAGCCACCACTTCGCGACCCGGGTGGCGAGGAAATCGCGCAGCTCCTCGGCGCTCGCCGTGGCGTCCGGACGCAGGACCACGCAACAGAGCGGCCGCTCCTGCCAGCGCTCGTCGGGCACGGCGATCACCGCTGCCTCGAAGACGGCCGGGTGCGCCATCAGGGTGACCTCGAGCTCCACCGAACTGATCCACTCCCCGCCGGACTTGATGACGTCCTTCGAACGGTCGCTGATCGTCATGAAGCCTTCGCCGTCCATCGCGCCGATGTCGCCGGTGCGCAGCCAGTCGTCGTGGAAGCGTTCGGGAGCGTCCACGCCGAAGTACGAACCCGTGATCCACGGCCCGCGGATCTCGAACTCGCCCACGGTCTTGCCGTCGCGGGGCAGGACCGTCCCGTCGTCGGCGGTGATGCGAACCTCCACGCCGGCGATGATGCGCCCGGCCTTCACGCGGTAGTCGATCTCCATGTCCTTGGGCGTTCCCGACGGGGGGACCGAGACGGCGGCCAGGGGACTGGTCTCGGTCATCCCCCAGCCCTGGATGACGTCGATGCCGAAGCGATCGCGAAAGGCCTCGATCATCACGCGCGGCACGGCCGCTCCCCCGGCGACGATGCCCCGCAGGCTCGAGAGGTCGGCCTCGGGCATGTTCTCGGTGACGCGAAGGACGTCGTTCCAGATGGTCGGCACGCCGAGCGAGATGGTCGGGCGCAGCTCCTGGATCATCTTGACGATCGGTTCGCCCTGCAAGAACATCTGGGGCATGATCAACTCGGCACCGGCCAAGAAGGCGGTGTAGGCCGCCCCCCAGGCGTTGACGTGGAACATCGGCACGATCAAGAGGCAGCGGTCCCGTTCGCTGAACCCGATCGAGTTGGCGGTCGTCGAGGCCATCGAGTGCAGCCAGGTCGAACGATGCGAGTAGACCACGCCCTTGGGGTTCCCGGTCGTTCCCGAGGTGTAACACATGATCGCCGCCGAGCGCTCATCCAGGACCGGCCACTCGAAACCGGACGGTTCGGCGCTGAGGAAGGTCTCGTAGTCGATCGTCTCACCGAGCACCCCCGTTTCGTCGGGACCGTGCACGATGACGTGCTTGACGGTGGGGATCTGGTCGCGGATCTTCGCGAAGGCGGGAACCAGTGAGCTGTCGACGATCACGACCGAGTCCTCGGCGTGGTTGACGATGAAGGCCAGCTGATCGGGGAAGAGCCGGATGTTGAGCGTGTGCAAGACGGCCCCCATGCACGGGACGGCGATGTAGGCCTCCATGTGCGCCTGGTTGTTCCACATGAAGGTCGCCACCCGGTCGCCTGGCTGGACCCCGAGCTTGGTGAGGGCCGCGGCCAGCTGTTCGGCGCGCTTGGAGACCTGGTAGAACGTCGCCTCCTCCACGCCGTCGGGCGTGACGGTGAACACCTTCTTTTCGGAGTACACGTACTCGCCGTGGCGAATGATGCCGCTTATGAGCAGTGGCGCGTCTTGCATCGTGCTTTGCACAGATCCCCCTCTAGTCCCGTTGCGACGATGCTACAAACTCCCGGCGCACCGCCAAACTCACTACCAGGAGAGGCCGTAGGGCTCCAACGGTGCCGGCAGGACGCTGGGACGGCCCGAGAGGTGTTCGTCGATCGCCGCGGCGGCGCTGCGACCCTCGGCGATGGCCCAGACGATCAGGCTCTGACCCCGAACGGCGTCACCGCAGGCGTAGACCGGTGCCGGACCGTCGAGCGCCGCGACGCGCCAGTCGCGCTCGACCGACAGCGTGGCGCGCGTCGTGACGAAGGGGTCGCGCGCGAGGCCGAGCGACTCCAACTCGGGTCCGACGAAGCCGGCCGCGATGAGCACGAGGTCGGCGGGCATGACCACGGTCTCGCCGGTGGTGTCGTCACGCACGACGATCCGTTCGACGCGCGCCTCGCCATGGAACTCCAGTGTCTCGCTCGAGAAGCGACGCTCGCCCCCTTCGTCGTGGGCCGGCGATGACTTGTAGATCCTCGCCATGGTGGGCCAGGGTTGATCGTCCGGCCGTTCGTCCGGCGGTCGGTCGAGGATCTCGATCTGGACGACGGAGCGGGCCCGTTGACGATGCACCGTGCCGAGACAGTCCGCGCCCGTGTCACCGCCGCCCAGGATGATGACGTGGCGGTCCCGGGCGTCGATGGGACTGGGCTCGTCGTCGCGCACCGCACGATTGGCCGCTTCGAGATACGTCATGGCGGGGTGGACGCCCGCCAACCCAGCGCCGGGGACCGGGATGAGTCGCGGTCGCGTCGAGCCGAGGGCGAGCAGTACGGCGTCGTAGTCGCGCTGCAGTTGCGCGAGTGGCGTCCCGGCGTCGCCGACGAGGACGTTGGTGTGAAAGGTCACGCCGGAGGCCTCCATGACCGCGAGGCGTCGGTCGAGGATCGCCTTTTCCAGTTTGAACTCGGGGATGCCGTAACGCAACAGTCCGCCGATCGCGTCGGCGCGTTCCAGGACGTGGACGTCGTGACCGACGCTCGCGAGTTGTGCGGCCGCGGCGAGTCCGGCCGGTCCGGAGCCGACGACCGCGACGCGATGTCCGGTGCGCGTCGCGGTGACGTGGGCGACGTCGAAGCCGAGGGCGAAGGCGTGTTCGGCGACCTCGTACTCGATGCGCTCGATCGTGACGGGACTGTCCGAGATGCCCAGCACGCACGCCGACTCGCACGGCGCCGGGCAGAGCCGGCCCGTGAACTCCGGGAAATTGTTCGTGTCGAAGAGTTGGTCGGCGGCGTGCTCCCAGTGGGAGCGATAGACGTGATCGTTGAAGGTTGGGATCCGATTGCCCAGGGGGCATCCCTGCATGCAGAAGGGGATCCCGCAGTCCATGCAGCGCGCGCCCTGGACGGCGACGTCCTCGTCGCTCTGGGCTTCGTAGACCTCGCGCCAGTCGCGCAGCCGAACCGGCACCGGCCGGTGGCTCGGGCCCTTTCGCGGATAGTCGAGGAACCCGGTCGTCTTACCCATTGCGCAACTCGTCACGCACGCGCTGGTACTCCGAGGTCTCGATGCGCACGAAGTGCATGCGCTGCGCTCGCCAGTCACCCAGGATCGACGTCGCGCGACACGAGCCGGTCTCTTCCACGAAGCGCGTCAGCAGCTCGCGCAGTCGCTCGTCGTCCTCGAACTCCAATGGGTCGATCTCGTAGACACCGGCGCTGAGGTGGTCGTACACGCTCTGGCGCGGGTCGTAGAGGTAGAGCGTCCCGCCGGACATGCCGGCCGCGAGGTTCCGTCCGACGGCGCCGAGGATCACGACCACGCCGCCGGTCATGTACTCGCACGCGTGGTCCCCGGTCCCTTCGACGACGATCGTCGCTCCGGAGTTGCGTACCGCGCAGCGCTCGCCGACGACGCCGCTGATGAGAATCTCACCGGCCGTCGCGCCGTAGCCGATCACGTTGCCAGCGATGATGTTCTCCTCGCTCGCGAATGTCGCGCGCGGGGAGGGTCGGATGATGATCCGTCCGCCGGAGAGGCCCTTGCCGGCGTAGTCGTTGGCGTCACCGGTCAGTCGAAGGGTCATGCCATGGGGAATGAAGGCACCGAGGCTCTGACCCGACGATCCCTCGAGGTCGATCTCGATGAGGTCGTCCGGGAGTTCACGCTCGCCGAGCGAGCGCGTTATCGCGCTCCCGGTCAAGGTGCCCACCGCGCGATTCACGTTGCGAATGGGTGTGGCGAATCGGAAGGGCGCCGTGCGCGACGCGGCACTGACCGCGTCGTGGAGGAACGTCCAGTCGAGTGCGCCGTCCAGACCGTGATCCTGCTTGACGCTCTGGTGACGTTGTTCCGGCGTGACGCTGACCAAGAGCGCGGAGAGGTCGAGATCGCTGTTCTCATCGTCGAACGAATCGATGGACAGTCGACTGGCGTCACCGATCACCTCGTCGAGTGTTCGTGCTCCCAACAAGGCGAGATACTCACGGACCTCTTGGGCGATGAACTCGAAGAAGTTCTCGACGAACTCGGGCTGACCGGTGAAGCGCTCGCGAAGCCGAGGGTTCTGCGTGGCGATACCGACCGGGCACGTGTCGAGGTGACAGACGCGCATCATGACACAGCCCGCGACGACCAGTGGCGCGGTGGCGAAGCCGAACTCCTCGGCGCCCAAGAGCGCGGCGATGATGACGTCGCGACCGGTCTTCAACTGTCCGTCGACCTGGACGACCACGCGACTGCGCAGTCCGTTCGCGGCCAGGGTCTGGTGGGTCTCGGCGAGACCGAGTTCCCACGGTGTCCCGGCGTGCTTCAGGGACGTCAGCGGCGCGGCGCCGGTGCCCCCGTCGTGACCGGAGATGAGGATGACGTCGGCGTGGGCTTTGGCGACACCGGCGGCGATCGTACCGACGCCCTGTTCGCTCACGAGTTTCACGTGGATGCGCGCCTGGTCGTTCGCGTTCTTCAGGTCGTAGATGAGCTGTTTAAGGTCTTCGATCGAATAGATGTCGTGGTGCGGCGGCGGCGAGATAAGACCGACGCCGGGCGTGGAGTGTCGGGTCTTGGCGATCCACGGGTAGACCTTGGTCCCGGGCAACTGCCCGCCCTCGCCGGGCTTGGCGCCCTGAGCCATCTTGATCTGGATGTCGTCGGCGTTGACCAGGTAGCGACTCGTCACGCCAAATCGTCCGGAGGCGACCTGCTTGATCGCTGAACGACGGTTCATGCGCGGGTCGGACGTGTCGAAACGCTCGTCGTCCTCGCCGCCCTCGCCGGTGTTGGACTTCGCGCCGAGTCGGTTCATCGCGATGGCGAGCGTGCTGTGCGCCTCTTCGGAGATCGAGCCGTAGGACAT
>JBEKCK010000043.1:0-22741 GCA_050014915.1 Acidimicrobiales bacterium | reverse complement strand
TGATGGCGAGCAAGTGGTTTGAGTCGGTGGCCGTCGCCCAGCGAAGAGCCGAGAAGCGACTCCCCAAGTCCGTCTACGCGGCGCTCGTCGCGGGATCCGAGAAGGGTCTCTCCTCGAGGGACAACCTCGAGTCCTTCGACCTGCTCGGTTTCGCGCCGCACGTGGCCGGCAACAAGCGCGAGCGCACGATGGCGACGACCGTCATGGGCCAGTCGGTCTCGATGCCCGTATTGATCTCGCCGACCGGGGTGCAGGCGGTCCACCCTGACGGCGAGGTCGCCGTCGCGCGCGCCGCCGCCAATCGCGGCGTCGCGATGGGACTCAGTTCGTTCGCCAGCCGATCGATCGAGGAGGTCTGCGCCGTCAACTCCCAGGTCCTCTTCCAGGTGTACTGGTCGGGGGACCGCGACACGATGCTCGCGCGCATGGCTCGGGCCCGCGACGCCGGCGCCAAGGGGATCATCCTCACGCTCGACTGGTCCTTCGCCAATGGCCGCGACTGGGGTAGTCCGTGGATCCCCGACAAGATCGGACTGAAGGCGGTCGTGAAGCTCGCTCCGGAAGTGGCGTTGCGCCCCCGGTGGTTCTGGTCCTACGCCAAGACCGGCCACATGCCCGGACTGTTGACGCCGAACATGGCCAAGCCCGGCGAAGAGCCACCGACGTTCTTCGGCGCCTACTACGAGTGGATGCAGAGTCCGTTGCCCGATTGGGACGACGTGGCGTGGCTGCGCGAGAACTGGAGCGGACCGTTCATGGTGAAGGGCGTCAGTCGGGTCGACGACGCCAAACGGGTCGTGGACCTCGGCGCCACGGCGCTCTCGGTCTCCAATCACGGCGGCAACAACCTCGACGGGACACCGGCGCCGATCCGTGCGCTGCCCGCCGTGGTCGACGCCGTCGGTGACCAGATCGAGGTGCTGCTCGATGGCGGCGTGCGACGCGGCAGTGACGTGGTGAAGGCCCTCGCACTGGGCGCCCACGCCGTGATGATCGGACGCGCCTATCTCTGGGGACTGGCGGCCGAGGGTCAGGCCGGCGTGGAGAACGTCCTCGACGTACTGCGCGGCGGAATCGACTCGACGCTGCTCGCCCTCGGCAGGTCCGACGTGAGCGAACTCACCCGCAGCGACGTCGTCGCGCCCGAGGACTTTTTTCGACGGTTGGGCCCGTGAGTCGCGTCGCCATCGTCACCGGCGCGGCGCGCGGGATCGGCGCCGCGACCGTCGACGCGCTCGTGAACGACGGTTATCGGGTGATCGCGGTCGACCGCTGTCGCGACATCCCGGACGTCCCGTACGCGCTGGCGACGTCGGCGGAGTTGGACGGTGTCGTCGCGCGCCACGGCGACTCGGTACTCGGACTCGTCGGTGACGTGCGCAGCGCGACGGACATGCAACTCGCCGTCGAGACCGCGACGCGGCACTTCGGACGTCTGGACGCCGTCGTCGCCTGCGCGGGGGTCGTCGCGGGCGGCGCTCCGATCTGGGAGTTGACCGACGCGGCGTGGGACGCGGTGTGGTCGGTGAACGTACTGGGCACGCGCCGGCTGATCGAGGCCGCCGCGCCGACGCTGATCTCGAACGGCAAGGACGCCCACGGGCGCGTCGTGGCCGTCGCTTCGGCGGCCGGCCGCACCGGGCTCTACCACTTGGCGGCCTATTCGGCCGCGAAGCACGCGGTCGTCGGACTGATCCGCGGCACGGCGATGGACCTCGCCCCCTTCGGCGTGACCGCCAACGCCGTCAGTCCCGGCTCGACGCGCACGGCGTTGCTCGACGCGTCGGCGAAGGTCTATGAGCTCTCGAGCGCCGAAGCGTTCGCCCAACAACAGCCCATCGGTCGTCTCATCGAACCGATCGAGGTCGCGTCGGCCATCACGTGGTTGTGTTCTCCGGCCGCCTCGGCGATCACCGGTGCCGACGTCGCCGTCGACGGCGGCATGACGGTCGGATGACGCGTACGGCTCGGACGATTCAGGGGAGCGGGTGGGCCTGGAAGAAGGCCCACATCAACGTGTTCGCGTTGATGAGGCTCGACTGCGGTCCGAGGATGTTGGTCAGCGATGAGGGGAGCGTCGGACCGCCGGGCCACTCGTGACCTTCGCCGATGATCTCGTAGAGCTCGACCTGCGCGGAGCCCGAACAGCCGGCGTACGTCGTCAACTTCACGCCACTGACCGGCTGGGAGTGCGCGACCGACGTGCAGTGGTCCTGGCTCGACCAGTCCTTGGCCGCGGTGCTCACCGAGTAGGTCCAGTACTTCTGACCGTGCCCGGCGAAGGGGTCGACGGGGTCCGCGGAGCCGTGAAAGGAGATCACCGGAACGGACCGGCTGGTCGGGCACGGCACCGGGCGTCGCAGTCCGCTGACCGGCGCGACGGCGGCGAAGATCTTTGAGTCGTCGCAGGCCAGTTGGCTGGTCATTCGAGCGCCGCCCGAGAATCCGGTCGCGTATACCTCTTTGGGGTTGACGCAGTACTTCGACTCCATGATCCCCACCAGTGAGGTCAGGAACTTCACGTCGTTCGCGGACTTCGGCGGGACCGCGGCGCCACCGATGAGCGGAACACCCGGGATGTTCCAGTCGAATCCCGTGCCGTCGGGGATCAGTGCCTGCGGATAGGCGACGATGAAGTCGTCTTCATTGGCCGTGTGGTTCATCTTGGTGAATCCCTCTTGCTCGAGGGCGGTGCTCCCGCTGCCGTGCATGTTCAAGACCAGTGCCAGAGGCGTCGTCCCGGTCGAACTCTTGGGCACGTGCACGATCACCGTCCTGGTGAAGCCGTTCACCTTCAGCGAAAGCGTGGTCGATCCTGGCGACGTCGCGCCGCAACCGTTCGACGTCGCGGCCGACGCCACTGCAGGCGTGCCCTCGCCGAAGGGGACTGCGCCGACGGCGAGGAGGCCCATGGTCGCGGCGGCCACGAATCCTCGGGTGAGACGCGCTGCCCTCGTTGACGAGACACTCTCCATTGGGACTCTCCTTCGATCCGAAGCTCAACGTCAGTATATGCAACTGAGTTGCCTAAATGCTAGAGTAGGCGGGTGACGCCAGATTCCGCTACGCGATTGCTCTTCGGCGACCTCCTGGCGATGACGCGCGAACGCTGGATTCGGGCGATGGCCCAGCGGGTGAGCGTCCTGGGATTCGAGGACTACCGGCGCAGTGACCCTCTCGTGTTGCGATCGCTGCGATCGGGGGAGGTGCCGCTCGGGAGTCTGACGGCGACCCTGGGCCTGACTCGTCAGGGGGCCCGAAAGGTGGTCAGCGGGCTCGTCGAACGCGGTTACGCCCGGGTGAGCACGTCAACGGTGGACACCCGTCGACGAATGGTGGAGTTGACACCGCGGGGTCGCGAGTACCTCGCGGTGGTCGTCGCGACGCTGCGCGCCTTGAACGACGAGGTCGTCAACGGTGTGGACGCGGCTCAACTCGACGCGGCCTACGCCGTGCTCGAATTCGTCAAGGACAACGTCGTCGTTCCGTCTTGACTTCGAGTCTCCGCCCCTAGCGGCGGACCTCGAAGATCGCACCACTGGGCCGACCGGTGCTCGTGACGACGTCGTAGTGACCGATGCGATGGATGTTCAGCGTCGCGGTGGAGTCCGCGTCCATCGCCTTGTGCGTGTCGACGTACGAGCGCAGGAAGATGATGGCCACGATCACGATCGCGATGAGGAACGCGATCACGACGAGCTGGGTGATCGTGTCCTTGGTCGAGCGGTTCGGTAAGTCGCCCACGGAGACCACAGTACGTCGCGCCGAGAAATCTTCGGCCTCGGGGGACCCGATGCGGTAAGGTCGAAAGTGCCTCGCGGCAGCGAAGTTGGTGAGATTCCAACGCTGTCCCGCAACTGTAAGTGGTCGTGCATTTCGACCATGTAGACCATGTAGCCAGGTCGCCTTCCGCGAGGAGATGTGAAAGACAGCTCTCGAGGTAAGGAGCGGTCGTTCGGATATCCATCCGTCGCCCAACCCACTTCGACGGAAAGGAGATATCCATGTTCCAGTCCCTCCGCGTGGCCCTCGCGCTCTTGTTGAGTGCGGTGGCGCTGCCCATGATCGTTGCGAGCAGCGCGAGCGCCGCGGCGAAGCCGACGTGCATCGTGTCGCTGTCGCCCACGGCGACCGAGACGCTCTTCGCCATCGGCGCGGGCAAGCAGGTCCAGGCGGTCGACGACGACTCCGACTACCCGACGGTCGGTCTGCCCAAGAAGCGGATCAACTCACTGAACCCCAGCGTCGAGTCCGTCGTCGGCATCTGCAAGACCACGTCGGCCCACCCGTCACCCAAGCCCGATCTGGTCGTCATCTCCTACGACGCCAACGAGATCCAGCAGAAGCTCGCCGCGGTCGGCGTGAAGGTGATCAATCAAGAGCCACCTACCAACGTCGCCGGCGCGCTCGCGCAGATCGAACAGCTCGGCACGCTCACCGGTCACGTGAAGAGTGCCGACCAACTCGCCGCGTCGATTAAGGCCACCATCGACGCCGACATCGCCTCGGTCCCGAAGCACCCGGGCAAGACGCTCACCGCGTACTACGAACTCTCCATCAAGCCCTACTACTCGCTCACGAGTTCGACCTTCGTCGGTGCGTTGTTGAAGTCCCTCGGCGTGACGAACATCGCCGACTCCCAGAACACGTCGGCCGACGCGGGCTATCCCGAGCTGAGCGCCGAGTACATCGTGAGCTCGAATCCCAAGGTCATCTTCCTCGCGGACACCGTGAGTGGAAAGCAGTCGGCGTCATCGGTCGCGCAGCGCCCGGGCTGGTCCAAGATCGCGGCGGTCCAAGATCACGAAGTGATCGCACTGAACGACGACATCGCGTCTCGGTGGGGACCGCGCTTGAGCATCCTGATGAATCAGCTCACGGCCGCGGTGAAGGGCGCGTTGAACAATCCCAAACTCTGGACGTAGGCGCTTGAACACCAATCCACCCACCAATCGCCGAGTGGCGATTGTCGCGGCGGGCACGGTCGTGGCCCTCGTGGTCGCCGTCATGTGCGGCTTGGTGATCGGACCGACGTCGATCCCGACGTGGAGAGTCGTGGGTGACATCTTCTCGCACGTCGGACTCGGCCACAGCACGTTGACGCCGTTGCAGTCGACGATCGTCTGGACCCTGCGGGCGCCACGAATGGTTCTCGGACTACTGGCCGGGTCGATGCTCGCGGTCGCCGGCGGGACCTACCAGGGCGTCTTTCGCAACCCGTTGGCCGATCCGTATTTGCTCGGCGTCGCGTCGGGTGCCGGCCTGGGTGCGACGTTCGCGATCATCGACGTCAGTCATGGCGACGGGATACCGTCGTGGACACCGCTGCTGGCCTTCGCCGGTGCGCTGGTCGCCGTGACCGTGACGTGGCTCATCGGGGGGCGTTCGATGCGCTCGAACACGTCAACGTTGATCTTGGCGGGCGTGGCGGTGGCCGCTCTTCTCACGAGCGCCCAGACATTCCTGCAGCAACAGTCGAGTGCGCAGTCGATCACCCTGGTCTATCTGTGGCTCCTCGGGTCACTCGCGAGTGCTGGATGGAACTCAGTCGTGTTGGTCTTGCCCTACGTGATTGTCTGCATCATCATCTGCGTCGGCGCCGGTCGGGCGCTCGACGTGATGAGCGTGGGTGAGGACGAGTCGCGTTCTCTCGGTGTCCCGGTTCGTCGCATTCGCTTCATCGTGATCGCGGCGTCCTCGCTCGGCACGGCGGCGATCGTGTCGGCGGTCGGACTGATCGGCTTCGTCGGCATCATCGTGCCGCACATCGTGCGACTCCTCGTCGGCACGTCCTATCGGAGGATCCTGCCGATCTCGGTGATCTTCGGCGCGGCGTTCTTGGTCTTCGCCGACACGATCGCGCGCACGGTGATCGCACCATCGGAGTTGCCACTCGGCGTCGTGACCGCGTTGATCGGCGCGCCCGTCTTCGTGATCATCCTGAGTCTTCGTCGACCGGTCGCGGTATGAGTTCAGTTGAGGTCGCCGAACTGAGCGTCAAGGCCGGTGCCAAGTTCTTGATCTCGAACGTCACCTTGGCCATCGAGCCCGGGACCTGGTGCACGTTCATCGGTCCGAACGGCGCCGGCAAAACGACCTTGGTCGAGACGATCGCGGGGCTGCGACGCCCCGCGCACGGCACGGTCACGATTCTCGGGGAGCAATTCGCCGAGATGAACGAGCGAGAACGCGCCCTGCGCGTCGCGCTCGTCCCGCAGCACCCGGTTGTGCCGAGCGGCATGAGCGTCTACGACTACGTCGCGCTCGGACGCGTGGCCCACCACGGGCTGTTCCACGCCGCGGGCGCCAAGGACCGCGCCGTCGTCGAGTCGGTACTCGAGAGGGTCTCGCTCATCGAGTTCCGCGACCGCGACGTGGTGACGCTCTCGGGCGGCGAGCGCCAGCGTATGGTCCTCGCGCGGGCCCTGACGCAGTCGACGAAGGTCGTGGTGTTGGACGAACCCATCACCGGGCTGGACCTGCGCCACCAGATGGACATGCTCGAACTGTTGAAGAGCGAGGTCCACCAGTGCGACCTCACGATCGTGGCGACGTTGCACGATCTGACACTGGCCGGGCAGTTCGCCGATCGACTCGTGCTGCTCGACGCCGGCAAGGTCGTGCTCGACGGCCCGGCGGCGGCGGTGATTCGCAGCGACGAGTTGGCGCGGTGCTACGGCATGACGCTGCGCGTCGTCGACGTCGACGGCGCCGACGTGGTCGTGCCGGTGCGTCACTGATCATCCGTGAACGCCGCGTGAAACTTCTCGAAGACGCAATACCCATCTCGTAGACTTGTCCAAAGCAACGAAGGGAACCACGTGCGACGCACGCGAATCGTAGCCACCATCGGTCCGGCCTCGGAGAGCGACGAGGTCCTCAAGGCGCTGGCCGTCGCCGGGGTCGACGTCTTTCGACTCTCCTTCGCCCACGGAGACATTCCCTCCGGGATCGCGCGACTACGTCGCCTGCGCGCCCTCGTGCCCGACCGCGCGATCATGGTCGACATCCCGGGTCCCAAGATCCGCGCCGGCTCATTCGGCACGACCCCGGTCTCGCTGTCCGTCGGGGACGAGATCGAGCTGAGCGAAGGCTTCGACCAGACTTCGAACGCCCAGAGCATCGTGGTCGAACGTCTCCACGTACTGGCCCAACTCAACGTGGGCGACAAGATCCACATCGGTGACGGTGGGGTGTCGCTCCTGGTCGAAAAGACCGGGTCCAAGGCCCGGGCCATCGTCACCTCCGGTGGGGCGGTCATGGGCAAGCCCGGACTCTCGCTGCCGTCGTCGCTGCTGAATGACCGTCTGCCGACCGACGACGACCGCGAACGTCTCGAGGCGCTACACGCCGAATCCTTCGAGATCCTCGCCGTCTCCTTCGTCCGATCGGCCTTCGACATGGTCTCGGTCCGCTCGGCGTTGGGGCGTGACGACGTCATGATGATGGCCAAGATCGAGACCGGCGAGGGCGTCGAGAACCTCGATGAGATCATCACGGTCTCGGACGCCATCATGGTCGCGCGCGGTGACCTCGGGGTGCGCATGCCCATCGAGGAGGTGCCGCACCTCCAGAAGGAGATCGTGCGACACGGCGTGCGCTTCGCCCGTCCGGTCGTCGTCGCGACCCAGATGCTCGAGTCGATGACGCACTCCCAGGTGCCGACCCGAGCCGAGGTGACCGACGTCGCGAACGCGGTCTTAGACGGCGCCAGCGCGGTCATGTTGAGCGGCGAGACCGCGATCGGCGACGACCCGGTCGCGACCGTGACGACGATGGACCGCATCGTGCGACGCGCCGAGGAGTACTTCGACTACCAGGGCTGGGGCGCGAGCCTGGGTGTCCAACAGATCGGCGCCGGGACTCGTTCGACGCGGGTCACCGCGGCCATCACCGGCGCGGCGTGGCGCGCCGCGATGGAAGAAGATGCCGTGGCCATCGTCGCGTGCACCCGATCGGGCATGACCGCACGCGCCATCGCGCGCTTTCGCCCGCCGATGCCGATCGTCGCCATCACGCCGAGTGACGCCACCGCGCGCCAGCTGCACTCGTCGTGGGGCGTGCAGGAGATCTACGTCTCGCCGGCCCAGGACATCGACGAACTGTGCGAGGTCGCGGTGACACGACTCAAGCAGTCCGGCACCGCGAAGTCCGGTGACCCGGTCGTGATCATGGCCGGTTCGACCTCGGGCGGCGCACAGGTCACCGACACCGTGCGCATGCTGATCGTCCCCTAGCGCCGAACATTCTCAACTTTCCTTAAGAATCCTCCCTGGCGTCATCCGAGCGCGAGTGTCGTGGCGAATAGACGTCGGTGCCGCAAGCACCGAGGCTGACGTTGGACCATAGCCAACGAAGCCTCCGAACGGTCTCAGAAGTGGGCCGACGTAAGGAGTGGCAATGCAAGACATCTCTCGCAGGAGTTTCCTGAAGGTCGCGCGCAACGGCATCGCCGCGGCCGGACTCGTCGCCGCCGCGCCGACCGCGTTGATCGCCACGGCGGGCGCCGCGACGAGACCCAAGGCGGCCAAGGCGACCCCGACCGTTCGACCGGTCACGTCCAAGGAGAATCTCGTGATCCACGTCCCCAACCCCAGCACCGGCGAGATCCACTTCATGGTGGGCACTCGCGAAGTCGTGCGACACGACCGCGCGCTCGTGGCGCGGCTCGTGCGCGACGTCAGCTGAACTCGATCGACCGCTCTACCAACCCGTTACCCCCTACAGAAAGGTCTCACCCATGTCGTCCCACTCCGAAGCACCGGAAATCTCCAAGGACCCCGTCGCCGACAGCACGGACCTCTACGCCTTCATCAGCCCCGACAGCCCGAACAAGGTCACGCTGATCGCGAACTACATCCCGCGTCAACAGCCCGCCGGCGGTCCGAACTTCTTCGAGTTCGGCGACGACGTGCTCTACGAGATCCACGTGGACAACAACGGGGACGGCGACGCTGACGTCACCTTCCAGTTCCGCTTCGAGACCATCCTCACCGACACCGGCGCCAACGACACGTTCCTCTACAACACGGGACAGATCACGTCGCTGAGTGACAAGACCTGGAACCGCAAGCAGTTCTACTCGGTGACCAAGAAGGAGAACGGCACGTCGAAGATCCTCGGGCGCGCACTCGCGTGTCCGCCGTGCAACGTCGGCAAGAACTCGATCCCGAACTACGCCACGTTGACCAGCCAGGCGATCCACACGATCGGCTCGACGAAGGTCTTCGCCGGCCAGCGCGCCGACGGCTTCTACGTCGACCTCGGATCGATCTTTGACCTCGGCGACCTGCGCCCCTTCCAACCCGACTTCCTCTTGAAGGGCGCGGCCGTCGCCGGGGTCAACTCACTCGCCGCCACCAACGTGCACTCCATCGCCATCCAGGTGCCGATCACCGAGCTGACCAAGGGCGGTGCGCGGCCGACGACCTACACCGACGCCGACTCGACGATCGGGGTCTGGACGACGGCGAGCCGTCAGAAGACCAAGATCTACTCAACGACGCCCCAGACCAACACCGGTCCGTGGGAGCAGGTCTCGCGCCTCGGCAACCCGTTGATCAACGAGGTCATCATCCCGATGGGCCACAAGGACCGCTGGAACTCCCAGGCGCCGAAGAACGACGCGCAGTACTCGACGTACTACGACCACCCGGGACTCGCGGCGCTGTTGAACGTGCTCTATCCCGGCGCGTTCCCCAACCTGGCGGCCTACGCCGCGGTCGCGACGAACACCCGTCCCGACCTCGACGCCGTTTTGCTGACCGGCGTACCGCCGCTCTTCCCGGGATTCCAGAACTACACCGGTGCCACGAAGGCCGACATGCTGCGCCTCAACGTGGCGATCGCCCCCACGGCGACCGCCTCGGCGAGCATCCTGGGCGTGGTCGGAGGCGACAACGCCGGCTTCCCGAACGGGCGCCGCGTCTTCGACGACGTCGTGAGCATCGAGCTCAAGGCCGTCGCCGGTGCGCTCCTCGGTGACGTCGTCAAGACCTACAAGCCCGACGCCGCCGCCGGTGCCCTCTTCGACGTGGGCGTGAGCGAGCCCAAGACCGTCGCGAGCCTCGCGGCCTTCGGACTGAACTACCGCTCGGACTTCCCGTACCTGGCCGACCCGTGGGACGGGTTCGACAACCCGTCCACGCAAGTCCGGGCAATGGCCGGTTAAGTGCTCAGTGACATGTTTCGCCCCGAGGACGCCCGGCTCATGACCATGGACGTCCTCGGGGGCGCTCGTGCGCACGACCACGACGATCACGTCCACGCTCACGATCACGATTCGTTGAAGGACCGGCACGGGCCCGACGACCGAGCCCCCGACGGCCACGCCCACGCTCACCCGCACGTCGAAGCCGCACCCCCCACGGAGCCCAGTCGCGCCGTCGTGATCAATGTCGGGGAGCACACCGGAGCCCTCGTCCTCTCGTCGAACGAACGGCGTTCCGGCATCGAGGTCGAGATCCATCCGGTGTCGCGACCCGAGGCCCGCACCCACGTGTGGGTCCTGCCCCGCGAGGGCCGCGACGGCGTTCTCTACGCCGCCGTCTTTCCCAGCCTGGAGTGCGGCGACTACGCCATCTTGGACCTCGACGGCTCAATCGCCGACGTGGTCTCGGTGCCGCCGAACCAGGTCACGCACGCCACGTGGATGTAGTCGAGACCTGGTCCTCGAACGTTCGATTACTGCGACGGTCCGGAGGCGAGGACGACCTTGACCGATTTGGCGTCGCCATTCACGTTGAGGTAGTCCACGTTGATCGTGTCGCCGGGCTTCTCGGCCAGTAGGGCCGTCTGCAGTTGGCTCCCCGTCGTGACGGATTGGCCGTTGACCGACGTGATGACGTCGCCGGCCGCCAGTCCGGCCTTTTGGGCCGGCGTGCCGGCCACGGTCCCCGCGATGGTGACACCGCTCGCGGAGTTCGGACTGACGAAGGCCGCGGCCGCCGAGTCGAACTCGACGCCGAGGAACGCCGTGGCCCCGATGTGGACACCCGAGACGGCGGCGTCGTCCCTGATGGATGTGACGACCGCCAGGGCCGTGTTGATGGGGATGGCGTAGCCACGGTCACTCGAGGTGTTGCCCGGGTTGAACCCGAAGCCGCCGTTGAGGTCGGAGCCGGCGGTGTCCATGCCGATGACCTTGCCCTTGCTGTTCACCAACGGACCACCGGAGTCGCCCGGTTGGATGGCCGCGTTCACTTCGATGAGTCCGCTCAAGTGCTCAGAGCCCGCCGGATTCGTCTCGTCGCCGGCCGTGATTGCTTGATCGAGCGCGACGACGTTGCCGGCGACGAAGCTCGGCGTCCCGCCGACGCCTTCGGCGTTGCCGATGCCCACGATCTTCTCGCCCGAGGTCACGTCGTTGGAGTTCGCGGTCTTGATCGTGGTGAGCCCGCTGGCGTCCTTCAACTGGATCAGCGCCACGTCTTCGGTGAGGTCGTAACCGATCACCTTGCCGACGTAGGTCGTGTTGGTTGCGACATCGCGCACCGACAGGGTCGCGGCGCCCTCGACGACGTGGTTGTTGGTCAGGACGAGTCCGTTTGACGTGAGGATCATGCCGGTTCCTTCGGCGGTGCCGCTCTGCCCGTCGAAGGTCGAGGTGATGTCGACCAGACCTGGGTCGACCTTGGTCGCGATCTTGGCCGCGGCCTTGTCGCCCTTGGTGCTCTGGGGCTTCACCGAGGGGAACTGGAAGGACGGGAAGCCGCTGCCGTTGCCGTTGCCACCCGAGGGGAGGGTCGGGAACGTGAATCCCGGCGCCGCCGTACGAATCGGCTTGGGCGTCACGATGTCGTGACCGAGTATGTAACCGGCCCCGCCGATCGCCAGGACCAACACGAGGGCGCTCACGGTCTTGGCGAAACGCCACTGCGCCCGACTGATCGTGACGGTCTTGGCCGGTGCGGGTGCGACCGGTACGTCGGTGCTCGGCGCCTCGACGCGGATCGGCGCCTCGGGGTTTTCGTCGTCCCAGTCCATCGGGACCTCCTTCATTGCGTTGTCGAATCAGACTTCAGTATCGAGGTCGAACGTGAACCAGTTCTAGTGGATGCCTAAGAAGTGCCTAAAACGTCGCCCGTCGACTCTGTCAAGGCTATGTGGCTTTCCTGACCGACACGGGTCGCGCCGTGCAGGAGAATAGTTCGACATGACACCACGAGAACCTCTCGATCGATGACTGAGCGACTGCTGTTGGTCGGCATGATGGCGGTCGGCAAGACGACCGTCGGCCAACTCTGCGCCAAGAGGCTCGGATGGTCGTTCCTGGACTCCGACGCGCAACTCCTGTCCGACACCGGTCGAAGCGCGCAAGAGATCTTCGACGCCGACGGTGACGAGGCGCTTCGCATCTTGGAGAGTCGGGCCCTCGTCGAAGCGGTCGCCCGACGGGAGCCGGTCGTGGTCTCGGTGGCCGGCGGCGCCGTTCTCTCGGAGTCGAATCGTTCGCTGTTGACGCGCTCCGGTGTGGTGGTGTGGCTCCGCGCGTCAATCGAGACGCTGAGCGAACGCGTGCGGCGCGGGGGAGCGCGGCCGCGTCTCGGTGACGATCCGACGCAATCGTTGCGCGACCTCTACGAGACCCGCCATCCCCTCTACGCCGCGGTCGCCGATTTCGTCATCGACGTGGACGACCTCGCGCCCGATGAAGTGGTCGCCCGCGTACTGGCCGAGACCGGTCTGGGCGAGAGCGACGGGTAGACACGTTCGAAGAGACGTCCGGCGTCGCCAGTAGGTTTGGCCGATGGCGCCTCTCGTGAACACCGACGTCGCCGCCCAGACGGCCTTTTACGTGCTCCTCGGAGTGTTCGGTGCCTCCGAGTGGAGCATCCGGATCCGCAGTGGTCTTAATCGTGGCGGCACACGAATCGACCGCGGGAGCTTCTACGTGGTCATCGCGACGTCGGTCCTCGGTGTCGGCGCCGCGTTCGGCTTCGCCGGTGGCGTCCACGGAGCTGGGATCACCACGGCGCGCTGGCCGATCTTCATCGTCGGACTGGTCGTCATGGCTCTCGGCATCGCACTTCGCCAGTGGTCAGTACTCGTCCTGGGACAGTTCTTCACCGTCCAGGTCCACGTACATGAGGGCCAGACCGTCGTCGACACGGGTCCGTATCGATACGTGCGTCATCCTTCGTACTCGGCAATCGTGATGACCTTCGTGGGCATGGGCATCGCCCTCGAGAACTGGCTCTCCCTGGCGACCCTGCTCGTGGTTCCCACGATCGGACTGGTCGTGCGCATTCGCGTCGAGGAACGCGCCCTCACCGACGCGCTCGGCGAACCGTACCGAGAGTTCTCGGCCAGTCGGGCGCGACTGATTCCCAGGGTGTGGTGAGGAGTCCGCGGCAACGCGGTTTCGTCCTCCAGAACGGCCTTTAACTACACAGGACATCAAAAGTTGGACGAAAGTTGTGAGTCCGTCGACGGCCACTTGTGTGTGGCACACCAAAATATTTGGCGCAAGGGCAGTCGTCTTTCTGGTTCACCCTGATGGGGAGCTATTTGGATGAGTTGGCCTTGAGACAAGCCGGTTCAGACAGACCAGAAAGAGGACAGGATGTTTCAAAGTCGTGATAACCGAACTGCGACCAAATCCAGCACGGAGATTACCCCGATGCGGACCACACGTCGCGCGCGTGGTGGTGCCCACCGAGCACCGAAATCACGTTTCCGCCGGATAGTTTCGGCCTTGGTCGGTATGGCCATGGTTGGCGGCGGCGCGTACGCCGCCACGAACTGGGTCGTCGGATTGAGCGCCGGGTCATCGGCCGAGGGCCAGTCGGCGACCATCGCCAACCTGACCATCACCGCGGTGGCGTCGCCCTCGGCGACCAACCTGTTGTATCCGGGCGCCAACGGCGACGTCGTGGCCACGATCACCAACCCCAACGCGTATCCGGTGACGATAACGGGCGTCGACCTGCCTGCGAATACCAGTTACGCGGGTGGCTTCACCACGTCGTCGCTGGGCACCGCACAGAGCGGCTGTACCGCGTCGAACAGTGACGTGATTTGGAACTACTCAACCGGTACCTCGGGGAGCGCTCACACGTTGAGCACGCCGCTCACGGTGGCGGCCAGTGGTTCGCTCACGGTGACGTTCACGAACGACGCGTCGATGACCACGGCCTCGCCGGCCGCGTGCGCCGCGACGTTCTTCTCCATGCCGTCGTTAACGGGCGTCGTCGCCACCGGTGGCGCCGCGACCGCGACGACCAGTCCGGCGACTGACGCGTGGACCAGCTAAGTCTGAACCCTCAGCTTGTCTCATCCCCCGAGACAAGCTGAGGCCGCTTCTCAGTGGCCGCCGCACCTACCTCCTCCTGGGTGCGGCGGCCACGAGACCCCACTGAGGCACGACGCCACCGTGGGGACAAATGGAAATGAGAGAACAATGAATCGAGAGAACAACAGTTGGGCCTACCACCCCAGTGTGAACCACGCCGCTACGGGCACCTTCGTGGATCTCGTCGCCGAGTTCTTGATCAGGGCCCGGACACGGGACTGGTCCACCGAGCCGGTCGAAGTGTCTAAAGAAAGCCATGCGTAGTCGAAAGTGGCGTCACGCAGTACTGGTGACGGTCGTCGCACTCTTCGGGGGCGTCGCCGTCGCCGGAGCGTCAACGTGGGCGGTGATACTCACGAACGGCACGCACCCGGCGGAGGTCCAATCCGCGTCCATCCCCACCGCCCCCACCGGAGGTTCGAGCACGAGTCCGACGGATAGCAGTCTTTCGCTCAGTTGGGCTGCGGGCAGCGGTCCGACACCGACCGGTTACAAGGTGATACGCGACGGCGCGACGGTGTCGAGCGGCGGTTGCAAGGGGACACTCACCACGGCCTCGTGCACCGATAGCGGTCTGGCGGCGAGCACCCTCTACACCTATGGCGTCGATGCACTGGTGGGAACGCACTGGACGAGCGCCGAGAGTTCGACCTTCTCCGGAACCACCACCGCGGAGTTCGTCGTCACGAACATCGCCAGTACGAACGCCAGCGGTAACACCGTCGGCGTCATGGGTATCGGGGACACCTTCTCGGTCACGTTCAACTACGCGCTGAATCCCAGCTCGATTGCGAGTACCTCGACCATGACCCTGGTGGGGAGCAGTTCTGGTACGACGATCAAGATCAGCGGCTTGAGCGTCACGGCCGGCTTCGCGGTGTCCTCGAACTACGAAGTCTCGGGTGACACGAGTGCCGCGGCCGGGACCCTCAGTCTCAGCAATAACAACACGACCGTCACGTTCACGGTGACGGGAACCCCCTCCAAAGCGACCGACCTCGCGGCCGGCGCGGCGAGCACCTTCACCTTCGCGCCGCTCGCCACGATTCAAGACGTCAACGGCGACACGGCGTCGACCAGTTTCAGCCAGACGCCGGCGTTGCAGATCTTCTAGAGCGTTGCGCCTGCCCGGTCGCGACCTGTCTGTCGAGAGCGAAGGAATCGACCCGAGGTAACTTCACGCGGCTGTTAGCGTTGAATCCGCGATGAAGACCCCCTGCACTCCTCGTCCCTACTCTCGACGCCCGTGGACGCGCTGTCTGACATTGATAAGCCTGACCGCGCTGGCGCTCGCCGGGACTGAGTTCACGGGGGTGAGCGTCGGGTCGGCGTCGTCGCAATCATCGAGCTCCAGGTTCCCATCGGACGTTCCCGTGGCGGACGGCGTCGCGTTTCGAGTACCCGCGCGCGGATGCGGTTTCACGCCGGCGTCGGCACTGGTGCGAGCGAGCGGCTCGACAACGACGACGACACCTCGTCGCGCGCCGTTCGCGCTGGGACATTGCCGACTTCTGGAGATCGGCGACTCGCTCGGTGACGACCTCGAATACGGACTTCGACATGAACTCCAGTTCACGCCGGGGTTGAAACTGATCCAACGCAACAAGGTGTCGACCGGTCTCTCCGCGTCGTGGTACTACAACTGGCCCGCCCATCTGAAGAGTGACCTGCACAAGTACCATCCCAACCTCGTCGTCATCTTGTTCGGCGCCAACGATGAGCAGGCACTCGACGTGAAGGGAACGTCGCAACCGTTCGGTTCGCCGAAGTGGCGACGTGCGTACACCGCGCGCGTCCGTCGGATCGATCGACTGGTGACCAAGGCGGGTGCGTACGCGTTCTGGGTCGGTCTTCCCATCGCGGCACCAAAGAGTTACAGCCGAGGACTTCGAACACTGAACGCCGTCTACAAACAGGTGGCCCTGTCGACGCCCGGCGTCACGTTCCAACCGATATGGCATCTCCTCGCGACGAGAGGCGGCAACTACCGCGGGGGCGCCATCGTGAACAAGGTGCCCAGTGTCCTGCGAAGGTCCGACGGTATTCACTTCACCGAAACCGGTGATCTGGTCGTTGGCACGTTCATCACCCACCAACTGGCGACGGTCTACGACGTGAACCTCCGTCCCGAGGAGCCCGCGTACATCGACCGATAAGTGGTGTGGGCCCCGCGACCAGTGTCGAACCGGCCCACCTGGCTTTGGAGACGATTGCGCAACGGTCGTCGCGAAGATCCACGCTCGTAAGGTGAGCGGGTGAGGGATGTGCTGGTCCTCCAGGGCCTGCGACGGTCGTACGGCGACGTGGTGGCGCTGAACGACCTCTCCTTTGAGGTCGCCGCCGGTCAGGTGGTCGGGTTCCTTGGTCCCAACGGTGCCGGCAAGACAACCACGATGCGCGCCATCTTCGGTCTCACCGACCTCGACGCCGGCAGCGTCCTGTGGAACGGACGGCCGGTGGGACACGCGGACCGACGTCGTTTCGGGTACATGCCCGAGGAGCGGGGGCTGTACCCGGGGATGCTCGTCGGCCAGCAGCTCGAGTACCTCGGGCGACTTCACGGCCTCAGCCTCCACGACGCCGCCGAGGCGACTTCGACGTGGCTCGAACGGCTCGAGGTCGCCGACCGACGCGATTCGAAGGTCGAAGTGCTCTCCCATGGCAATCAACAGCGCGTGCAACTGGCCGCCGCCCTGGGCCACAACCCGGATCTCCTGGTGCTCGACGAACCGTTGTCCGGACTCGACCCGGCGGGCATCGACGCCATCGGCAAGGTCCTGGTCGAACAGGCGAGAAACGGCTGCTGCGTCCTCTTGAGTAGCCACCAGCTCGACATGATGGAGGAGCTCTGTGACAGCGTGACGATCATCGACCACGGTCGCCTCGTCGTCTCCGGATCCGTCGATGAGCTCGCCACCAGTGGGGCGCGACGATTGCAGGTACGAGTCGAAGGGGACCGGAACGGTGACTGGGCGAACGCTCTGGCGGGAGTGACCGTGTCTGAACGAACCGGCGGTGCCGTTCGCATTCTCTTAGAGGACTCCGTTGACAGCGACGTCGTCCTCCGGGCCGCGATGATGGCCGGTCGTGTCACGGAGTTCACCTTCACCCGTCGGCGTCTCTCCGAGGTATTCCGGGAGGCGTTGGAATGAAGACGACCCTCATCGTCGTGGTTGTGGCCGCCCTCGTGGTGGTGCGTCTCACCTTGTTCCGGGCCAGGCGTCGTCGGAAGTCTGCTCAGAGCGCCGAGCGGACGGCGCAGTCGAACGCGGACACCTCGACGCGCACCACGCCGTCGACACGATGGAACGCCGTCGAGGCGGCATTCGGCGACGTCGGACTGGTGGCCGGTCGGGAGATACGCGAACGCCTGCGTGGTCGCATCTTCCGGGTCGGAACCATCATCATGCTGCTCGCCGTCAGTGCCGCCATCGTGATTCCGACGTTGCACAAGAACAACACCAACGGGACATCACTCCAGAAGATCGGTGTCGTCGGAACGCTCTCACCCGTCACCCGGGACCTCGTCTTGGCCGCGGCACAGTCGAACTCGGATACGGTGCGGTTCGTCCCCGAGGCAACGGTGGCCATCGCCAAGAGCCAACTGAAATCCGGGGCGAGTTACTTCTCCATCATCCACTCGGACGAAGTCCTCCTCGAACAGCCCGCGACGGAGGCCAGCTCGCCGGCCGATCCGGGTCTGGTCAACGAGGTCGCCGAATACCTGGGCGTCGTGATCGCCTACCACGATGCGCACCTGACGGCGGCACAAGCCGCCGCCGTCACCAATTCGAAGGCCGTCCCCATTCGCACCCTCGTCGCCAGCTCCAAGGGCACCGCGTCGACGCCTTCGATCATCGGGATCGTCCTGCTGTTCTTGATGCTCACGCAGTACTGCACGTGGATCATGATCGGCGTCATGCAGGAGAAATCGAGCCGTGTCGTCGAGGTCCTGCTCGCGACGGTGCGCCCAATCCAGCTCCTCGGCGGCAAGGTGCTGGGGATCGGACTCGTGGCATTGGGTCAAGCACTACTGCTCGTCGGTGTCGCGCTCGGACTCGGGGCTGCCGTTGGTTCCAACGTGCTGCACGGATCTGCCCCGTTGGGGCTCCTGGCCGAACTGGCGTGGTTGGTGCTCGGATACGCCTTCTACTGCTGGGTGTACGCCGCCGCGGGCTCCATGGCGGAACGACAGGACCAGGTTCAAACGCTCGCCCTCCCTCTCAGCATCCCCATCCTCTTTGGCTACATCTACTCGATCACCGTCGCGAGCTCGGGCTCGCCGAACGCCTTCTACGATTTCCTCGCCTACTTCCCACCGACGGCACCCTTTTGCATGTCGGTGCTCGTCGGTTTGGGTAGGGCCACGTGGTGGGAGTTTGTCGCCTCGGCGCTCATCAGTATCATCGCGACCGCCGGCATGGCGATGCTGGCCAGCCGTATCTACCGACGCGCCGTCCTTCGAACCGGTGGCCGAGTGAGCCTGCGCGTTCTCTTCAATCGTCGCTCCGCGTAGGTCGCCGATGTAAGGGAACCGACTCGCCGGTGATGGCGTGGTGCCCCCGACAGGAGTCGAACCTGCGCACATGGCTTCGGAGGCCAATGCTCTATCCACTGAGCTACGAGGGCATTATGGGTTTTCGCCCGAGGTGTCAGTTTATCGAACCACTTGAATCACAGGGATGCCTGCAGTCGTACCGAGATGCTATTGATGGTGCGCACGGATACATTCGATTCGCGAAGCGGGTGTCGGAGCCGCATTGGGGGTAAACGTTATGAATAGTCAAAGGGCAAATCCCATCGACGTGGTCACGGCGTTCGGCGAAAGGTGGGCCGATCACGATCTGGACGGGGCCATCGCACTCATCACCGAGGACTGCGTCTTCGACAACACGGACCCTGCGCCCGACGGGACGAGGTACGTCGGACGCGACGCCATTCGCCTCGCCTGGACTCCGATATTCGACGATCCGACGAGCCGGTTCGAGGCCGAGGAGACGTTCGAGGTCGATGACCGAGTCGTGCAGCTCTGGCGGTACTCATGGTCCGACGGGCACGTTCGCGGCGTGGACGTCTTTCGTGTTCGCGATGGCCTGGTCGCCGAGAAACTCTCCTACGTGAAGGGCTGACGTCGTTCGCGCCGGACTCCGCGGCGCAGTTTCGAAACCAGGACGCGACCCCGTAGTGTTTCTGCATGAGTGCAGAGCCGATCGCCGCGTCGCTCCTTCCCGACACGGCCGAGATCACCGCGAATGATGTCCTCGTCGGCGGCGTCTCGTTGCGTGGACTCGCCGGCATCTACGGCACGCCCCTCTTCGTCTATGACGAAGAGGCGTTGCGCACCCGCTGTCGAGAGGCGGCCGGCGCCTTCGACGACGGCGTCGCCTTCGCGTCGAAGGCCTTCCTGTGCGGCGCGATGGCGCGCTTGGCGTTCGAAGAGGGACTCTGCATCGACGTCGCGACCGGCGGCGAACTCGACCTCGTACTGAGGTCCGGCGTTCCGGCGGGGCGAATCATCATGCACGGCAACAACAAGTCGGCCGACGAACTGGAGCGGGCGATCGCGGTCGGCGTCCACCGACTGGTCGTCGACAACTTCGAAGAGATCGCGCTGCTCTCGACGCTGGTCAGCCACTCGGCGCCGCTCGACTGTCTCGTTCGGGTGACGCCCGGTGTCGAGGCGCACACGCACGAGTTCGTGCGCACCGGACAAGAGGACACCAAGTTCGGCCTCTCGGTCGCGACCGGTGACGCCCGCAAGGCGATCGACGAACTGCGCTCGATCCCGGGCCTGACCTTGCGCGGCGTGCACGCCCATATCGGCTCGCAGGTCTTCGAACTGATCGGCTTCGTGGAGTCGCTCACGATCCTGGCGAAGTTCATCGCCGATGACGACTTCGACGAGCTCTGCATCGGTGGCGGGCTGGGTGTGGCCTACGTCGCCGGGGAGTCCGCGCCGTCGATCCACGAGTGGGGTGACGCGATCCGCGCCGCGGCGATCGAGGTCGGACTGGATGCCAACGTACGGCTACTCGCCGAACCGGGCCGCGCCATCGTCGCCCAAGCGGCCGTGACGCTCTATGAAGTCGGAGCGGTGAAGCCGGTCGCGCAACGCACCTACATGGCGGTCGACGGTGGAATGAGTGACAACCCGCGACCGGTCCTCTACGGATCGGGCTACGAGGCCTTCGACGTCGCCGACCCGCTCGCCGAGCGTCCACAGAGCGTTCGCCTGGTGGGCAAGCACTGCGAGAGCGGCGACGTCCTGATCGACGAGGCGTGGCTCCCCGCCTCAACTGGTGTGCGCAGCATCGTCGCGACCCCGGTGACCGGCGCGTACGGGTACTCGATGGCGTCGAACTACAACCGCGTACCGCGCCCGGCCGTGCTCTTCGTTCGCGACGGTGTGGCGCGCGAGGTGCTGCGCCGAGAGACCTTCGACGACATGGCACGACTCGAGGTTTGAGGTCGGTAGCTCCGAAGTGGTCGGTTAGCCTTTAATGGTGAACAAGCCGGTCGTTCGAGTCGGGATCATCGGGGCGGGCAATGTCGGCGGCGTCCTGGTCCAGCTCCTCAACGACCCCGATCGCCACGATGCGCTGGTCGACGCCGCGACCGGTCCGGTCGAGTTGATCGGCGTCGCCGTGCGCGACGCGGCCAAGCGTCGCAAGGGGATTCCCAAGCAACTGCTCACGACCGACGTGGCGGGACTCGTCAACAACGACGACCTCGACATCCTCGTCGAGCTCGCCGGGGGCATCAAACCGGCCCGCGTCTATATCGAAACGGCCCTTCGCCACGGCGTCTCGGTCGTGACCGCCAACAAGGCCCTGATGGCCGAGTGCGGCACGGAACTGGCCCAACTGGCCCACCAAAACGGCGCCGACCTCTTCTACGAAGCCGCCGTCGGCGGCGGTATCCCGATCCTTCGTGCGCTACGGACCTCGCTGGCCGGAGAACGCATCAACCGGGTCATGGGGATCGTGAACGGCACGACGAACTTCATCCTCTCCAAGATGACGAGCGAGGGCAGCGACTACGCGGCGGCCCTGAAAGAAGCGCAGTCCCTCGGGTACGCCGAGGCCGATCCGAGCGCGGACGTCGAAGGCTACGACGCGGCGGCCAAGGTGCAGATCCTCGCGTCGCTCGCCTACGGCACCGAACTCGCCGGTGAGGTGATCTACCGTCAAGGGATCGTCGGCATCCGTTCGGTCGACGTCGAGTTCGCTCGACGTTCGGGCTACGTGATCAAGATGCTCGGCATCGCCGAGCGCATTGGCGACACCGGGCTCTCGCAACGAGCTCACCCGGCAATGATCCCGGTCGATCATCCTTTGGCGTCGGTCCAGGGCGCCATGAACGCCGTCTTCGTGGAGGGTGTCCGCAGCGGGCCACTCATGTGGCTCGGACAGGGCGCCGGCGGTGAAGCGTCGGCGACCGCGGTGCTCGGCGACCTGCTCGACGCGGCGCGCAACAAGTTCAGCGGTCGCCACGACATCCCCTTCCGGGTGGTGCGCACGTTGCACCGCGTCCCCGCCGGTGAACTGGAGAGCGTCTTCTACATCAGCATCGACGTCGTGGACCGCCCGGGGGTGCTCGCCGCGGTCGCGGGGATCTTCGGCGAGAACGGTGTGTCGATCCAGTCGATGGAGCAGTCAGGCTTCGGTGACGAGGCCCGACTCTCGTTCCTCACGCACATGGCCGTCACGGATCGAGTGAACGCGACGATCAAGGAGCTCGCCAAGCACAAGTCCGTTGACTCGATCGGCGCCTGTCTGCGTGTCATCGACGGGGAGCGCCGATGATCGGATGGCGCGGCCTGCTGGTCGAGTACGCGCAGTGGTTCGACCTCGACGGCGTCGAGGAGATCATCACGCTCCAAGAGGGCAACACGCCGCTCATCCACGCCGAGCGCCTCTCCGAGCGTGTCGGAGCCGACGTCTGGCTGAAGTACGAAGGCCTGAACCCGTCGGGCTCCTTCAAGGACCGCGGCATGACCATGGCGATCACCCGGGCCAAGGCCGCCGGCGCGACGGCCGTCATCTGCGGCTCGACCGGTAACACGTCGGCCTCGGCCGCCGCCTACGCCGGCAAGGCCGGCATGGACTGCGTGGTGCTCGTGCCCGAGGGCAAGATCGCCCAGGGCAAACTGGCCCAGGCCATCGTCTACGGCGCCCGGGTCCTGCAGATCCGCGGCAACTTCGACCAGGCCTTGAACCTGGCGCGCGAACTGACCCAGTACCTGCCGATCACGATCGTCAACTCGATCAACCCCGACCGCATCGAGGGACAGAAGACCGGCGCCTTCGAGATCGTCGACGTCCTCGGCAAGGCGCCGGACGTCCTGTCGATCCCCGTCGGCAACGCCGGCAACATCACCGCCTACTGGCGCGGCTTCACGCAGTACCACTTCGCCGAACGGTGCAAGATCCTGCCCAAGATGTGGGG
>JBEKCK010000042.1:0-20178 GCA_050014915.1 Acidimicrobiales bacterium | reverse complement strand
TTCGACGGTGCCGCTCTGCTCCTCGCCGTCGGACTGGCCGCGTGGCGGCGAACCCCAAGAGTACGTTCGAAAAACATGGACATTCAGTCACCGTCCATGAGCAATGTCGATGTCATGACCAACTAGCACGCTAGGGATGGCAGGATCGGCGTCGTGAATGCAATCGAGTCGAAATGACCGAGACGAACTCCGCCTTAGGCGCAGACGCCGTTGCAACGGGCGTATTAGCCGGGCCAATTGTCGGCCTGAAGTATCAGACGCCGTCAATTGCGGGCGTCACCAACGAACGCGGCGAATTTCACTTCCGAAAGGGTGAGTCCGTCGTGTTCCTCGTCGGAGGGCTCGTGCTTGGTTCCGTCGAAGGAGCGCCCCGGGTGAATCTGGCGCAATTCGTCGACCGCTCAGACGCAAGAATCGAAAGACTCAATGATCCGATCGTCACCAATCTGGCGCGATTTGTTCAGACCTTGGATCAGGACGGAAACGCCGAGAGTGGCGTGACGATCGCACCGGTTGTCAATGAAATCGTCGAGCCGATGTCGATCAACTTCAACCAGCCCGACTCCGACGCGGCAATGGCGAGTAGTACAGAGACGTTCGATGAGTCGTCGAACGAACACATGGTCTCGACTTCAGGTGACGAAACGATCGCGTTCGCAAGCGACCCCAAAGTCAAGGAACTTCTTAGGTTGCTTAACGCAACGCCCGGAGTCTTCACTGCCAAGAGTCCAAGAACGATGCGGAACGCTGCAGCCGCGCGCAACGAACTTCGGCGCAGCATTCTCGGGATCATAAAGACGACTGACGTGAAGATCCCGCTGCGAGACGGCTCGTATGTCTTCGCCGACGTGTTTCGGCCGGCTGACGACGACCTTCACCCGGTGGTCATGGCGAACAGTTTCTACGGAAAGAGCTTTGATCACGGCTGCATCTGCAGCGACGATGACGCCCAGCAAAGGGAGGAGATGGAAGACCGTTTCTTCACTGGCAATCCGGACGGACTTCAATACGAGAACCATGAAAGCGTCGACTCATCGGCCTGGGTTCCTCACGGTTATGTGTGCGTCCGGATCGATCCACGTGGTGTCGGGAAAAGCCCTGGGCTCCAGGCTCCTTTCAGCGTGCAGGAAGCGGAGGACTACTACGACGCCATCGAGTGGGCCGGCACCCAGCCATGGTCCAACGGCAATGTTGGACTCTGGGGGATGTCATACGTCGCGATCACTCAGCATGCCGTAGCTAGTCTGCAGCCGCCTCACCTCAAGGCAATGATCGCCCTGGGCACGGACGCCGACCTGTACAACGAGGCTCTCTACGGTGGTGGGCTCTTTGGCGAGGGTTTCTGGAACTGGTGGGGTGTGGTGATGGCCGGTCACAACTCTTGCGGGGAGCGTCGCGAAACCGACTGGCGGACTCAGATGTTGGCTAGTCCCTTCAACGATCCGCAAGCGTACGGTGTGAATGGATCGATCTTCATGTGTCCCGATCTCGAGACAGCGACGGTGCCCGTATGGATCGTCGGTCCTCAAACGGGTGCGGTGATTCACCAGTTGGGGAGCAGCGAGACCTTCATACGGTCGACCGGTGCAAAGGCAAAGAAGTTCGATTTCATCGACGCCTGGTTCCCGCACAGCTACAAGACTGCGACGATCAAGGAACATATGCGTTTCTTCGACTACTGGCTGAAGGAACTGGACAATGGTGCCATGGACGGAGCTCCAGTGCGCATTCAGGTAAGGACAGGTGATGGCGGGCACTTTTTGACTGAGGAGTCAGAGTGGCCTATCGCCCGAACCACCTATCGACGCTGGTATCTCGACGCACACTCGTCAGATTGGGTGGGCGATGGACAACGAACTGACTTTCTTCGTCTGTGTGAGAGTGCCCCGACGACCAGTGCTTCAGCCACCTACGACGCTCATCTCGACCGGGGCAGCCCGATTATGGCGCCGACGGGATTCACCGGGGGCACTCCCCGATGGTCGACGGGCATCACGTTCGCAAGCGATCCCCTCAGCGAGGACATCGTGTTGGTTGGCTACATGAAAGTTGGTTTATGGGTGTCGTCGACGAGTCACGATATGGATGTCTTCGTATCGCTCCGTGTCATCGACAAAGACAATCGAGAGATTCGCTATGAGTCGCTGGTACACCCGATTGACCCGAACCATATTCACCCGGTCGGGCATGGCTTGCTCAAAGTGTCGCACCGGACAATCGATGTCGCTAAGTCAACGGCGTACTGGCCTGTCCACACGCATGCTGAGGCGGATCACCAACCGCTCCACGGCAACAAAATCGTCGCAATCGAGGTGGGGCTCTACCCGAGCAGTGCGAAGGTTCGAGCGGGTTGCAGACTGCGTATCGACATTCAGCCATTCTCGCCCGCGGGATTACCCGTGCGTTCGTATGACGAGAGTTATCACGCCGGAGCGACGAACTCCGTTTACACAGGCCCCGATTATCCGAGTTACGTGCAATTGCCGATTATCCCAGCAATGTGAGTTGTCGCCTCACCACCGTCGAAACGAGGATCGGCGTAGGCGGTGTTCATCGCGAATCCACGCCGGGACGTGATCGTGAGGCACGCTTCGTACAATTTGCGACCACATCTCTTCAAGTGCTTGGAAGTGACGCTGACGCGGTGTCATTTACATCGCGTACGATCAACGGCGACACTCCCGCGACACCTATACGCGGCGAAGAATGACGAAAGGAGGCAGACAGTGACCAAGCACCTCGATTGCGCCGTGGTTAAAAACCCGCACGGTACAACGAAATCCAACTGGAGCGGGCGACGAGAATCGAACTCGCGTTCTCAGCTTGGGAAGCTGATGTTCTGCCGCTGAACTACGCCCGCGCAGGCGTCCATCGTATCGCCGTCATTGCGGGTACTCCGAGTTGTCGGGTCTTCGCGGGTGGTAGTACCAAGTGTCTCAAGGGGCTGGCACTATGTCGTTCCGCACACCGAAAAGTCATACTGGGACTGAGTAACGGGGAGGACGATGCGCTCGATTGGGGTTGTGTTCCGCGCCGAATTCTTCCGGCGCTGGGCATCGTGGCTGGCCCTCTCGCTACTGATCACTCTGATCGGCGGGACGGTCTTGGCCGGCGTGTCGACGGCGCAACGGACGTCCGCGGCATTCTCGAGTTTCACGCAACGCTATGGGTACGACGCTGAGGTCTTCACCACCTCGAACTTTCCAAAAGGGTTCTTCAAACTCCCCTATCTGTCGAGAGTTACTACCGACTTCTACTACGGCAACGGCAACGCCACGACTCGTGGGGAGTTCGTTCCGGATCAAGATCTCAATGTCCAAGGACTCCCCACCTCGCACGAGAGTTCGACTATCAAGTTATTGTCGGGTCACTTTCCCACTGGTGTCGATGACGCCATGGTCGGATTCTCCTTTCAACAGCAGTACGGAATCACCCTGGGCTCGATCATCACCGTTCCGCTTTACAAGTTGAGCCAGGGTCCTGCGGTGATCACCACCAATGGGTACATCATCCCGCACGGTCCCGTCATGCACTTTCGCGTAGTGGGTATCGAGGCCACGGTGAACGACTTCCCCGCGGCAGCGCCGAACTACTCCCTCTACACCAGCAGGGCCTTCGATCGAAGTATCGGACGCTCCGTGGTGCGACTGCGGATCGCTCTCGTGCGGCTGCGTCACGGTCAAGGCGACATGCCCCAGTTCCAGCCGTACATCAACCATCACCAGACGAAAAACGGATTCTTCTCCGTGCAGAATGTCGATACATCACTGGCGTCGGTCGGCCAATCGATCCAACCGCAGGCGACGGGGTGGTGGTTCTTCGTCCTCTTCGCGGCGTTGGCCGGACTCGCATTGGTCGGCCAGGCACTGTCGCGTCAGAGTCTCGTGGAGCGTGAGTCCTATCCGACGCTCTCGGCGCTCGGACTTCGACCGCGACAGTTGTGGGGCCTTGGACTGCTGCGCGCCGCCGCCATCGGCGTCGTTGGTGCGATTGGCAGCGTGGCCCTCGCCTACTCACTCTCAGACCTGACGCCCGTGGGTGAGGCGAGAGCGGCCGCGTCGAGTCTCGGTTTCGTGTTCAGTCCGTTGCTGTACGGCGTCGGGGCCGTGGTCATCGTGGCGACCGTGGTCGCGCTGTCTATCGCGCCGTCATGGCGCGCCGCCCAGAGTCGTCGTGGCCAAAGCGCGCACGAACTGCCGGCCGGTCACACCAACGCCGCCGTGACGTTGGTCGCAAGGGCCGGCCTGCCGGCCAGCGCCGTGGTCGGCGTACGCAACGCGCTCGATCGGGGGAGGGGCCGTACCAGTGTCCCGGTGGTGACCGCACTCGTGGGAGCCACGGTCGCGGTGATCGCGCTGGTGGCCACGTCGGTGTTCGGCGCCAGCCTGTCCCATCTCGTGTCGACGCCTCCGCTCTACGGCCAGAACTGGCAGTTCGACCTAGGTAACTTGACGACCCCGCAGTTGAACTCCGCCTTGACCATCGTGAAGCCCGATCCCGCGGTAAGGAAAGTCACGTGGGGGTTCACCGGCAAGTACCTCGACGTGGGTCCGGTGTCCGTCGAAGGTATCTTCACGACCGTCGCGAAGGGCCCGTTCGCGTTCGCACTCGTCAACGGTCACGCACCGCGTGGCGACGAGATCGTGCTCGGCGCGACGACCATGGCCCGAGCCAAAGTGCACGTCGGCTCCGAAGTGCTCGTCAAACTGATCAACAAGGGCGGTAAGACGCTCAGTCATAGTTTCCGGGTCGTCGGCACGGTGGTGCTGCCGCCCGACTTCAGCACCGGGGGGCTAGGCGTCGGGGCGATCATTCCTCTCCCCACGGCGCTGCACCTCGCGTGTTCGGCCAGTACCGATCAAACCAAGTGCGAGAAGAAATTGTTCGCGATGATCTCGGGATGGGGAATGGTGATGGGCATCGAGCCCGGCAGGTCCGGCCACGCCCTAATACGTCGACTCGAACGGAAGTTCTCGGAGAACTTGGAACTGTTGTCAAAGCCGGTCAACCTCGTCAACTTCGGACAGGCCGTGGACTTCCCGCTACTGCTCGGGGTCACCCTGGCCCTCTTCGGTGCCGCCACCCTCGCCCATCTTCTCTTCGTGAGCGTGGCGCGCCGACGCCGGCAGGTGGCGCTGTTGAAGGTCCTCGGCTTCGTGCGACGACAGGTGCTGGCGTCGACGTGCTGGCAAGCGATCACGGTGGTCTCCGTCGGTCTGGTCATCGGCGTTCCGCTGGGGATCGTCGCCGGACGAGTCGTGTGGCACCTCTTCGCCACGAACCTGGGGGCCGTGCCGGTCTCGGTGATCCCGGTCGGCTTGATCTGCGGCGTCTGCGCGGTGATCGTCATCGGTGGTCTCCTCCTGGCGGCGGTGCCGGCCGTGTTCGCGATACGAGTGAGCCCGGCCGAAGCGCTTCGCGAGGCCTAGTCGCACCGTCGTACGCCCGTGTCGACGAGACGGGATCATTGACTCGTATCAGGTGTGGCGACGGCCATCAAATCGCGCGGACATGAATGGTACGTTCTGTTCGTGACTATCCGGGTGGTTCTGGCCGAGGACAACGCACTACTGCGCGAGGGAATAACCCGTCTAATCAGTAGTGACGAGGAGTTCGAACTGGTCGGGGTCGGGAGTGACTATCCCGAGCTGATCGAACTGATAACGACGCACGAGCCCGACGTCGTCGTGACCGACATTCGAATGCCGCCGACCGGCACTGACGAGGGCATCCGCGCCGCCGCGTGGCTGCGCGAGAACCGGCCAAAGGTCGGTGTCGTGGTCCTCAGTCAGTACACCGCACCGGCGTACGCGCTGGCGCTCCTCGAAGAGGGTTCGGCCGGACGGGCCTATCTGCTGAAGGAGCACGTCGCCGGGGTGAGCGAACTGGCGCGGGCCATTCGCGTCGTCGCCGATGGCGGATCGGTGATCGACCCGCTCGTCGTCGACGAACTCGTGAAGGCGCGCTCACACCGTCCTAAGAGTGACCTGGACTGGCTGACCCCGCGCGAGACCGAGATCTTGAGCGAGATGGCCCAGGGCAAGTCCAACGGGGCGATCGCCAAGAGCCTCGGTGTCTCCGAACGCGCCGTGGAGAAGCATTCGAACTCTATCTTCGCCAAATTCGGCCTGTCCGAAGAACACGATCTCAACCGCCGCGTAAAGGCCGTACTTGTCTATCTCGGAGAGAACGCGGGAGGCTAACCACACCCCCCTGTGGAAGGCACCTCACTGTCGAGGCGAATGCTGGGGTGAAATACTTTAGGCATGGAAGAGCCCCTCTCGGTCATGGTCGTCGACGACCAGGCGCCGTTTCGAATGGCGGCGCGCGCCGTCATCCGCCGGTCCGAGGGCTTCACGCTCGCTGGCGAGGCGGAGAACGGTGTGAAGGCGCTCGAGCTCGCCAACGAGATCCATCCCGACGTCGTCTTGATGGATATCAACATGCCCGAGATGGGCGGCATCGAGGCCACGCGGCGAATCGTCGCGGACCTGCCCGGCACGTTCGTGATCCTCTGCTCGACCTATGACATCAGTGACCTGCCACCGGACGCGACCGAGAGCGGCGCGCGAGCCTACGTGCACAAGGAGCAACTCGGCGCGACGACGCTACGACGCCTGTGGGATCAACGCAACGAGGTCGCGTTCGCGACCTGATCTAGTCGATCGGCAGTGAGCCGCGGACCGCGGTTCCGTGTCCGATCTCAGACTCCCATCGCACGGCGCCACCGATCGCGCCGAGACGGTCCATCATGTTGACGTAGCCGTGACCGCGCTGCGCGGTTCGAATGTCGAAGCCCGGACCATCGTCACGCACTTCGAAGAGCAGGCTGCCGGACTCCTCCCACACGCGCACGACCACGTGCGCCGAGGCGGCGTGCTTGCCCGCGTTCTGCAATGCCTCGAGGCAGCAGAAGTAGACGGCCGCTTCGACGTCGCCACCGTAACGACCGATGCCCTCGGTGATGAGTTCGACGTCGAGCGGCGATCGGTTGACGACCGCTTTGAGGGCCTCGCCGAGACCACTGTCGACGAGCAGTGGCGGGTAGATGCCGTGGGCCAACTCGCGCAGTTCGCGGATGGTCTCCTGCACCGCTTCGCCGAGTTCGTCGAGCATCTGGACCGCCATCTCGGGGTCCTCGGCGACGACGTCCTTGGTGAGTCGCAGATTCACCGCGAGGGCGACGAGGTGCTGTTGTGCGCCGTCGTGGAGGTTGCGTTCGACGCGTCGTCGTTCCGCGTCGCCACTGGCGACGACGCGAGCGCGCGACGCGCGCAGTTCATCGGCCTGGCGCCGCAGCTCGTCCAGCGTGGTCTGCAGCGCCGTGTCGAGCTGGGCGTTGTGGAGGGCCAGGCCCACCTGTCGGGCGAGGTCCGCGAGCACCCGGTCGTCCTCTTCGCGGAAGGCGACCGCTCCTTCGATCCTCGAGACCACGATGATGCCGAGGAGTTCTCCGGCGTGGCTGATCGGAGCCACGCGCATCGGACCGACCTTGTCACTCGTCGCGATCGACGGCAGCCACACCGACGCCCACGCGTTGCCCGAGACACCGGCCCGCGAGATCACCAGGCGCTCTTCGCGACTGACCTTCAGCGAACGCGGCGGTCGGTCGGGCACCGACACCACCAAGTCCAAGACCTCGCCGTTACCCGTGAAGATCTCGGCCGACGCGAGAGACAACGTCTTGCGCAGTGACTCGACCAATTGCAGTAGCAACTCATCCATCGGAATCGCTCGGGTCATCCGCGTGCCGAAGGAGCGAACTACCTCGTCAGGGGCCTCGCGAGCGCCGTAGGTGAAGCTGGTCGCGATGCGCGAGAACCGTCCGCGCAGGGCCAGCTGGGCGAACGCCGCGACCGCGGCGGCGGCCATCGCCCACCACAGGAGGTCACGGTCCGAGTGGGTCGTCGGGGCCTTGTCGAAACCGCGCACCGCGAGCAGGTACGCGCCGGCGACGATCGTGACGGTGCCCAAGGTCGTGATGAGGTGCACGAGGATTCGGTCGGCGTGCGACGCAGCGTTCGACGCCCCGGCCGCCAGTCCGAGTGGCACGAGACACGAGAGCGCGATCAGTGGCGCGCCGACGTCGATCGGCCAGTCGACGAGCGAATGCAAGGTGATGAGGATTACGACGAAGGTGAGCGCCAACGCCGAGCCCGCGACGAGGGCCTGGACCAGTTGCCGAGAACGCGCCGACGCGTCGACGTACCTTCCGCGCAGGGCCGGCAGCGCCGATCCGATCGCGACGCACCACCCGAGGGCGAGGGGCCACGGCGTGAGCGCCTTCGCGCCGGCCATGTAGTACACGGCGAGCGCCAGGGCCACGACGTACCACGCGGCCGCGCCGAGTTGGCGCCCGCGGGTCTTGAGGACACCGTTGGGCAAGGAGAGGACGACGTGCACGACGACCGCCATGGTGAGCAGGGCGAGGACGTCAGCGATCCTCCGCGTGGCGCTGTCGACGCCGAGGCCCGTTCGGTCGCCCACGCGCATCACCAGCGTCGTGAATCCGCCACCCAGGGAGACTAAGGAACAGGTGAGACCGAGTCGCGGTGTTCGCCCGACGAGCACGATGCCGGCGAACGCCCAACAGACGACCGCCACCGCGATCACACTCCAGATCGCCACTCGACCCGCGTGCGGTGCGTCGATGAGAGCGATGACCGCCGCCAGTACGCCGAACACCGCGGCGACGAAACAGGCCAGACGATCGCGCGACGAGGTCGCGGACGTACTGGTCGTCGAACCGGCGGTTCGCAACGCGCTCACCGCGTCGCGGGTGCTCAGAGTGTGCCGATCGACGTGGCGGCGTCACCATCGCCGTCGCCGGCGACGTCCCCGTCACCCACTATCCGACCGTCGCGCATCCGCAGTACCGTGTCGGCGGCGTGGGCGACGTGGGCGTCGTGCGTCACCAAGATGATGGTCTGGCCGGCCGCGTGGAGTCGGCTCAGTAGTTCGATGACCTCCTGGCCACCAACGGAGTCGAGGGCCCCGGTCGGTTCGTCCGCGAGCAACAGCGTGGGCTCGTTCGCCAGCGCTCGCGCGATGGCGAGACGCTGGCGCTGACCACCGGAGAGGACGCCGGGCATCTCGGAGGCCTTGTCGGCGATGCCGAGGAGGTCCAGCAGGTCGCGGGCGCGTGACTCGGCCGACTTGCGGTTCCGTCCGGCGATGATCGCCGGCAGGGCGACGTTCTCGAGCACGCTCATGCCCTCTAAGAGGTTGAAGAACTGGAAGACGATGCCGATGTGCTTGCGACGAATGAGGGCGTGGTCGTCCTCGGAACCCTCGGACATCGACTCACCGGCGACGTCGATGGTGCCTTCGTCGACCTCTTCCAGACCGGCGATGAGATTCAGCAGCGTCGACTTGCCGCAGCCCGACGGGCCCATCAGGGCCACGAACGTGCCGCGCTCGACCGTGAGGTCGACACCGCGCAGGGCGCGCACGGGGGCCAGTTCCGCCTCGAAGGTCTTGCGCACCCCGCGCACCTCGAGCGCCGGCATCGATGTCGCGTCGCGCGTCGTGGCGTCAGATTCAGTGGTCGTCATTGGGTCTCTCCTTGATTGGCTGTGCTGAGGCTTTGATTCTCATCGCGATTCACCGCGAGGATCTTGTAGGCGACGACGGGGGTGTCGCGCCCTTTGACGAGCTGCGCGTCGAGTTCGACGGTGTCGATGTCGAGGACCAGGGCGCTCTTGGTCGGTCCCGAGATCACGGTCTCGCCGGCCGACGCGAGCTGCTGCAGTCGCTGGGTCAGATTCACCGTGTCACCGACGAGCGTGTACTCGAGTCGTTCGTCGGAACCGAGCAGCGCGGCCGCGACCTCGCCCGTGGAGAGGCCGATGCCGAGGCCGAAGGCCGGCAGGCCCTCGTTCGCCCAGCGGTCATTGATCTCGTTCTGCAAGGCGTGCATGCTGGCGGCCGCGACGACGGCGCGGTCGGCGTGGTCGTCGCTCGGCACAGGGGCGCCGAAGACCGCCATCACCGCGTCGCCGACGAATTGCATGACCGTTCCCCCTTCTCCAATAATGGCGCGGTTCATCGCGGCGCGGTGGGTGTTGAGCTGTCCCGCGAGTTCGCTCGGGTCGGCGTGCTCGGCGATCGTCGAGTACGAGCGGATGTCGCTCATGATGACCGTCACGTTCAGTCGCTCGGTCTCGCCGATCCGGCGGCCCTCGTTGCGGAGCTTCTCGGCGATCCCGCCCGGCAGCAGTCGCGAGAGCGTCTCGCCCTGCTCCTCGCGGTCCACGATCGCCCGGTGGAGGTTTCGCAGTCGATCGAGCGCGCCCTGATGGCCCGCGCTCACCTCGGCGGCGAGCTTGCGAAAGAGATCCTCGACCTGGGCGTCGATGGCCTCGGGGGTCGTACGTCGCGCCGCGGCGATGGCCTTGATCGGTTTGCCCTCGGCGACGAAGGCGAGGAGCGACTCTTCGTTGTTCGAGAGCTCACTATTGGACGTGACCGGTCGCATGAGCGATTCGACGATGGAGGGGTCGAGCGCGGTGCCGCCGGTGGCGACCATGCGGATGGCGCCGATGAGCTGATCGCCCTGGGCGAGGTTGTCCTTCAACAGATAGCCGTAGCCGGCCGAGCCCTCGGCGAGCAGGGCTACGGCGTACTCGGGGTCGTCGTACTGCGAGAGGATCACGATGCCGGTGCCGGGGTGGCGCTTGCGGACCTCTTTGGCCGCGTCGATCCCTTCGCGGTTGAACGACGGCGGCATGCGGATGTCGGTGACCAAGACGTTCGGCGCGGCGGCCGTCGCGCCCGCGACCGTCTCGTCGTAGTCCGAGGCCACGCCGACGATCTGGAGGTCGCTCTGGCGGTCGATGAGTGCGCGCACGCCTTCGCGCACGAGCAGGTTGTCGTCGGCGAGAAAGACGGTGATGGTCGAAGCGCTGTCGACGCTGGGCTCACTCATGGTGACCAAAGTCTCGGTCGTCGGCCAACTCCGCAAAAGGGGGCAGGCCCCACGTTTTGAGGGGGTGTTAGACCCCCACGACGTAGTGCGGTACCACTATTTACTGTCCTTTGGGAGACCGCGACGATGGTCCCATGCGATACCAGAGCTCAATCACATCACTGTCATGGATTCCCTCCGAAGCCATTCAAGGGGGAACCCGCCTGCCCTTCGACGTCGGGATGGCGCACTACGACCAGGCGCCGCCCGATGAGGTCGAGGACCTCGACGAACTTCGCCGAAACGACCGGTTCCGTTTCGCCAATCGCCTCGCGGCGTCGATCCAGGTGAACGCGAGCGGCGAGATCATCGCGGCGAACTACAACGGTGGTGGCATGATCGGCAGCACCACCGTCAAGCTCGGTCCGGTCAGCAAGGTCTTCGAGGCGGTGGCGTTGCCGGACATCAAGGTAAAGCCCGTCTACGGCGACGGCTGGGTCCGCTTCGCCCAGACCGCCGGAGGTCGCACCGGCATGCCGGCCCCGCGACGGGTCCGACGCGCGCCCTTCGTGCAGTGGCAGGCGCCGCTGGCGTGGACCACGTTGTCGCTCACGATGTACGCCAACGGTGAGGTCAAGGGGGCGCTCGTGGGGGCCAGTCGGTTCCCGCGCCACTGGGTCTACGACGAGAACGGCCAGCTGAGCGCGAAGTCCGGCCTCATCGACTTCAACGACTGGTACCGCAAGTCCTTCGGCAAGGAGACGCCCTGGGGCAATCAGGAGTCCGAGGCCTTCGTGACCACGGTCGAAACCGCCCTCGAACGAAATCTCTCGCACAAGCTCATGGCGGGAGCGGCCAAACCTAGGATTAGGAAGGTGAAGCGCGGAACGGTACTGGTCGCGCAGGGTGACCAGAGTTCGGATGTGTACCTGATACTCGACGGCGTCTTGCGCGTCGAGGTCGACGGCGCGCGCGTGGCCGAGTACGGGCCCGGCGCGATGCTCGGGGAACGCGCGCACCTCGAAGGCGGCGCGCGGACTTCGACCCTCGTCGCCGTGACCGACTGCCGCGTGGCGTCGGTGCCCGCGGAATCGCTCGATCGCGAGTCACTCCAAGAACTCTCCACTGGACACCGCCGAGAAGATTCGAACGCGGGCTGACCGCGTGCGGGTTACCTTCCTCGGCGTCCGAGGTTCCACACCCGCCCCGGGCGAGGAGTTCATCCGCTACGGCGGTCACACGTCCTGTGTCGCGCTGGCCCACGATGGGGAGCCACCCTCGCTCCTGCTCGACGCCGGTACGGGGATTCGCCGAACCAGCTCGCTGATGAACGGCCAGCCGTTCCGGGGTTCGATACTTCTCTCCCATCTCCACTGGGACCACGTGCACGGGCTGCCGTTCTGTGACGCCACCGACCGCCTCGACTCCAGGGTGACACTCTTCGTGCCCGACCAGCTCGACGGCTCGGACCCGCTGGAGGTGCTCTCGCGGGGAATGTCGCCACCGCACTTCCCGGTGCGCGCCGATGAACTACGCGGTGACTGGTCGTTCGTCGCCTTCTCCGGGTCCACGTTCGAAGCCGAGGGTTTCCACGTCCTCGTCGAGGAGATCCCCCACAAGGGTGGCCGAACCTACGGCTTTCGCGTCAGTGACGGTTCCTCGACCGTCGTCTACATGCCCGATCACTGTCCGACCGCACTCGGACCAGGTCCCGACGACTTGGGCGAGTACCACCAGGCGGCGCTGTCACTCTGTCAAGACGCGGACGCACTCATCCACGATGCGCAGCTCGTTCGTGAAGAGCTGGCGGCGGAGGCGTACTTCGGTCACGCCGCCGTCGAATACGCGGCGGCGTTGGCTCGCCGCGCGAACGTGCCTCGGGTCCTCCTTTTCCACCACAAGCAGAGCCGAACGGACGACGAACTCGACGCGATCGCCGCACGATTCAGCGATGATTCGGGCGTCATCGTCGCCACGCAGGCGACGGTGCTCGAACTGTGAGCTCGGGGTCGACCCTCGACGCCGTCGTCGTCGGATCGGGACCCAACGGTCTGGCCGCCGCGCTGACCCTCGCTCGGGCCGGGCTCTCGGTCGAGGTCTTCGAAGGTGCGTCGAGCCCGGGCGGCGGGTGTCGCACCGAGGAGTTGACCTTGCCGGGTTTCCGCCACGACGTCTGCTCGACGATCCAATCGATGGTGACCATCTCGCCCTTTTTCCGGACCTGTGTGGACGTGAGTGACGCCTTCACGTTGTTGAAACCCGACATCGCTCTGGCCCATCCACTCGACGACGGGCGGGTCGCGGTGGTCCAAGGGACGGTCGAGGACACGGCGGCGTCATTCGGCGCCGACGCCACGACGTATCGACGACTCTTCTCGCCGTTGGTCGACCACGCCGACGCGGTGGCTGCGTCGGTCCTCGCGCCCCTGCGATCGATGCCTCGTAGACCTTTGACGATGGCTCGATTCGGACTCAATGGCCTGCCGAACGCGTCGCACCTGGCGAAGCGGTTCTCGACGAACGAAGCGAAGGCCCTCATCGCCGGGTTGTGCTCACACTCGATGTTGCCGCTCGACGCGCCGGTTACGTCGGCGTTCGGGCTCTTCCTCAACGTGAGTGCGCACTACGGAGGCTGGCCGGTCGTCGCCGGTGGCAGTGCCGAAGTGGTGAGTGCGCTGGTGAAGGCGTTGAGCGATGCGGGGGTGCCCGTGCACGTCGATCGACCGATACGCCAGCTGGGGGACCTTCCACGATCGCGCGCGACGCTCTTCGACACCTCGGCGTGGGGACTCGTCGACGTCGCCGGGGAACGGCTCAGTGCTCGATACAAAGCCGGCGTCGCACGCTTCCAACGTGGTCCGGGCGTGTTCAAAGTGGACTGGGCGCTCTCGGGTCCTGTGCCGTGGAGCGCGGAACCGTGTCGGCGCGCGGCGACGGTCCACGTGGGCGGCACGTTCGCCGAGGTCGCCGCGTCCGAAAAGGACGTCGCGCAAGACCGTCACTCCGACTCGCCGTTCTGCATCGTCGTGCAGGCGAGCGTGGTGGACGAAACTCGCGCACCGAGTGGACAACAGACCCTGTGGGCCTACTGCCACGTGCCGAACGGTTCCGACGTCGATATGACCGATCGCATCGAAGCCCAGATCGAGCGGTTCGCCCCGGGCTTTCGTGACCTGATCCTCGCGCGCGTCACGACCTCGACGGCCGAGGGCGAGCGACACAACCCGAACTACGTGGGTGGCGACATCACCGGCGGTGCCGGCACGCTACGCCAGACGCTCTTTCGACCGACGCTGCGCTGGAACAACTACCGAACCGGGACGCCCGGGCTCTATCTCTGTTCGTCGTCGACACCACCCGGGGGTGGCGTACACGGGATGTGCGGTTACGGCGCGGCCCGCACGGTGTTGGCGGATCTGAAGGTTCGTCCCCGGACGTAGCAGTTGACGAATGTCATGGTTACTCCGAACGCAAGACCAATCCCGGTGGCGTTTTAGCGGCGCTTCGACCGGGCCACAACGCGGCGATGACCGCGACGGCGAGTGTCCCGACGCCGACGAGGACCAGGGTGATCGCGGGAACCGTGGGCTGCGGCACGGCGTTGATGTCGCGCGCGAAGAGCGTCCAGAGTTCTCGTCCGAAGAGGATGCCCAGTGGAATGCCGATGACCGCGCCGATGAGTCCGTCGATCGTCGCCTGCCACACCACCGCAGCTGCCAGCATTCGTTTCGTGAACCCCAACGTCTTCATGATCGCGATGTCGCGTCGTCGTCGGCGCACCGACGCGATGAGCGTGAGCGCCAAGGCGATGACGGCACCGGCGGCCAACCCGGTGGCGAGCAGCTCAGGAGTAGCGCCGATCGAGCGGTAGTCCACGATCTGGGCCGGTCGCTGGACGCCCAGCACCGTCACGTAGTTCCCGGTCGCTCGGGGATCCTTCTCGAAAGCCGCGTTGGCGGCGTGAGCGATCCTCTCGAGGTTCCGTTTGCCAGCTGACGAACTCACGCCCGGACGCAGCCGCACGAAAATCTCGTCTGGTCCGTTGAGGTTCGGGTCCTTGCTCGAGATGGCCCGGGTGAAGCTCAGCGGCTGCACTCCGAAGGGGACGAGTGCGCCGTTTCCCATCGACGTGTGTTGGGCGACGGTCGTGGTGAAGCCGACGGCCGGGAACGTGGCGGTCCCGACGATCGTCATGGTCGTGGGTGGTATGTAGACCGGCGCGTTCTCTGGAGAGCCGTAACTGACCGAGACGGTCTGGCCAACGCTCTTGTGGAGGAGAGCCAGCGACTGGTTGCCGAGCACGATTTCGTGGTTGCCTTGAAGTCCGTGTCCCGAGAGGATCGGGGGCTGGACCTTGGCGCCCGCGTTCATCTCCAACATCGGTATGGTCAGTCCGTCGATGGTGATGTCCTCATAGTCCGCGCCGCTCCACTGCGCGACGTCCGGATCGTGGTTCAGTTCACGCAACGCGACCGGCGGCACGTCGTTGTCCGGATTCATCATGTAGTTCCAGTTCCAGCCGTAGAGGGCCGGGCGCGAGATCAGTGTGTGGAGACCGCTGGAGAAGGTCAGCGTCGTGGCCATGAGCGTGACGGCCAGCACCGCGCCGACGAGAATCGAACGCACCGGCACCTCGCCTCGACCACGTGGTGATTCAAGGGCGAAGTGCGCGCCGACCGTGGTCGCGAGTGGGAGACCGAGGACCTGCAGCCGGCGCACGGACCCCGAGCGTCGTGGGCCGGCGGACGCTGCGGCGCGGTGTCGCCGGGGCGAATTCGCCAGCGCGATGAGAACGGACGCACTGGCGAGCACCGCAATGAGGACGACCGCGCCGAGGCCCAGAACGGTCCAGTCCCACGCGACACCCCTATCGGGGTAGACCGCACGGACCGGGCCGAATGGGGCGAGCGGCGAGAGCGCCGCCGCGACGAGTAGCGCTAGCGCGACGCCGAGCGTCACGGACCCGATAGTGCCGATCATGCTCTCGACGAACGTGTCCGAGTGACTCGCTCCGAGCGACTGCAGGATTCGACGCTCGTCGTTGCCCTGTCGCACCTGTCGCGAGAGCGCCTGCGTCGAGAGGATCAAGCAGACGAGCGCGGCGATGAGACCGAACGCGCCCAGCGCGACGGACTCTGGTTTGACCGCAAGTTCGACGGTTGCCGTGACGATCGACGAGACGTGGAACTCGTTGGCGTAGTCCGGCGGCACGAGTCGCACCAATTGCGCCTCGACTTTGGCGAGACCCTGGTCGCCGTGGCGCAATTGAATCGCGTAGTAGACCGGCTCCTTCCATCCAGCGTCGAAGGCCGCCGCGCGTTTGACCATGGCCGGCGTGATGAACGCGAATCCGTACGCCCGGTCGACGTCGTCTTCAATTATCTCGCCATTCATGGCGACGATGGCGGTCACCGTGGCGCGCACGGTGAGCATCGGCTTCACTTTCGACGTGCCGAACCCAGGGAGGTTCGCCTGTTGGGGCGCGTAAAAACCGATGGGTATCGTCTCTCCCTGATGGACGTTCCAGAGGCGCGCGGCGCCGGGTGTCACTTCGATCTGATCGAGGCTCTTGGGGTTCCACAGGTGTCCCTTGAGCGCGGAGAGTCGGTCCTCTTTGATGAGGTAGTCATCCAAGCTGCCGACGATGGACACGCTGTTGACCGTATTGAGACGAGGGGCGCCCGCGGCGTTCAGTATCACTGCGTTGCCGCTCGCGAGCGATCGTACGTCGGAGACATCGCGTAGTCGATCGATCGCCGGGACGAGGGATGGGGCGCCCTTGCCTCCGTTCGCGAAGCCGAAGACGCCCATGGTGAGCGTCGATGGATTCGTGCTCTGGAGAAAGGTCGGGTAGGACGACTGCGTACGTCGTGCGGCCGCGATCGACGCCATCGCGAGACCGCCGGTGAGCCCGATGAGCAAGATGACGCTGAGGTACGTGGTGAACCGACGCTTGAAGGTCGCGCGGAAGCGATACCACGCGAACTCGAACGTATGACTTCTCATCAGTGGCCCGATGCCCCCCCGTGGTCGACGACGCACAATCCTGTCGCGCCGAGACGTTCGCCTCCAGAATGTTGACCGCACGAAGTCCCGGGGTGTTAGCACTACCTCGACGAAGTGAAAGGTCGACGACGGTCGCGACGCGAACGACCCCGTAAGGTGAGTCCGGTGACGAGGCAGCGGAGAAGGCGGAGCGTTCTATGGCCAGCGACATAGAGGAGATCATTCGCACCGACGATCTCACGAAGCAGTATCCGACCATGGACGTCCCCGCCGTCGACCGACTCAATCTCGCGGTCCACCGGGGCGAGATATTCGGACTCTTGGGACCCAACGGCGCCGGCAAGACCACGACCGCCGGGATCTTGACCACCCGCGTCGTGCCCACCTCCGGTACGGCCTACCTCTCGGGCATCGACGTGAAGAAGCACCCCGCGCTGGTCAAGCAGCTCTCGGGCATCGTCTCGCAACAGAACACGTTGGACCGCCAGTTGACGGTCTGGGAGAACCTGTACTTCCACGGCCGGCTCTTCGGTATCAACGCCAAGGATTCACGGCGGCGTTCCGACGAGTTGCTCGAACGCTTCTCGCTCTCGAGGTGGTCGAAGGCCTCGATCTACGCTCTCTCCGGCGGCATGGCGCAACGTCTCATGGTGGCGCGCGCGATATTCCACAACCCCGCGGTGCTCTTCATGGACGAACCGACGGCCGGTCTCGATCCCCAGAGCCGACTCTCACTCTGGGACCTGCTGACCGAACTGAACACCGCGGGACAGACCGTGATGTTGACGACGCACTATATGGAAGAGGCCGACCAACTGTGTGATCGCGTCGCGATCATGGACCACGGGAAGATCCTCGCGCTCGACACGCCCGCGAATCTCAAGCAGAGTACGGGTGCCGACACCATCGTCACCATAAAAGTGTCGGCGAACGCTGAGACGCTGGCCGACGTTTTGAGGCGCGACATCGACGCCATCGTGTCGACGCGAGTACAGGAGAACTCGCTGTTCGTCGATATGCGCACCACCGATCGACTGGTTCCTCGGCTGGTGGCGTCGGCCGAATCGGCCAACGTGGAGATTCTGGACTTGGCTATCGCCGAGCCCTCCCTCGAGACGGTCTTCATAAATCTGACCGGTAAGGAGTTGCGCGAGGTATGAGCACGGACACCACCTTCGAGGTGCACCCGACGCGCAGCGTCTACGACGCCAGTCGCACCGCCCTGTGGGCGCTGATCCTTCGTGACCTCGTGGTCTTGTGGAAGACCAAGCGCGAATTCGTGTTGCGGACGCTGATCCAACCGTTCCTACTCTGCTTCGTCTTCCTTTTCGTGTTCCCGAAGATCGGTCAAGCGGTCGGGGGAGGGAGCGCCCATGGCGCGGCCGACTTCGCGACGGTACTCGTCCCCGGCGTCGTTGGGATCTCGGTCATGTTCCAGGGCGTGCAGTCGATCGCCCTCACCATGGCCCAGGAGTTCGGATTCACCCGAGAGATCGAGGACCGGGTGCAGGCGCCGTGCCCGATATGGCTCGTGGCGATATCGAAGGTGCTCTCCGCGACGGTCCAGGGTCTCATCGCCGCGCTCATCGTGTTCCCGATCGCCTCGGTGGTGCACGCGGCGGGTGTTCAGGCGCACGTCTCGCTGCACTGGCTGATCATCTTGACCTTCGTGCCGATCGCGTGTGTGTCGATGGCCGGACTCGGACTGACCCTCGGCACGTCCTTCGAGCCTCGCAACATCGGACTCATGTTCGGTTTCGTGATCCTGCCGATCACGTTCCTCGGCGGCACCTACTACCCCTGGACGCACCTGGCCCCGGTCAAGATCGGGGGCTTTCACTGGCTCCAGACGCTCGTGCTGATCAATCCGCTGGTCTACGTCAACGAAGGAATGCGCGCGGCCTTCACCGACGCGCCGCACATGCACCTCTACGTCGTCTATCCGGTGATGATTGCCTTCGGCACCTTCTTCATGACCCTCGGACTGCGCAACTTCCGACGCAAGGTCCTCTCCTAGAGACCGGTCACGCCACTTCTCCGGCTCGGGGAGGAATCGTCGAAACGAGTATCGTGACGTGTTTATGGTCCTCTCCGATCGCTCCATCAAAGAAGCCATCGCGCAGGGCCGGATCATCATTGACCCCTTGGGCGAGGACTGCGTGCAGCCCTCGTCGGTCGATCTCCACATCGACCAGTTCTTCCGTGTGTTTCGCAACCACACCCAGCGGGTCATCGACGTGCGCGACGCCCAAGAGGACCTCACGGAGTTGATCGACGTCGGTCCGGACTCACCGATGATCCTGCACCCCGGTGAGTTCATGCTCGGGTCGACGACCGAACGGATCGCGATCCCGGACGACATCGTCGGACGACTGGACGGGAAGAGTTCGCTCGGTCGCCTCGGCCTCGTCATCCACTCGACGGCCGGCTTCGTCGACGCCGGTTGGGACGGCCATATCACGTTGGAACTCTCCAACGTGGCGAACCTCCCGATCACGCTGTACCCGGGCATGAAGATCGGCCAGATCAGCTTCTTCCAGATGACGACGCCGGCCGATCGCCCCTACGGCTCGGAAGGACTTGGTTCGAAGTACACCGGACAGCGCGGCCCGACGCCGAGCCGGTACTCGGAGAACTTCAAGAAGAAGTGACGATCAATACCGTGACGAGAGGAACCCAGTGTTAGCTCGAATCATCATCGGTCTCGGGGTGACGGTTCTCTTCTTCTCGATTGCCGGACGACGGTTCTACTGGCTCTCCAAGTTGATCCGCTCCGGTCAACCGGCGCCGCGTCGTTGGCAGGGTTTCCGCAAGGTCTCCGAGACCGAAGTGGTCGAGGTCGCCGGTCAGAAGAAACTCCTGCAGTGGACGGTGCCGGGCCTGGCGCACTTCTTTACCATGTGGGGCTTCACGATATTGATGACCACGATCCTCGAGGCCTACGGATCGCTGTTCAGTCGGAATTTCCACATTCCATTGATTGGTCGCGACAACTGGCTGGGTTTCACCGAAGACTTCTTCGCGACCGCAGTATTGGTTTCTTTGGTCGTCTTCACGATCATCCGGATCAAGAATGCGCCCTCTCGCAAGGAACGCGAGTCGCGCTTCTACGGCAGCCACCTCGGCGCCGCGTGGGCCGTGTTGTTCATGATCTCCATGGTGATCATCACCCTGCTGCTCTACCGTGGTGCGCAAATCAATACGGGTCATTTTCCATTCACCCGGATTCCGTCCGGTCATTGGGTAGCGGTACTGCCGTCGCCCCC
>JBEKCK010000041.1:0-20791 GCA_050014915.1 Acidimicrobiales bacterium | reverse complement strand
GGTGGCTGACTAGATACCACCAGAGGCTCATGGCAATCACGAAGCCGATCAACCCACCGACGTAGCGCCACACGGGACCCGCCGACTTTGCGTAACCGTTGTCCTCAGCAGCTTCGGCTTCAGTTTCGTCTTCCATGAGGGCAATGGTAGGAGACGGAAGTCAACGATGGGTTAAAAGTCCGGCACTAGGAGACCCCGTGCGTTCAAACTCGCTCGGCCACGGTACTTCTACACTCGAATGAACCGTGACGACGATCCGCCGACTGACCGCACTGACCATCATGCTCGTGGTGTCTGTCGCCGTACCGATCGCCCCTTCGGTCATCGGAGCATCCACTACCTCAATCGTCGCGTACAGCCACCTTGGTCTCGTAGATCCTGTGGCCATTTGCGCACACGGAAAGTACGTGTGGATTGCCGATCTAGGCGCCAACGAAAGTCAGCACGGGCAAGTGGTGCGCGTGACCGCCAGCACCGGCGCGCACCTCTCGATCACCAGCCCGCTCATCAACCACCCATCGGCCCTCATCTCCGATGGTTCGTACGTCTGGGTGGTGAACGGGAGTCACTTCAGCCCGTCACACCCTTTCATCTCACGCATCGACATCGCCACCAACAAGGTCACGTTGGTGAGAAAACTCTCCTCACCGGGTTTTCTCGATTCGCTCGCGATCGCGGGGCGGTACCTGTGGGTATCCGGCGTCGCCTACCCCGCGTTACTGCGGATCAATCGGACCACGTTGTCGACCACGAAGGTCACCTCAGATCTCTTTGTCGGCGACGAAACTCTCGCGGCCGACAGGCACTACCTCTGGGTGGCCAGCGACGCCGGAGGTCTTTTAGGACGCGGTTCTCTCGTTCGGCTCTCGCTCACCACTGGCGACGTAAAGGCCGTGAACTCACCATTCTTCAATGACGCCGTCACCGTCACTTCGAACGGCACCTCCGTATGGATGCCGGCCAGCAATCACGTCGTGGTGAAGGTCGACATCGCTACCGGCAAAGTCATCAAGGTGTCGTCACGATCGTTCAGCCTCTCGCTGTGGATCGCGTCAACGAAACGCGACGTCTACGTGATGAGCGTGCAGGACGACTTACTTGCAGGACCCGGCGGAGCTCTCACCCAGATCAACGCCGCAACGGACTCCCTGCGCGTCATCACTTCGAAGTTCCTCACGTCCCCGAAGGGACTCGCGGTTCTGGGGTCTCACGTGTGGGTCATTAGCTCATCGACTCTTGCGTCCGGTCCCACTGGTCCCACCGAGAACTACGCCCTGGTCCGCATAACGCCCTAACGGTGGACCAATTGAAATCGGTCAGAGCCGATCCGCAGCACTACCTGTCGGTAGTCCGACCGATTCAGCGTTGAAGTCCTACGAGCGACGAATCCAGTGTCAGCGACCAGTGCGCTCGCGGTGATCACAACCGGGCCAACAACAGGGTCGACGTTGTCCCTCTTCCAACTCCTCTTTCGTCCGGCGGATGCGGCGCGCTCGGGTGGTCGCCTGTTTGGCGTCCTCGACCCAACAGATGAATTCGTTACGCGCGAGAGGCGTGATGTCCTTCCACGCCTCAAGGGCCCCGGCGTTGGCGATCAGTTCGCGGCGCAGGTCTCCGGGAAGCTTGTGCACGACGCCGCCGGGTAGTCGTTGCTCGGTCACGAGGCGAGAGTAGCGGGCCGGCCGCTCACGGGCAACGACTGTTCGGCACACTCACTTCGAACTCTTCGTGCGAGACGACGAAACAGCCAGTGGCGCCATCAGGTCGCCGTACTTCTCGACGCGCTTCAGCACGTCCTTCGTCTCGAATCGCAGTAACTCGGGATTGCCGGACTTCGCGCACTTGTCAACCTCGGTCCACGACACCGGGGTCGACACCGTTGGCTCCGGACGGGCGCGCAGGGAGTACGCGGCCACGGTCGTCTTCGATGAGCTGTTCTGGCTCCAGTCGATGAGGACCTTGCCGTTGCGCAAGTCCTTGCGCATGGTGGACACGACGTCACTGCGATGATCTCGTTCGATGGCCTGTGCGAGCTCGTGGGCTCGCTCCCCTAACTTCTCCCAGTTGGTTCGTTGCACGCGCGTGTAGAGCTGCAGTCCTTTCGACCCGCTCGTCTTGGCGAACAGTGCTTCGCGACCGAGTCGCTCCCCCACCCACTGCGCAACGCGACAGCATTCGACGATCGACGTCCCGGGACCGGGGTCGAGGTCGAACACGAGATAGTCCGGCGGCGCGGGGATCGGTTTGCCCTTCGCGACGTGCCAGAGCGGGACGTGGAACTCGATGGCTGCGAGATTGGCCGCCCACAGCAACGATGGTCGGTCACTCAAGGCGGTGTACTCGATTGGGTCGTGTTCCCCGCTCTTGGACGGCACTTCGATGGTGCCAATCCAGTCCGGTTGACGGTCGGACGCGTGCTTCTCATAGAACGACGCGCCCTCAACCCCGTGGGGGAATCGGCGAAACGTCACCGGTCGGTTGCGGACGTGCGCCAACATGACGTCGGCGATTCGCGCGTAGTAGTCGAGAACCTGACTCTTGGTGAAACCGGTGTCGGGGTAGAGCACCTTGTCGAGGTTCGATAGAGAGAGTTCACGACCATCGATGTGGGTGAGGACTCGCTCAGGACTCACGGACCACCTCGCTCGCGCTCTTGTCGGAACGGAGTCCGCGCCACGACGGTTGGCGCAGGTTCCCGTCGTTCGTCCACTCCGCGAACTGGACCTCACCGACGACCGTCGGGCGCACGAAGTGCGCGAGCGTCGTCTCGGCGCGACTGAGCGGTGCCGCGAACGGCGTCGACTTGCGCGCGAGCGGCGTCAACTTGCGAAGGAGTTCCTGACGCGTCGCGGCGGTGAAGCCGGTTCCCACTTTGCCGACGTAGGTGAGCCCGTCGTCGGAGGGAATACCGAGCAGCAGCGCGCCCAGGCTGCCGTGGCGCTCGCCCTTGCCCTCGGTCCAACCGCCGATGACCACCTCTTGGGTGCGGAAGTTCTTCACCTTGATCCAGTCGCCGTTGCGCGTACCCGGAGAGTAGTGAGAGCTCCGACGTTTGATGACGACGCCTTCGAACCCGCGCTCTCGAGCGATGTCGATCACCTTGCGGCCGGGCGTGTTGGTGATCGACGGCGGCGTCGCGAACGTCTCGCCGGTCAGCTTCAGTGACTCGAGCGCCGCGCGTCGCTCGTCGTAGGCAAGCTTCGCCAGCGAGCGACCGTCGAGATACAAGAGGTCGAAGGCGAAGAAACTCGCGGGTATCGAGAACCGCAACTTCTCGATCACCGACTTGGACGTGACGTGCAGTCGTTTCGAGAGCGTCGAGAAGTTCGGGCGGCCCTCGCCGTCCAGGGCGACGATCTCGCCGTCCAGGATCGCCGAGCGTGAACCGAGGTGACCTCCGATGTCGCGCAGTTCCGGAAAGGTCGAGAGGAGGCTCTTGTCGTTGCGGGTGAACGCTCGCACCTGACCCCTGTCGACGTAGATCATGGCGCGCACGCCGTCCCACTTGAACTCATAGGCCCAACCGGCGTCACTCTTCGGGAGGTCACCGGCCATCGCGAGCATGGGCTTCAGGTGTTGGGGCATGTCCTCGAAGTACTTCGGGGCGGGGTCCATTCGGTGGATCATCCAGTTCTTGTCACCGGTGGGAAAGAGGACGTAGCGGCCGGCCGCACGGGATCCGTGGAGCACGACCATGACCTCGTTCGTCCGCCACTTCTCGGTCTCGTAGGTACCGTGGTCCCAGATGGTGACGTGGCCGGCGCCGTACTCGCCCTTGGGGATAACGCCCTCGAACTTCCCGTACTCGAGGGGATGATCTTCGACGTGGACGGCCAGGTGGTTGACCTCGGGGTCCATCGGAAGACCCTTCGGGAGCGCCCACGACACGAGGACGCCGTCGCGCTCGAGACGAAAGTCCCAGTGCAGGGCGCGGGCGTGGTGCTCTTGGATCACGAACGTCGGGAGTTTCGACCTCTTCTTGGCGACGGCCGGGGTCGCACCGCCCATGGGTTCAGGCGTCTTCTTCGGATCTCGTTTCGCCCGGTAGGTGGAGAGCTTGGCCGGTGGCGTCGCTCGAGTGCCGTCGGCGCGAGCCATGGAACCCGACAGCCTTATTTCTTCTTGGCGATCTTGGCTTCACTCACCGCGCGAACGAGCTCGGCTTTGGTCATCTTCGGGTTCGCGTCGACCTTGAGTCGCTTCGCCCGGTCGAGGAGGTCGGCCTTGGTCATCGCGTCGAGACCCTGTCGTTCGCGATGATCCGCGACCTTCAGACTCGCGCTCTTCGAGGGTGCGCTCGCCTTGGCGGCCGAGCGCGTCGGCCGTTTCGTCGAGCGATCGATCGACGCCTGCAGCGCGGACATCAGGTCGATGACGTTCGACTTCGGTCGATCCTCGGCGCCGTGGACGACGGCGTGACCGGCGCGCTTCTGCTCGACGAGCTCTTCGACCCGTTGGCGGTACGTGTTCTTGTAGCGACTGGGGTCCCACTCGTCGGTCAGTGAATCGACGAGCTGCTTCGCGATGGACAGTTCGCGGGCGTCCGCGTTGCCGACGGGCGGCAGCGTGTCGAGCTCCTCTTCGGGGTCGCGGATCTCGTCTTCGAAGAACATGGTCTCGAGCATCAGCACCTTCTCGGCCGGGCGGATGGCGACGAGGTGCTCCTTGTCCCGCAAGACGAGGGTCGCGATGCCCACCTTCTTCGTCTCGAGCATCGCCTGCAACAACAGCGCGTAGGCGCGGTCGGCGCCCTTCCCCTTCGGCGCCAGGTAGTAGGACTGACGAAAGAAGATCGGGTCGATCTCCTCTAAGTCGACGAAGTCCTGGATCTCGATCAGTTCGGACTTGCCGGGGGCCGCTTCGGCCATCTCCTCTTTGGTGACGACCACGTACTCCCCGCCACCCAAGGGGTAGCCGTTGACGATGTCCTCGGTCGAGAGTTCCTCGCCGGTCTCCTCGTCGACCTTCTTGTAGCGCACGCGGTGCGACGTGTTCTTGTGGAGTTGATTGAAGTGGATCGTTTGATCGCTCGTGGCGCTGAAGAGGCCCACGGGAACGCTCACCAACCCGAAACTCAAGAAACCTGACCATGTGGCACGCGCCATGGTGAATTCTCCTCGTCAATTAGTGAGAGAGACCGACCGAGAGAATTTACCACTGGCGAAGATTGATTCACAACAAATTTGGAACTTCGAGCGTGCGCGCGGTTCTCCTCGTCCCGTTCGCATGTCACAGCGACGATTTAGGTTTGATTCATGTCACTACCGCAGCAATACATTTCACCTTCTGATTGCGTGCTGTGCGATGAAGACCTCCAACACTGTCACGGCACGGCGATCGTGATCGACGAGTTCTCGCACGTCTGTTCCGACGATCCCGATTGCACGCTCGGCGTCGACGAACACTGGTTCGTGTCGGGCGACGACGACTGAGACTCGTAGTTGGTCGAACCGCGGCGCTGGATACCGGTCCTCGTTTGACAAGCACCGCGCGGGACACGAAACTTCTCTTCTTTGGCCTGCGTGAGCCCGAGCTGGCGCCCGGACTGAGGGCTGGGCTCGGGAGGATCGACGTGGACATCGTGGAGTACGTGACCCAGGAGTTCGGGACACTGGACGAACTGTTCCGCATGCGCGTCACCGAGCACCCGGACCGCGTCGCCGCAATCTGCGCGGACCGCCAGGTCACGTTCGAAGAGTTGGATGCTCTGGCGGACCGGATCGCCTCGTCGCTGCAACGCGACGGCGTTCAACCGGGACACATGGTCTCGATCTGCGCGTCGAGCTCGATCGACTACGTCGCGATCTTCATCGCCATCTTGCGCGTCGGCGCCACGGTGGCGCCCCTTCCTCCGTCGGCCACGCCCGCGCAGCTGATCACCATGCTGGAGGACTGCCGCGCCACACACCTCTTCAGTGACACGGCCGTCTCGAGGCATCTCGCGCGAGTGTCAACCGACATAACGGCACGTCGCGTCGCACTCGAGAGCGACGCCGAAGGGGAACCGTTCGAGGTCTGGATGGCCCCCGAGGGCGCGACGCCAACGCCGGTGCCCATCGATCCCAGCGGCTCGTTCAACATCATCTACTCATCGGGCACCACGGGTACGCCCAAGGGCATCATCCACTCCCACCGGATGCGCTGGCCCCAGATCACCAGCCTCCTCCCCGCGTACTCCTACGACGCCGTGGCGATCCTCTCGACGCCGCTGTATTCCAACACCACGCTGGCCAGTCTCCTCCCCGCGCTGGGCGGTGGCGCGACCTGCGTCCTGATGCCCAAGTTCGACTCACTCGAGTTTCTGAAGCTGTGCGAGCGTCATCGGGTGAGCGCCGCGATGCTCGTGCCGGTGCAGTACCGACGAATCCTCGAGGTACCGGAGTTCGACGACTTCGACCTTTCCACCTTCCAAATGAAGTTCTCGACGTCGGCACCGTTCCCCGCCGAACTGAAACGCGAAGTACTCTCGCGCTGGCCGGGTGGGCTGGTCGAGATCTACGGGATGACCGAGGGCGGCGTCGTGTGCGTCTTGAGGGCCCACGAATTCCCGGACAAACTGCACACGGTTGGCACGTGGGCGCAGCCGAGCGACCTGCAGGTGATCGACGACGACGGTCGCGTCCTTCCGCCCGGCGAAGCCGGCGAGATCGTCGGTCGGTCCGCGTCGATGATGGACGGTTACCTCAACCAGCCAGAGAGATCCGCTGAAGCGGAGTGGTGGAGTCCCGAGGGGCTTCGCTACATCCGCACCGGAGACATCGGGAGCGTGGACGAGGACGGCTTCGTCACGCTGGTCGGCCGCAAGAAGGACATGATCATCTCGGGAGGTTTCAACGTCTATCCGAGCGACTTGGAGGCCGCGCTGATGGGCCACCCCAGCGTCGAAGAGGCGGCGGTGATCGGTGCGCCCTCCCGGCAGTGGGGTGAGACACCCGTCGCCTTCGTCGCGTTCAGGGAAGGTGCCGCGGTGGGGGCCGAGGAGCTTCGCGAGTTCGCGAACAGTTCCCTGGGCAAGAACCAGCGAATATCAGAGGTCCGGATCGTGCAGGTCCTCCCGCGCAGCGCCATCGGAAAGGTATTGAAGCGCGAACTCCAGGACTCCCTGGCGTCCGAATCCGCGTAACCCGCAACGCCCGCGCGCGCGGTTCACCGATTGGGCCGAACCGGAGACGGTGTAAATTTCGAATCCGCGGGTTATCGCGCGAGCCAAAGGATCCCAATGTCCGAGCAACTCCAACAGTCAGCCATCTTCGCGTTCGCCGACGAGATCGTCAATCGACTCGCCGAGAGCAATCCCCTATTCGCGACCGAGGCCGGCATACCGGGCTACGACCACCTGCTACCGGACTTCTCCGTGGCGAAGCGACGTCGCGACCAAGAACAGACGATCCGAGACCTCCAGACCCTCGAGACCCTCGACGCCCACAGTGACGTCGATCGGATCGCCGCCGGGGTGATCCGCGAACGTCTCTCGGTCCAGCTCGCCCTCGACGAGGCCGATGAGGAGCGCCGAACGTTCTCGGTGCTCAACTCCCCGATCGCGGCGATTCGACAGACATTCGAGATCATGCCGCTCACCACGACCGAGGACGCCAACAACGTCGTTCGTCGGCTCAAGGCCGTGCGTGGGTCACTCGAGAGCTGGCGTGGCGCGCTGCTCATCACCGCCGCCGAACACGAATTGCCCGCGGCGCGACACATCAACGGTGTGGCCGATCAGGCCGACACCTGCGCCGCCGGGGCGTTCAGTGAGTTCGTCGAGCGCGCCGCCGGGGCCACGGGCGTCGACGTCGAGGCGTCGGGACTACGCGCCGCCGCCAGGGAGGCCGAGGCCGCCTACGCCGAGTTCGCGGCGTGGATGCGCTCCGATCTCGCTCCGAAGGCCTCGACGAAAGAGGCGTGCGGTGAGGAGCGATATCAGCGATGGTCGGCGTACTGGTCCGGGGCGACGCTCGATCTCCACGAACTCTACGAGTGGGGCTACCAAGACCTGCGACGCATCAACACCCGCATGTGGGAGATCGCGAACGAACTCCTTCCCGGCGCCAAGAACTTGGTCGAGGTGGCCGACCTGCTGGACAACGACCCGGCGCGCACGATCGCCGATACCGACACACTGTTGACCATGTTGAAAGCCTTCACGGCGCGCACCACCGAAGAACTCGAGGGTGTGCAGTTCGACATCGACGAGCGCATCCGCTTCTGTGACGCTCGTCTCGCACCGGAGGGTTCGGCCGCGGCGCCGTTCTACATCAACCCCAGTGAGGACCTCAGCCGTCCGGGCACGACGTGGTTCCCCACAATGGGCCGCACGACGTTCTCGTGGTGGCGTTTCGCGTCGACCTGGTACCACGAGTCGATCCCGGGCCACCACCTGCAGATCGCCACCGCGCTGCTCTCGTCGGACCGTCAGAGCCGGTTCCACCGCCTGGTCGGCAACACCAGCGGCTACGCCGAGGGCTGGGCGCTGTACGCCGAACGACTCATGGACGAGCTCGGGTACTTCTCGGACCTCGGTGACGAGCTGGGATACCTCGCCAACCAGGCCCTCCGCGCGGCGCGCATCGTCGTCGACGTCGGGTTGCACCTGGAACTCGACGCCCCGTCGGACTTGGGTGTCCTCGGCGACCTCGGCGACTGTTCGAACAAGCGTTGGACCGCCGAGATGGCCGTGGCCCTCCTCGAAGAGTGGGCGATCCAGGACCACCCGATGTCGGTCTCGGAAGTGGACCGCTACCTCGGACTGCCGGCCCAGGCGATCTCGTACAAGGTCGGTGAGCGCATCTGGCTCGAGTCGCGCGAAGCCGCGAAGAAACGTCTCGGCGACCGGTTCAGCCTGAAGGAGTTCCACGCCCACGCGCTGGTGCTCGGACCGTTGGGCCTCGACAACTTCGCCGCCGAGATGGCCCTGTGGGACGGCGGTCTCTAGGGATCGACCTCGCAGAGCGTTCGCCCATTCGTCACGCGTCTCGTGCGTTACCGTCTTTAGTGAGCAAAGGACGACGACATGGCCAACGACCGATCCACGTTAACGAGCGCTGAACGCGAGAAGGCCTCGGTCTTTCACTCGTGGTCGGCCCAGGCGAGCATCAATCCCTTGATGGTGAAGGACGCCGAGGGCGTCTACGTCACCGGTGAGGACGGCACGACCTACCTGGACTTCTCGTCGCAGTTGGTCAACACCAACATCGGTCATCAGCACCCGACGGTCGTTCGCGCGATACAGGAGCAGGCCGGCACCCTCTGCACGATCGCGCCCCAACACGGCTACGTCGCACGCTACCGCGCGGCCGAACTGATACTGGACCGCTCCTTCGAGGGCGCCGCCAAGGTCTTTTTCACCAACGGTGGGACCGAGGCGATGGAGCACGCCGTACGCATGGCGCGGCTCTTCACCGGGCGCCACAAGGTGATCTCGGCCTACCGCAGTTACCACGGGGCCACCTCGACGTCGATCAACCTGACCGGCGATCCCCGACGGTGGCCGAACGACACCGGTTCGGCCGGCGTCGTGCACTTCTTCGGTCCCTTCCTCTACCGGAGCCAGTACCACTCGAGCACCGAGGCCGAGGAGTGCGAGCGCGCCCTCGAGAGCCTGGAGGAGTTGATCAAGTTCGAGGGTCCGACGTCCTTCGCCGCGATCGTGCTCGAGACGATCCCCGGCACGGCTGGCATCATGGTGCCGCCGAAGGGGTTCTTGACCGGCGTGCGCGCGATCTGCGATCGCTACGGGATCGTCTACATCGCCGATGAGGTCATGTGCGGTTTCGGACGAACCGGCTCGTGGTTCGCCTTCCAACAGCACGACGTCAAGCCCGACCTCGTGACCTTCGCCAAGGGCGTCAACTCCGGGTACGTCCCGCTCGGTGGCGTGATCATCAACGAGGCCATCAGCGCGTCGTTCAACGAACGCGTCTACCCCGGCGGCCTCACCTACTCCGGTCACCCGTTGGCCTGCGCCGCGGCGGTCGCGACCATCGAGGCGATGCAGAGCGAGGGAATCGTCGAGAACGCACAGCGCCTCGGCGACGAAGTGCTGCGACCGGGTTTGGAGGAGCTCGCGACCAAGCACAAGATAATCGGCGAGGTCCGCGGTCTCGGTGTCTTCTGGGCGCTCGAGCTCGTCACGGACCGCGCGACCAAGGAGCCGCTCGCCCCCTACGGCGCCACGTCGGTGGCGATGAACGACATCGTCGCCGCCACGCGCAACGAGGGCCTCCTCATCTTCACTAACTTCAACCGCGTCCACGTCGTGCCCCCGTGCACCATGACCGCGGAGGAAGCGCGCGACGGACTGGCCCGCCTGGACCGCGCACTGAGCGTGGCCGACCACTACTACACGGGCGAGTGACGAACGACGAGCTGCGAATCGTGGCCGCATCGTTGATGCGCGAGTTGGGACACGAGTTCGTCGGGCGTTCGCTGAGCGACGACCAACTGAACGCCGTCGCTGCGGACGTGGAAGCGCTGCTCGATCGGATGCGTGACGCGCCGCTTCGAGTACGCGAGTTCACACGCGCTCAGATGGAGGAGTTCACGCTCTCGATCCCCACCTACGACGAACTCGGTGAGCACCAGATCTTCTCCGACTCCGTGGTCGCGGGCGGCGCCAACCCGATGGGACTCGCGGCCGAGCTCTGGCGCGAGGGTGACGTCGCGTGCATGCGCGTGACGCTCGGCAGGGCCTTCGAAGGCGCGCCCGGTCGCGCCCACGGCGGCGTGGTCGCCGCGCTCCTCGATGAGGTGATGGGCCTCATGAACGTGATCCACGGCGCGATGGCCTTCACCGCCCAGTTGGACATCACCTACGTGGCCCCGACGCCCGTCGGCGAACCGATCGTCGCGCGGGCCTGGTTGGCGCGTCAAGACGACCGCAAGCAGTTCGTCGAAGCGACATTGCACGCCGACGAGTTACTCGTCGCGACGGCCAAGGCCCTGTTCATCTCGATCGACCGCGCCACGTTCCTCGAACAGCTGCTCGCCTCGGAGGAGTAGTGGCGCTCTCTCTTCGCCAGGAGTTCGCAACGACGAAGGTCCCGCGCACGATCACGCCGACGTTCTGGGGACTCAAGATCCTGACCACGGCGATGGGCGAGGCGACGTCGGACTTCTTCGTCAATCGCTTCGATCCCCGAGCGGCCGTGGCGTGCGCCGCGGTGGTCTTCGTCGTCGTGTTGTGGTGGCAACTGCGATCGACGACGTACGTCACGGTGACCTACTGGTCGGCCGTCGTGATGGTGAGCGTCTTTGGCACGATGTGCGCCGACGTCGTGCACGTCGAGTTCAAGGTTCCCTACGCCGTGTCGGCGGTCGCGTTCGCCCTCGCCCTGGCGATCGTCTTCTGGTGGTGGTTCCGCGCCGAGGGCACGCTCTCGTTCCACAGCATCGTCACCACCCGACGTGAACTGTTCTACTGGGCGGCGGTCACCGTCGCCTTCGCCCTCGGCACGGCGGTCGGCGACTTCTCCGCGACCGTGGCGAACCTCGGCTACTTCAGCTCCGGTCTGTTGTTCACCGGATTGATCCTGCTCCCGGCGATCGCCTACGGGCTCTGGCGCAGGAACGCCGTTTTGATGTTCTGGATCGCCTACGTCCTCACGCGACCCCTCGGCGCGTCCTTCGCCGACTGGATGGGCAAGCCCAAGATCGTCGGTGGACTCGGCTGGGGCGCCGGCAACGTGTCGTTGGCGCTCACCGCCATCATCGTCGTCGCGGTCGGCGTTCTGGCGTTCGTCGAGGCGGGTCAAGGTCGCCACGCTCGTCCGTAAAATGGTCGAATGCCCGCCATCTCCGTAGACAATCCACTCGAACTAGCGAAGGCCATCAAGCCCGAGACGACCGATCGACCACGTCGCGTGAAGTCCATCACGTCGGCGCCGCGCGGCCTCGAGGGTGAGGGCTTCCCCGTTCGTCGCGCCTTCGCCGGCATCGACATGGCCGACCTCGACCCGTTCGTGCACATGGACCAGATGGGCGAGGTCGACTACGGTCCCGGTGAACCCAAGGGCACGCCGTGGCACCCGCACCGCGGTTTCGAGACCGTGACCTACATGATCGACGGCACCTTCTTGCATCAGGACTCGATCGGCGGCGGCGGCGTCATCCAGAACGGCGCGACGCAGTGGATGACCGCCGGGTCGGGCATCTTGCACATCGAGCGACCGCCAGACGCGCTGATCGACTCCGGCGGGCTCTTCCACGGCATCCAACTCTGGGTCAACCTGCCGGCGAAGCTCAAGATGACCAATCCGCGCTACCAGGACATCGAGGCCGAGTCGGTCACCCTGCTCACGAACGAGAACGGCGACGCCATCATCCGCGTGATCGCCGGCTCGCTCGGTGGCATCGACGGGCCGGGATCGACCCACACGCCGATCGCGATGGCCCACGTCTCACTGCTGCCCGGCGGCCAGCTCTCGCTCCCCTGGAACCCCGACTACAACGCACTCACCTACGTGCTCGCCGGTCAGGGCACCGTCGGACTCGAGCGCACCGCGATCGGCGAGGGCGAGATGGCCGTGCACGTCGACGGCGACTTCCTCGTACTGAGCGCGAACGAGACCCAGGACTCACGCACCAGGGCCTTCGAGGTGCTGATCCTCGGTGGCGAGCCGATCCGTGAACCGGTCGCGACCTACGGACCGTTCGTGATGAACACGCGCGCCGAACTACAGCAGGCCTTCGAGGACTACGAGGCCGGTCGACTCGGTCAGATACCGGCCGACCACATCTAGCTCGACGCCGAACGGTGCACGAGGAACGTGCCCGTCGAACGACTGATCAACTTGCCCTCGTCGCTGGAGATCGTCGCCTCGGCGTAGGCGATCTGGCGCGTCAAACGCACGACCTCACCGCGCACGCGGTAGTGCGTGTCCAACAACGCCGGTCGCATCAGCTCCGTCGTCATCTCGATCGTCGCCTCGGTGCGGTCACGTCCGACCAGCGCGGCGTTGATCGAAAAGTTCATGGCGGCGTCCAGGACGACCGAGTGCACCCCGGCCTGGACCGCGCCGTGGGGGTTGCAGGCCAGTTGCGTCGGCGTGAACGATCCGGCCACCCACCCGAGGTCTTCGCCGTCAACGCCGTAGCTCTCGAAGGCCCCGCCGATGGCACCGATGATCGCCATTCCCCCGTCGCCGAGCCAGCGATCCATGCTCTTTCGTTCGCTCACGCCTGCGACGATAGCCGCGCCCCCCGATAGGCTTCGCGCGGTGGGTCACGCCCACTCAGGACGAAAGGTTCAACAATGGCGACAGCGGTGATCGTGGACGCGGTGCGCACCCCCGGGGGCAAGCGCAACGGAAAACTTAAGAACTGGCACCCGGTCGATCTCGCCTCGGAGGCCCTCAAGGCCCTCGCGAGTCGCAACGACCTCGACCCCGCGTTGGTCGACGACGTGATCATGGGCTGCGTCTCCCAGGTCGGCGAACAGGCCTTCAACGTCGGACGCAGCGCGGTCCTGGCGGCCGGTTGGCCCGAGTCGGTGCCGGCGACCACGATCGACCGCCAGTGCGGATCGTCCCAGCAGGCGTTGCACTTCGCGGCCCAGGGCGTGATGTCCGGCGCCTACGACGTCGTCATCGCCGCCGGCGTCGAAGTGATGTCGCGCGTGACCATGGGATCATCGATCGGCAAGGACTCGGGGTGGCCCTTCGGACCGCGCGTCACCGCGCGCTACGAACCGGTTGGCGGACTCAAGAACCAGGGCATCGGCGCTGAGATGATCGCCGACCAGTGGGACGTCTCGCGCGAGGACCTCGACACCTTCTCGGCCGAGAGCCACCGGCGCGCGGCCCAGGCGACGGCCGAAGGTCGCTTCGAGCGTGAGATCGTCCCGGTCTACGTGCGTGACGACGAGGGACACGACACCGACGAACTCATGAGGACCGACGAGGGCATCCGACCGGACTCCTCGGTCGAGACACTCGCGAACCTTAAGCCCGCGTTCAAAGAGGACGGCAAGGTGACGGCCGGGAACTCCTCTCAGATCACCGACGGGGCGTCCGCGGTGTTGATCATGAGCGAGGAGAAGGCCAAGGAACTCGGCTACACCCCACGCGCCAAGTTCCACACGTTCGCTCTCGCCGGCGTCGACCCCGTCACGATGTTGACCGGTCCGATCCCGGCAACGAAGAAGGTGCTCGAGCGTTCCGGTCTCACGCTGGATGACATCGACCTGATCGAGATCAACGAGGCCTTCGCCTCGGTCGTCCTCGCCTGGCAGAAGGAACTCGGCGTCGACATGTCCAAGGTCAACGTGAACGGCGGCGCGATCGCGTTGGGTCACCCGCTCGGTGCGTCGGGCGCGAAGCTGTGCGCGACGTTGCTGAATGAACTCGAACGAACCGGTGGTCGCTACGGACTGCTCACGATGTGCGAGGGCGGCGGACTGGCCAACGCGACGATCATCGAACGTCTGGGCTAACCAGGGTTACTTGTAGCGCGTCGCGAGGTAGAAGCCGGCGAACATCACGGCGAGTCCGCTGATGAGGTACCACGACGACACCGAACCGGGCAGGACCGACAGGTAGTTCAAGACGATGGTCAGCATGCCGATGGCGAGCAGTGACACGATCAGCCATCCGTACCAGCGCGGGCTGTGGTCCTCACCCACCGGACGCCGCGCGGTGACCTTGCCGCGAGCCTCGGGCGCGACGTAGCGACCGACGGACTTTTGGCTGCTCTGCTTCGACTTCGACTTTGCCATGGGGCCTAATGCTAGGCCGCTAGAGCGTGGTGGTGGTCGTGGGCGGGATCGTGGACGCGTCGCAGACCGAGATCGTGATCATCGAGTTGAAGGGCACGAAGGTGCTGGGGGCCAGACTCTGATCCGTCACGAAGCCGATCTGACTCGGCGAGCACGTCGACGGATCGGTCGGGCTGACCGAGACCGAGAGGTGGGCGGCGCCGAGCGTCGCCATTGCCTGACTCTGAAGTTCGCCGATCACGCTGGGCACCTGGACCTTGCAGTATCCCGTCGAGGTGGTGAGCGACACCTGGTCACCGGAGTTCACCAACGCCTCGTAGCCCGGGGTGGAACTAACGACGTCACCGATGGGCACGGTGTTCGAGCAGGCCTTCGTCGTCGTCGCTCCGAGCACAAGACCGTACGTCGCGAGGACCTGGGCCGCCTGTTCTGTGGAGTCACCGACGAGTTTGGGTACGGCGAACTGGGCGTTGGGTGACAGCACGTAGAGCGTGATGGTGTCACCGGTGTGTCCTTTGGCTTTCGCCGCGGGTACCTGTTTCAGCACGACGTTCGGCGTGAACGACGCACCGGGCGGCACCGTGTTGAGGAATCCCGTCTTCACGTTGAGCAGGTACGGGACGGCCTGCAGTTCGCTGGTCGCGGCGGTCAGGCCCATGTTCACCACGTTCGGAATCGTGACGATGGCGGCCTGCACGCCCAGACTGACGGTCAGATTCACCTTCTCGTCCTTCTTCAACGTGGTCCCGGACTTGGGCTTGGTCGAGATGACCAAGCCGGCGGTCACCTTCGAGTTCTCCTCTTTCACCTTGTGAAGTTTGATGCCCTTGGTCGCGAGGGTCTGCAGGGCCGCTGTCTCGGTCTGGCCCACGAGGTTGGGCATCATCACCGTCGGTGTGTTCTTCTGGGTCAAGAAGTACGCGACGCCGCCGCCGGCGAGCAGCAGCACGACGATCAACGCGATGATGCCGGCGCTGTTGCCGCGACGTCGATGGATGTCCGTGCGCGGACCGGTCATCATCGGCACGGCCTGCGTGCGCTCGCCCGGTGCGACCTTGGAGACCGCGCGCGTCGCGTCGGCGCCGAAGAAGGCGACGTCGCGCTGCGCCGCGCGAACCGGTTGGCCTTCGCTGAAACGCATGAGGTCCGAGCGCAGGTCTTCGGCCGATTGGTAACGGCGCTCGGGCGACTTCGCGAGCGCCTCCATCACGATCGCCTGCAGATCGGCGGGAATGGCGCTGTTGAACTCCGCGGGCGGAGGGACGGTACCGTGCACGTGTTGACTGGACACCGCGACCGGCGAGTCCCCGATGAACGGCGGACGGCCCGCGAGCATTTCGTAGAGGACGACCCCGAGTGAGTAGATGTCGCTTCGACCATCGACCGGCGCGCCCTCGGCCTGTTCGGGCGAGAAGTACGTTGCGGTACCCATGACCGAACCCTCTTCGGCCAGTTGGTCCTCGACCGACATCGCCTGGGCGATGCCGAAGTCGGTCACCTTCACCTGTCCGTCGCTCGCGATCAAGATGTTGCCCGGCTTCACGTCGCGGTGGACCACGCCGTTGCGATGCGCGTAGCCGAGCGCCGCGGCGACCTGGGCCATCAACGTCGCCGAGTGCGACGCCGTGAGCGTTCGTCCCCCGCGCAACATGTCGGCCAGTGACGTTCCGTCGACCAGTTCCATGACGATGAAGTAAGTACCGTTGTCCTCACCCCAATCGAAGACCGGCACGATGTTCGGGTGCGAGAGATTCGCCGCCGCCTGGGCCTCGCGACGGAATCGCTCGACGAACAACGGGTCGGCGCTGAGTTCGGGATAGAGCGTTTTGAGCGCCACGGGACGGTTCAAGAGGACGTCTTGGGCCCGATAGACGATGGCCATGCCACCACGGGCGATGAGGTGCGTTACCTGATAGCGACCGGAATACAGTCGGGGGTCATCCACAGGCTCCATATGGCGCCTAGCCTACGCTCTCGCCATTCGGTGGAATTCTCACTTCGCACACGTCGTCGCTGTTCCTGACTCGGGCTTACCGGCTACCTTCGCGGCCATCGCTTCGACGAGACACTTCACGATGGGACCCGCGACCGTTGCTCCGAAGTTTTGTGTCGGTTGATACGGCACGACGACGGCGATAGCAATCGTGGGATCGGTCGCCGGGGCGAACGCGATCATCCAGTCGTCCGTGTTCTTCAACGGGTTGCCGGTCTGTGCGGTGCCGGTCTTGGCGGCCACGTCGTCGGCTGCGGGGAATCCCACGCCCGAGGCCGTGCCGTACTTCACGACGTCTTCCATCAACGGGACGATGTAGGCGGCCTGGGCCGGCTTCAGGGGCGTCTTCCAGACCGAGTCCTTGAAGCGCTTGAGGATCTTGCCGTCCGGGGCGGTGATGAAGCTCATCAGGTGCGGCGTCATCTCCTTGCCGCCGTTGCCGACGGCCGCGGCGACCAGCGCGCCCTGCAGGGCGCTCGCGCGCACGTTCTCTTGCCCGATCGACGAGTAGGCCAGGCCCGGGAGGTTCTCCTTGAACGACGCGGCGGTCGGGAAGTAACTCGACACGGTCCCGGGGAGATCGAGCGGCGGAGTCGAGTCGTAGCCAAAGGACGTCGCGGCCTTGAACATGAAGTCGGCGCCGAGGTCGAGGCCGAGCAGGGCGTACCCGGGGTCGCACGAGGGCGGCAGCATCTCCAAGACGTCGCCGCCGCACTTCGTGTCGCCGCTGTTGCAGAGCAGTTTGTTCGAGTCGGGCAACGTGGTGCACGCGCCACGGTCACTGTAGAAGTCCTTGGTCAGGTCGGCCGGTTTCGAGACCACCGCCGCCGCGGTCGTGATGATCTTGAATGTCGAACCGGGTGGGAAGGTCTGTTCGGTCGCCACGAGTCCGAGCGGTTGGAACCCGTTGCTATCGCGTTTGAGGTCGAGGTCCCAGGCAGCGGTCGCGACGTCCTGGTTCGGCGAGGTCAACGGCACGGGGTTGTAGTTCGGGTTCGAGTACATGACGAGCACGTCGCCGGTCTTCGGGTCGAGCGCCACCGCGGCGCCGTCGATGCCCTTCATGGCGTTGCGCGCGACCTGCTGGAGCCCCGGGTCGATCGTCAACGTCACTGAGTCGGCGGCGCTCGTCGGCGCGAGCAACTGCTCGAAACTCTGGGGCGGCTGTGAGTGCGCGGCGAGGTAGCCGTTGTACTCGTTCTCGAGCGCCCATTCGCCGTAGTACGGCGAGGAGAATCCCACGACGCCTGACATCAACGAGCCGTCGGGGTAGACCCGACGATACGGGTAGTACGGACTGTCCTGCTTGACCGAGTACGCCAGCACCGAGCCGTTGGCGGCGTAGATGTCACCGCGCGGGTACTGCGCCGACGGATTCGTGTTACGGGGATTGTTCGGACTCGTGTCGAGTGCCGACGCCTTGAAGAACTGAATGTTCGCCGCCTGCGCGACGACGACGGCGAAGAGTAACAAGATGATGGTGGCCAAGATGCGCAGACGTCGTGACATCGCTCAGCCCTTCACTGTCGTGGTCGTGGTCGACGTCGTGGTCGTCGGCGTCGTCGCCGCGATGCAGTTCACCGATTTGGCGCACATGGCGTCGGCGACCGACTGTGCGCTCCCGAGCGTTCCCTCTGGAATCGTCTGACTCAATTGGACACGGTCGATGGCGGGAAGGGTACTCACCAGGTAGCTCGTGTCGAAGACCTTCACCGGCTTGAACCAGAGGACGCCCCCGGGCTGACCCTGATACACCGCGACGGTGCCGGCGTCGTCGCCCAGGTAGTACGTCGAGTAGGCGTACCAGTGGACGATGAAATAGGCACCCACGAAGACGCCGATGAAGATGAGGAGCGCGGCCGGCGTGCGCCACGTGAGCCGGTGACGCGAGCGCGGACGTGTCGTGGGCGCCGTGGTCGCGCGCGCGACGGGCGGCGTCGTCGTGGAGATGGTGCGCTGGATCGGAATCGAGGCGACCGAGACCTCGTCGAACTCGATGAGCACGGCCGTGATGTTGTCGCGGCCCCCGGCCTCTTTGGCGGCCTCGACCAATTGGACGACGCCTTCTTCGAGCGAGAAGGGGGCGCTCGAGAGCCGCGCCAGCGTGTCGCTGTCCAACTCATTGGAGAGCCCGTCGCTGCAGAGCAGTATCCGGTCACCGGCCGCCGCGTGCAGCGACATCACGTCGACAGCGATGGTCTCTTCCACGCCGACGCCCCGGGTGAGTTGGTGGCGGCGGGGATGGACCGCCGCTTCTTCGGGTGTGAGCCGGCCCATGCGCACCCACTCTTCGGCGACGCTGTGATCGTCGGTCAGTTGACGAAGCGCCCCGTCGCGGAGTTGATAGGCCCGCGAGTCACCGACGTGACACAGGGTGGGCGACGTGACGCCCTCGTCGTCGACCGTGAGTCCGAGGGCGATGACGGTCGTCCCCATGCCGAAGTGGTTGGGGTTGTCCCGCGCGTCGTTCAGCACGGTGATGTTGGCGGCGTTGATCGCGTTGTAGAGACCCTCGACGGTCTGGTTCTCGACGAATCCCGCGCGGAGCATCTCGATCGTCATCTCCGAAGCCACTTCCCCGGCCGCGTGTCCCCCCATCCCGTCGGCCACGATCGCCAACGAGTCGTCGACGTAGACCGCGTCTTGATTCGATTGACGTACCAGTCCAGTGTCGGTCGCCTCGGCGTGACGCCAATGCGTCAACGAACCACCTCGAAGAGAACGCCGCCGACTTGCACGATGTCGCCCCGTTCGAGGTGCACACGGCCGTCGACGAGCTCCTGGTTCACGTAGGTGCCGTTGGTCGAGCCGAGGTCTTCGATGGTGAGGTCACCTTCGTCGTTCGCGAGCCGGGCGTGACGCGATGAGAGGTACGTGTCACTCAGGCTGAGGTCGCAGTCGCTACTGCGACCGATCGTCACCGCCACGTCGACGTCGATGCGCTCGCCCGTGCGATCGGTCGGCTCAACGAACTTCAGGGCGAGCGTCCCGCTACGCCGCTTACGACGCGAACGTTTCTCGTAGTCGAGCGGTCGCGACTGGACCGCGGCCACGCGGGTGATGCGCAAGAAGAACAGCACCGCCACGACCATGACTAGTACTTGGAGCGGTCGTACGATCGCCGCGTAGTTCGACGTCGAGGCCACAAGACTCAAGCGAGCTCAATCCGAAAGTGCAGCGAACCGATCGTGACGTCGTCACGCGGCGACAGGGAGACCGCGGTCACCCGGTGTCCGTTGACGAACGTTCCGTTGGTGGATTGGAGGTCGCGCACGGCCACGCCGTCGCTGGTGCGCCACACTTCGGCGTGGCGCCGCGACACGTTCGAGTCGTTTATCACGACTTCGACGTCCGGGCTGCGACCGATGGTCAGTGCGCGCTCGCCCACGTTGAAGGTCCGCCCATCGCTGGCGATGAGTCGCGGTTGGCTCTCGCCCCCCACGAACTCCGTCTTCACCTCGAGATTGCCCGGCTTGATGTCGTCATCGATGAAGACCTCGACCCGGACCGGGCCGACGAAACTGAAGCCCTCGTTGACGGCGTGTTGGCGCACCGTCTCTTCGAGCTCGCTGACGAGGACCTTTTGGAACCCGTCGAAGCGCGCGGCGTCGACCGGTCCCAGCCACACTCGGATCTGGTTCGGCGAGATCGGACCCTGGCTCGAGAGACGTCGGTTGAGATCGACCTCGCGAACGATGCGCGTGCCGATCTCAATCGGCTGCAGCGTGCTCTTGAAAGTACGTGAGAACGTCTTTTCGAAGATCCGCTCAAGTCGATTCTCTACGCTCTTCAGGACCATACCAACATCAACTGTACCGGCGGTTCCGTGCGCTGACCGGCGCAAACCGCGTGAGGTGAAGCGACTATTGTTGCAAGGTCTCGGGGCGAGTGGCGAAATTGGCAGACGCGCAGGCTTCAGGTGCCTGTATTCGAAAGGATGTGGGGGTTCAAGTCCCCCCTCGCCCACGAGTGTGATCTAACAGAATTTCTGGGACGATCGAACCCTCAGAGACTACTTCTCGACCTCGCTTGATAGTCGCGGTTCGGGTCGAGCGTGAAATGGCGTAGTAGCTCTCCGGCGTCGGACACGA
>JBEKCK010000040.1:0-21526 GCA_050014915.1 Acidimicrobiales bacterium | reverse complement strand
GCTGAAGGCACGTGTTGGAGGCGTTCTCGCGATCATGGGCAGTGGCGAATTGATCGGTTCGCTCATCGCCGCTGACTTGATCGATGAATATCTGCTCATGATCCACCCAATCGTGCTTGGTAGCGGGCGGCGGCTGTTTCCAAATCAAGTGAAAGTGTCGCTCCAACTGATCGAATGCACCTCAACGGCCTCGGGCATCGTCATTTCCACTTACGAGCCGGCGCAGAAGTAGGTCAAGCCCGCAGCGCGGTGACTCATCATTATCAACAATCGAGTTCGGCGTACTACTAACTCCTGAGGCGCTTTAAGGCGTCGCGGGAGCCTCCATTATTTTCCAAGTCTTGGGGCCGACGTCAACAATCGCCGACTGGCGGATCACATCGTGGGGGGCCACCGCCCAGAACTCAGCGAGTCAAGTCAGTGCGCTCAGTCCAGATCGCTCATTAAGAAAATCCAAGCGTTCGCTACTCCACCGACTATTGCCAATAATACGACGGGGACAACCAGATAGATTCCGTCATTGACTCCTGCTGCCAAGAGCCCTCCAGCCGCGACCGTCAGGAGCGCCGTGGTCATGTTGGGGCTGAAGTTACTGACCAAGCGCGTTAGACGGGACGGTACAACTTCCACGTTTTTTCGCTTCCAGTGTCCGGTGACGGTATCGGCTATGCCCAACACCACGCCCAGGGCGATGAACTCGCATCCCAGGACTGGCGGGCGTTGTCGGGGTGTCGTTAAAAGTATCGCCACAAGTAGTGGGAGAACGAGAACTAGCAACGTCTGTACCGCGCTGGCGCGCAGCACCAAATGCTTAACAATTCTTTCCCGGTTGAGCGATACGGCGACAAAGAGGAGACCGACCAGGGCACCACTAGCGTCGCCAACAACCTGTCCGAACGTGCCCCAATCCTGACCAAAGCCAGCCAGCATCCGAGACCTTCTTCCTTCGTACATTCCATTCTTGCATGGCTATTGAGATCACGATTCAAGGTCGGAGGCCCGACATCAACAATCTCCGACTGGCGCGTAGTGGAAACGCGTCCATAGGGCACCGCAAGGAAGGCAAGCAGGTTCCCGAAGTGTCGATCGAGATGCGAAGACTAGAACGTGACCGGAGAGTATCTCCTCCTCGTTGGGAAGATCATCATGGCGATTGCAGGCGTCCCACGAGCGCGAGACCAAATGAGGACACGGCTGTACTCGCACATCGCTCCATGAGAGTGATGATGACGGGACTAAAGTCCCTGGCTCCGTTTGCCAGTCCGGCGAATACTGGTTTCGTGAGAAGCCTCCTTCGCAGTGGGTCCCGAGGAACGGCCGTGGCATGCGTTGCGACAGCACTGTTGGTCGGCATTGTGGGTCTGGTGCCGCTCGCATCGGCTGACGCGTCTAAGGACCACGCCAAGATGGTCGTCGCAACGGGCAGCATCATTTGCAACAAGGTCTCGGGCTCGGTCACGTACCACCCGGCCGAGCATCACGTCAGCACGGGTCCCGTGCGCATCGTGTTCGTCTTCCATGCGAGCCATTGCACAACCAAGGATTCGAACGTCAAGAACGTCACAGACGGCTCTTTGTCGGAAGTGGTTACGAAGCCGACCAACGCCTGCGCCTCGGGGATCTCGTCCCACCCCGTGCACGCCACAGGCACGTGGACGGCAAAGAACGTGAGGCTCCACTCCACGACCGGGACGTACTCCGGTTTCGATTTTGTCATTGCCACCAACGGAGACGTTGGCGTCGTAATCCCTAACTCTGGGGGTACTGCGCACATAACGGGCTCCTTTGCCGGCACCAATCACGGGGCCACCTCGAAAGTCGTGAGCTATATCAATCTGACGGCGACGGAAATCCGCGCAGCGTGCCTGTCACCAAGGGGCTTGTCCTCGGTGCGGATCACCAGCGGTCGGGTGACCTACTAGGAGGTCGGCGCAGTGTCGACGAGTTGGCGGGCTGACCTGCACAATCTCCGAGTGGAGAGTCAGAGCCTGGATCTCCAATGGTTCGCTTCCTTGACCCACGAACTTGGTAATCGGTCTTGTCGAGTTCGAGTCGGTCTTACTGCGATTCAATGAAGTGATCGGGTGGCGCCGTCGGAATCCCAGGAACCGGGCGTTGTACCTCCGACCAATTGCCCACTCCAAATACCTTGTTCGCAACGTTTCGCCAGAAGACGGCCGCACTGGCGTTCTCGTGCTGGAACGCAATCGTCCACGGTCCTTCGTGTCGCGCAAGAATCCGCTGGGCGAATAGCGAGCCGACGCCCTCGCGGCGCATGGCTGGCGCCACCCAAAATCCCTCAATCGATCGTCTGTCTCCAGTGAGTCCCTTGATCACTGCGAACCCAATTGGGGCGTCCTCACCGGTCTTCGGATGAGGCCGCCAGGCAATGTACGCCAATCCGTCATCCGAAGGAAGCTCATCCAAATTAGCCGCTTGATATCGGCCATCCGAATATGGAAAACCATTGACCACGGTCGCCAAATCATTTCGATAGGACTGCCATAGCCACGCCACTATCGTCCACTGATCTGCCACTACGGGCAGAACTGTGAAACTCACACGTGATTCGATTTCGGCGATTCGCTCCGAGGCGTCTGATTCCATCCAGTGAAGGTACATCACTCTGCTTCAGCGAATACTGTGCAGGGAAGTCGTTTGACACCTCTTTCGAGGGGCCGACGTACACATTCTCCGACTGGAGGATTGAATCTTGGAGAACTTTGAGGTGTCAGCGACAATGAAACGTCTCAGTTAGTCTTCGATGGTCCTGTCAGTGAACGGGGAACGCATGAACAACGAAATTTCGCCGATGTTGATTGAACTTGTGGAAGTGCAAGCGAATGCCAGCAATGCTCGAATTGATATGAGTGAAATGGCATACCAGCGCGCCAATGATCTTCGTGCACTCCACAAGAAGTGGGAAGAAAGCGGACCACACGCCGCAGAGTGGACGAAGGAACTAAGGGAGAGGACTCAGGCAGCTCAAGAAGTACTCGCCAGGGCGGCGAATCTCGTAATGGGAACTCATGTGACTGGAAGGGAACGGAGCCGAGAGTTGCTGGCATCTGCCAAAGAACTTGCACAATTTCCGGATGAGAGTCCAATCTCATTGTTGAGAGTGATGCTGGTTTCGTATCGACGTGAAATCGACGTGGTCCTGCCACCGATTGCCGAACTGTTCAAAGAACTTGACCGTCAGGTGTCGGAAATCGACCAATTCATCACGTCGTGCATTGGTGCCGGTGGTCAAGGTCACTCATCCAAATGGTTCGGACGCCACAAAAGCGGAAGGTAAACAAACGATTCGGTTCGTGCTCAAGGTGCCGACCCACACTTTCTCCGACTGGCGGATCCTCCCTTGGTAGCACAACCCCGCGATCCAAGCTCTCAGTTCTTTGGAGACTGGTTCGCGGTTCTGCTCGCGTTGAGCAAGTCAACTAAGTCGCTCGCTGGCAAACGAAAGGTACACAGTATCGACGCCACGCGCGCGCCGTCAGGGCCATTCCTTCGGCTGAAACGAGATGGTCGACCTGGGCCGTCATAATTGAAAACAATCAACTTGGGTGTCCACGGGCCCAGATTCTTCCGGATTTGGAAATCGCCACAATGCTCAAATTCATAGGTGGAGTGTCGCACTGGCCCGTCGTATGTGAAGTCCCGATCAGACACCGTCAATAGGATTGGATGTGCAAGTGTTGCAACGTTGACGCACAAAGCGAGGCCGAAGAACACGATGACGGCCATTCCGACCAGATCGTGACCCGCCACCATTGCAATTCCTGTCGCCACAAAGACCAAGCAAGCCGCAATGCCTACCAAAACTCTTCGCCTCGAACCTCTAAAGACTTGTGGCTGCGCCATTGAGTGGAACGATATCCCACGAAGTGAGTTGGGCCAGTGCCTCTTCTGGGCTGGCCGACCTACACATTCTCCGACTGGCGGCTTGAACAATTGCGATGATCGGCATCGTCTAAGACGCGTTTCCGATCAATTGCGGTTGGCCCGATACCACTCGATCTGACTCTTCACGTCAGCATCGGTATTCGTGTCGCTGATATGTGCCCAGTTGAGGTAGTCGGATGCGCCAAATTTGGGCAACGCGTCAGTGCCTGCCATGATTTGTTCCGAAAAGTACTCAGCGTCAAATTGCCCTCGTTTCCACGCTGAGTGGATCGCGTTCACAATCCAGTCGCCTCCAGAATTTGTAGCCAATGCAAGTCCAGAAAATACGGTGGACGCTGAGTAGAGATCGTTGCGTTTGAGTAATTCCTCCGCCGCCTCAAGCGTTATCGCCGTGTCGTATTCATCCAGTAACAGCCGCATCAATGCGGTGTGTGCTACGTAGTCCTCATACGATGCCAGTTGAGCGAGAGCGGCGGCAGCCTCTTTACGCTTTTTCCAATCATCGTTGCGCGCGGCTCTAAGGGCTTCGTCTCGCGTCATGTCAGCAATCTAACGTCCAATCACGTTTAATGATTTGGTCGACTCCGTGGGCCGACCTACACATTCTCCGAGTGGCGCATCAGACAGTGGCAGCAACTCGACGTCGCAAAGACAGCGGTTACGGATAGCTAGTCGTTTCCAACTCGCTGTCCGCAACAATGGCATTTACCAACTGAAGTGAGCCGCTCACACGAGTGGCCATGAGATCGCTATCTGTATACGTGAACCAACTTCGATCTCTGGTCCAGATGTTGGTAGGTCCTGCATTGAAGTCGTGGTGGTCATAGAGGTCCGAGAGTTCAGCAAGCTGACCGTGATAGAGGATGGGCGGACCCCCCATATCACCGGTAGAAAGTGGTGCGTACAACACAAAGCATTCGCTGGCGCCGGCGCTGGGCGACGTTGCGATGATGTGTCGAACGAGTAGATGGAAACTCTCGCGGTCAATCGAACCTTCGGCAGGAGGGCGGATTCGTAATGGCCAACTATTGTAAGGAAACCATCGAAAGCACGGAGGAACGCCGCTTGACGCCATCGGAGCCTTTTCGCGAGATGCGAGTTCTGACCATCGAAGTCGCTTGTAGTTCGATTCAGGTCGAGTAGTCCGTCCGATTGGAATCCCGAGGACCGTGAGGCTCTCTGGGTTCAACCCGGGCGCGAACAGGGGCTCTTCCATACCACCCTCGACTTGGAGATGGTGCCACTCGTCATGCGTAATGTCAGGAGTGTCACTCTTGGTTTCATACATCGCGTGAAGAATCCATGTGCTTGCTTCTCCAATTTCCGGCGAATAACCCGTGTAACCGTGGCCAGGCAAGTCTTTAGCGCTTTCGGCGAGCCATTGAATCTCTTGGAGTTCTGTTTGACGTTCCACTGAGCCATTCTGACTCTTTCAACGGTTTCGGTCTCAATGGAAGTCTCTGGTCCGACGTGAACCCGCACGAAGCATTCGTGGCGAGGGTGGGGGAGTGTGGGCGTGCGGTCCTCAACATCAGTGGGCGAGTGACATTCCAAGGACGAACATCCCAGTACAAATCAGTGGGGTAGTGGTGATGAGGGCGGCCGCGTAACCCCAATGGTGTTCGCGCTGAAGAATTGCGGGAACGGCGAGAGCGGAAGAAAAGGTGGTCAATCCCCCACAGAAACCTGTCAATACGATCGTTCGAATCTCAATGTCGGCAGTTCCAGTGAGTCGATACGCCGTGAAGCCGGCGATGCCGGTGCCGAGCGCGTTCGCGGCGACGGTAGCCCACGGTCGACTCGTCGGATGATTTCGGCGAACGAGGTATTCGAACAGATAGCGAACGACGCAACCAATGGCACCGAAGATCGAGACGAGCACGAGCGTCATGCTCGGCGCCGATGTCGACCTAATCCGAGCATGCCCGCAAAAAGGCCGCTCACGATGGCCCCTGCGGCCACTAAAAGACATCCCCCTATGGTGAGGTGCCAGATCGCCGCCAGATCGACAAAGAGACCCGAATACGACGTCAGACCACCCAAGAACCCAGTAACGAGGAGTAATCGCGTTGGATCATTCGGATCATGATGCTTAAGGCGGTGCCGAAGGAGGTCAGTTGCTACGAACACGCCGAAGGTGTTGATCGCGAGAAGCACCCACGGGATCTGGTGGGTCCAATCCGGCGATGGGTAGATCGCCGTTCCTCGAGGAACGACGTAGAGGTTTATCTTCAACGCCAGGTCGCGTATGAGCGTTCCAGCTGCGCCGCCGATTGCGACGAAGAGCATGGCGAGGCCAAGTTGTTTTGGGGAGAGGGTGATGTGAGAGCGCATCGGTACTTCGAAACTACTTTGAGGGGGATTACAATTCGATCATCGAGAGCGTTTCGGAATCACTGAAACTCTCTCTGAGTGCGAATTAGAACGTAACTTTACATAACGTACATTATCGGCGTTATAGTGAGAATTCGCTGTTATACTGCCCGGTATGCGTCGGCTACTTTGTGCTGCCCTGCTTGTGGCATCCACTGTCGGGATCTTTGTGATCCCCGCCTCGGCTGACGACTCTTCCGGCAAGGTGCTCCTGTCATTTGACTACAGCGACAACAGCGCGCCGCCGTCGGCATCGAACGGTTCGTTCAACGTGATAGTTGACGTTCTACCGGGAGACGCAGCGGGCTTGGTTCGGATGTTCGCGGTCGCCCCGGCCGTCACGAACGACTCCAACATCGTGTGCCACTTCCAGTGGATCAACCAGAGCCAGGCCGAGTGCGCGTTCAACTTCCCGGACCCCGGCGTCTGGGCGATCCACGCACAGTACGTCGACGCGCCTAACACCGATGTCATCGCCGTCGCCGTTACCAACCTCCGCGTCGACAACTAATCGGGGCCCTTTTGGGTCGGGTGAAGTTTCGAGTCATTTGGGGAGACCCTTTTAGAGGCATGTCTCAAGTGATAGTTGAGGCCCATGACCCCGATGAGGCCCTGGTCCTCGCTCGAGAGCTGCACCCCGAACTCCCCCTTCCTCGCGTCGCCCTGCCGGTGAAGGCCTAGTCGGGCCGCCCTGAGCCACTCCCCGAGCGCTACGAGCTCAATTCGTCGCCCAGTCGCTCAACGGCTTGGGCAAGTCCGTCGACGTGTTCACTCGTCGTGCGGGGATTGATGAAACAGGGTCGGATTCCGAACGAGCCGTTGACGACCGTCACGCTCGGTAGGTACGGCGTCTCGCGAAGCAGACGCCGGTGTATCTGCTCGTTCAGCGCGTCAAGGTCCGCGACGCCGTCGCGACGATAACGAAAGCAACAGATCGAGAGCACCGGTTCGGACAGCAGTTCCAAGCGGTCACTGCGGCGAACCGTCCCCGCCAGATGGCGCGCCAGGTCGTTGTCTCGTTGGACGCGCCGCGTCACGCCGTTTCGACCGAGTTCACGCAAGATACTCCACACGACCACGCCCCTCGCGGGTGATGAGAGCTCCACTCCGAAGTCGGCGTAGGGAATGCCCATCGAGTCGAGCGACGACTGAGCGTCGTCGGGATCGGCAAAGGAACCCTCCAAGTAGTCCGCCGGTTCTTGGGTGAAGGCTCGATGCAGGATCGATCGATCGCGCACGAAGGTCGCGGCGATGCCCGTTGGAGCGCCGAGCCACTTGTGTGGGTCAACGATCACAGAGTCCGCCAACTCCAGTCCGTCGTAGAGGGGTCGGACCCGGTCGTCGAGAATGCCGGGTAGACCGTAGGCACCGTCGACGTGGTACCACGCGCCGTAACGACGAGCGAGTTCACCACACTCGCGTAGCGGGTCGATCGCACCGGTGTTCGTCGTCCCGGCGGTCGCGACGACCGCCACCGGGACGACGCCATTAGTCCGGTCATCTTCGAGGGCCTGAGCCAACGCCTCCAGGTCGATGCGCTGCTGATCGTCGGAGGGAATGAGCCGGACGTTTCGGCGACCAAGACCCAGCACACCGGCCGAACGCAGGATCGTGTGATGAGACTCTGCGGAGGTGTAGATGGCGGCGTGCGTTGCGCCCAGTCCTTCGGCCGCCGCATCGATGCCGTGTTGTTCGAGGGACCACTGGCGAGCGGCTCCCAGCGCTACCAGGTTCGCGACCGATCCACCGCTCGAGTAGACGCCCTTCATATTTGAACCCAGTCCGCAAAGCTGCGCGAGCCACTCCAGCGAGAGTTCTTCGAGATAGTTGAAGGCGGTCAGCATGTAACGCTGCGGTGACGCGACCGTCGCCGCCAGCGATGCGGCGATCGCCACGTCGGTCGGTTGGGTCGTGATCCATCCCCAGAAGCCCGCTTCGTTGATCCTCGCGCCGTTCGGCACGACGTCGCGTACGAGTTCGTCGATCACCCCCGCGCCGCCGATTCCTTCTTCGGGCAGCGGTCTCTCGAGCGCACCCATCCACCCGTCGCGTCGTGTCATCGGGTCAGCGTTCTCACCACACACAAAGGCATCGAGGGCGACGCCGACGCGTTCGAGGTAGTCGTGGCGTTCGTCGGCTGCGGAGGTTGGCGTCATCGCCTTGATGCTACCGAGTGTCCCTGACGTCGAACTCCTGCACCCGGCGCCGGCGCCGTCAACCTGTCGCGTGGTTTACACTTCGCAGATGAGTTCTCTCTTTGACGTCAAAGGCAAGGTCGTCCTGGTCACGGGTGGCAGTCGCGGTATCGGCGAAATGATCGCCCGCGGCTTCGTTGACGCGGGCGCCAAGGTGTACATCTCCTCTCGCAAGGCCGAGGTCGGTGAGGCCCTCGCGAAAGAGCTCTCCGAACACGGCTCGTGCACTTCCCTGCCGGCCGATCTTTCGAGTGAGGCCGAGTGTCGGCGACTCGCTGACGAGGTCGCGGCGCGCGAAGACCACCTCGACGTGTTGGTGAACAACGCCGGTGCGGTATGGGGCGCGCCCTTCGAGGAGTATGACGAGAAGGCGTGGGAGCGCGTGCTCTCGCTCAACGTGAAAGGCGTCTTCCACGTGACGAAGTTCCTGCGGCCACTGTTGGACGCGAAGGGCACCGCGCAGAGCCCTTCACGGGTGATCAACATCGGTTCGATCGACGGCATCCACGTCCCCGCCATGGATACCTTCGCCTATTCGGCCTCGAAGGCCGCGGTCCATCAGTTGACCCGGCACCTCGCGAAGACGCTCGCTCCGAAGATCACGGTCAACGCCATAGCCCCCGGACCGTTCCCATCGAAGATGATGGCCGCCACCCTCGAGGCCCACGGTGACGAGATCGCCAAGGCCGCGCCCATGAAGCGCATCGGACAGGCGTCGGATATGGCCGGCGCGGCCATTTTCCTCGCGTCCCCGGCGGCGAGTTACATCACCGGCGTCATTCTTCCCGTCGATGGCGGTATCGCGACGCTGGCCTAACTCTTGGGCTCCGTGCCCAACGTGACGCTGATGAGGATGTGCCGCTTCCCTCGCACGATGTGCAGTCCGATGACGTCACCAGGACGCAGCGCCGAGATGACACTGCCGACGTCTTGGGCACTTCCGATTGAGGTCTTGTTGATGCCGACGATGATGTCGCCCTGCTTGACGCCGGCGGCGGCGGCGCCCGTGCCCGAGATGACGCTCATGACGACGGCGCCCGACGACACGGTGAACCCATACTCCTGTTGCAATGAGGGCGTCATCGACGTGATCTCGACGCCGATGAATGCGCCGTGGTTGACGACACTCTCGCCGGCCTCGAGTTGCTTCAGGAGCGACTCAATCGTGGCGTCGGGTATGGCGAAGCCGATGTTCTGCGCGCTCGTTCCGTCGGGCAGCGTTCCGGCGACGGCGGTGTTCATGCCGATGACGTCGCCGCTCGAATCGAGCAGCGGCCCACCGGAGTTGCCGGGGTTGATCGCGGCGTCAGTTTGGATCATGTTGCTGAGCGTTTCCGTCGACGACGCCGAACCGGCGGTGACGGTGCGACCGAGTGCCGAAACGATGCCCGAAGTGACGGTAGGTGTCCCGGCCGCCAGACCGAGCGCGTTGCCGATGGCGACGACGGCGTCACCGACGACCAGGTCGTTCGAATTGCCGAACGTGACCGGGGTCAGTCCGGAGATGTTGTTGATGCGAATGAGGGCCACGTCGTCGATCGGGTTCGTCCCGACGAGCGTCGCGGGCAGTGCTTTCGTCGATCCGGTTCGCGTAACCGTGATCGTGCCGCCGTTCACCGCGGCCGCGATTACGTGGTTGTTCGTGATGACGAGCCCGGTCTTGGTAATGACCATGCCGGTGCCCTGGTCCTCCTCACCTTCGCCCTTGACGTCGATCGAGACGATCGACGGGAGTGCTTTGTTGATCAGTTTGGGAATACTCATGCCGCCGGGTAGGTAGCCGGCGCCCGGCTTGTTCGTGACCGCGTTGATGGTCACTCCCCCGGGCCCGGAGTTCGACTGTGACGCGTAGTGACCGGCCAAACCGCCCACCAATGCCGCGACCAACAGCAGCGACACCCGGGTTGACCAGAGGGAACGCTTCGCGGGTCGCACCGTCGGCTGTGAAGAGAGCGGCACGACGTCGACGACGGACGCACTGTTCGGAGGTGGCGTCATCGGTGCGGCTGCGATCTCATCTGCATTCATCGCGTCGACATGAGGTGGAGCGTTCGACGCGACGGCTGAAGTGTCGACGACCTCGTCCGGCGTCGCTTCGACGTCGTCCGCCGGAAGATCTGTCATGCGGACATGCTAGGCACACAATCTAAAATTGACCTAAATGCGCACGAAATGTTTCTTTATTGGGGAGCGGCTAGATTGGAGACCCTATGTCGCGTCGTATCGAGATTGAAATAACGAGTCTGAACGGCGACGTGGCGACGTGGCGCGCGGCCGGCGCCAAACTCCCGAAGGGCGTGCTCAACTCTTCGCTCGTACCCGGCGGTCCGGTCGTCGGTAACGTCTATCGAGCCGACGTCGAACAGTACATGGAAGGTATCGAGATCCTCTCGGTGATGGCGCCGAAGACGGCCTCACCCGTGGACCCGCGCCACGAGCGTCTCGAACTGATTCCGACCACGAAGTCCGGTCCCGACGTCATCGTGACGTACGCACCAAAGGGTCGAGGCGGTTCGCGTCGCGACGGCGCCGACACGCATCGCGACGGTGGTCCCGGTCGCCGCGAGAAGGGTCCTGGGCGGCGCGAATTCACGCCCGGTCGCAAGGAAAGTGGCTCCGGTCGCCGCGAAAACGGACCCGGTCGCCGCGAAAGCGGCGCGTCCGAAGGATCGGAGATCCGAGAGGGATCGCCGCGCCCCGAGCGAACGAAACGACCACCTCGAAATCCCGTCGAGCGAGAGGACGCGACCGCGACGTCGGACTCGAGTGAGCGGCCGATTCGAGCGCCACGCTCCGATCGACCCGCGCGCGGCGCTCGACCGCCGCGCCCGGAGCGCCCCGTCGGTCCCGTGCAGCCCCCCATGACCACGACGCATCGCAACTCGTTGCTCGCCACACTCTCACCGGAGCAACTCCCCGTCGCCGAGCAGCTCTTGCGCGGCGGCATGCCGTCGGTTCGCGCCGCGGTCGCCGAACAGAACAAGAACGCCACCGCGCAGGGACGTCCGACGATCGACGCCGCCACGATCGAGCGCATCGCCGAGGATCTGTTGAGCAGGACCACGCTCGCCTTGTGGAAGGACCGCGCGGCCGGCGCCATCGGGGCCGGTCGTGAACTGCGACTCCGTGACCTTCGAGCCGTGGTCACTTCGGCCAAGACGGTCTCATTGGACGAGGAGGCTCGCGTCCAACTGAAAGAACTTCAGGTCTCACTGACGGCCCGGTTGGAGTACCTGCGTACTCAGTGGAACGCGAAGCTCGAGGCGGCCATCGAGTCGAAGAACGTGAAAGAGGCGCTGACCCTCGTCGCCCGGCCCCCGGACATGTCGACGCGCGTCAGCGCCGACGTGGCGGCCAGGGTCATCGCGATCACGTCCGAAGCGCTCAGCGCCGACGCCGATCCGACGCTCTGGAAAGAGATCGTCGAGCTGACGGTCGACACGTCGATTCGTCGCAACGTGAAGCCCCAGGGTATTCCCGACGATGAGTCGTCCAAGGCCGTCGCCATCCACAACGCCGGCGCCATTCCCGAGTTCGCGAGGTTGCTCGGCATGAAGGTGCCGCCACCGCCTCCGCCTACGAGAATCCCGCGTCGCCCGACGACGCGTCGCCCGCCTACTCGCCGCGCATCGTAAGGAGTCGGGCCTTCCAACCGAGGGACTCGTACAGGGACTTCATGCCTCGATCGCCCGGGAGCGCGTAACCGTCTTTCGGGGGGTCCTCCCCCGCCACCAGTTCCTTCAGCAACGTGGTCGCGACGTGTTGGCGACGTCGTTGGTGCTCGACGAAGAGACCCTCGACGACTTGATCGCGCACGAGGGCGAATCCCAAGAGTCCCCCGTCGTCACGGATCGTCCAGAGATCGCCGTTGGTTACGACGTGGTCCAGCAGCGCGTCGTCATCGACGCCGCGGCGGATCGTGTCGTAGAGCTCGGGGCCGCCGCGATGGCTGGTCAGGCGCTTTCGGGCGTGATCCCACAGTTCGCGCAGTTCATCTGAGACGCCCATGGCGCGCTGAACGTGCACGTCAGCAACTGGTTCGGGACCGGGCGAAGGTCAGTCCAGCGCTCACACACAGTCTCGACAGAGCATGTTCGCTCGGTCCGAGAGCTGGCTCGTCTTTTTCAGGAGCCGGCACGACGAGCAGCGGAACTCGTCGTCCTGCTTGGGCAAGATCGTCTCGGCCGGGTCGACCAGCGTGTCGATTTCGCCGGGGGTCTCTTCGTCGTCCTCGGGGGTTGACGTGCGCCGAATGGTCTCGGCGAGTACCTCGTCGAGCGCCAGTTCAATGTCGGCGTCGTCGACGACGTCGTCGTCCTCGACGACGACGAGCTCGGGCACGACATCCTCATCCTCTACCTCTTCGACGTCGTCAACGTCGACCACGTCCTCCACTTCCACGTCTTCGACGTCCTCGACGTCCACATCCTCGACGTCCTCGAGGTCCTCTTCACTGATTGTCTCTTCGTCGAAGCCGTCGGCGAGCTCTTCTTCGTCGAATACTTCGTCTGAACTGCTGTCACTAGACATAAATCCCTCTTCTATAGCGCTGGCATTGTAGAGCCTTTTAGGCCCGGGATGACGTCAATTGGGATAAACAATGCCTAAGGAAGACAAAAACTAGCGATTGAGCCGGTTTCGCTCCGCGGCGCGCTCGGCTTCGAGTCGTTCGAGATCGGTATCGGAAAAATCGACGTACATCATAGCGTCGGCGATCGCTTCGTGACCGGCCACCTCTCGCACCAGTCGGGCCATCTCCTGGGCCACGCGTCGGTAACTCGGGTGGCCCTGCGGGCCCGAACGCAGTTCGATGAGGTGCATCGCCTCGCGAGCGTTCATCTGCATGACGTAGCGAATTCGAAAGGCCAGCGCGACCGCGTACTGCGCCTGCTCGGGGAACTCGCGGCGCAAGACGTAGTACAGCTCGGCCGAACGGGCCAGCGACTCCTCGAAGCGTTCGGCTAGGCCGGCCTCTTGAATGACGTCGGGCACGTCGTAGCCGAGATCGGCCGTGAGCGGTTGCCACTCGATCGTGAGCAGGCGGTGGCGCTGGAGGTCTCGGAACGCTCCGTAGTCGGTGACCAGTTCGAATCGGTAGTCCGTGCGCTCGAAGGCCCGGCCGGGCCGGTGTCGACGGTTCCGGCGCTGACCGACGTAGGTCGACATCAGCGTCGCGCGCTCTTCGACCGACATCACGGCGACGCGCTTTTGCGCCTCGTCGTGCGAGACCGTCGAGTTGCCGAAGATGATCGCTTCGAGCACGCGCGTCTCACCGTCGGGGTCGAAGGAGACCAGGCGCACCTGTTCGGCCGCTTCGTCCTCGACCAGCGTCGACCACATCGACTCGACGAGGTCTCGCGTGGCGCTCTTGGTCTCGGCCATGTACCTCGACCACGCGACCCCCCGTTCGGGGACCTCGACGCGCTTGAGGAACGACGGGATCACCTTGACGAGTTCATCGAGCATCAGCTGGGCGTAGTTGCGGACCTCGAGGAGCGGGTGGGCGCGCATGTGCAGCAGCAGCGACTCGTAGGCCTGACCCGAGGCGTAGATACCGAGATTCGACTGCGCGCTCGCCGGCAGCAGCCCACGTGTCGCGTCGAGGGCCTTGGCGCGGATGGCCTGGCGGTAGACGAAGTCGGTGTCCTCCGGGGTCTTCGGGTACTTCTTCGTCAACCACTCGGTGAGGATCGGCAACAGTTCGGCGTAGGTATCGAACATGCGGTCCATCTCGCCGACGTAGCGCGCCCCGAACCGCGATTCGAGCAGGTCGTGGTCGCGATAGAACCGGTAACGACCGTTCGTGTCGCGTCGGTCGTAGCCGAGGTAGCGGGTCGACTGCTCGAGGTAACTCATGAGCCGTCCCCACTCCAGGACCTTGGTGAGGATGTTGCTCGCCTGTTCACAGGCCAGGTGCACCCCGCCCAGTTGGGCGACGGAGTCGTCACCGTACTCGACGAAGATCCGCTGGTAGAGCTCGTCGGCTCGATCGAGCCCGACGGTCGCGTCGATCGAGGCGTCACCGGAGAGGTCCAAGTCCCCGACGAACTCATCGAGGAACAGTCGCCGCAGACTCTTCGTAGACCTCGAATAGCGGGCGAACAGTGCCCCCTTCACGACTTCTGGTAGGTTGACCAGGGCGAAGACGGGACCTTCGAGGTTCGTGAAGTAGCGACGCAAGACGGCGACCTCGGCGTCAGTGAACTCTTCGACAGAGTAGGCGTGCATGGAATATCGAGGCTAGAGGCGAATTCAGGCGCGCGGGTGGACGCTCGAATAGCCCGCCACCACGCTGCGTAGGACGGCGTCGCGGGCCTGGGCGGCGACCTCGGCGACCGACGTGAGGTCGCTCATCCGGGCCAGCTGCTCGCACAGGTCGGCCACCTGCTTGGCGTTCCTCACGAAGTCACCCGGTGAGGTCTGGCCGATCTCGACGTCGGCGAGGTCCAGGACCGTGCCGAGGGAGGCGCCGCGGGCCCAGGCGGCAACGGTCGTGGCGAACTTGCCGTCGGGCTCTTTCGCGCCGGGCACCTTGAAGCGGTTCTCGATCTCTTGGATGGCCGCCGCGATCAGCGTGATCTCGGTCAGTCGGTCGTTCAGGTTGCCGCGTCGTTGTTGACCGAGCCGATCGTTGAGCGTGCGACGTTTCTTCGTCGTGACCTGTCGCGAGGCGTTGGCCGGACGACCGGCGCGCTTGGACTCGAAGACGAAGCACGACAACAGTCCCGCCAACTGCGCTGGCTCGAGGCCCTCGAAGACACCGGCCGTGATCGACTCGGCGATCAAGAGATCGCACTCGTGATAGATGGAGCGCAGGAGCTGTCCCTGATTCGTGAGCCGCCACCCCTCGGCGTAGCCGAGCTCTTGGAGTACGTGGTGACGCGCGACCATCTGGTCGCCGAGCGGGCGTTTGTTGCCGGTCGGGCGATGGTCGGTCTCGAACTGGGCGTAGGAGCGCTGCACGACCTCGAGCGCGGTGTCGTACTCGAAGTGGTTGATCAGGTTGGCGGTGAAGTTGTAGGTCGGGCGAAAGGACGAGTGCAGGTCCGCCGGCGGCGCGAGCGCGACGCGACCGACGTCCATCAGCGCGACCTCCGCAGCGAAGCAGACGATGGCGTGGCCCTCGTCGTCCAGTCCCCGCCGACCGGCCCGACCGGTCATCTGCGAATACTCACCGCTGGTGAGGAACTTGCGCCCGGCGTCGGAGTACTTGGAGAACCGTTCGAGCGCGACCGAGCGCGCCGGCATGTTCACCCCCAACGCGAGCGTCTCGGTGGCGAAGACGACCGCGAGCAGGTTGAGCTCGAAGCAGGCCTCGACGATCTCGCGAAAGGCCGGGACCATCCCGGCGTGGTGCATCGCCAGCCCCCGTCGCAGGCAGTCGATGAAGTCGGCGTACTCCAGCGCGCGCAGGTCGTCGTCGGAGAAGTCCACGAGACGTGACTGGGCGATCGCTTCGATGTCGCGTCGTTCCTCGGGGGTCGTGAACATGAGTCCGTCGCGCCGACACTGGTGGGCCGCGTCGTCGCACGCCGCGCGCGAGAAGATGAAGACGATGACCGGCAGCAGGTCCTCGCGCTCGAGCGCCATGAGCAGTTCACTGCGGCGCGGAGCGCGAAAGGGCGGCGGCGGCGCGCCGGTCTTCGGTCCCTTCCACTTCGGTCCGGGTCGGAACTTCCTCGTCGACTTCATCAGGTTGTCGATGCGCCGCGCCTCGTCCGACAGCCGCGGTCCGTCCAATAGGTCGACGATCTCAACGTTGGATTGCCCGCGGCGCACGACCGCCAGGTGGTTGTGCAACTGGATCGGCCGCTCCTGCTCCACGATGATGGCCGTGGGCCCGCGAACCTCGGCGAACCACTCCCCGATGAAGTTGGCGTTGCCGATGGTCGCCGAGAGGGCGACGAAACGAACCGCCGGTGGCGTGAGGATTATGACCTCTTCCCACACCCCGCCGCGAAAGGGGTCCTGGAGATAGTGCACCTCGTCGAGGATGACGAGCCCCAACGTCGTGAGTTGGTGCGACTCGGTCAGCAGCATGTTGCGTAACACCTCGGTCGTCATCACCACGACTTCGGCGCCGGCGTTGATTGACACGTCACCGGTAAGCAGCCCGACCCGGCGCTCACCGTAGAGGGCGCACAGTTCGCCGTACTTCTGGTTCGAGAGCGCCTTCAGGGGCGTCGTGTAGAAGGCGCGCTCCCCTCGTTCGAAGATCCGCCCGATGGCGTAGTTCGCGATCAGCGTCTTGCCCGAGCCGGTCGGCGCCGAGACCAGCACGTTGACGTGCTCGTCCACCGCGTCGATCGCCTCGACTTGGAATCGATCCAGTCCGAATGCGAGGCCGTTGACGAATCGACTGCGGTAGTCGCCGTCGCTCACTTCTTCAACAACTTACCTACGCCGATGGCCACGAAGTAGAACACCGTCAGTGGCAGCGCCAGCGCCAACATCGACAGTGGGTCGCCGCTCGGCGTGAAGACCGCCGACGCGATCGTGATGGCGATGAGTGCGTAGCGCCAGTAGTGCAGCAGTTGCGCCGGTGTGACGATGTTGACCAGTTCCATGGCGACCAGGACGACGGGAAACTCGAAGGTCACGCCGAAGATGAACATCATCAACAAGAACAGCGTCAGGTACTGATTCGGGTTGTACTCGGTCAGGAGGGACTTGCCCCCGATGGACTCGAGGAACTGGATCGCGTGAGCGAAACTGAAGTAGGCGACCACCATCCCGGCGATGAAGAAGAAGAGGGACGCCGAGACGAACGGGATGATGTAGCGACGTTCTCGATCCTTGAGCCCCGGCGTGATGAAACGCCAGAACTGCCAGAAGAGGACCGGCGACGCCGCCAGCAGTCCCCCGAAGAAGCCGATCTTGATTCGCAGGGTCAGGCCGTCGAGCGGGTTGGTGACCAGGAAGACGCAGCTCTTGTGAGCCGCGTCGCGGGCGGCGCAGTACGGCCCCTGCAGGAAGTCGAGAATCTGCGGGTAGAAGATGAAGGCCACGACGCCGAAGAGGGACACCGTGATCGCCGAGACGAGAAAACGGTGGCGAACCTCGGCGAGGTGTTCGGCCAGCGTCATACCGGATTGGGCTTTGCTGAATCGCGACACGCTCGACCTAGTTCAGGGACGGATCGGGTGGCAGCGTCGAACTCTCGGTTCTCGCAGGCGTTGGCCGACTCGGCGGAGTGATGAGCGGTGCCGATTCGGCCGGAGCAACGGGTGGCGCGTTCTTTCTCAATTCGGCGGCCTCCTTGGCGTCGACCGAATCGGAGAGTTGGTTCAACAAGTTGATAGGGCTACGCACGATCCGTGCGATGTCGCCGGTGCTCGGCAGGTCGGGTAAGGCGTCGCGCACCTCGGACTCGACGCGCTCTTGCAGACGTTTAAGCGCGCGCCAACTCGAACCGAGTCGGTGGGCCACCTCGGGCAGCTTGTCGGGACCCATCAAGAGCAACACCACGGCCACGATCACCATGAGCTTGACGGGACTGAGGAACATCAGACCATTGTAGGTCGGGGCTTAGATAAATCCGATGCGGGATAGAGGCCAGATCCGCACGAACGCTTTGCCGATGATGTCCGATCGCGGCACGGTGCCCCACATCCGACTGTCGCAGGAGTCAGAGTGGTTGTCGCCCATCATGAAGTACTGATTGGGCCCCACGTGCACGTGGCCGATCGGTTGACCGAGCGGCTCGGTGTGGGGCCACTTCTCGTCGAGCTTCTTGCCGTTCACGTAGATCGTGTTCCCCTTCGAGGTGAGCGTGTCACCGGGGAGGCCGATCACTCGTTTCACGAGGTCGGTGACCGGCTCTCCGCAGTTCTCGGCCGGTGGAGCCTTGAACACCACGATGTCACCGATGTTGATCGTGCCGAATTCGACGCTGAGCTTGTTGACGATAATGCGGTCACCCAACTGAAGCGTGGGCTCCATCGAGCCGGACGGGATGAAGAACGTCTGGAAGGCGAAGGTCCGCATGAGGAACGACACCAGGACGGCGATGACGATGATCGCGGTCCACTCGAAGAGGGCGCGGCGCCGGGGCTTCCTGCGTTTCGGTGCCGCCGGTGGCGGCGTCGGCGCTTCGGACGTCAGGACGCCGGATGAATCGAGGGGGGTCACTTCAGACACCCGTCGAGTTTAGTCCACTCAACCGTGGCGCTCTAAGGAGAGCAGTAACTTCTGGAATCGCTCGTCCGTGCTCTTGAACGGATCTTTCAACAACACGGTGCGCTGCATTTCGTCGTTGAGCTTGAGGTGGACCCAGTCGACCGTGTAGTCGCGACGCCACTCCTTCGCGGCCTTGATGAACGTGCCGCGCATGTGCGCGCGCGTGGTCGGCGGTGGCGTGTGCGTCGCCGTGGCGATCTCCTCGTCGGTGACGATGCGCTGCAGGTGCCCCCGCGCCTGACGGCGGTAGTAGAGACCGCGCTCGAATGACGTGTCGTGGTACAGCAGGTCGATGAGGGCGATCTTGGGGTCGCTCAACTCGACGCCGCTTCGCTCGCGCTCGCGCTCGATGATCTGCAACTTGGCGATCCAATCGACGCGGTCGGCCAGACCCATCGGGTCGTTGCGGTACTGCTCGATCACCTCTCGCCACAACGTCACGGCGTGTACTTGGTCGGCCGGGAGAGGGTGACCCTGTAGGAACTGTTCGGCCCGCTCGCAGAGGTCGTCTTGGATCTCGAGCGCCGTCAGGTCCCGTCCGTTGGTCAACTTGACCGGCTCCTTGCTCCATAGGTCGTAGGAGATATCGCGCAGGGCGTTGATGGGTGAGGCCATGTTGTAGTCGCGCAGGACCGTATTGCGGTCCTCGATCATGGCGAGCACCACGGCGGCCGTTCCGAGCTTGAGGTACGTGGCGAACTCGCTCATGTTGGAGTCGCCGACGATGACGTGCAACCGTCGGTACTTCTCGGGGTCCGCGTGCGGTTCGTCACGGGTGTTGATGATCGGGCGGCTCCGCGTCGTCGCCGACGAGATCGCCTCCCAGATGTGTTCGGCGCGTTGACTCATCGAGTACGCCGTGCCCTTGGCGTTGGTCACGACCTTGCCGGCCCCGGTGAAGATCTGACGGCTGATGAGGTACGGGATGAAGACCTGTTCGAGACGGGTCAGGTCGTCGATGCGCTCGATGCAGTAGTTCTCGTGACAGCCGTAGGAGTTGCCGGTCGAGTCGGTGTTGTTCTTGAAGAGGTAGATGTCACCGCGGATGCCCTCGTCGCTCAGTTGACCCTGGGCGTACTCGACGAGTTCGCGCAGGATCGACTCGCCGGCCTTGTCCTGGGCCACGGCGTCGACGAGCGTGTCGCACTCGGCCGTCGCGTACTCCGGGTGCGATCCGACGTCGAGGTACAGGCGACTGCCGTTCTCCAAGAAGACGTTGCTCGAGCGCCCCCACGCGACGACCTTGCGAAAGAGGAAGCGGCTGACCTCGTCGGGGCTCAGCCGACGTTGACCGCGCAGCGAGAACGTGATTCCGTACTCGGTCTCGATGCCGTAGATGCGTCGCAGCACGTGGTCACCCTCTTCGATTCCTCAGCGAAGGAGCTCGCTGACTTGGTCGTCGTTGAGACGAGTGAACGTGCGCCGGGCGCCCCGGTCCTCGAGGATCCCGACCTCGAGGTCGCTGACTTCGATGACCCGGTCCGGTCCGGCCAGCGCGCTCACGGCGTTCTTGAGCGTGGTGGCGAGGTTCTCGAGCGAGTCCTCCGACTCGGCGAAGCGGGACTTGATCGTCTCGGCGTCGCCGCCGAGTACGGCGAAGCGTGGCTCGTCCGAGATGGTGCCCTCGTAGGCGATGCGGTACAGCTTCGTCGGTCGGGTCTTGTTGCCCAACTGGGCGACCAGGATCTCGACCTCGAGCGGCTTTTGGCCCTCGGTGAACATGTCGCCCAGGTGCTGGGCGTAGTAGTTCGCCAGGGCCCGTACGTCGACGTCACCGCGGGAGTAGGTGAAGCCCGTCGAGTCGGCCCAGCGGATGCCGGCCTCACGGAGCCGGTCGAACTCGTTGTACTTACCCACCCCGGCGAAGGCGATGCGGTCGTAGATCTCGGAGATCTTGAAGAGCGACGCCGACGGGTTCTCCGCCACCAGGACGACGCCGGCGTCGAAGATCGCCCCGACGATCGATCGGCCGCGCGCGATCCCCTTCTGTGCGAACTCGGCGCGGTCGCGGATGAGTTGTTCGGGCGCGACGTAGAAGTAGTTGCTCATCGCAGCGACCCTCCGGCCACGCCGCCGCTCTGGGTGCGTCGCTCGTTGATCACTCGGAAGCGTTCGGCGACGTCCTCGGAGGCGAGTTCTTGGAAACCGTCCTCGGAGATCGTGACGATCTGGGGGAAGAGGTTGCGCACGAAGTCCGGTCCCCCGGTGCTCGGGTCGTTGTCGCCGGCTTCGTAGATGGCGAGGGCACCGAGTTCGATCGCGCCGTCGCGGTCCAGCTCGGCGTGGAAGCCGAGTCGTAGCGTGCCCTCGGCGAACGGGGTGCCCGAACCGATGGTCGAGAAGTCGAATCGCTCGTAGCAGCCGCCGGCGCCGTCGTACTCGAAGATCCGTCCGATCTGGAGGGCGCTGTCCCATCCGGCCAAGAGCGGCAGCACGAGCAGTGGCGACGAGAGGTTGTTGCGTTGGATGATCGGCGAGAGGTAGTTCGCCTTGCCCTCGAGGCTGAGCGCGGTGTCGGTCATCTTCTCGTAGTGCTCGAAGGACAGCTGCGCCATCCGGACGAACTCGATGCCCCGGGCCGCCGTGCCCGAGATGGCGAGCGCCGTGAAGTTGTCGGCCGCCTCGATCTTTCGGACGTCACGGCTGGCGATGTAGTTCCCCGTCGCCTGTCGATCCCCCACCATCACGACGCCACCGAGGTAACGCACGGCGATGACCGTCGTCGCGTGCGCCGAGGTGGCGTTGGCGTTCGAGACGGGCGGCGTCAGTCCGGTCGACTGGGCGAAGTGGAAGAACGAAGGCCCCGGATCGTCCGAGGCGTTGAACAGCGGTAGACCCATCTACTCGCCGCCTTTTTGGACGTAGTTGCGAAC
>JBEKCK010000039.1:0-22057 GCA_050014915.1 Acidimicrobiales bacterium | reverse complement strand
CCGGTGTCGATTCCAATCGACGCCTCGGCTACTATTGGGGACCACGCGGACGTAGCTCAGTTGGTAGAGCGCGACCTTGCCAAGGTCGAGGTCGCCGGTTCGAGCCCGGTCGTCCGCTCCATCGAGTTCCCCATCCCGGCCCAACGGGCCGGGATGTCTATTTCACGCGACGTTTCGGTCGATTCCTCGACTCGCCACGACGAAGCCGCTCGGGCCGAGCGGCGGTGGTCGAGTCTCGTCGTAGACTCGAATCTCTAACCATCGAGATGATGCGTGTCGTGAAAGGCCTCTGACGGACCGAACTACCGAAGATTTACGGTTGTGTGCACCACGACGACAGGGAACGGGGCGCCGTGGTTGAGGTAACGGACGCCACCGCCGACCTCGTGATCGCCAACGCGCTCGATCAGTTCGCGCGCAACTTCCTCCTCAACGACCTGACGAGCGAAGAGTCCGGCAAATTGCTCGAGGCGTCGCGCGGTGATGGTGACTTCCAGCTGCCGCGTCGAGAGGCCCGCCGACGAGACACCGTGATCGGCCAGGTCCACCAGGCCCGCGTCAGTGTGCGCCGCCTTCGATCGGTACTGCGCACCTACTCCAAACTCTTCGACCCCGAGTGGGCCGGTCCCATGCTGGTCGAACTCTCGTGGTACGCGGGTGTGCTCGGTGAGATCCGTGACCTCGACGTTCTTCGATCGGGGATCGAGAAGTCTCTTGGGCTCGTCGAGGACGAGACAGTGCGCTCCGAGGTCGCACGGCGCCTGGACCGTCGCATCGGCGAGGCCCAGGAACGCGGCGCGCTCGAGCGTACGACGAAGCGCTACGCGCTCCTGGTCGACGAGATCGCGACCGTCGGCTCCTCGGTCGCGTTCGACCCGCAAGCCAAGGGACCGGCGCTCGAGGTGCTCGGTGCCCAGCTCAAGCGCGCCTGGCGCGAGGTGCGTAAGGCGACCCAAGAGGCCCGAGCCGACTCGAACAACGAGAACCTGCACGAGGTGCGCATCGAACTGAAGCGACTGCAGTGCGCCTGCGAGGTACTCGGGCTCGTGGCCGGCAAGCCGGCCGTGAAGTTGGCGCGCGCCGCCGAGACGACCCAGACGAAACTCGGCGTCGTCCACGACGAGGCGGTCGCCGGCGCCTGGTTGAAATCGTTGAGCGTCGCGGAGCCGGCGTGGAAGGAACCGCTGCGCGATATCCGGGCGTTCCACAAGCAAGCGCGTCGGACCGCCAAGCGGGGATGGCGGGCATCGATCGACGACGTGGAGCGCAGATGGGATGACCTTCAGGGCTGAGTGTCGCGACGACGTGACGGTGTCGGGTGCGTAATCTTTAGCGAAGGAGGTCGCCGTGGTTCATCCCTCGCTCGAGTCGTACGTGAACGCGGTACGCGCCGAACCGGTGCCCCACCCCTCGCTCTTGAGCGCCGACGAACGTCGCACGGCCTACCGAGAGCAGGCCCTGGCCAACCGTGTCGACCCGCAGGCCGTGGCGTCACTCCGCGAAGTGACACTCGCTCTGGACGGGCGAACGCTGAGGGCTCGGCTGTACGTACCGTTCGAGGATGAGGGTAAGGCGCTCGTCGTCTACTTCCACGGCGGCGGCTTCATCGTGGGTGACCTCGACACCCACGACGCGCTGTGTCGCCGACTCTCTTCGGATACGAGAATGCGATTCCTCTCCGTCGAATACCGACTGGCGCCGGAGTATCCCTTCCCGGCTGGCATCAACGACGCCGTCGACACGATCCGCTACGTGGTCACGCACCTCGGTGACTTCGACGAACCCGGTGCCGAGGTCATCGTGATGGGGGATTCGGCGGGCGCGACACTGATCACCGTCGCGTGCGCCCTGACCAAGGACGAAGACCTGGGCATCGCCGCGCAGGTGGTGATCTACCCGACGCTCGGGCCGGAGCTGTTCACCGATTCGGTCCACGAGTTCGGCGTCGGTCACGCGCTCGACATCGATCACCTGCGCTACGACTACCGGCTCTACCTCGACGGGTGGACCGATCACAGCGATCCGCGCGTCACGCCGCTGATGTTCACCGACCTCGCGGGCGCGCCGCCCGCGATCGTGGTGGTGGCCGAGTGCGATCCCCTGCGCGACGAAGCGGTCGCCTACGCCGGACTGCTCGAGCACTTCGGCGTTCGCGTGGAGTTGCTGGAGGCCGAGGGAATGATCCACGGGTTCCTGCGGCTGCCGACGATGGTGCCCGCGGCGCTCGAGATCGTCGACGACCTGGCCGAGCACATGCACCGTTACGTCGAGCTCGCCAAGTGAACGTCCTGTTCATCACCCTGGACCAGTTCCGCGGCGACTCCTATGGTGCGGCCGGGCACCCGCTCGTGAAAACACCGACGCTGGACCGCATCGCGCGCGAGGGCGTCCGGCTCTCACGCCACTACTCCCAGGCCGCCCCCTGCTCACCCGGTCGCGCCGCGATCTACACCGGCACCTACCAGATGAACAATCGGGTCGTCGCCAACGGGACGCCCCTGCCCAAGGGCCTCGACAACATTGCCCACGTCGCGCGGCGCGCGGGCTTCGACCCGACACTCTTCGGCTACACCGATCAGGGCGTCGATCCCGCGGACGCCGAGGGCCGCGACGACCCCCGGCTCGACAGTTACGACGGCGTGTTGCCCGGACTCTCGGTCGGTCTATACCTGCCCGAGAGCCAGGCCGGTTGGATCCAGCACCTGCGCGCGAAGGGCTACGACGTTCCCTACGGCTGGGAGGTGGCTGCGCGCGGCGAACCCGATCGTCCGGCCGAACTCTCGCTCAGCGGTTTCTTAACGACGCGGTTCCTGGAGTGGCTCGAGCCCCAGGAGAGCGGTTGGTTCGCCCACCTCAGCTACTTGCGTCCCCACCCGCCCTACGCGGCGGCCGGTGAGTTCTCGCGCATGTACGACCCGGCCGACGTCGAGATGCCGATCGCACCGGTGCCGGCGAATCAGCGCCACGCGATCCACGCCGCGGCGATGGGTACCGAGGCGAGCGCCGCGCCGACCGACCCCGATCAGATGCGCGCCCTGAAGGCGCAGTACTACGGGATGATCAGCGAGGTCGACTCACAGCTCGGGCGAATCGTGCGAGCGCTCGAAGAGCGCGGGGAGTGGGAGGACACCCTGGTCGTCATCACGGCCGACCACGGCGAGCAGTTGGGCGACCACGGTCTCAAGGAGAAGCTGGGCTTCTTCCCGCAGAGCTACCACGTCATCGGACTGTGGCGCGATCCCCACTCCGCCAACGCCGGACGAGTGCTCACGAACTTCAGTGAGAACGTCGACCTCTTGCCGACGTTGGCCGACGTCCTGGCGATTGACGAGCCGGCCCAGTGCGACGGGCGTTCACTCACGCCGCTGATGGCCGGACTCGACGTGCCGTGGCGCAACGCCGCGCACTACGAGTGGGACTACCGCCTCTACTTCATGCGCAGTGTCACCGGAGACTGGCCGAAGGACCGAAGCCTGTCCCTCGCGAACCTCGCCGCGTCGGTGAGTGATGACCTCGGCTACGTCCAGTTCGCCGACGGGACGTTCCGCTGCTTCGACCTGCTGGCCGATGCCACGTGGCGCACCGAATGTCGAGACGCCGAACGCGTCATGCGTGGCGCCCAGGAGCAACTGGTCTGGCGCCAGGAACACCTTCGACGCGATTTGACCGACATGTTGTTGCGACCGAGTCGGCCGGGTCGTTGGCCGGCCGGTTTCAAGGACGCGCCGCTCGCGACGGCCGTTTCGCAGTAGTACTTTCCACGCGCGAAGCGAGCACCGTTGTGTTCGTAATACCGCAACGCGTTGGTCGCGTTGGGTAAGGTCGAATGTGTTCGGTCTGGCCGAATAGTCGATTGAACGGCCGTGCAGAACGAAGTCAACTCTTGGGGGGTCTGTGCCGACGTTTGCCAGTGAACGGCGATGGTTGGTGCTGTTCGTTCTCTGCATCGCGGTCTTCCTCGTCGTCGTGGACAACACGATCGTCAACGTCGCGCTCCCCACGATCTCTCGCGACCTTCACGCGTCGAACTCATCGCTCCAGTGGATCGTTGACGGGTACTCGTTGCCCTTCGCCGGTCTCTTACTCGCCGGGGGAGGCCTCTCCGATCGTTGGGGTCGCAAACGCGTAATGCAAATGGCGCTCTTCGCGTTCGCGGCGTTTTCGATCCTGGCGGCGTTCTCGCACAACGTGACGACGCTCCTGACCGGTCGCGCCTTGATGGGAGCCAGCGCCGCGTTCATCTTCCCGGCCACGCTGTCGACCCTGACCGTCGTCTTCGAAGACCGTCGTGAACGGGCCAAGGCGTTCGGCTTCTGGGGCGCCACGACCGGCATCGCCATCGCCCTGGGGCCGATCGGAGGAGGTTTACTGCTCCGGCACTTCTACTTCGGATCGATCTTCTTGGTCAACGTTCCGGTGGCACTCATCGGCGTCGTCGCGATCGCCTCGGTCGTGCCGGAGTCGACGAACCCCGATCGCCACCGACTGGACCTCGGGGGACTGTTGCTCGGTACGGCGGGCGTGACCGCGCTCATTCTGGCGATCATCCAAGGACCCTCGTGGGGCTGGCGCTCCTCACCCACGCTGGTGCTCTTCGGCGCCGCCGTACTACTGCTCAGCGGTTTCGCGAACTATGAGTTGGGTCGCGAGGGTCCTCTCATGAACGTGCGCATCTTCAGCAATCGGACCTATGCGGCCAGCGCGGGGGCGATGGCCACGAACTTCTTCTGCCTCTTCGGATTCATCTTCCTCGTGACGCAGTACTTCCAATTGGTGCGGGGCTACTCGCCGCTGTCGGCCGGAGTCCATACCTTGCCCTACGCCTTCACGGTCATGGTCGCCACACCACTCGGGGTACTGGCGGCGCTTCGCCTCGGCAATCGCTTCGTCGTGTCGATCGGTCTCCTCGTCACCGCGGCGGCCCTGGCGTGGCTCTCGATGATGTCGGCGGACGCGGCCTACGTGGGTCCGATCATCGGGTCGATGATCACTCTGGCGGTGGGCTTCTCACTCGTGAACGCGCCCTCGGTCGCCGCCACGATGGACACGCTCGAGCTCGATCAGCTCGGCGCCGGCGCGGCGGGCAACGAGACCACTCGAGAGCTCGGCGGCACGCTGGGCGTGGCGATCATCGGCTCCGTGTTCGCCTCGCTGTTCGGGCCGGCCGTTCGGCGAGCATTTCGCGGTCTGTCGGGTCGTCAATTGAACGTCGCGCAGAGCTCCATGGAGGCCGCCAAGACGACCTTGACGCACTTTTCGGCGTCGGCGCAAACGTACTTGGCCCCCAAACTGACGGCGGCCTTCATGGACGGATTCCATCGTGGCTGTCTGGTCGCGGCCATAACGGCCCTGGTGGTCGCGATCGTCGTGTTCTGCTACTTGCCGGCCGGAAATACGTCGCCGGAATCGGAGTTGGTTCTCGAGCAATGAGGTGACCGGCGCCACTGCGGGTTAAAGGGCCGGGATTTCTGGTATCAATAGAACCCAGACGCCGACCTCGGCGAGGGGAATAGGGAGATTTCATGCAGCGCTTAACACGAATCCGTCAGGTTCTGGTCATGACGGCAGTCACCTCTGTGATGCTGGCCACGAGCATCACTGTGGCGGGGGCGGGCTCCATAGCGGGCAAGTACAACGCGGCGGACGCGAAGCTCGTGCCGTCGGTGTACAAGGGCACGACCCTGCAGGTCGCCACGGACGCCACCTATCCGCCCGACGAGTCGATGAAGGGCACCACGATGATCGGCTTCGACGTCGACCTGTTCAAGGCCGTCGCGACGACCTTGGGACTCAAGGAGACCGAGAACAACGTGACCTTCGACGACATCATCGGTGGTATCGACAGTGGGCGCTACCAAATCGGCAACTCGTCGTTCACCGACAACAAGACTCGTGAGAAGTCCGTCAACTTCGTCGACTACTTCCAGGCGGGCGAGGGCGTCTACGCCAAGAGCTCCACGAAGGCGAAGTTCACTGGCCTCAAGAGCTTCTGCGGCACGACCGTCGCGGTCGAAACGGGGACGACGGAACAGTCGGACGCGAACAACACCAAGAAGACGTGCCCGGTCAGCAAGAAGCTGACCGTCCTCACGTTCCCCACGCAGACCGAGGCCAATCTCGCGGTGTCGTCGGGTCGTGCGACGTTCGGCTTCGTCGATAGTCAGATCGCCGGTTTCATCGCGTCGACCTCGAACGGTCTGTTCAAGGTCGTCGGCAACGCGATCGAAGTCGCGCCGTACGGCATCGCCACGCCGAAGACCACGGCCGGCACCGGACTCGCCAAGGCGATCCAGGCCGCGGTGAAGACCTTGATCGCCAACGGTACCTATCACGCGATCCTGGTCAAGTGGGGCGTCACCGGCGGCGCGCTGCCGTCGTCGAAGATCGTCCTCAACGGAGCTCTCTCCTAGGACTTGTAGTAGGAAACCAACATGACTTCTAACGGGGACGACGCGGTCAAGGTCGTCCCCGTTCGTCATTACCGTCGCTGGGTCGGCACCGTCGCCGTGGTGATCTTTCTCGCGATGGTCGTGCACACGATCCTTTCGAAGGTCGGAACCGGCGTCAACGTCTGCACGAGAGTCCAGGGGATCCGGCACTGTCACCAACCGCTCCGGTGGCGATTTTATTGGAACATCGTCTTCCACTACTTCACGACCTACGACGTCATCCACGGTCTCTATCTGACGTTGTGGTTGACGGTGCTCGCCATGACGATCGGGATCGTGCTCGGCGTCATCCTCGCGGTGATGCGTCGTTCGCAGAGTCGACTCCTCTCATCGACCGCGTGGACCTACACGTGGTTCTTTCGCGGCACGCCCGTGCTCGTCCAGCTCTTCTTTTGGTTCAACATCACCGCCCTGTACACGTCGATCACCATCGGACTTCCGTTCCTACACGTGACGTTCCTGCACCTCAACCTTCTGTCGATCCTGAACCCCTTCCGATCGGCGATGATCGCGCTCGGCCTCAACGAGGCGGCGTACATGTCGGAGATCGCACGGGCCGGTCTCTTGGCGGTCGACGAAGGACAAGTCGAGGCGGCGACGTCGATCGGCATGACGCGAGGTCAGTCGCTGCGACTCGTGGTGTTGCCGCAGGCCATGCGCGTGATCATCCCGCCGACCGGCAACGAAGTCATCTCGATGTTGAAGACCACCTCGCTCGCCAGCACCGTCGGTGTCATTGAACTGCTGGGCGCCGTTACGAACATCTCGGCGGCCAACTTCCAGGTCATGCCGCTGCTCATCGTCGCGAGCATCTGGTACCTGATCGTCACGACCGTGCTCTCGATCGGCCAGTTCTATCTAGAGCGTCACTACGCGAAAGGTGCGCTGCGCAACCCACCGCCGACTCCGATCCAACGCCTTCGCGACGACCTGAAGGGCATCGCCTCGAAGTACCGGACCAAGCGCGGCGTGCCGAGCGGGGTGACCTCGTGACGACGCCCATGGTCGAGGCAATCGGCGTACGCAAGTCGTACTTCGGCCTCGAAGTGCTGCGCGGCGTCGACCTCACCGTGACGCGCGGCGAAGTGACGTGCCTCATCGGACCGTCCGGCTCGGGCAAGAGCACGCTGCTTCGTTGCATCAACCACCTGGAGAAGCACGACGCCGGAGAACTACTCGTGGACGGCGAGCTCGTGGGCTACGAGTTGCGCAGCGGGCGGCTCTATGAGTTGAGTGACAAGAGGATCTGCGGAGAGCGGGCGCAGATCGGGATGGTGTTCCAACGATTCAACCTCTTCCAACACCTGACCGTCCTCGAGAACATCACGATCGGACAGATTCGGGTGAAGGGCGTCAAGGAGGAGGCGGCGATCGCCAAGGCCCGCGAACTCCTGACCCGCGTCGGACTGGACAGCAAGGAACGGCACTATCCGGCCCAACTCTCCGGTGGACAACAGCAACGAGTGGCCATCGCTCGTGCGCTCGCGATGGATCCCAAGTTGATGCTCTTCGATGAGCCGACCTCCGCTCTCGACCCGGAGTTGGTGGGCGAGGTGCTCGACGTCATGAAGGACCTCGCCCGCAGCGGCATGACGATGATCGTCGTGACCCACGAAATGAACTTCGCCAAAGAGGTGGCGAACACGGTGTACTTCTTGGATCAGGGCGTCATCGAAGAGTCCGGCGATCCCAAAGTGGTCCTCACGTCGCCGGCGTCGGCGCGCCTCCAGAGTTTCCTCTCCAAGGTTCTCTGATGACCTGGGACCTGGACCCGACGAACGTCGGCACGGGACTGCCCCTCGAGGGCGTTCGGGTACTGGACCTGTCGCGCGTGCTCGCCGGGCCGCTCTGCGCGATGATCGCGGGCGACCTCGGGGCTGACGTGATCAAGGTCGAGGCGCCGGGCGGTGATCCGGTGCGCTCCCTCGCGCCGCCTCGTTTCGGCGACGACGCGACCTATTACTTGGCGGTCAATCGCCATCGCCGCAACGTGGTGGCCGATCTCCGCGAGGCGCGCGACTTCGAACGGGTCGCCGCACTGGTGCGCCTCGCGGACGCCGTGGTGGAGAACTATCTGCCGAGTCAGTTCTCGTCGCTCGGCATCGACCGGCTGCGTGCGGCGAATCCCGGGTGTGTCTGGGTGAGCATCACTCCGGCGAGCCTCGGTGGCCCGGTCGCCGACCAACCGTCCTTCGACCTGTTGGCCCAGGCCCGCTCCGGGATCATGGGCGTGACCGGCGAGCCCGACGATGATCCGACGAAGGTCGGCGCGCCGATCGCGGACTTTGTCACCGGGCTCTACGGCGCGGTCGGCCTCCTCGCGGGACTGTACGCACGCCTCGCCGGACGACCCGGTCGACACTTCGAGGCGCCGATGTTGGAATCGACCATGAGCGCACTGGTCAACCAGGCCCAGGGCTACCTCGCCACCAACGTGAACCCGACGCGACTCGGCAACGATCACCCGAGCATCACGCCCTACGGACCGGTGACGACGTCGGACGGGTTCATCCTGCTCGCTGTCGGGACCGACGCGCAGTTCGTTCGACTCGTCGAGGTCCTCGGCGACGCCGAACTCTCCGCTCACCGGTCGTGGTCGCAGAACGCGCGGCGGGTGATGGAACGTGACGAGCTTCGTTCCGAGCTCAATCGGATCTTCTCCGCGCACTCGACCGATGACTGGCTCCAAACGCTCGCGACGTCGGGCGTGCCCCACGCTCCGATTCTCGACGTGGCCGGCGCGTTCGATCAGGCGCAGATCCGCAACGGCGACTTCGTCGGGACGATGGCGACACCCGCCGGGGAAGTGGCGACCATGCGCACGCCGCTGGTCATCGACGGCGCTCGACCCCGCGTCCGTCGGGGACCGCGGCGTTTGGGTGAGGACACCGACGATATCTTCGGGGACTAGTTCGTCGCAGTGAACGGGTCGCCACCGAAGGTGTCGCTGGTCGTGAACGCCTCGACGGCTCGACGCTTCAGCTTCGTCGCTCGGCTCACCGGGTAGCCGAGCGCCACGACGGACGCGACGATCTGATCGTTCGGGATTTCCAGGACCGCGCGCACGCCCGACTCGTTGCGCGTCGCGATCGTCGTCATGACGCCGCCGAGTCCGCGGGCTCGCGCCGCCAGCAGGATGTTCCACGCGAACGGGTAGATCGACGCGCCGCCGACCATCTGGTAGCGGTCGAGGTCGCGGTCGACCGCCGCGAGCGCGTTGAGGTCGGCGCAGATGACGAGCATCACCGGCACCTGGTCAAGCGTCTCGGGGAAGCCGTCCGGTCGGGAGGTCGCGATCGCCGCGTCACGTTTGGCGAGCGCCGCGGCCCGGTCCTCGTCGCTGGCGAGCGCGGAGAACGGGACGAGCCCGGCCAACACGTGCGCGACGTAGTCGTGCCAGCCGTCGAGGTAGAGGTCGCGCACCGCGCGTCGACGCGCCTCGTCCTTCACGACGATCACGCGCCACGCCTGGCGATTGCCGCCGGAGGGCGCGAAGCGGGCGTCGTCGAGAATCGCGTAGAGGGTCTCGTCGCTCACCGGATCATCGAGGAACACGCGAACCGAACCGGTCGTGCGCAGCGCCTCGGTCAGATCCATGAGGTCACTCTAGGACTGCGTTACTGATTGGAGCCGGCGTCGCGTCGTTGGAAGAGCACGACGGCGACCACCATCGTGCCCACGACGTACGCCAGGAGGATCAGCGTCGCGCTCCAGGCGCCGAAGGTGTTCGACGGCGCGAAGGGAGACTCCATCGAGATACCGAGCGTGGAGGGTTCGAAACGCATGAAGTCGTTCTGCCAGTTCTGGGGAAAGAAGAGACCGATGATCGGCACGATCAACAGGAGCGACACGTAGACGCTGATGGTCGCGGCACTCTGTCGAAGGATCAAGCCGAGTGCGAAGGCGAAGACCGACAGCAGCGTGAGGTACAACCCGGCCAGCACCACCGATCGCAGGACCGTGCCGTTGCCGATCGACGCCGTCGGTACGACGCCCAGATAGATCCGCTGACCGATCAGGAAGGCGGCGAAGCAGACGAACTCCCCGAGGATCAGCATCGTGAGAAAGAGCACGATCACCTTCGAGGCGATCAACCGGAAGCGGTTGGGAACGGCGGTGAGCGTCGTGCGGATCGATCCCGACGTGTACTCGCTCGTAATAAATAGTGTCCCGATGACCCCGACCGCGAACTGGGCGAAGAGGCTGCCGCGCAGTGAACTCGAGACCGGGTCGAAGGTCGCGACACGCAGGGCCCCGAACTGGCTCCAGTGGGTTCGGATCAAGGTCGTGATGAGGACTCCGAGTCCGACCGTCAACAGCACCGTCACGATCACGCCCATGATCGAAGAGCGCACGGTCCGGAACTTGATCCACTCGGCGTTCGTCGACGCCGCCAACGTGGACTCACTCGCCATGGGCCGGTTCCGGCTGGTGGCCGTACTCGACGGCGTCGGCGGTGAGGTCCATGAAGACCTCCTCGAGCGACGCGCGCTGCGGCGTCAGTTCATAGACGGTGATGCCCGCGTCGAAGGCCAACGTGCCGACCTGGTCCGAGGTGAGTCCACCAATGGTGAGGCCCTCGTCGTTCGCGTCGCGCACGACGCCGTGATTCGAGGTCAGCACTTGGGCCAGCTTGTCGTGGTCCGACGCCCGTACCAACACGGTCCCCTCGGCGTTCTTCGTGAGGTCATTGACGGAGCCGGACGTGATGAACCGACCGCGACCGATCACGATGATCTCATCGGCGCTGACGGCCATCTCGCTCATGAGGTGCGAACTGACGAAGACCGTACGGCCCTCGTTCGCCAGGGCTCGGAAGAACTCGCGGATCCACTTGATGCCTTCGGGGTCGAGTCCGTTCACGGGCTCATCGAAGAGCAAGATCCCGGGGTCACCCAGCAGCGCCCCGGCGATGCCGAGACGTTGACTCATCCCGAGGGAGAACGTGCCCACTTTCTTGTCGGCGACCGAGGCGATGCCCACGAAGTCCAGCACCTCGTCGACGCGTGACCGCTTGATCTGATTCGTCGCGGCCAGTGCGCGCAGGTGGTTGCGCGCCGTGCGCCCGGGGTGGACCGCCTTGGCGTCGAGGAGCGCCCCAACCGAACGCATCGGATCCTTCAGTTCGGCGTAGCGCACGCCGTTGACCGTGGCCTGACCCTTCGTCGCGTGGTCGAGGCCGAGGATGATCCGCATCGTCGTGGACTTGCCCGATCCGTTCGGTCCGAGAAAGCCCGTCACGACGCCGGGATTCACGTCGAAGTTCAGGTCATCGACCGCGAGCGTGTCGCCGTAACGCTTCGTCAGATGGTCGATCTTGATCACGGGGTACCTGAAGAGACCTTACCCACGTCCCTACGATTTCTCGGGTGAGCGCGCTAAGAACCCGTTAAGAGTGAGCTCTCCTACAGGCGTCGGTTCGCCTGGCAGTACTCGCACGTGCCGGTCACCGCGACGTGGTGACGGTCCAACATGAATCCGAAGGTCCGCATGAGGTCCTTACTAAGGGCATCGAAATGCGCGGCCGGGATCTCGAACGTGTCGCCACACTCATCGCAGGTGAGGTGGCCGTGGACGGCGCCGGCCAGGTGGAACACGGCCGCGTGTTGGTCGAGGTGCGCGTGCACGACGATCTGCATCGCCTCGAACTCCTCGAGGATTCGATAGACCGTCGAGGGGCTGACGTCCGGTTGGCGCGCCTGGACCTCCTGGGTGATCTCCTCGGCCGTGAGGTGGCCGGCGGCGCCGACCAGGACCTCGGCGACGGTGCGCTTGGCGACGGTAACGCGTTTCGCGGAACCACGAATCGCCGAGAGGATCTCCTCGACGGTCGGGCTCGTTTGGGTCATGCAAAAACACTAGGTCCGTCGGACCGGCTAGAACGCGCTGAGCCCGTCGATCACGCGTTGCGCCTCTGCGACGATCGATCGCACGATGTCGCCGGCCGGGACTATCGACGTGATCGCACCGACGGCCTGACCGGCCGGGTACCCCTCTCGGCGCGGATCGATGCCGGTGGTGTGCTCGTCGCCACCGAGGTGGAACGTCCCGTCGTTGAACGCGACGGCCAACTGGTCCGGGAACTTCTTCAGCAGCGACGGATCGGCGTCGTAACGATCGGTCGTCTCGTTGCGCAGTACACGCATGGTCTTGCCACTGAACGCCCGTGAAACGACGGTGCCGTCCTCGCGCGTCGCGAGAATCGTCTCACGGTATCCCGGTATCGCGCGTGCCTCCGGCGTGGCGATGAAGCGCGTCCCGATCCACACCCCGACCGCGCCCAACGACAACGCCGCCGCGAGCCCACGACCGTCGAAGATCCCACCGGCGGCGACGACCGGGATCGCGCCGTCCATGGCGTCGACGATCAGCGGCACGAGGGGGAGTGTCGCCACGGTGCCGGTGTGACCACCGGCCTCGGTGCCCTGCGCGACGACGAGATCACAGCCCGCGTCGAGCGCGCGTTTGGCGTGTTCGACCTTGCCACACATCGAGACGACCAGCACCCCGTGGTCGTGGCAGAGGTCGATGACGTGGCGGGGCACACCGAGCCCGGCCACGAACGTGCTGGCGCCGCCCTCGATCAGCAGTTCGACATTGTGCTTGAGCGTTTCGGGAAAGGCGGTCAGGAGGTCGACACCGAAGGGCTTGGTCGTGAGTTCTCGCGTGGCCGCGATCTCGTGCGAGAGACGCTCGCTCGACATGGTGGAGGCCCCGAGGCATCCGTAGCCACCGGCGTTCGAGACCGCCGCCGCCAGCGCGCTGTAGGCGACGCCGCCCATGCCGGCGAGCATCACCGGGTGTTCGATGTTCAACATCTGAGTGAGTCGCGTTTTCATTGGTCCCCTTTTGGTCCAAGTTAGTGAGCACGTTGCGCGTGGACCAAATGTCGGAGTGCTCAACTAAGGTGATAGCCAATCGCGAGTGGTGTTAGCCCCGTCGTCTCTTCTGGAGTGGATTTGCTGAATGGATTCTGACCTCGCTGTCCCAATGCCCAAGAGGGAGTTGTACTTCGTCTTCGGCGCCCTGATGTTGGGGATGCTCCTGGCCGCGCTCGACAGCACGATCGTCGCAACCGCGTTACCGACGATCGTCGGCGACCTGCACGGGGCGAGTCACCTGAGCTGGGTTGTCGTCGCGTACCTCCTCTCGTCGACCGTCAGCACTCCACTCTGGGGCAAGTTGGGGGACCTGCACGGTCGCAAGGTCTACTTCCAGGCCGCGATCATCCTCTTCTTGATCGGGAGCATGCTGTGCGGCGCGGCCCACAGCATGGTCGAGCTGATCCTCTTCCGCGCGCTCCAGGGCCTCGGCGGCGGCGGCCTCATGGTGGGCGCCCAGGCGATCATCGCCGACATCGTGCCGCCTCGCGAGCGCGGTCGCTACGCCGGATTCTTCGGTGCGACGTTCGGCGCCGCCACGGTGATCGGGCCCCTCATCGGCGGCTTCATCGTCGAGTACTTCTCGTGGCGCTGGATCTTCTTCGTGAACCTCCCGTTCGGAATCGCGGCCTTGATCGTCACCGCCGCGGTGTTGCCGAGCGCCGGCGTACGCGTGCAGCACGTCATCGACTACGCGGGCATCGTCGTGTTGACGATCTCGGCCTCGTGTCTGATCCTGTTCACGTCCCTCGGCGGGACCTCGCTCGCGTGGCTCGGATGGAAGTCGGTCACGTTGCTCGTCGTCGGCGTCATCGCCGGCGTCTTCTTCGTCATGATCGAGCGGCGCTCGAGTGAGCCGATCCTGGCGCCGCGCCTCTTCGCGAATCGCGTCTTCTCGTCGGCCTCGGCCATCGGTTTCGTCGTGGGCTTCGCCATGTTCGGCGCGTTGACGTTCCTCCCGCTCTACTTCCAGGACGTGCGCGGCGCGACGCCCACGGACTCCGGACTACGACTGCTCCCGATGATGGCCGGACTACTCATCGCGTCGATCGTCACCGGTCAACTCGTCTCCAAGGGATGGCGCTACCGTCCGTTCCCAATCCTCGGCACCGCGGTGATGACCATCGGGCTGGGACTGTTCGGCACGATCGGTGTCGCCACCTCCGAACTGACGCTCGCGCTCTACATGCTCATCCTCGGAACGGGACTCGGGTTGGTGATGCAGGTCCTCATCACGGCCGTGCAGAACGCCGTGCAACACGAAGACCTCGGTGCGGCGACGGCCGGCGCGAACTTCTTCCGGTCCATCGGCGGCTCGTTCGGGACCGCGGTGTTCGGCGCGCTCTACGTGAACGCGCTGCCACACCAGCTGGCCGCCGGACTGAAGGCGAACCCGTCGGTGCACACGCTGCCGTCGCCGTTGCTCTGGACACCGAAGAACCTCAGGCGACTTCCCCTGAACGAACTCTCGGTAATCCTGCACGCCGTGTCGGGTTCAATCGAAGAGATCTACCGATTCGCGGTGCCGATCGGCGTGCTCGCCGTAATCCTGTCGTTGACGTTGCCGGAGATCAAGCTCCGGACGAGTCTCCATCCAGTCGCTGACGAAATTCCGATGTCAAACGCCGACCCCCTCGTCTGAGCACCCCGAGACACTCGTCGAACTCATCGTCGCCGCCGTAGTAGGGATCGAAGAGGTCGAGGTTGCGACCGGGTTCGATCAAGTTGCGCAGCAAGAGCACCTCGGTCGCCTCGTTCGTCAGCCGTTTCCTCACTTCGTGAACGTGCTCACGAGTCATGCCGATGATGAGGTCCTGGTCGTCCAGGTAGGCCCGGTCCGCGTAGGTGGCGAGCGAACCGACGCCGTCAAAGCCCGCGCGGTCGAGGGCCCGGCGCGCCCGATCGTCCATCGGACTGCCGACGTGCCAGTTGGCGGTACCGGCGCTCGTGACGTGGACGGAACCACGAAGCGACGAATCGGCGTCCACGAACTTCTTCACGACCACCTCGGCCATGGGAGAGCGACAGATGTTGCCGGTGCAGATCATGGCCACGCGCAGGTTCGTCTCGGTCACCGATCTCCTTCAGTCTGGCCCTATTTTACGATGGTAAGGAAGCAATAAGTGACGTGCGGACACTGATGACGAGTAACTACTATGGGTCCAGGATCTAAGGAAGGGAGACGCGATGCCACTTTCAGAGCATGAACAGCGAATCCTGGCCGAACTCGAAGAGTCACTTTCGAAGCAGGATCCTCGATTCGCCAAAAACGTTCGCGAGACGAACGTCTACTCCCACGGAGGTCGGCGTGTGCGCTGGGGCATCGCCGGCTTCGTCGCGGGCCTACTGATCCTCATCCTCTGCTTCTCCAGCTCGGTCCTCCTGGGCCTCGTCGGGGTCGCGTTGATGTTCATATCCGCAGTGGTAATCGAGCGAAACGCTCGTCTTATGGGACGTGCATCGTGGCAGGACATCACCCGTCCGAGCCAAGGTGACGACACCCGCGCGAACTACGGTCCCCGGACCAGTTCGCTTCGCGACTGGTTGTCGCGTCAGCGCCGCACTCGAGAATGACCGGCGTCGGGGTTGCGCGTAACGCGCCCCCGTGTCTGGCCCTGGATATCGGTGCGACCAAAGTCGAAGCGGCGATCGTCGACGCCGACGGCACGATGCGATCGAGATCGCGAATCAACGACGCCGATCACCACGACGATCTAGCCACCGCGGTCATCGAACTGGCTCGGCGCGTGATGGACGAAGGTCCAGTCGAGGTCGTGGGTGTCGGAAGCGCCGGACCGATGAGTCGCGGGGGAGAAGAGGTCTCGCCGCTGAACATCCCGCAGTGGCGTGGTTTCCCACTGCGGCGCACGTTGCGCGACGCGCTCGGTCTCGAGGTCTACGTCGACGGAGACGCGCGAGCCCTGGCGCTCGCCGAGGGTGCGTACGGCGCCGCCCGCGACGATTCGTCGTACCTGTCGATGGTCGTGTCGACGGGCGTGGGTGGGGGACTCGTTATCAACGGCGAGTTGCTCGACGGCGACTCCGGCAACGCCGGACACATCGGACACCTCAACGTCGTGCCGAACGGCAACCTCTGTTCGTGCGGCGCGCTCGGATGTCTCGAGGCCGAAGCGTCGGGCTGGGCGATCGAAGCCCTCACCGGACGGAGCCCGGCCGACGCCGACGACGCCACGCGGGTGCGTAGCGCCGACCTCGTCGGTCGCGCCGTCGGCACGCTCGCGTCGGTGCTCGACTTCAATCACTGCTACATCGCCGGATCGGTGGCGCTCGGCTTCGGTGACGAGTTCTTCGACGTCGCCAACAAATCGGCGCGGGCGATGGCGCGACTGCCCTACTCCGAACATCTCGAGATTTCGCGATCCGAACTCGGGGCCGACGGCCCGTTGCTCGGAGCGGCGCTCGTCGGGTGGCGGGGACGATCGTGAAGGGCCTGTGGGCACCCGGGCTGGGGCGATACCTCTGGCGCCGACCCGCGAGTGCGCTCATACTGGCGCGCGCCGCCTGGCGACTACGTCGCGAAGAGTGGCTGCGTCACCCGCCGTTCCTGCCGGTGCCCGCGCCGGAGTACTGGCAGTTCCGACTCGCGACGGTGAACGGAAGCGCCTCGAGCCGCCTCAGCCCCTCGTCGATGGTCGACGCCGCGACGTGGGCGCTGCGACAACCACGGGGACGCTCGTGAGTCGCGTCCTTCTCTTGAACGCGACGTTCGAACCGCTCCAACTCGTGAGCGAGCGTCGAGCGGTCGTGCTGATGCTCGCCGGACGCGCTGAGCCGATCGTCACGCCGGAACATCCGAACGTCTGTCGATCGGCCTCGGTCATCGTCCAGATTCCGGCGATCGTCCGACTGCACGACATGGTGAAGCTGCCGTCAAAGGTGCGCACGCCACCTTTGACGCGGCGCTCACTCTTGTTGCGCGACAGCTATCGCTGCGCGTACTGCCTCGAGCACGCCGACACGATCGACCACGTCGTGCCGCGCAGCCGTGGCGGTCGACACGAGTGGACGAACGTCGTGGCGGCCTGTCGACGCCACAACATGCAAAAGGGCGATCGACTGCTCGAAGAGATCGGCTGGCGCATGCACTTCGAACCCCGGATACCGGACGGGCCGTGGTGGCGCTGGCGTCACCTCCCGGACCCGGACCCGCTGTGGGCGCCGTACCTACCCCGGGCGTCGTGAGGTTGGACCTCACCGAGTTGTACGACTACGACGCGGTACGCAGTGAACCGGAGGCCACGATCTACGCCGTGCGACCGGACCGCGCGACCCTGGTCCTGGGCAGCGCGCAGTCGATCGATCTGCTCGACGAAGAACGAGTCGGCGACGTGGCGCTGCGACGTCGGCGGGGCGGCGGCGGACTCGTACTCTTACGACCTGGGGACCTCTGGATCGATTGGTGGATCCCCGCCGCCGACGCGCGCTGGCGACGTGACGTGCACGCCTCTTCACGCATGGCCGGTCAGTGGTGGGCCGACGTCTTGCGTCCGATGGTCCACGGTGCGGTGACGGTGCACGACGGACCACTTGAGGGAGACCCGGCCCATCGACTGGTGTGCTTTGCCGGACGCGGTCCGGGCGAGGTCTTCGTCGATGACCGAAAGGCGGTGGGGGTCACGCAGTGGCGCGTGCGAGAGGGCCTCTTCCTCTCCACCGTCATGCACGCCCACGACTCCGTGGACGTCCTTCGTTATCTCAAGGACGTGCCCGCCGGACTCGCCGAGGCCCTCGGCCATCAGGTCCTTTCGTCACTCGTTGACGCCAGTCCCGAGGATCTGATAGAGGCCCTGCGCCGTTCGAGTGGTCCCTGGCAGTACCGTAGCTTCCCCCTTCACGCCTAGCGAGCGAACCCCTCCGCGTCGTGACCGCGACCCATCACCGGGCACGTCAAAGCGACCTCAAAATTGGTTCCAAATTGTTCCGATTTGCATTCAAGTGGTGTTAGGTGGTGTAATGTGTCACCGAATGGGGGAAAGTGGTGACCGTGGGAGGATCGTCGATGCTCGGATTTGTTGGCCAGTACCAGCACACGCTGGACGCCAAGGGTCGACTCATCCTGCCCGCCAAGTTTCGAGCGGAGTTCGAACGCGGTGGTCACCTCAGCCCGAACACCGAAGGGTGCATCGCGCTCTGGACGCCCGGCGAGTTCACCCGCCAGAGCGACGAGCGCCTCGAGCAGAGCCGTTCCGGTGGATCGGTGGAGCGTAAGCAGATGCGCTACTGGGCCGCGAACTCCTCGGACGTCGAATTCGACAAGCAGGGACGATTCGCGTTGCCCTCGGCCATCCGTGAGTACGGGAAGTTGAGTGGCGACGTCTTGATCGTGGGATCGATCGATCACATCGAACTCTGGAATCCCGAGATCTACGCCGAGCAGGTCAACTCGGCCGAGGAGCTTTTCAAGCAGGGCAGTGACTAATGAATGGAGTGCAACAGAAGTATCGGCCGCGGACCATGCGCAGCCTGGCAATCGTCAAGACGGGTAGAGAATCCTCCTCCGCCTGCTCTCCCGTCTTGACGATTGAAAGGCTGCAGATGGCCCAGGACCAATTTCACGTACCAGTGCTTGAGGCAGAGATCGTCGACCTCTTCACCCGTCAGGCGGCGGGCGTCGTCATCGACGCCACGTTGGGCGGCGGCGGCCACGCCTACGCACTGCTCAGCGCTGCACCACAACTGCGCATTCTTGGCATCGACCGAGACCCCGATGCCCGAGCCGCCGCCGGGGAGCGACTCGCCACGTTCGAGGGTCGCGTCCGCATCCTGGACGCGACCTTCGGCCAATTGAGCGACGCGTTGGAGCGAAACGCCGACTTCGTCGGCGGCGATCCAATCGTCGGTGTCCTCATGGACCTGGGTGTCTCGTCGCACCAACTCGACGACGCGAGTCGCGGATTCTCCTTTCGCGCCGACGCGCCGCTCGACATGCGCATGGACCCGACCCGAGGCGAAACCGCCGCGCAGTACCTCAGCCACGTCGACCAGCACCAGTTCGTACGGCTGCTACGCGAAAACGGAGAGAGTCGCTTCGCCGGTTCGATCGCCAAGTCGGTGCTCGAGCGCCAGCCCCAGACGACGAACGAGCTGACCGAAGCCGTGGAACGAGCGGTCCCGATGGCGGCGCGCCGGCGCGGGCACGTCGCGACGCGGGTCTTCCAGGCCCTGCGCGTCGCGGTCAACAACGAAGTCGAGGAGCTGAGCGCCGGTCTCGACGCGGCCCTGGACGTGCTCTCCGCCGGCGGGCTCGTCGCGGTGATCTCGTATCACTCGGGGGAGGACCGCGTCGTGAAGTCCGTCCTCCACGAAGCATCGACGGGCGGGTGCCACTGCCCGCCCGAACTCGGTTGCGTCTGCGGCGCGGTACCGCGCGTCACCGTATTAAAGGCGAGCGCCCGTCTCGCCAGCCAAAGTGAGATCGACCAGAACCCCCGAGCCCGGTCGGCGCGCCTGCGAGCAGCCCGGAAGCTCTGATGAGTGTCATCACCTTTCCCCGGCGCGTCGACAGCCGCCCCCGACCGGGTACGCGACCGCGCACGCGTCCCCAAACTCGACCCGACGCGCGACGTCCGACGCACGTCGCGGTCGCCCCGCGACGTCGCGCCGTCACTCGAACCTGGCGCGGCACGTCGTCACTGCGTAAGTCCTGCGTGATCGTGATCGTCGCGCTCGCGCTCTCGATGGCCGGCAGCATGGTGGTGGCCAATCGACAGGTGCAGCTCCACGCGCTGCAGAGTCAACTCCTCCAGGCCGAATCGACCTACGCCGAGCAGGTGGGATCCAACACCGACCTCGCGGCGCCCAGTCTCATCGCGACCAAGGCCGGCGCCCTGCACCTGGTGTATCCCGTCTCGGTGACGCAAGTCCCGTCCACGTCACTTGATGAGCCTTTGCGGCTACCGAAGTTCCTGGGTTATGCACCGGCTACATCAAGGACGATTCGGTGAGCACGCACTATTCGCCGACTCACACGCGCACCCAGGTCCTGCATCACCCGGCGCGCCAACGCGTCAGCGGACCGCGACGCCTCGTCATGCTCCGCTCGATCCTCGCGCTCGCCTTCGTCGCCCTGGGGGTGCGTCTCTTCTTCATCCAGGTGGTCGATCACGCGCACTACGCCAAGCTCTCGGTACAACAGGTCCGGGTAAACCTCACGACGACGGCGCTACGCGCCGGCATCTACGACCGCAACGGACAGATCCTCGCCGTGTCGCGCCCGACGTCACTGGTCATCGCCGACGACATGCAGATCAAACACCCGCAGCGCGAGGCCCAGGCGATGTCGGCGCTCATCCAGTTGCCCGTCGATCGACTGGTGCCCCTCCTCTCGAAGTCCAAGGACGGGTACGTCATCTTGAACGACGAACTGAACCTGAACTCGGGGCGCAAGCTCGCGTCTCTGAACTTTCCGGGGATCACCGTCCAGAACTCGTCGGTGCGGACGTACCCCAACGGGCCGATCGCGACGTCGGTGCTCGGTGGCACGGACGCCGCCGGGGTCGGCTCCGCGGGTCTCGAATACCAGTACCAAAAACTCCTCGCCGGGAGCACGGGTATCACGCGCGAGTTCGTCTCCTCCTCCGGCGTCAGTCTGCCCAGTTCCTTCAGCACGGTGATCCGAAGGGCCAAGCCCGGCGTCGGGCTCGAACTGACGCTCGATACGTCGCTGCAGTTCGTGGCTGAGCGCGACCTCGCGCGACAGTTGGCCGCGACCGACGCGGTGTCCGGCGTCGCGGTCGTGATGGACGTGAAGACGGGCGAGATCCTCGCCGACGCGTCACTGGCGAATACCAAGTCGCACCCCGGCGTGCTCGGCACGGACCCGGTGTGGGGACGAAGCGTCGGGGTGCCGGGCATCGAGCAGACGATCAACAACCTCGCTTTCACCCAAACCTACGAACCCGGTTCGGTCTTCAAGATCGTCACGTTCTCGGCGGCGCTGCAGGCCGGACTGATCACGCCCTCGACCTTGATAACCGTGCCGCCGTCTGTCGTCGTCGGCGGGCGTTACTTCCACGACGCCGAACAGCACCCGCTCGAACACCTCACCGCGACCCAGGTGTTGGCGCTGTCGTCGAACATCGGCACCTACGAGATCGGTACGCGCGTGGGCGAGGCCGGTCTGTTGGCCCAGGTCGAGCGCCTCGGATTCGGCCAGCCGACGGGCGTCGACTTCCCCGGTCAGTCCTCCGGCCTGCTCGTGAACGCCGCGGACTGGTACGCGAGTGACCAGGTCGCGTTGCCGATCGGTCAGGTCGACGCTGTCCCACCGATCCAGATCCTCGACGCCTACAACGCGATCGCCAACGGTGGCGTCTTCGTCGAGCCGAAGCTGGTCCGCGGCTACGTCTACGCCAACGGCACCGTGAAGGCCACGGCGCCGAGCGCCAAGCGCGTCGCGATCAGCCCGAGCGTGTCGGCGACCATGGTCAAGATGCTCGAACAGGTCGTACTCGCCGGCACCGGCACCAACGCGATCATCCCCGGCTACAGCGTGGCCGGCAAGACCGGCACCGCCACGATGCCCTATCCCGGGAAGGACAAACTCCTCGTCGGGGACTACAACGCGAGCTTCGTCGGATTCGCTCCCGCGAACGACCCGGTACTGTCGATGATCGTGGTGGTGCAGCGTCCCGAAACGACGATTTTCGGGGGCGCCGTGGCCGCGCCAATCTTCCAAGAGGTCATGTCCTACGCGTTGCACCACTA
>JBEKCK010000038.1:0-22096 GCA_050014915.1 Acidimicrobiales bacterium | reverse complement strand
TTCATGATCTCCATGGTGATCATCACCCTGCTGCTCTACCGTGGTGCGCAAATCAATACGGGTCATTTTCCATTCACCCGGATTCCGTCCGGTCATTGGGTAGCGGTACTGCCGTCGCCCCCAACGGCGCCTACTACACACTTCTATGCATCGTTTGCTTCGCCATGGGCTTTCGCGAGCAAGATCGTCGCGAGTTGGCTTGCGCCGCTCGGCGTGGGTGTCAACAGTGTCCTCGAAGCGGTCTTCTTGCTGCTCAACATCGCGGTGATCGCCGGATTCCTCGTCTTCGTCTCGTACTCGAAGCACCTCCACATCTTCCTGGCACCGATCAACGTCGGGGTGTCGCGCCGTCCGCGCGCACTCGGCGGACTCGACAAGACGCCAGACATGGACATGGAGCACGTCACCGAAGACACGGTCTTCGGCGCAGGCAAGATGGAGGACTTCACCTGGAAACAGATGCTCGACTTCTCGACGTGTACCGAATGCGGGCGATGCCAATCGGTCTGTCCCGCCTGGACGACCGGCAAACCACTGAGTCCGAAGCTGCTGATCATGGGACTGCGCGACAACATGTTCGCGTCGGCCGATCGACTGCTCTCGGGCGGGTCCAACACCGACGTCGCGACGCTGGTGCCGATCACGATCGACCCCGACGTCCTGTGGTCCTGCACCACGTGCGGCAGCTGCGTCGAGCAGTGCCCGGTCGACATCGAACACGTCGACGCGATCATCGACATGCGTCGCTTCGAGGTGATGATGGAGAGTCGCTTCCCGACCGAGGCGGCGCTGCTACTGCGCAACATGGAGAATCAGGGCGACCCGTGGGGGTTGGGCTCGTCCCAGCGCACCAAGTGGCTCGACGCGCTCGACTTCGAAGTGCCGGTCATCGACGGCGTCATTCCCGACGACGTCGAGTACCTCTACTGGGTCGGCTGCGCCGGATCGCTCGACGAACGGGGTCGCAAGCAGGCGGTCTCGACCGCGCGGATGCTGCACCGCGCGGGCGTCACCTTCGCCGTCCTCGGACCGCGCGAGTCCTGCACCGGTGACCCGGCGCGTCGAATGGGCAACGAGTACCTCTTCCAGGAGATGGCGAAGGCCAATATCGCGACGCTGAACGAGGTCGGCGCGAAGAAGATCGTCGCGAGCTGCCCGCACTGCTTCAACACGATGAAGAACGAGTACCCCGGTCTCGGTGGCGATTTCGAACTGATCCACCACGCGCAGCTACTGAGCCACCTCGTGGCCAACGGCAAGCTCGTGCCGGGCGTGTCCTACGAAGGGACGGTGACCTATCACGATCCCTGTTATCTGGGTCGCCACAACCGGGTCTTCGACGAGCCGCGCAACGTCCTCGAGGCGATTCCCGGCGTGACGACGGTCGAGATGGGGCGGTGTCGGGAGAAGGGTTTCTGCTGTGGCGCCGGCGGCGCGCGCATGTGGATGGAAGAGACGATCGGCAAGCGCGTGAACATGGAGCGCACGAACGAGGCGCTCAACACCGGCGCCGACATCATCTCGACGGCCTGTCCGTTCTGCATGATCATGCTCGATGACGCCGTGAAGGCGAACGGTCGCGATGAGGAGGTCTCGGTGATGGACATCTCCCAGGTCGTGGAGCGCTCCCTCCAAGGCTGAGAGTTTTCTCTTCCGTCACGCAGTTAACACGCACGAAACCCATTGCTAACGGTTTCGAAATCCTCGATTGGGACACTGGTGACATCAACCTGAGGTCAGCGTCGCCCTCTCCTAGTTACCCGAGGAGTGGACGTGCTTTCAGCAACGATCATCCCGTATCCCCATTGGCTGAATCCGGCCGACAATACGTGGCAGCTCACGGCCGCCACGTTGGTCGGTTTGATGAGTTTGCCGGGCCTCGCCGTGCTCTACGGCGGACTGGTGCGAAAGAAGTGGATCGTCAACACGATGTTGATGATCTTCGCGGGCTTCTCACTCACGCTCATCGTGTGGGTGCTGTGGGGCTACAACCTGGCCTTCGGACCGCTCTCGCACTTCGGTTCGACGGGATCGTTCTGGAGCGGGTTCATCGGTCACTTCACGCCACTGGCGACGGCGGGCTCGGAACAGGGCCAGGCCGTCTCGGGTGCGAATACCCTGGTCCCCTTCCACTTCCCGACCGCGACACTGGCCTACTTCCAGTTCGTCTTCGCCGCCATCACGCCGCTCTTGTTCGTCGGGGCCTTCGTCGGGCGACTGAAGTTCAAGGCGTGGCTCCTGATCGTGCCGCTGTGGATCACCTGCGTCTACTGCGTCAACGCCGCGCTCTTGTGGGGCGGCGGTTTCCTCGCCCAAAAAGGTGCGGTCGACTTCTCCGGTGGCTACGTCATCCACCTCTCGGCCGGTGTCGCGGCCTTCACCGGCGCCGCGATCATCGGACCCCGACGTTGGCAGGACCGTGAGAACGCCTTCCCGAGCAACCTCATGATGGTCGCCGTCGGCGCGGGCATCATCTGGCTCGGCTGGAACGGCTTCAACGGTGGCGACCCCTTCTACGCCGGGGCCAGCGCGGCCGCGGCGGTGCTGAACACCAACCTCGCCACGGCCGTCGGCGTCATCACGTGGTTGCTCTGGGACATGTTCCTCTCCAAGCAGAAGAAGCCCACGTTCCTGGGTGCCATCAACGGAATGCTCTGTGGACTCGTCGCGATCACGCCGAGTGCCGGTTTCGTGAACGGCACGGGCGCGATCTTCGTCGGATTGATCTCCTCGACCCTCGTATGGTTCGCGTGGAACTACCTCTCCAAGGTCCGCCCCTTCTCCAAGGTCGACGACGCGCTGGGCGTGGTCTACACCCACGGCTTCGCCGGACTCATCGGAGGTCTGCTGGTCGGAGTCCTCGCGGACCCGCACATGATCGAGTACGGGGTCTCGGGCAAGCACTACAAGGGTCCCGGCGGATTCTCGGTCGACGGCTGGTTCTACGGTCACTCCTTCCACCAGCTCTGGGAACAGACCATCGCCGCGGGCTGGATCATCTGCTACACCGCCACCGCCACGGCCATCATCTTCTTCTTCGTGAAGTGGGTACTCGGCGGACTGCGCGAGGATGATGAGACACTACGTATAGGCGACATCGCGATCCACGAGGAAGAGGCCTACCCGGAGCCGACCTTCGGTGAGCCCCTCGATTCGCCCAGCCACCTGCACCCCGACAACGTCTAAGGAGAGACAATGAAGCTAGTCACCGCAGTCGTCAAGCCCTTCAAGCTCGATGAGGTGAAGACCGCTGTCAAGGACGTCGGCATCACCGGAATGACCGTGGCCCAGGTACGGGGCTTCGGCCACGCCGGTGGTCACATAGAGATCTACCGGGGCAAGGAGTACGAGTTCGACTTCGTCGACAAGATCCGCGTCGAGATCGTCTGCACCGACGAGCTCGTGGACTCCCTGATCGACGCGATCGTCGCGGCCGCGCGCACCGACACCATCGGTGACGGCGTGGCGTGGGTCACCGACATCGAGCACGTGGTGCGCATACGCACCAACGAACGTGGTCCCGCGGCCTTGTAACTAACCGGCCTGGCGCGCGACGGCTTCGGCCGCCGCCGCCGCGGCCGCGGGGTCACCGAGGTACTCGGCCTCGAGGATGTTGAGCCCGTCGTCCAGCGTCACGCGATACGGGATGCCCGTGGGGATCTCCAGTTCGGCGATCTCGTCCTCGGGGATGTTCTGCAGGACCATGCGCAGGGCCCGGATCGAGTTGCCGTGGGCGACCACGATCACGGCGCCGCCGCGCACGGCTTCACTGCGCAGGTCCTCGACGATCACGTCGGCGAAGTACGGCGTCACCCGGGCGACGACGTCCTTCAGACACTCGGTCGCCGGCACGAACTCGGCCGGCACGTCGCGGTATCTCGGGTCCGACAGGCTGCTGCGGGGATCGCCCTCGGGCAGTGGTGGCGGGGGGACGTCGTAGGAGCGGCGCCAGAGCTTCACCTGCTCGAGTCCGAATTGGTCGGCGGTCTCCTTCTTGTCCTTGCCGGTCAGGTTGCCGTAGTGGCGCTCGTTGAGTCGCCAGTTGCGCCGGACCGGGAGCCACGATCGACCGCAGGCGTGCAGGGTGATCTCGGCGGTGCGGATCGCCCTCGTGAGGACCGAGGTGTGCAGCACCCGCAGGTCCAGGTCGGGCTCGGCCAAGAGCAGTTCGCCGGCGACTCGGGCCTCGGATTCACCCAACGCCGTGAGGTCGACGTCGGTCCAGCCGGTGAAGAGATTCAGCTCGTTCCACGCCGACTGTCCGTGGCGCAGGAGAATGAGGTCAGGCACCGCACCAGCGTACATCGGGCCGTTGCGGCCTCCAACGGGACGAAATGCGCCTCACGGGCCCTTACGTTCATTGGGTTTTCTAAACATAGCATAAGACCTATATATTTTCTTGACAAGTAGGGACTCAACTCTGTACACTGGATGTAGTGAGTTCTGACTCCCCGGATGGGCCGGTGAGAAAGACAGCGAATCAAGGAGATTTTCATGGCAAAGGCAGTCGGAATCGACCTGGGAACGACCAACTCGGTCGTCAGTGTCTTGGAGGCGGGCGAACCCGTCGTCATCCCCAACGCCGAAGGTGGACGTACGACCCCGTCGGTCGTCGGCTTCTCCAAGACCGGTGAGGTACTGGTCGGCGAGGTCGCCAAGCGTCAGGCGATTACGAACCCCGAGCGCACCATCCGCTCGGTGAAGCGCCACATGGGCGAGAACTGGTCCGTCGACATCGACGGCACCAAGTACACGGCCCAAGAGATCTCGGCGCGCATCTTGCAGAAGCTGAAGCGTGACGCCGAGGCCTACCTCGGTGACAGCGTCACCCAGGCGGTCATCACCGTGCCGGCGTACTTCAACGACGCCCAGCGCACCGCCACCAAAGAGGCCGGCCAGATCGCCGGGCTCGAGGTGCTGCGCATCGTGAACGAGCCGACCGCCGCCGCGCTCGCCTACGGCCTCGACAAGGGGGGCCAGGAGCAGACGGTGCTCGTCTTTGACCTGGGCGGTGGCACCTTCGACGTGTCCGTCCTCGACATCGCCGACGGCGTCTTCGAAGTGAAGTCGACCCACGGCGACACCCACCTCGGTGGTGACGACTGGGACGACGCGGTCATGGAGTGGCTGATCAAGACCTTCAAGGACACCGAAGGCGTCGACCTCTCGGCCGACAAGATGGCCGTCCAGCGCCTGAAGGAGGCCGCCGAGAAGGCCAAGATCGAACTCTCGGCCGTTCAGGACACGACCGTCAACCTGCCGTTCATCACCGCGACGGCCGACGGACCCAAGCACCTCGACATCAAGCTGAGCCGGGCCAAGTTCAACGAACTGACCTCGCACCTCGTCGACCGGTGCCGCAAGCCGTTCGACCAGGCCATCAAGGACGCCGGGTTGACGCTCGACAAGATCAACCACGTGATCATGGTCGGTGGGTCGACCCGCATCCCCGCGGTCCAGGAGCTCGTCACCAAGGTGACCGGCAAAGAGCCCAACAAGAGCGTGAACCCGGACGAGGTGGTCGCCATCGGCGCCGCGGTCCAGGCCGGCGTCTTGAAGGGCGACGTGAAGGACATCTTGTTGCTCGACGTCACGCCCCTGTCGCTCGGTATCGAGACCAAGGGTGGCGTCATGACCAAGATCATCGAGCGCAACACCACGATCCCCACCAAGAAGTCCCAGACCTTCACGACGGCCGACGACAATCAGCCCTCCGTTGAGGTCCACGTCTTGCAGGGTGAGCGTGAGATGGCGTCCTACAACCAGACGCTGGGCAAGTTCCAGCTCGTCGGCATCCCGCCGGCGCCGCGCGGCATGCCCCAGATCGAGGTCACCTTCGACATCGACGCCAACGGCATCGTGCACGTCTCGGCGAAGGACCAGGCGACCGGGGCGACCCAGTCGATGACGATCACCGGCGGCTCGTCGCTCTCCAAGGAGGAGATCGACCGCATGGTGCGCGACGCCGAGGCCCACGCCGAAGAGGACCGTCAGCGCCGGGCCGAGGCCGAGATCCGCAACAACGCCGACGGACTGGTGTACCAGACCGAGAAGCTGTTGAAGGACCAGGCCGAGAAGTTCCAGGGCACCGAGCGCGACGACGTCGAAGCGGCGTTGGCCACCTTGAAGGAGGCCCTCAACGGCGCCGACATCGAGGCGATCAAGGACGCGACCGAGAAGCTGCTCACGACGAGTCAGGGATTCAGCCAGCGTCTCTACGAGGAGGCCGCGAAGGCGAACGCCTCGGAGCCGTCGGTGCCGCAGGGTAACGACGACGACATCGTCGACGCCGAAATCGTTGACTAACCATGAGCGACGAAGTAGCAGAGAACGACACCGTGACGGCGCCTGACGCCGTCACGGAGGTCGTGGACGAACGCTCCGACGTAGAGCGCGAGCGCGACGAGTACCTCGACGCCTTGCAACGCCTGCAGGCCGACTTCGAGAACTACCGAAAGCGTGTCGCGCGTTCATCCGTGGACGCCGCCGATCGCGCCGCGGGCGAGGTCGTCGTGAAGATGCTGCCGGTCCTGGACGCCTTCGACCTCGCGGCCGCGCACTTCTCGAACGCGCCGTCCGAAGAGGCCGAGGCGCTGGACCAGGCGAGGGGCCTACTCCTGGACGCCCTCAAGAAGGAAGGGCTCGAGCGCATCGACGAGGTCGGTGTCGAGTTCAATCCGGTGGTGCACGACGCGGTCGCGCACGTCGAGGGCGACGACGGCCCCGTGGTCGACCAGGTGCTGCGCGCCGGGTACCGATGGAAGGGTGCGGTCCTGCGTCCAGCGATGGTGAAAGTTCGGGGCTGACCCGATGGTCGAACGAGAGTGGTTCGATAAGGACTACTACAAGGTCCTCGGTCTGACGTCGAGCGCGACCGAGAAGGAGATCACGCGCGCCTATCGCAAGCTGGCGAAATCGTTGCACCCCGACACCAACCCGGGTTCTGAGGAGAAGTTCAAGGAACTCTCCGTCGCCTACGACGTGCTCGGCGACAAGGAGAAGCGCAAGGAGTACGACGAGGTCCGACGTCTCGGCCCGGCCGCGGCCGGCTTCGGCGCACCGGGCGCTCAAGGTGGACCCGGTGCCGGCGGATTCAACTTCCAGACCGGTGACTTCGGCGACCTCGGCGATCTCTTCGGCGGGCTCTTCGGTGGTGGACGTCGCCAGCGGGCCCAACGCGGCGCGGACCTGGAAACGGCTTTGCACCTCGGGTTTCGTGACGCCGTCATGGGAGCGACGACGTCGGTCAATCTGCCGAGCAACGAGGCGTGCCACACCTGCAAGGGGAGTGGCGCCGCACCCGGTACGGGCTTCGTCACGTGCGAACGTTGCGGCGGCCGCGGGGTGCTCAACGACGACCAGGGGCCGTTCGCGATGTCCAGTGTCTGTCCGGTCTGTCAGGGTCGCGGTGGTCGCATCGTGACGCCCTGTCCGACGTGTCACGGCACGGGTCGCGAGCCGTCGTCGCGCAAGGTGAACGTGCGGATCCCGGCCGGGGTCAACGACGGACAACGGATCAAACTGAAGGGCAAGGGCAATCCCGGCACGCAGGGTGGTCCTCCCGGCGATCTCTTCGTCGACGTCCACGTCTCGCCCGACCCCCGCTTCGATCGACGCGGACGCAACGTGACGACGAACGTCAACGTGCCACTCACCGCCGCGATGCTCGGCACGACGGTCGAGGTCCCGACGCTGGACGACCCGGTCACCCTGAAGATCCCGGCCGGCACACAACCGTCGACGACCATGCGCGTGCGAGGTCGCGGCGTGCCCGCGAGCGGTAAGAACGCCGCCGGCGACCTCCTCGTCACGGTCAACGTGACGATCCCCAAGAAGCTGAACAGGGATCAGAAATTGGCCGTCGAGAAGCTGGCCGCGGCCTTGAAAGAAGAGATAACGAATGACTGAACGTCAACAGCAACACGCCGTCTACGTGATCTCGGTGTTCGCCGAGTTGGCCGGCGTGCACCCCCAAACGCTTCGCAACTACGAGCGCGGGGGACTCTTGAACCCGCAGCGCACGAGCGGCGGCTCGAGGCGCTTCTCGGACGACGACCTCGCGGCCCTTCGACGAATCCAAGAACTGACCAACGAGGGCGTCAACCTCGAAGGCGTGAAGAAGATCCTTCGCCTCGAGGCCGAGCTCGCGGACGCGCGCGCCCGACTCGCGACGGCGCTCGACCAGGCCCGGTCGAACATCGAAGAGGCGCACCGTCAGCATCGTCGCGACCTCGTACCGGTTCAGAACACGATCGCCGAGTTCATCGAGGCCCGACGGCGGCTCCGAGAGAGTTCGTGATCGAGTGGTCGAGTTGTCGTCCACCGCGTCACGGTGGCGCGACGACTGATCGACTCCACGAGGCCTCCGGCGCACGGAGCAACGATTTTCGTCAAGTAGACTCTGTGTGCAACGAGGCCGACTCGGAGGAGCCCAGTGCCCGCAACGGTGGTCGTCGGAACCCAGTGGGGCGACGAAGGTAAGGGGAAGTTAACCGACCTCATGTCTCGTGACATGGATATGGCGGTGCGCTACCAGGGCGGCCACAACGCCGGCCACCGAATCGTCGTCAACGACCAAGCCTTCGCGCTCCAGCTCGTGCCCTCGGGCGTCCTGTACCCGACCATCACGCCGGTCATCGGCAACGGCGTCGTCGTCGATCCCGCCGTCCTCCTCGCCGAACTGGACTCGCTGGCCGCCAAGGGCGTCGACGTCTCTCGTCTCATCGTCTCGGGCAACGCGCACCTGATCATGCCCTACCACCAGGAGTTGGACCGCCTGACCGAACGCTTCCTCGGCAAGAACGCGTTGGGCACCACCAAGCGCGGGATCGGTCCCGCGTACGCCGACAAGTCGTCTCGCGTCGGACTTCGCGTGCAGGACCTCTTGGACGCGAAGATCTTTCGCGAGAAGCTCGACGTCGTCTTGCAGGAGAAGAACCTGATCCTCACGAAGATCTACAACCGTCCCGCGATTCCCGCCAAGGCGATCGCCGAGAAGTACCTCGACGAGTACGCCCCCCGACTGGCGCCGATGATCGGCGACACCGTCGCCATCGTGCACGACGCCCTCGATCGAGGGCAGCGAATCCTCTTAGAGGGCGCCCAGGCGACCTTCCTCGACCTCGACCACGGCACCTATCCGTTCGTGACGTCCTCGAATCCCGTCGCGGGTGGCGCGTGCACCGGTTCGGGTCTCGGTCCCCGCGACATCACGAGCATCGTGGGCATCGCCAAGGCGTACGTCACGCGCGTCGGGGCCGGACCGTTCCCGACCGAGGTCGACGGCGACATCGGTGAGTTGTTGGTCGAGCGTGGGCACGAGTTCGGTACGAACACCGGGCGTCGCCGACGCGTCGGCTGGTTCGACGCCGTCATGGCGCGCCAGGCGGCGAGGCTCAACTCACTCACCGAGATCGCACTCACCAAGCTCGACGTGCTCGACACCTTTGACGAGATCAAGGTCTGCGTGGCGTACGAGGCGAACGGCGTGCGCTACGACTACCCGCCCTATCACCAGTCGGTGCTCCACGAGGTGACGCCGGTCTACGAGGTCCTGCCCGGCTGGAACACCGACATCACCGCCTCGACGCAGTACGCGCACCTGCCGGCTGCGGCCAAGAGTTACGTGCAGTTCCTGGAACAAACCACGGGCGTCACCATCTCGGTGGTGGGCGTGGGTCCGGGCCGAGAGCAGTTCGTTCGACCCTCGTGAGCAGTTGTGTGGTCATCGGCTCGGGCGCGCGCGAACACGCCTTGGCGTGGGCGCTCGCCAAGAGCGCCGACGTCGTGGTTACCCCCGGCAATCCGGGTATGGCGGCCCACGGGTTCACGTGCGTCGACACGCCCGCGACCGAGCTCGAGGCCGACCTCTTTGTGATCGGGCCGGACCAACTCGTCGTCGACGGGCTCGCCGACCAGTTACGCGCGCAAGGCAAGACCGTCGTCGGCCCCGGTGCGGACGGCGCTCGCCTCGAGGGTTCGAAGGCGTACTTGAAGGAGTTCCTCGCGAGTGCACAGGTGCCCACCGCGGCCTACGGCGTGTTCGACGACGAGACCGAAGCGTTGAACTTCCTTCAGACGATGACGCCGCCGTACGTGATCAAGACCGACGGACTGGCGGCCGGCAAGGGCGTGTTGGTGACGCCCGACCTCGACGAGGCGACCAACGACGTGCGCGAGAAACTGAGCGGCCGCGCCTTCGGCGACGCCGGTCGCACCGTGGTGATCGAAGAGGGCTTGGACGGACCGGAGTGCTCTTTGATGGTGCTCTGTGATGGGGGACACGTGACGACCCTGGTCCCCTCGCAGGACTTCAAGCGCGTCGGGGACGGCGACGTCGGCGCCAACACCGGTGGCATGGGCGCCTACGCCCCGATGGGCTCACTGTCGTCGGTGCAGATCGACGACATCATGGAGCGCATCGTGACGCCCACGGTACAAGAGCTCCAGCAGCGCGGCATCGACTACCGCGGCGTGCTCTACGCCGGGATCATCCTCACGAAATCCGGCCCGAAGATCCTCGAGTACAACGCCCGTTTCGGTGACCCCGAGACCCAGGTGCTCGTTCCCCTCTACGGCGACCACCTCTTCGACCTCCTGTTGAGCGTGGGTGAGGGCCGACTTAGGACCTCATCGCCCGTCGTGAGCGGCGCCGCCGTGACGGTGATCCTCGCGTCGTCCGGCTATCCGCAGTCGCCCCGTAGGGGTGACGTCATCACGGGCCTCGGCGACGACGGCCAACTCTCGCAGGCCGTGGAGGGCGTCACGGTCTTTCACGCGGGCACCGCGATCGACGACGCGGGACGCTTCGTCACCAACGGCGGGCGGGTGCTCGCGGTCACCGGCGTCGGGGAGTCCGTCGCCGAGGCCCGCCGTCGCGCCTACGAGGGCGCCGCGCTCATAACCTTTGAGGGGAGGGTGATGCGCAGCGATATCGCCCTTTCCGAGGCCTAGAGGAGATCGATGATTCCCCGGTATTCCCCCCAGGACGTGGCCGAACTCTTCAGCGACGAACACCGATTCGACACCATGCTGGAAGTGGAACTCCTCGCCGCCGAAGGACTCGCCGAGCTGAGCGTCCTGCCGCACAGTGAAGTCGCGAGACTGCGGCAGCGTCGGCCGGTCATCGACGCCGAGTTCGTGGCGGCGGTGGAGGAACGTGAACGGACCACCAATCACGACACCGCGGCCTTCGTCGACGTGGTGCAGGCGCGCATCGGGATGCCGGAGGCGGCGTGGATTCACTACGGTCTGACCTCGTCGGACGTCGTCGACACCGCGCTCTGTTCAAATCTCACCCAGGCCATGGACATCGTGATCACCGAGGCGATCGCTCTCCGTGACGCACTGACGCGTCGCGCCGTCGCCTCCATCGACTTCCCGATAACCGGACGCACTCACGGAATGCACGCCGAGCCGACGACGTACGGCGCGAAGTTCGCGCTGTTCGCGCTGCAGGTCCAACGCGACGTCGAACGCGCACAACACGCGAGGACGTCGATCGCGGTCGGCAAACTCTCCGGTGCGGTCGGCACGTTCTCCAACATCGATCCCGCGGTCGAGGAGTACGTCTGCTCGCGACTCGGACTCGTCCCCGTTCCGGCGACGCAGGTCATCGCGCGTGACCGTCACGCCGAAGTGCTCTACGCGTGCGCGTCACTCGGTACCGCGATCGAATCGTTCGCGCTCGAAGTGCGGCACCTGGCCCGCAGCGAGGTCGGGGAGGCCGAAGAGCCGTTCACCGCGGGTCAGAAGGGATCCTCGGTGATGCCGCACAAGCGCAACCCCGTGCTCTCGGAACGTCTGTGTGGACTCAGTCGCGTGCTTCGGGGCTATCTGCAGTCCGGGCTGGAGGACGTCGCCCTCTGGCACGAGCGCGACATCTCGCACTCGAGCGTCGAACGCGTCGTGCTGCCCGACGCACTGCAACTCACGGTGTACATGTTGCGCAAGGCGACCGGTCTCGCCGACGGTCTGGTCCTGCACCCGGAAAGGGCACTGGAGAACCTCACCATCGGTTCACTCGGACTCGTCTTCTCCCACTCGGTCCTCTTGGCGTTGGTGGATTCGGGCGTGTCGCGTGACGATGCCTATCGCGTCGTGCAGGCCGCGGCCTTTCGCGCCCTCGAGGAGCGCCGTAACTTCCGTGACGTCGTGGAGAGCGACGACCAGGTGACGCTGAGCAACGACGCCCTGGCGAAGGCCTTCGACCCCGATCGACTGCTCATCCATCGCGGTCGATTCCTCGACGCCTTAGTGTGGCGAACGTGAGCGAACTCGGCCTCACGCCGCTGTACTCCGGGAAGGTTCGTGACCTCTACGAGGTCGACGACCATCACCTCTTGATGGTCGCGTCGGACCGACTCAGTGCCTTCGACGTGGTCATGAACGAGGTGATTCCCCAAAAGGGTCGTGTCCTCACCGGGATCACCAACTACTGGATCCAAGAGTTCGGAGAGACCGTCGCGTCGTCGCTGGTGAGCTGCGATCCGGTCGTCATCGAGACGTCGGTTCCGGGATTCCTCGGACAGACGCAGTGGCACGGCCGGGCCATGCTCGTGCGAAAGGCTGAGATGCTGCCCCTCGAGTGCATCGTGCGGGGCCGACTGGCCGGTTCGGCGTACGACGAATACGTCGCGCGAGGCACGGTGCACGAGATGATCGTCGCGCCCGGACTCCAACTCACCGACCCCTTTCCCGAACCGATGTTCACTCCGTCGATCAAGGCCGCGTCGGGCCACGACGTCAACATCAGCGTCGAACGCGCCGCTCTCTTGGAGGGCGCCGATCGGGTCCACCACGCCCAGACACTGTGCGTGGACCTCTTCACGCGCGCCGCCGCCGCGCTCGCGACCAAGGGACTGACGCTCGCCGACACGAAGTTCGAACTCGGCTTCGTCGACGGCGAACTGGTGCTGTGCGACGAGGTGATCACCCCCGACTCGTCGCGGATCTGGCCGAGCGACGACGTGCGTTCGGGTGAGACACCACCGTCGTTCGACAAGCAACCCTTTCGTGACTGGCTCTCCGCGCAGGGGTGGGACCGCACGCCCCCACCGCCAGCGGTCCCCGATGACGTCGTGGCGACGACCGCCAGCCGTTACGTCGACGCGTACCAGCGCGTGACCGGACACTCGATTGACGACTGGTACGGTGCCCCGCAATGAACTACTTCATCATCGTCGACGTCACGCTGCGCAAGGGCATCTCGGACCCGGAGGGCTCGACCATCGAGCGGGCGCTGCCGGCCCTCGGATTCACCGGCGTCACGAACGTGCACGCCGGTAAGTCCTTCCGCTTCGACGTCGAGGCAGACAGTGAAGGGGCCGCACTCGAGAAGGCGTCGGCGCTCGCCGAGCGACTCCTCTCCAACCCGGTGATCGAGGACGCGGTAGCCCGGATCGGCGAACGATGACGAAGCGGCGGATCGGCGTCGTCGTGTTCCCCGGGTCGAACTGCGAGTACGACGCCGCCGCGGCCGTCACGCGCCTCGGTGACGAGGCCGAGTTCATATGGCATACGCGCACCGACCTGAAGGGAATCGACGGCATCATCCTTCCGGGCGGCTTCGCCCACGGCGACTACCTGCGCCCGGGCGCGCTCGCGCGATTCTCACCGGTGATGGGAGCGGTGGAGCGTTTCGCCGCGGCCGGTGGACCCGTGCTCGGTATCTGCAACGGATTCCAGGTCCTGGTCGAGGCCGGCATGCTGCCCGGCGCGCTGCAGAAGAATCGCGGACTGACGTTCCTGTGCCAACCGACGACGGTCGTCGTCAGCTCAACGTCGTCGGTCCTGACGCGCGGGGCCAAGATCGGCGAGGAGCTGGTCGTGCCGATCAACCACTTCTCCGGCTCCTACACCTGTGACGACGCGACGCACGCAGAACTCGTGCGTAACGGACAGATCGTGCTTCGCTACAAGGACAATCCCAACGGCTCGCGCGACGACATCGCCGGCGTCGCCAACGAGTCGGGCAACGTGGTGGGACTGATGCCGCATCCGGAGCGCGCGATGTCGAAGCTCACCGGCAGCGCCGACGGGTGGGTGCTGTTCGAGAGTTTCCTCGGCGTGACGGTCGTGCCGTTCGTCCGCGCGAGTTGAGACCCGAGTCCATCCCCGTAGTGTGGTGTCGTGAGTAGCCCCGCGCCCCTCCACCGCGCGCTCGGACTCACCGATTCAGAGCTCGACGTCATTCGCGGGGTGCTTGGTCGCGAGCCGAATTCACTCGAACTGGCCCTCTACGGCGTCATGTGGAGCGAACACTGTTCCTATAAGTCGTCGCGCCTCCACCTGCGCCGTCTCCCCACCGAGGCGCCGCACGTGCTCGTCGGTCCGGGGGAGAACGCCGGCGTCATCGACGCCGGTGACGGCATCGCCGTGGCGATCCGCATCGAGAGTCACAACCACCCGTCGGCCATCGAGCCCTATCAGGGCGCGGCGACCGGCGTCGGCGGCATCTTGCGCGACGTGTTCACGATGGGCGCACGCCCGCTGGCGGTCATGGACCCACTGTTCTTCGGGGAGTTGAACGACGCGCGGCAACGTTGGTTGGTCGAGGGCGTCGTGTCGGGGATCTCGGGCTACGGCAACTCGGTCGGCGTGCCCACGATTGGCGGCGAGTTGACGTTCGACGACTGTTACGCGTCCAATCCCCTCGTGAACGTGCTCTGCTGCGGCGCCCTTCCGAGGGAACGACTGGTCCTGGGCGTGGCCTCCGGTGTCGGCAACCTCGCCGTCCTGCTCGGATCCTCGACCGGTCGTGACGGTATCGGGGGCGTGTCGGTCTTGGCGTCGGCCGGCTTCGACGGCGCCGACGGCGCCGAGTCCCTGGATGACGCCAAGCGGCCGAGCGTCCAGGTCGGTGACCCGTACGAGGAGAAACGATTGATCGAGGCGTGCCTCGCGTTGCTGGACGACGGACTGGTCGTCGGGATCCAGGACCTCGGCGGGGCCGGCATCGTCTGTGCGACCAGTGAGACGGCGGCGCGCGGTGGCGTCGGCATGGACGTCGACGTGACGGCGATACCGCTGCGCGAGGCCGGTATGGCGCCGTTCGAGATCATGACGTCCGAGAGTCAGGAACGCATGCTGGCGATCATCACGCCCGAGAACTGGGACGCCGTGGCGCAGCTGTGCGCCAAGTGGGAGGTCCGAGCGACCGTCGTCGGTCACGTCGTCGAACCGACACTCGACGCGAGCGGTCGGGCCGTCGCGATGCTGCGGGTCCGAATGGGATTCGACGGTGAGGTCCTCGCCGAGGTCCCGGCGAGCTCGTTGGCCGACGAAGCGCCGCTCTACGACCGCGCCATGGCGCGGCCACCAGGACTTGACGCCATCAACGCCGACGACCCGAGTGACGACGAACCGGTCGGATCGCCGAACGAGGACCTGTTGGACCTGCTCATCGACCCGGCGTGGATCTATCGCCAGTACGACACCCAACTCTTCTTGAACACGGTCGTCGGTCCCGGTCGTGACGCCGCGTTGCTGCGCCTCGCCGGTCCGGGCCTCCCGCACTCGGATCGCGGTATCGCGCTCTCGACGGACTCCAACCCTCGTTGGTGCGCGCTCGACCCGCGCGCGGGCACCGCGTTGACCGTCGCCGAGAGCGTGGCCAATCTGGCCTGCGTCGGGGCGACCGCGAAGGCCGTCGTGAACTGTCTGAACTTCGGCAACCCCGAACACCCCGAGGTCATGTGGCAACTCTCCGAAGCCATCGACGGTATGACCGAGGCCTGCCTCGGTCTCGGGCTCCCCGTCATCGGGGGCAACGTCTCTCTCTACAACGAGAGCGGTGGTCGCGACATCGATCCCACGCCGGTCGTCGGACTCCTCGGCGTCGTCGAGTCACTCGTCGCGCCGCCGCCCGGCTGGGGATGGCGTGACGGTGACGCCATCGTGCTCGTCGGCTCCCGACACGCGAACTCGCACTACCGCTTTCCGCTCGGGGGCACTCGTTGGGCGACGGGTCGCGGTCGACGCGGCGGCCACGTCCCGCACTTCGATGCCGAGACCCTCGCCGCGGCGATCGACTTCGTCGCCGGCGAGGTGGCGTCGATCTGCGCCGGTGAAGTGAGTGACGTCACCGCCGTGCACGACGTGGGCGGTGGCGGACTCGCGGTGGCGCTCGCCGAGATGGTCGCGGTCAGCCGACTGGGCGCGCGGATCGATGAACTCGAGAGTCACGCCGAACTGTTCACCGAGTTCCCGGGTCGCTTCGTCATGGCCACCGACGACGTCCAGGCGTTCATCGCCCGTGCGGAAGTGGCCGGTGTCCCGGCGCTGCGCCTCGGCACTGTCGGCGGTGAGCATCTGCGCATCGGCACGATGGTCGAGCTCGCGGTCGCCGACGTGACCTCACGCCGGCGCGGCGCGCTCGAGGCGTCGCTCGCGGCGGTCGGCTAGCGCGCCGCCTTCAGTTCGGCGAGCACTTCGTCGGGCACCCGCAGGTCACCGGTCCGGCCGACGCCCAAGAGGACGTCCGGCTTGTAGGTACCGTGGTAGTCCGACCCGCCGGTCGGGATCATCCCGGCGTCCCTCGTGAGCTTGACCATGAGGGCGCGGATCCCGGCGCTGGTGCTGCCGTAGTACGACTCGACGCCCGCGAAACCCCGTTCGCGCAGCGAGGCCATCACCCGCGGCATCGTCGTCTCGATCGAGGTCGGGTTGACCTCGTCCACGTAGTTGACCAGCGGGTGGGCGATGGAGAACACGGTCCCCGAACCCTTGGCGGCGTCGACGAAGTCCTCGATGGGCATGCTGGTCTTCGAGACGTAGGCCGCCCCTTCGGTGCCGAGCCACTCGGCGAAGACGCGGTTCCAGGTGTCCTCGTTCTGCTCGCCGATCAGTTCGGGATGCAGGTCGATCATGGCCCGCGCGAAATGCGGTCGCCCGATGGAGTCGACGTTGCCGGTCATCTCGGTCAGGTAGTCGAGCGTGAGGTCCTCGAAGCCCTTCTCCTGGAGCACGCTCACCAGGGCGTGGTTGCGACTGTCGCGGTCGTGGCGCAACGAGGCCAGCTTCAGCTGGAGCGGGTGCTCCGCTTCGAGCGGCAAGAAGTAGGCGAGCACGTGGACGTTCCGCGGCTTCGTGACGCCGTCTCGCTCCCTCGGCCACACGGTGTCGCGCAGGGAGACCTCGACCCCGGTGACCAGCTCCAGCCCCAGGGCCGCGCACGCGCTCGACATTTCGGTGTGACTCAGGGTCGTGTCGTGGTCGGTGAGAGAGATCGCCGATATACCGAGAGCGTGAGCCTTTTCGGCCAACTGCGTCGGCGTGTCCGACCCGTCGGAGAACGTGGAGTGAGTGTGAAGATCGAGCACCCCGAAATGGTACAGAGGTCCAACGGGGGTGTTCGTCTGTGCGACAATATCTCAGTGCCCTCTGAGATGAGATTCCGAACCGAAGAGGGCGAGTGAAAGAAGCCTGCGGCGTCGTCGGGATCGTCGCCCCCGGGCGCGGTGCGTCGCACCTCTGTTACGACGCGCTCTACGCACTCCAACACCGCGGCCAGGAGTCGGCCGGAATGGCCACCTTCAACAACCACCAGATCACGGTCGTGAAGGACAACGGACTCGTGAGTCACGTCTTCGCCGAGACGACGCTGCGCGCACTGGTCGGCGACCTCGTCATCGGCCACACGCGCTACTCGACCTCCGGTTCGGCGAACTGGACCGCGGCCCAGCCGGTCTACCGATCGGCCGGATCGTCGGGCTTCGCGATTGCGCACAACGGGAACCTGACCAACACGACCGCGCTCGCCGAAGAGGCCGGTATCCAGTTCACGTCGATGCTCTCGGACTCGGACCTCGTCGCGGAACTCCTCGCTCGCGAGGTCGAGGCGGGGATCTCGCTCGCCAAGGCGCTCGGCGTGGTGCTCGCGCGAACCGAGGGTGCGTACTCGATGGTGGTCCTCGAAGCGGGCGAGATCCACGCGGTGCGCGACCCCTACGGATTTCGACCGCTCTGTCTCGGACGCTTCGGCAGTGAAGCCGAACCGGAGGGGTGGATCGTCGCCTCGGAGTCACCGGCGTTGGACGTCGTCGGCGCTACGTTCGTCCGCGAGATCGCGCCCGGGGAGATGGTGACGATCTCGAACCGCGAGATCTCCTCGGTGCAGTTGCTCGACCCGGCCGAAGGCAAGCAGAAGCTCTGCATCTTCGAGTTCGTGTACTTCGCCCGACCCGACACGTATCTCATGGGACACCAGGTGCACACGACGCGCCGCCGGATGGGCGAACTGCTCGCCGCGCAGTCGAGCGTGGACGCCGACATCGTGATGGGTGTGCCGGACTCGGGCGTCCCCGCCGCCGAGGGTTTCGCCAAGGCGTCGGGCATCCCGTTCGGCTACGGGCTCGTCAAGAATCGCTACATCGGACGGACCTTCATCTCCCCGGATCAGAACCTTCGCGCCGCGACCGTTCGACGCAAGCTCAATCCGCTGCGCGAGAACATCGAGGGCCAGCGACTGATCGTCGTCGACGACTCGATCGTGCGCGGCACCACGACGCGCGAGATCGTCAAGATGCTCCGTGACGCCGGCGCGAAAGAGGTGCACCTGCGGATCTCGTCCCCGCCGTTTATGAACCCCTGCTACTACGGCATCGACACGCCCACGCGCGTCGACCTGCTGGCGGCGAACCACACGATTCCCGAGATGAACGAGTTCATTGGCTCGGACTCACTGGAGTTCATCACGCTGGAGAACCTGCGCAGCGCCATCCAACTCGACGGTGAGTGCTGTGACGCCTGTCTCACCGGAACGTACCCCGCACCAACACCGGTCGTGTTGGGAACCGCAGGCAGCCGCTGGTGAGCCGACTGCTCGAACAGCCCGTCAACGGCACGACCTACGCCGGTGCGGGCGTGTCGATCAAAGCCGGTGACGAAGCGATCGAGCGAATCCGGGGCGTGGTCGCGAGTACCAAGCGCGCGGAGGTCCTGGGCGGCATCGGCGGCTTCGGCGGGCTCTTCGCGCTCGACACCTCGAAGTACTCCTCGCCGGTGCTCGTCGCCTCGGCCGACGGCGTCGGCACGAAGTTGGACGTCGCTCGTCAGGTCGGGCGCTACGACACGGTCGGCATCGACCTCGTGGCGATGTTGGTCGACGACCTCGCCTGTGTGGGGGCCGAGCCGCTCTTCCTCCTGGACTACGTGGCGGTCGGCAAACTGGTGCCCGCCCAGCTCGAAGTGCTCGTCTCGGGCATCGCGGAAGGCTGTCGGCGCGCGAACACGGCGCTGCTCGGGGGAGAGACCGCCGAGCACGCGGGCGTGATGGCGCCCGACGATCTCGACGTCGCGGGCTTCGCCGTCGGCGTCGTCGAACGGGGCGACGAACTCGGAGCGGATCGGGTTCGCGACGGTGACGTTCTCGTCGGCTTCGCGTCGCCCGGACTTCGTTCGAACGGGTACTCCCTGGCGCGTCGCGTGCTCGTGGGCAACATCGACGATCTCGTGGCGCCGGCGTGGGACGGCGCGGACCGCAGCCTCGGTGAAGAACTCCTCGTGCCGTCGGTCATCTACGCCCCAACGATCATGGCGTTGCGACAGGACCTCGGTGGCGCGGTCCACGCCTGTGCGCACATCACCGGTGGCGGCATCGTCGGCAACGTCGCGCGGATCCTGAATCCTCATCTGAACGCCGTGATCGAGATGGAGAGCTTTGCGACCCCCGAGATCTTCTTCGAGATCCAGCGCCGCGGTCGTGTCCACGCGGACGAGATGGTTCGGGTCTTCAACTGTGGCGTGGGCATGGTGGTCGCGCTCGATCCGAGCGCCACCGAGGCCGCGATATCGATCGCACGCGCCCAGGGCGTCTCGGCGATGACGGTCGGGTCGATCGGATCCGGCGGTGGGGAGGTGGTGCTGGTATGAGCGACGCGCGTGAACGGGTTCGCCGACATCTGCTCGATCACTCGGTGAAGCGCGGTGACTTCGTCTTGAAGTCTGGTCGACCCTCGACGTGGTTCATCGACTCCAAGAAGACGATCTGTGCACCTGAGGTCATGGTGGACGTCGCCACGTTGATCTTGGAGAGAATCCCCGATGACGCGACGGCGATCGGCGGGTTGACGATGGGGGCGGACGGCGCGACGTTCATCACCGCCGGCGTGGCCGCGACGCGCGGTCGGAACCTCAACGCCTTCAGTGTTCGCAAAGAAGTGAAGGACCACGGTGCGGGCGGGCGCATCGCGGGCGTGCTCGAACCCGGCGATCGCGTCGTCATCACCGAAGACACGGTCACGCGTGGCACGAGTCTGCTCGAAGCCGCGCACGTCGTTCGCGACTACGGGGCCGAGGTCGTCATGCTCTTGGCGATCGTGGACCGTGGTGGCACGGTCGAGGCGATGGCGGCCGATGAGGGCATCGCGTTCGACGCGCTCTTCACGTCACAAGACCTTGGCTTCACCAACGAGGAGTCGTAGCTACTTCGCCAGGACCTCGAGTACTCGCTCGCGCCACGCCAGGCGCGGGAGATAGTTCTCCTCCGGCGTGTGACCGAAGCGCACGATGAGCGCGTCCAGCGCCGGAACGACCGAGATCATCTGTCCCTCGTAGCCGCTCGCCCAGTAGGTGCCGTACTCATCGCCAGTCACGTACCACTGCCAGGAGTAGAGGTGGCCGCTCGAGGCCTCGACGCTCAAGGGCACCTGCGCGGTGGCCGCCCATTCGCGCGAGACGAGTTGACGACCGTCCCACTCGCCGCCGCGCAGGTAGAGCAGCCCGAACTTCGCGAAGTCCAGCGCGTTGGCGTGCACGAAGCTCGACGCGACGAAGACACCGCGCGTGTCGAAGGTCGCGACGGCACTGGTCATCCCGATCGGCTCGAAGAGATGACGCGCCAGGTACGAGCGATAGTCGTCGCCGTACCCGACGAGGTCGGCGACGACGCGGCTCAGGATGTTCGAGGTACCGCTCGAGTAGTTGAAGAAGGTCCCTGGTTCGTGAGCGAGTGGCAACGCGGCGGTGAAGGCGGCCATGTCGTCCTTCCCGTCGCCCCAGAGCATCTCGATAACGTGACTGGGCTGGCCGATCACGTACTCCTCGACGAAGGCGAGTCCGTCGCGCATCGCCAGGAGGTCGCGTACCTGGATCTGGTGTCGCGGATCGTTCTCATCGCTCCACTCCGGAACCGGCGCGAGCTGATCGGGATCCAAGCGACCCGCGTCGACCAGGGTGCCGACGATCATGTGCAGCATCGACTTCGCCATCGACCACGAGAGCAACTGGCTCTCGGCCGTGATCGCTTCGGCCGGCCGGTCGAAGTAGAACTGCTCGCCGCCGTAGCGTTCGCAGAGGACGCGGCCGCCCTGCACGACGACGACGGCGTTCGTGACCGCGAGGTCCTCGGCGACGAACATCTCCTCCACGACCGCGTCCAGCTCGTCTTGATGGGCCGAGACGCCCGTCGGCCACTCGTGAGTCGGCCACGCGACGCCCGCCGGCTGGGCCACGAAGCGCGGTTTCACTGACGGCAGGTTTTCCATTTCCCTCCGATTCCTTGGTGCATCCTTGCACGGGTGGTCCTGTGACACCGCTTCGGTAGGTTCGTCGCATGTCGTCGAAGGTCCCCGCAATCGAAGAGTTCTTCTACCGTTCGACGGCGGTGTCGAGTCGTCATCGCAACCGAGTCAGCGCCTACTTCGTGCAGCGAACGCGCGGTTCGAAGGTCGTGGCGCGCGTCGAACCGCTCGGGCTCGTGCCGTCGTCGATCGGTGACGAACAGCTGGCGATCCAGCGCCTTCGACGCAATCTGGTGGTCGCCGGAACGTGGCAGGAGACGCCGAGCGGACGCCATTCGCGGCTGCGCGTCGTGCCGGCCAGGGTCGTCATCACGCAAAAGGTCGCCCCACAGAGCTCGTGAGGAGTCCGTGGGGCGACCTGCTGGTGGTCGAGACCGGCGTCGATCCGGTGACCTCACGCTTTTCAGGCGCGCGCTCTACCGACTGAGCTACTCGACCTCCTCGTCACCCTTACGGGTGTCGAGCGGACCTGACGGGATTTGAACCCGCGACCTCCGCCTTGACAGGGCGGCGTGCACTCCGAGCTGCACCACAGGTCCTCGGTGTTCCCAAGGTCGAGACCCCGAGACGCGAAT
>JBEKCK010000037.1:0-34277 GCA_050014915.1 Acidimicrobiales bacterium | reverse complement strand
CTGTCACCGGCGGGGAGGGCTTCGTTGTGGCCGGTGACCACCGCCACGTTGAAGTTCACGGACGCTTCATTCCCGTACGAGACGCTGGTCGGGGACTCGATCACGGTGACGGTCGAGGTGTCTTGATTGACACTGAACGAGTATTGCGGAGACGTGACGGTGCTCTCTGAAGCGGTGACGAGTTCAGGGCCAACCACGGTTCCGGTCACGGTGTCGGTGGCGACCCCGAGACTCGCGGTCGTCGTGCCGAGGCCGCTGACGGTGCCCGCCCCTCCGACGTCAGCGAACGTGATGCCTGAAGCGAAGGAGGTGACGGTGTTGCCCCACGCGTCTTGAACGGTGGCGGAAAGCACGCAGGTGTTCATCCATTTCACTCCGGGCGAACAACCCGAGACGACGATCGCGCTCGCCGGCCCGAACGTCGTCGGCGTAAAGATCGAGCTCACGGCTGAGGCGAGGCCGGGAGAGGTGGCGACCAATTGGTAGTCCGTGCCCACGAGTCCGCCGAAGGCGCACGAGCCTTCGACGTCGAGGTATCCGCTCACCGGGATCAACGACACGGCGCCGTTGACGGGCGCCAAGGTCGAGCAGTTCAGTAAGGCGCCGCTCTGGACCGTCGGGTTAGTGGGACTCAATGAGTTATACAGGTACGAATTCATCTCGACCTGGGACGAGGCCGACGAGACGAGGTTGCCGCCGGCGTCCTCCACGACCACAACTGGTTCGGTCGTGAAGGGCGAGCCGGCAGCGGCGGCTTGGGGTTCAACCCCTGGTGACGGAGCGAAAACGAGTTGACTGGCGGGGCCCGGGCCGGTCGGAGAGAAGGTGCTGCTGATCGCGGACGAAATCGTAGGTCCGCTGGTCGTCGTGGCCTTCATGGTGTAGTTCGTACCCACGAGTCCGACGAAGGTACAGTTGCCGGCGCTGATGATCCCGCTGATCGGGGGAAGGTTCGAGCATGTCGTCAGTATCCCGTTGGGCGAGACGGTGCTCTCGGTGCCCGAGGCGTAGCTCGAAGTGTAGGAGACCGACGTCGTGTCCGCCGTGACCACCTCCGGCACACCATTCTCACCGGGGTTGGCTCCCGCGTCTTCCCACGCCAACACGGGCTGGTTCGTCATAACCGAACCAGACGCTCCCGCGACGGGTTGCGGCGAACTGCCGTACCAGACCAGTGCGGCCACGGGACCGGTGATATTGAAGGTCGAACTCACCTCGGGTGTCACGCCGGCGCTGCCCGTACCGGTCGCCGTCGCCGTGATCGTAAGGCCCGAACCGAGTGACGCGACGCATCCACTGAAGGTAAACACCCCACCGGATGATGTCGGGGTGCAGCTGAGAGTCGCACCACCTGTGACCTTCACTGATATTGAGCCCGCGTAACCGGCCTGCCCTTGACCGCTCAACAGGTTGCCCCACGAGTCTTCAACCTGGACTTCGAAGGGGTTCATGGTTGCCGTTCCAAGGGTCAACAACGTAGCGATGCCCCCGGTCGGCTGGACGACGAAGGACATCTGAGCCGCGGCACCGTAGCCTGTCGCGGCGAACGGTTGACTCGTCGCGGACGTCACGTTGGGACTCGCCGCCGTCATGGTGTACGGCGTACCGACGGCGCCACTGTTGACGTCGTAATAGAACTGACCCGAGAAGTCGCACCCCGAGACGGCGAACGTGCCACCGTGGCCCGACGAATCGGTGACCGTGACCACACCGTTGCTCTCGGTGGTGGTTGAGTATCCGGACGTTCCGCCACAGTTCGTCAACTGGTACGCGCCATTGATCGAACCGGACGTGGTCAGGGTGATGGACATCACGGTCGTGTCGACGGTGTTCGTCGTTCCGCCCAGGTACGCCGCGATCACGGGCTGCGTGGTCATAGGCGAACCGGAGTAGCCGGCCGCGGGCTGCGTCGTGAAGACGAGGTATGACGACGTCGACCCCGAGACCGCGATCACGGCTGACGTCGCCGTGAGTACGGGACTGGCGGAGGCATCGGTCGCGACGAGCGTGAAGTTGATGGGCTGCGCCGACGAGATCGTCAGGTTGATCGTGCAACCGGTATAGGTGATGATGCCGTTCAGGTCGTTCGAACTACAGCCCGACAGGGTCCCGGCGGTGGCTGGACTGCCATTCTGGTCGAGCGACAAGGTGATCGGCGAGAGGTCGGTCGCGTCCGGGCCATTGCCAAAGTTGACCTCGACGACGGGATTGACGGGCAGAGCGGCACCCGAAGTGGCGGTGCCTGGGCTGGTCGGGGCGAGGAACGTCAGTCCCGAGGGTGCTCCTCCCACGTAGTTTGAACCGGCGGTGGGACTGTCAACGACGAAACTCGTGCTCTGATTGGATGATCCGGAACTCACGGAGACGGTGATCAGTTCCGACGTGTTCGCGATGCAGGTTGTCGTGAACGACGAGGTCGACGGGTTCCAGTACTGGACGCTGGAAATCGTCGGACTGTAGGGTGCGGCCGAAGCAATATCGAGTTCGCTCGTGTAGTAGGCGGCGTTCGCGGATGCGCTGAGCGCCGGCGTCGGGCAGGTAAAGAGGTCCTGGTTGGCCTCAATACCGGCGACGACCTGTTGCGAGAAGTCATTGATCGCGATATCGGCGGATGTCAGATTTCGATGTTCGGCGGACGCCGAGAGCGTGGTGGAGAAGGCCACTATGAGGGCGACCGACGTGAGGCCGAGGACGATCAGGGCGAGGAGGACCTCGATCATGGTGTCGCCGCTCTCCGAACGATCGATTCGATCGCGCGAGAAGAGACGGGCGCGCAGCCCAGACGACCGTTCCACCTCGCGACTCGTCATTTCGTGCGTCCGCCGACCACGCCGACATCGTGGGTGAGGGTTGGCATCACGGCAGATACATCCCAAAGACGATGCCTTGCAGACCGTCGTACCCGTTGGCGCCCGAGATCAGGTTCACGGTCAACGTCGATGGCGTCGTCGCCATCACCATTGCCGCCCCGGTCTTTTGGTTGCCGGTCTCTTGCTCGCCGCTGATGGTCGAATTGCACGTAATGCTGTCGGGCGTTCCGGTGCCGACGCCGCCCACGAGACCCGAGATCGTCTGGTCGCTCAAGCAGGCGTTGCCGGCAAGATACTGCTCATTCGTGCCGTCCAGCACGGGAATGTCGTTGGGCACCACGGATAGGGGCGTGTTCGCTGTCCACGTCAGCGCCTCGTCGTCAACGGTGGTCGTGGTGTTGGCGTCGGTCGACTCCGCGTCGGCGCTGACGATCGCCCAGTTCGTGGCCAGTGCATTATTGCCGGTCACCACCGTGATGTCGCTGAACGTGACGTTCGTGAGGTCGGCGTAGCTGGTGCTCTTGACCCGTTCGTAGATGGCGGGATTGCCAGGAATGCCGGTATAGAAGGCGTAGGACTTGCCGCCGACCGTGACCAGGTTCCCGAAGAACGCGCCGGTGTAGGTCGGGACGGGCCAAGCCTCCGGGTCCGTCGGCGTCGCCCCGGTCGTCGGGTTCGAGCCGTTCGGCTCGGTGATGCTGATGCAAAAAAACAGCTTGTCGTAGTTGTAGGCCGGACCGAGACTCGCCGACATCTCGAGACACGTCCCCGGCGTCTCGGCCACTGCCAAGTACGCCGGATTATTCAACGGGGTGAAGTCGACGAAGCAGAGGTTGTTGGCGAGCGGTCCACTGCCGGGGCTCGCCTTGTAGCAGTTCGTCGTCGCTTGCGTGTTCACCGGCGAGCCCGAGTTGCCCGTCGAACTGCTCGCGGCGGGACTTGAGACGAGACTATAGGTGTAGGCGCCAGTGGTCTGAGCCGCCGTGGTGCTCGGTTCGGCAACCGTCAATGACACTTCGCTGACATTTTGACTCGACAGCCACTGCTGACCCGCGAGTGTGTTGCTGCACACACTCGACGAGATGCTTGCCACACACGTGACCGTAGGAGCGGGTTGACTGTGAGGAAGATTGTTCGCGAGGATCGTGATGTTCGACGCCGACGCCACGTACTCGCTACCCGAGACGTCACCGCTGCAGGCGACTCGCTCGAGCGCGTACCTCGTGGTCGACCCGATCACGACCGGCACGCTGATGTAGGAGACGACGGTCTGGGTCGACTGATTGACGTTGGACTCGAGTCCCAACAGCTGCGTCCCGCTCGCACCTGACTGAGGTTCGCACTGGGGAGTGCTCGAACTGGCGGTGGTGATGAACGCCGCTCCCTGGATATCGGATTGATAGTTGGCGGCGACGACCTGCGCGTCTGAGGTGTTGGCGAGTCGACTGGCCACGCCGCTTTGCAAAGAGAAGACCGAGATCAATCCGACCGACAGGGCGCCGATGATCAACGGCAAGACCGTCGTGACGATCAGCAGTTCGACGAGCGTGAATCCGTCGTCGACGTCGTGTCGACGACGCAAGCTCATCGGAGACCGCGAACGTCGTCGTCGCGTCGTTAGACGTCCCGCGCGCAGCGAACTCGATCGAACTGTCATTGAGCCTTCGTCTGGTCGTGATGGAGAGTTGACGAAGCCCGCCTAGAAATCAGGCAGTTCCTTCGCCCCCGCATGGGATTACCCATCGGTCAATCTTCCAGAGCCCGTGGCAAGACGGCGACAACCCTGAATAAACAACCCGACAATATTCATTACTTTGTATTTTAAGTTGGTGGGTCACTCCATTTGGTGCATTTGAACTAACTATTAATCAGTCCAATCGCCATTGCGCCTGCGGTCATCGATTCAGTAATGAGTATTTGAAGGTCGACTTATTGACGACGCTAACGAAAATCGCAGAACGACGTGACGGCGCGCAGGCCAGTCAACGTCACCAACACGAACTCGGTCGAGGACTTCGGCGTATGAACTTGACACCTTGAGCGGTCAATGGATGACTTGACATGGTGGCAACGGCCGGTTTCATCACCGGTGCTGCGGCGACCGTCGTTAACCCTGCCTGTACCACGGGCGACATGCCAACTGCGATGGCGTGTGGCTCAGGTGACCTTGACCTGGTTGTAAATGCCGTACATCGCCGAGATCAGGGCGACGGCCACGAAACCTACGACGACACCCATGAAGATGATGATCGCGGGCTCAAAGAGAGCCGTGGCGCGCTCCAACTTGGTCTCCAACTCCCTGCCGTAGTAGGCGGCCGCGACTTCCAGTTGCTGGTCCAAGGTGCCCGTCTCTTCGCCTACCCGGAACATCTGTCGGGCTGCGGCGGGAAAGAGGCCACTCTGAGCGATCGGTTCGGCCAATCCCTGGCCCTGCATCATGGCCTCGCGGATTTTCTCCAAGGCGTTGCGATAGACCGCGTTGTTCGAAGACTCCGCCGTGACCGCCATAGAACGCGGCAGGTCGACGCCGGCGCGAAGCATTGACGCCAAGACTCGGCAGGTCCGCTCGATGATCGCCGTTTCGGTGAGGTCGCCGATGACGGGCAGCTTCAATTTGAAGGCGTCCAGCCTGGCTCGTCCGCCCGGGGAACGCTGCATGGCGATCAGACCGCCGACCACGATGATGACCAAGGCAAAGATGGCGTACCACCAGTGCCCCACGAACGAGGTTATGTTCAGGAGCATTCGGGTCACGAGCGGCAACTTGGCGTTGAGTGACTTGAAGAAGACCTCGAATCGGGGCATGACGAATACGGCCAGCACCAGTACCGTCACGACCGACATCGCTGCCACGACCGCTGGATAAATCAGCGCTGCCGTGACTTTTCCTCGAGCTTTGACGTCGCGGTCGATGTAGTCAGCGAGCTGATTGAGGACATTGTCAAGGTTTCCCGTCAACTCGGCCGATTCCAGGATTCCGACGTAGAAACTAGGGAAGGCATCAGGGTGAGCGGCCGCCGACGCCGCGAAGGTGTCCCCAGCTCGAAGAGAGTCGATCATTTCGTTCAGAATCGCCTTGAGCATCTTGTTCTGGGTCTCTTCGACGATGACTTCGAGGGCTTCCATGATGGGGATCCCGGCTCGCATGAAGACCGCCAATTGGCGGGTGAAGTTCATGATGTCCTGTCGGGGGACCTTCTTCTTGGTGATTTCGAAGTGCGCGAGGCTCTGCTTGGCCTCGACCTCGGTCGGCTGGAGCCCCCTGGCCAGCAGCGCGACGTGGGCGGCTCCCGCCGACGTGGCCATTTCGGTGCCGGAGACCTTTTTGCCACTGTCATCGAGCGCCTTGTAGCTGAATTTGAAGAGGGTCTTCTCCTTCGACGGCTTGACCTTGCGTTCCTTGACCTTGGTTTCTGACTTGTCTTTGCTCATAGTGTGTAGACGCTCCGAATCACTTCTGAAATGGACGTGATGTCCTGGTTGACAAGGTTGATGGCCTCTTGGCGCAGGGTGCGCATCCCCTGTTTCACTGCCATATTGCGCAACTCTTCCTGGGTCGCCCAACCCACGACGAGGCGTCGTAGCTCGGGAGTCATGATGAGGAGTTCGTAGATACCGATGCGATCCTTATAGCCCGTGTGGGTGCAGAAGTTACAGCCCGTCCCCTGGAAGAACTCGGTCTTCGGAGGTCCGCCGCTCTCTTCGTAGAAGACCATCTCCTCATCGGACGGCTGGTACGGCGACTTACAGGACGGACACACTCGCCGGAGGAGGCGCTGGCCGACGACAGCCAAGATCGACGAGGCGATGAGGAACGACTCGATGCCCATGTCCAAGAAACGGTGAAGAGCCGAGACCGAGTCCGTGGCGTGGAGCGACGAGACGACGAAGTGACCGGTCAGCGCGGACTGCACCGCGACCCGTGTGGTCTCGACGTCACGGATCTCACCCACGAGGATGACGTCGGGGTCCTGACGCAGGATCGAGCGAAGTCCGGTCGCGAAGGTCAGGCCCGCCTGCTCGTTGGTCTGGATCTGATTGATGGAGGGAAAGACGTACTCGACCGGGTCCTCGATCGTCATCACGTTCAACGTGGGGTTGTTCACCTCGCTCAGCGTCGCGTAGAGCGTCGTCGTCTTTCCACTACCCGTGGGGCCGGCGCAGAGCACCATGCCGAAAGGGGCGCGGACGATCTTCGAATAGGCCTCGTGGGTGTCGACGGGCATACCGAGGTCGTTGAGACGTAGGACTGAGCGGGTCTTGTCGAGGAGTCGCATGACGCAGCTTTCGCCCATGATGGTCGCCGTCGTGGCCACGCGCACGTCGACCTCTTTGCCGTCGATGTTGATGGTGAGCTGGCCGTCCTGAGGTCTGCGCCGTTCGACGATGTTCATGTTGGCCATGATCTTGATGCGGCTCACGAGGCCGGGACCGATCGCGGCGGGCAGCTGGAGGATCTCTTTGAGCGCGCCGTCGATGCGAAAGCGTACGCGCACGATGTCGTCGGATGGTTCGATGTGAACGTCGGAGGCCCGGTCGCGCATCGCCTGGGTCAAGATGCGGTCGACGACCTGGACGACCGGCGCGTCGTCGGCGACGATCTCGGGCTCGGCGCTGTCGACGTTTCGCCGTCTGGAACCCTCCACCGATTCGAACACCTGGACGAGTTGGGCGACGGATCCCAACGCGCGATAGTTACTGTCGATGGCCCAGCGCACGTCGCTGAGTGGCGCGATGAGTAACTTGACCTTCTTGCCACTCACCCTGGAGAGCGCGTTACGCAACTCTTCACTGGGCTCAGCGACAGCGATGTAGAGATTGTCGTCATCGAAGCGCACCGGGAAGGCGACGAATTCGCGCGCCGCATCTTCGGACAAGTAGTTCACCATCGAGGGGTCAACGTTGTCGCGACGCAGGTTCGCGACCTCGAAACCGAAGAACGTGCCCAGCGCTTGTGCGAGAGCCTGCTCACTGATGGCGCCAATGGACACGAGAACCTCTCCTAAGAGGCCTCCAGAGTCCCGTTGCATTTCGAGAGCCTTTTGCAACTGTGCTTCGGTGATGAGATTGTTCGCGATGAGCTCGTCACCCAAACGGATGTTCTGGCGCTGTGAAACCGATCCGTTAGGTGAGTTCGGCGCTGACGAACCTGAGGCTGGACCGTCTGACAAGGTGCTGGATTCGTCGAGCTGGTCGACGTGACGGCCGTCGACGACGGTGGTCACCCCACCACCGACGGCGCCTTCCCGGCGAATGTCCCCAGGACCGTCGTCTTTACTTTTCTTTTTGAACGCCACGAATCACCCCAAAGATTCTCAGAGAAAGCTTTTTCTACTTTTCAATCTATCCTGAATATCGGAAATTTACCTTCAAGGAAGTTCAATTACCATCATCATTAGCAAAACTATTTGATGCAATTACGTCCGCTCTCTGTGAAGACTCGACGGTTAATCTTCGCCGAGTGGCACTCAATCAACAGTGCGACAACCGAGGGCACTTTCAGGCGACAGTCGAAATGGCTCAACTGAAGCCGATGCGGACTTGAATCGCATTCACGAGTGACCATTCGACGTCATCGACTCTCTTCGGGCCCATCTCGAGTGGCGAACCTTGTCACAAGTTCGTCACAACATGAGCGGACCCCCCGCCCCCCTGTCCACTCCAGATCCCGCTCCGTTCGATACAAACTGGACGACCGCGGCCCAAGATCCAGGCCGTGCGCCGCGGGTCGTTTCGTGAATTCGCTCCCAATTAATCGAGTCGACCTCCTCGGGTTACGCACGCGGGCGCGGGCGCACGTGGCGACGCGCGTTTCCAAGCACCGCGTTGAACGGCTCTTACCGAACTCTCTCTGCTCCAGAACGCCTCTCGAAAGGAACGCAACGAGATTGTCATAACAGAGGGGCTAGCGAAAAGACCCCTCGTTGACTATCGTCATCGCGAAGACGATTGGAGGTAACGCAATGGACGTCGCCAGTTTTGTCGCCACTGTGTTTGACAACGAGTTGCCGTTTCGCGTCGAGGCGTACGACGGCAGCGTCGCTCTTCCGAGTGTCGAGTCCGCGGGCAAAGACCTAACGCTCAAGATACTGCGCCGTGAAGCTCTAACCCGGGTTTTGACCCACCCGGGAGAGCTCGGTGTGGCGCGCGCCTACGTCGCGGGCGACCTCGACATCGACGGCGAGCTCGACGCGCTGTTCGACCTCAAGGTCCCGCCGTTGCGAAGTTTGCTTAAAATCGAGAACCTCCGGTCCCTGCTGTCGGTCGTCGGAGTCGACACGCTGCGACCGATTGCGCCGCCAAAAATCGAAGCACGCCAGCGTGGCGCGCTCCACAGTCGCTCACGTGATCGACAAGCAATTTCTCATCACTATGACGTTTCTAACAGCTTCTACGAAATGGTCCTCGGTCCATCGATGACGTATTCGTGCGCGGTATTCCGTTCACCCGAGGACTCGCTCGAACAGGCACAACTCCGCAAGGTCGACCTCGTGGCGCGCAAACTCGAACTGGGGCCGGGTACGCGTCTACTCGACGTCGGTTGCGGGTGGGGCGCAATGGCGATTCACGCGGCGCGCGAATACGGCGCGTCGGTCGTTGGTATCACCCTTTCGGAGCAACAACGTCGGTACGCTGTCGACAAGGCCCAACGCGAAGGCGTGAGCCATCTAGTCGAGTTTCGTTTGCAAGATTTTCGCGACGTCGTCGACGGTCCCTTCGACGCCATCTGTTCCATCGGCATGTCGGAACACGTCGGACGTAAGTCGCTCGCCACCTACACGCAACAGCTCTTCGATCTTCTTCGTCCCGGTGGACGATTCCTTAATCACGCGATCGGGCGACCTGTGTCCTTCGACGACGATCCCGACCCGACGAAGATCTCGGAACTTTCGCGACAGGTGCAGATAGCCCTGGGAATGCGTGGCCCGTCGAGGATCGGTAGCCCGTTCATCGAGCGATACGTCTTTCCCGACGGCGAACTCCACGAGGTCGGCACGATGGTGTCGATGTTCCAAGCCCACGGGTTCGAGGTTCGGCATCTGGAAAGTCTGCGCGAGCACTACGCGTTGACGCTGCGACACTGGGTCGCCAACTTGGTCAAACGATTTGACGAGGCGGTCGAAGAGGTCGGCGAGGAGCGCGCCCGCGTGTGGCGTCTCTACATGTCCGGATCAGCGTTCGGCTTCGAGCGACATCACCTGGAAATTCACCAGATCCTTTGCGCCAAGCCGTTGAACGGCCAAAGCGGCTGGGAACTTCGACCCGATTTCGAACCGCAGTTTTAGCCCTTCTCTTTCGAATCGACGCTCGTTGCGGCATCGAGAAGTCTTCGTTTCTCCGCACGAATGTTGGCGTCTCGACGTCGTTAGTCCGCCACTCGCGATAACGCGGTCTTGGTGCGTGTGGCCAACGCGTACGTCCACTCGATGAGGCACCAACTGAACCCGATTTGGAAGATGATCTGGCCCTGGAGTAGATACTCGAAGTGCCAGTCCGGCAACGACGCCGCCGAGATGCCCCCGCCAATCAAGAGGACCACGAGACCGATCACCGTGCGAAGTCGGTGACTCTCTCGAACCAGTTGCAGGGCAATTTCGAGCTCGAAGACCGCCCCGAGGATCCCGGCACTCATATGGGCCCAATTGAGGAGGGTCCCGCGGTTGTACGGCGTCGCCAACAAGACGACGAGGAGTACGGCGATGGCCCGCAGACCGATCCAGGTGAGAGACGGCACGCCGAACTCCTTGAAGTGCGTGGACGTGCGCCAAAGTCCGACGAAGGCGGTGGCGTAACCGAAGACCAAGAAGATGACCGTCTCGTGGTAGACGCCGTAGAAGGAGATTCCGTCATTTTCAGCGGTGGCGCTGTGATTGAGGATGAGACACCAGCCCAACGTGAGGAAGAACAACGTCTGGGTCACCAGGAGGATATGGCGCGTCTGGGTCTCTACCAGAACCGCGTCAGAGGCGTCGCCGGAGCTCGACATACGTGGAAATTACTGCGGACTAGCCCTTGAACCGGTCGATCGAGGCCTGAAGTTCGGCCAACGCCTCGGCCCGACCTACATAATTCTCCACTTTCATCCACTTTCCTTCATCCAAATCCTTGTAGACGGTGAAAAAATGTGCGATCCGGTCGAGAGTCTGTTTGGGGACGTCACTGATGTCAGTCGCTGACTTCCAATTCGGGTCGTAGGCCGGGACGCAGATCAACTTGGCGTCCTCACCGTTCTCGTCGGTCATATTGCACATGCCCAGGATCTTGGATTCGATCAAACAGCCGGGAAACGGTCAATACCAGGGCGTCCAATGGGTCGCCGTCGCCCCCGAGGGTCTCGGGGATGAACCCGTACTCCGCCGGATAGCCCATCGAGACGATCAGGTGGCGGTCGAGCTTGATCGTGTGGTTCTCATGGTCGTATTCGTACTTGTTTTTACTGTCCCGCGGGATCTCGACGATGACGTTCACGGTGTCCATGGCGACCTCTCCTTATTAATAGGGTTCTTGGCGCGGTTTGAAGTTCTCGCCAATCGTAGTCATCAACGCGCCATCGTCACTCGAAGACCTCGAGTGCACGGACGTAGACTTTGCCGTCGCGAAGCCACCGCTTCGAAAGTGAGGGAGATTCGAATGGAACGAATTGGCGTCGTCGGCTGTGGACTGATGGGATCGGGCATCGCCGAGGTGTGCGCCCGCGCCGGGGCGGACGTCGTGGTGATCGAGCGCGACGCTGAGGCCCTCGCCGCCGGTCAAGCCCGGATCGAGCGTTCCCTGGACCGCGCCGTCGCGTCTGGCAAACTTCCTGATGAGGAGGCAAACCGTGCCCGAGGCAACCTCACGTTCAGCGAAGACTTCACGACGCTCCGCGATCGCCAGATGGTGATCGAAGCCGTCGCGGAGGACGAAAACCTGAAGATTGAGGTCTTTCGGACGCTCGACACGATCGTGGAGGACCCGACGGCGATCCTGGCCACGAACACCTCATCTATACCGATTATCAAGTTAGCGATGGCGACGAAGCGGCCCGAACAGGTCATCGGGATGCACTTCTTCAATCCCGTGCCCGTGTTGCGACTCGTCGAGGTCATCTCGTCACTGCTCACGAGCGCCAGCACGACCGACCGCGTACACACCTACGCCACCGATTCGCTCAATAAACAGGTGATATCGGCGAAGGACCGGGCCGGTTTCGTCGTCAACGCCCTCCTGATCCCCTATCTGCTCTCCGCGATTCGGATGCTGGAATCCGGATTCGCCAGCGCCGAGGACATCGACAACGGCATGGTCGTCGGATGCGCCCACCCCCTCGGACCGTTGGCGTTGACGGACCTGATCGGCCTCGACACCACGCTCGCCGTGGCCGAATCGCTCTACGAGGAGTTCAAGGAGCCCCACCTCGCTCCGCCTCCCCTGCTGTCGCGGATGACCCAGGCCGGACTGCTGGGTAGGAAATCGGGCCAGGGTTTCTACTCCTACCGACCGTAAAGGCGCGGTACCCACCCAACCGGAGTGAGGTACTCTTCGCGACGTGGAGGGTCCAGTATTTCCTCAGATCGCCCAAACCGTCCTCGACACCACCAATCCACGCGCCAGTGCAGAGTTTTGGCGCCAGTTCCTCGACCTCGTCTACCGCGCAGGACATGAGCCGCCGGGCCCCGGAGTCGACGATCCGGCCGGACGTGACTGGTTGAACCTCCTGACCCGTGACGGCGCGCCGTGTCTGGCCTTCCAACACGTCGAACAGATGGCCCGTTCGACGTGGCCCGAAGCGACCATTCCCCAGCAGCTGCACCTCGATCTGACCGTCGCGACGTTGGACGAGCTGATAGCCGCCCACGCGCGCGTCATCGAATTGGGTGGTGAGCTGCGTTATGACCGTTCGGACACCCCCGAAGAGCCACTCCTGGTGTTCAGCGACCCCGACGGACACCCATTTTGCGTGTTCGTCGTACATCGCGGCTAGATGTCCGCCGACGACCGGCTCCTCAGGTGACGGCGTTGCGCACCGCGTAACGCGGATCCCGGTACGCATCGGAGGCGATGACGCCAGCGATCCGTTCGACGGACTCGAAGACGTCGACGAAGCGCAGGAAGAGCGGCGTGAAGCCGAAGCGACAGATGTCGGGGGCCCGGAAGTCCCCGATGACGCCGACCTCGATCAGGGCCTGGATGATCCCGTAGCCCTCGGCGTGGCGAAGCGCCACCTGACTGCCGCGTCGGTCGTGCTCGAGCGGCGTGACCACCTCGAAGACACCGGGCAGACGTTCTTCGACCAGCCGTATGAACAGGTCCGTCATCGCGAGGCTCTTGGCCCGGACCTGCGTCATCGACGCGCGGTCCCAGATGTCCAGCGCCCCGTCGAGTGCCGCGAGGGCGACGATCGACGGCGACGAGGTCACGAAGGCCTGCATCCCGTCGGCCGGCTCGTACGTCAGTTCGAAGTCGAAGGGTCGGGCGTGGCCGAGCCACCCGGGCAGCGGGTTGCGGAGTTTGCCCTGCCAGGACTTGCGGACGTAGAGGAACGCCGGCGCACCGGGACCGCCGTTCAGGTACTTGTAGCCGCACCCGGCGGCGAAGTCGACGTCGGCCGCGGTCACGTCGAGCGGCACGGCGCCGGTCGAGTGCGCGAAGTCCCACAGCATCAGGGCGCCGGCCGCGTGCACCTTTTGGGTGATGCCGGCCAGGTCGAGTGACTCGCCGGTGCGGTAGTCGACCTGGGTCAACTCGACCAGGGCGACGTCGTCGTTCAACTCCTCGTCCAGGCGATCGCGGTCGATGGTCTTCATCGTCACCGGTCGCCCGGCGCGCTCACACATCGCCTCGATGATGTAGATGTCGGAGTGGAAGTTCTGCGCGTCGGTCAAGACGACGTGTCGTTCGGGCCGCTGCTCGAGCGCGGCCCCCATCAACTTGGCGATGAGGAACGTCAACGTGTCGGCGACGAGCACCTCTCCGGGCTGGGCCCCGATCAGTGGCGCGATGCGGTCGCCGAGTCTGGTCGGCTCGCCCATCCACCCGGCGTCGCTCCAGCTTCGTACGAGGCCGCGACCCCACTCGGCGTCGATGACCTCGTTCACGCGTCGCCGCACAGCCGAGGACACCGGTCCGAGCGAGTTCCCATCCAGGTAGATCTCGTCATCATTCAGCGTGAACTCCTGGCGCAGTGGCGCCAGGACGTCGAGGCCGTCCAAGCGCTGGCAGTCCTTGCGCGTGATCACAGGACGGACCGAACTTCCCAGAGCGCCGGGTAGAGACGCTGCGCCAACGTCGTGTCGAGATAGGCCATGCCCTCACTGCCGCCAGTACCCGGGCGTCGACCGATCTGTCGGCCGGCCATCAACATGTGCTGGTGACGCCACACCGCCAGACGACCGTCGTGGTCCATCAACAGTTCGGCGACCGCGTGCAGCGCGCTCAGGGCCGGGTCGTCGTGGGAGCGGTAGAGCGCGCGTAGGACGTCCAGGAGGTCGTCGTTCGCCGCGCCCGTCGTCGTTCGCAGCGAGTGCTCGAAGCCCGACCACACCGACGGGATCTCGCTCATCTCCTTGAGCCACGCTCGCTGGTCGTCGTCGAAGATCTCGAAACTCAGCATCGCCGTCTTCCCACCGCCACTGAGGAACTCGATCGCTCGAAACTGGAAGGACTGGAATCCCGAGGCCGGATCGAGCGGGTCGCGGAACTGGAGGAAGCCCTCTGGTGACATCGAATCGAGGAGTTGCAAATGCGAGAGCAGTAGGTCCTCGATTGACACCAATCTTCGCAGGTGCGAGATGGCGAGCCACGGTCGGTTCTCGTGCAGGACCTTGGCGCTGCGACGCAGCTCCTCGACGATCACCTTGAACCAGAGTTCGTAGGACTGGTGCACCACGATGAAGAGCAGCTCATCCGGCGCGTCGTCGGTGAGGGGGATCTGCAGCTTCAAGAGGTCGTTGATGCGCAGGTACGTCGAGTAGTCGGTGCCTTTAGCCACGGGTCCACACTAGGACCGCCGCCACCGCACTTCTGGTGTCATGAACGCGTGATCGGCTTGTAACGAATCCGGTGCGGCTGGTCGGCGTCGGTGCCGAGACGCTTGTGGCGCTCGACTTCGTAGTCCGAGAAGTTTCCCTCGAACCAACGTACGACGGCGTCACCTTCGAAGGCCAGCACGTGGGTCGCGATCCGGTCGAGGAACCAGCGGTCGTGACTGATGACGACGGCGCAACCCGGGAAGGCGAGGAGGCCATCTTCGAGGGCGCGCAACGTGTCGACGTCGAGGTCATTGGTCGGTTCGTCCAACAACAGCACGTTGCCCCCGCTGCGCAACACCTTGGCCAACTGGACTCGATTGCGTTCGCCCCCCGAGATCTCGCCGACCTTCTTCTGTTGGTCGCTGCCCTTGAATCCGAAACTCGCCACGTAGGCCCGGGCGTGGATCTCGCGGTTGCCGACCACCATCTGCTCCTGGCCCTCGCTGATCTCGTCGAAGACCGTGGCGTCGGGACCGAGACTGTCGCGCGACTGATCCACGTAGGCGAAGGCGACGGTGCTGCCGACCTCGAAGCGGCCGGCGTCGGGCTGGTCCTGACCGAGCATCATCTTGAAGAGCGTGGTCTTGCCCGCGCCGTTGGCGCCGATGACCCCGACGATGCCGCCCGGCGGCAGCAGGAAGTTCAGGTCCTCGATCAACAGCCGATCGTCGAAGCCCTTCGTGATACCGAGCGCGTTGACGACGACGTCGCCCAATCGAGGTCCGGGCGGAATGGCGATCTCCAATCGGTCGGCGCGTCGTTCGCTCGACTCGGACTCGGCCACCAACTCGTTGAAGGCGCTGAGGCGGGCCTTACCCTTGCTCTGGCGGGCGCGCGGCGACATCCGGATCCATTCGAGTTCGCGTTCGAGCGCCGCCTGGCGCACCTTGTCGGACCTCTCCTCCTGGGCGAGGCGGGCCTGTTTCTGTTCGAGCCACGAGGAGTAGTTGCCCTCCCAGGGGATGCCGTGCCCCCGGTCCAGTTCCAGGATCCACGACGCGGCGTTGTCCAAGAAGTAGCGGTCGTGCGTGATCGCGACGACGGTGCCGCTGTAGTCCTGGAGCGTGCGCTCGAGCCACGCCACCGACTCCGCGTCCAGGTGGTTCGTCGGTTCATCGAGCAACAAGAGATCCGGCGTCGACAGGAGGAGGCGGCAGAGTGCCACGCGTCGGCGCTCGCCCCCGGACAACACCGACACGTCCGCGTCCGGTGGCGGCAGACGCAACGCGTCCATGGCGATCTCGAGCGTTCGCTCGAGGTCCCAGGCGTGGGCCGCGTCAATCTTGGTCTGGAGATCGGACTGCTCAGTAAGTAGCGCGTCGAAGTCGGCGTCGGGGTCGGCCATGGCGGCGCAGACCTCGTTGAAGCGGATCAGCAGGTCGCGCTGCTCGGCGATGCCGTCGGAGACGTTGCCGACGACGTCCTTCGTGGGGTCGAGTTGGGGCTCTTGGGAGAGATAGCCCACGCTGAACCCCGGGGTCAGACGGGCTTCGCCACTGAATCCATCGTCCAGTCCGGCCATGATGCGCAGGAGCGACGACTTGCCCGATCCGTTGGCGCCGATGACGCCAATCTTGGCGCCCGGATAGAACGAGAGATTGATGCCGCGCAGGACCTCGCGGTCCGGTGGATAGAAGCGGCGAAGGTCTCGCATGGTGAAAATGAACTGGGCAACCACGCCTTCCAGTGTGACCGATTTCGCGAGAGAGCCGAAATTCACACGTCACGGGAAATTACACCCCACTATTACAATCGGAAAATGTCTGATACCTCCATCGACGTGGAGTCCACCAATCGACACGCACCCGACTGGTTGATCCTGTGCATCGCCTGCATCGCGCAGTTCATGGTCGTGCTGGACGTCTCCATCGTGAACGTCGCGCTCCCTCGGATGGGTCACGATCTGCACTTCACCTACAGCAGTGCCCAGTGGGTCGTGAACGCGTACGTGTTGACCTTTGCGGGGTTCCTACTCTTGGGTGGCCGCGCCTGTGACTTCTTCGGACGACGCCGCGTCTACATCACGGGCATCATCCTCTTCACGCTCGCCAGCATCGGCGCCGGGGTCGCCCAGACCGGCACGCAGATGATCACCATCCGGGCGGTGCAGGGACTCGGCGGGGCCATACTCTCACCGGCCACGCTCACCATCATCGTCACGACCTTTGCCGGTCCTCGCCTGCCCAAGGCCATCGGCGCCTGGAGCGCGGTCGCCGGCGCGGGCGGGGCCGTCGGCGGTCTCCTGGGCGGCATCCTGACCGGCTGGGCGTCGTGGCGTTGGGTCTTCTTCATCAACGTCCCCTTCGGCATCGTCGCCGGAACCGTGGCCGCGATGTACCTACGCGAGATGCGCAACCGCGGCGCCACCACCAAGCTCGACGTCACCGGATCGGTCCTCGTGACCGGCGGGCTCGCGTCGGCGATCTACGCCGTGGTGAACACGACGACGCACAGTTGGGCCTCGTCGACGACGCTCGGGTGGCTCTTCTTGGGCCTCGCGCTGTTGGCGACGTTCGTCTTCTGGGAGGCGAAGGTCGCGTCGCACCCGCTCGTGCCCTTCAAGATCTTCCAGTCTCGTCCGCTCACCACCGCCAACCTGATGATGTTCCTCATCGGCGGAACGTTCTTCGCTATGTGGTACTTCCTGACGTACTACTTCCAGTTGGTCCTCGGCTACGGCCCGGTCAAGGCCGGCTTCGCCTTCTTCCCGATGGCGCTCGCCATCATCATCGGCGCCCAGATCTCGTCGCGGCTGCTCTCGAGAACCGGCGTGCGGCCGCTGCTGCAGATCGGCGCGACGCTGGCGACGCTCGGCTTCCTGTGGATCTCACTCATCAAGCCGGCCGACTCCTACGCCGGTCACGTCCTGGTCCCCTCGTTCATCTGCGCCTTCGCGATGGGCCTGCTCTTCGCGCCACTGGCGACGGCGGCGACGGCGGGCGTCGACCGCGCGGACGCGGGCCTCGCGTCCGGCATCTTGAACACGGCACGACAGGTCGGTGGTTCGCTGTCGCTGGCGATCCTCGCGACGGTGGCGACGGACGTGACACACCACGCCCTCGCGACGACGTCGCAGGCGGCGGCCCTCACGTCGGGCTACCAACGGGCCTTCCAGATTTCGGCGGTCGTGACCGTCATCGCGCTCTGCGTCTCATTCGCGCTGCCGCGAAACACGGGACGTACCCCGGTCGCCTCCGGTGCCCCGGCGCCGGCACCGCAGATTCCGGTCGAGCCGGCCTAAGTAGCTATTCGCGACTGAAGGGCACACCGTCCGCGGCGGGCGGGCGTATCCGACCGACGAGTCCGGCGACCGCGGCGATCGTGATGATGTAGGGCAGCATGCTGATGAACTGTTGGGGGATGACCAACTGGCTCAGGTAGATGTTGAGGTTCGCGCTGAGCGCGATCGTGAAGCCGAACAGGAGCGAGGCCATGAGGGCCCCGTAGGGACGCCAGCGGCCGAAGATCATGATGGCGAGCGCGATGTAGCCGTAGCCGTTGGTCATGCCGAAGGTGAAGTTCGTCCCGGGACCGATCGTGAAGGCGGCGCCACCGAGTCCCGCGACGAACCCCCCGAGGATGACCGCGCCGTATCGCATCCGCGTGACACTGACCCCCACGGTCTCGGCCGCGATGGGCTTCTCCCCGACCGAGCGCACACGCAGGCCCCACCGGGTGCGAAAGAGCACGATGTTGGCGATGATGACCCCGAGGACCGCGATGTAGACCAGGACGTTCTGGTCGAAGACGATCGGACCGATGATCGGGATGTGGCAAAAGAACGGGATCGCCCACACGGGCAGCGCGAAGGCACCGTTGAGGTTCTGGTGGGTGGTGAGCACCTGGAACATGATGAACTGCGTCACGGCGGTGCAGAAGGCGACGATGACGATCCCGACGATGATCTGGTTCGCCTGGTAGCGAAGTGACATGACCGCTAGGACCCAACCAAGAAGTGCCCCGATGATCCCCGCGACGAGCACGCCGAGGAACAGCGAGACGCCCGAACCGTTCATGGCGCTCACGACCATGACCGACGACATGGCGCCCATCATGAACTGACCCTCGATCGCGATGTTGACGACGCCGGAGCGCTCGCACAACGTTCCCGAGAGTGACCCGAAGATCAGGAAGGTGGCGGCCGCCACGGCCGCGGCGAGGATCCCCGTGATCTGAAGGTGGAGGCCCGACACGTTGGATCCGCGCGCGACCCAGATGAGGAATCCGAGCAGGAAGAACATCAGGCCGACGTAGAGCAGGGGCGAGGCGCTTCGGTCGTATCGTCGCCACGCGAGGAGGCCACCCGCGACGATGCTCAAGATCCCGATGGCGTAGCCGGTCGCCGAGACCGGGATAGTCAAGGTCCGCAGTGCCCCGTCGCTGTTGACACCGAGCCACAGCGCGAGCGGCCAGATGACGAGGTAGCCCCCGAAGATGATCAGGAATGCGCGCACGCCCTTCGTGAACTTGATCCGCCCGGGGACGTAGCGGCGCGCGGCGCCAGAGAACACCGGCGCGAGCAAGAGGAGCCCGATGACGAGAGGGATGACGCGCACGGGACCGGCCATCGTCGGCATCGCCGTCGAGCTGTTGTAGCCCAGTTCGATCGTGGTCTTGAGAGCCGAGTGGGCGCCACCGAACCAGAGGACCTCCAGCAGTCCGAGCAGGACCAGCGTGACGCCGTAGCCGAGCGAACGCTCGCGCGTGACCCGACGAAGGTTCTCGAGGGTGACGATCTCGGGGGTGACGGCCGCGGGGGTGACGCTCTCGTTGGTGACGGTCATTTCGTCCAACCTCCCGAAGAGCCGGACGCGCGGAAGCGCCCGTTGTCGGTGAGTCGGAAAATCTCGACGATCAGCGCCGGCGTCGCGACGCAAAAGACGACGACGGCTTGAATCACCTGTGCGAGAGAGTACTGGATGTTGGTCGGCGTGAAGGCCTGCATCGCCTCACCGCCGGCGTACATCGCGCCGAAGAAGATCGCGCCGAAGAAGACGCCCCACGGCCGGTTGCGCCCGAGCAGGGCGACGGTGATCGCGTCGAACCCGTAGGAGCCGCCGAAGTTCGGCGAGAGGAAGTGGTCGACGCCCGTCAGCTCCAGCATGCCCGCGAGGCCGCAGAACGCTCCGGCCAGGCACAGGATGATGATCGTTGTGCGCTTCGAGTTGATTCCCGCGGTTCGCGCGGCCTCGCCATTCTGTCCCACCATCAGTAACTCGAACCCGGTCTTCGAGCGATCGAAGAACCACTTGACGACGAACACCATCACGAGCGCGATGAGGAAGCCGACGTTGAGCAGGAGTCCGGAGCTCAGGTGCGAGAAGAAGAAGGGTAGCTGCCCGGTCGGCGTCACCGCCTTGGAGGCGCCGTCCTTCACACCCGGACGCGCGAAGAGATTCGTGATGAGGAGGTACCCCATCAAGAGGACCATGATGTAGTTGCTCATCATGGTGACGATCACCTCGTGGGCGCCGGTGTAGGCCTTGAGGACTCCTGCGAGGGAGGCGAGCAACGCCCCGGCGGCCATGGCCGCGATCAACTCGAGGGAGACCTGGAGGACGGGCGTCAGGTTGAAGCTGAAGCCGATGAGGCCGGTGATGAGGCCCCCCGCGATGACCTGGCCCTGACCGCCGATGTCGAAGACGTTGCTGCGAAACCCGATGGCGAGGCCGAGGCCCGCGACGATCAGCGGAGTCGCGTACTGGAGCGTGAGCGAGATCGGTCCCAGCGCCGTCGCGAGGTTGGCTTTGTCGGGGTGGTCGATGAGGACCCTCATCGCGTGGAAGTCGAACAGCGAACCCTGGAAGATCCATTCGTAGGCGTACCACACCGTGTTGAAGTTCTCCGAGATCGTCTTGCCGGGGTGCGAGAAGAACGTGGCCCAGGAGTGCACCAGCGTGGGGGTCGTCACGATGATCATGATCGCCCCGATTGTCAGCCCAACGAAGAGTGCGAGCGCGAGCACGAGCGCCATGTTCGCGCGTCGAACGCGCAGGGCGATCTCGAGCAGGCGACTCCGGCGCGCCGGGGCGACGACGTCGGTGGTCAAAGCGCGGCCCCCGTGTCCACGGTCGGGCGCGAACCGGCCATCAGCAGTCCGAGGTCCTCGCGGTTCGTGGTCGGCGGCACGATGTCCTGGATCATCCCGTCGTAGAGGACCGCCACGCGGTCACCGAGCGCGATGACCTCGTCGAGTTCGCTCGAGACGATCACCACCGCCACACCCTCGTCACGGATCGCGACGATTTGGCGGTGCATGAACTCGATCGAACCCACGTCGAGTCCGCGCGTGGGCTGGGAGCAGATGAGGACCTTGAGCTCGCGCGAGAGCTCGCGCGCCATCACGACCTTCTGCTGGTTGCCACCCGAGAGGGCGCTGAGCGGCTCGGCCTCGCTCTGGGCTCGGATGTCGTACTCGGCGATGCGACGTGTGCCGTTCTCCGCGATGGCCTTCAGCTTGCGGCCCCACCACGCCTTGTACTGAGCGTTTCCCAATTGGTCGAGGACGAGATTGTCCGCGATCGACATCGTCAACACCAGGCCGTGGCGCTGTCGGTCCTCGGGGACGTGACCGACACCGGCGTCGAGCACGTCGCGCACGGAGTGGCCAACCAGGTCGATCCCGTTCAGGACCACGGAGCCCGCCGCCGCGCGTCGCAGGCCGGTGAGGGCCTCGACGAGCTCGGTCTGCCCGTTTCCCTGAACCCCCGCGAACGCGAGGATCTCGCCCGCTCGAACATCGAACGAAACTCCCTTCACGGCCGTCAGGCCCCGATCGTCCTGGACGAAGAGGTTCGTGACCTCGAGGACCACGTCACCGGTGTTGGCGGGCGGCTTCTCAACGACGAGGCTCACGTCGCGGCCCACCATCATGGTGGCGAGTGCGGCCTCGTCGGTCTCGGCTGGCGTGGTCGTGCCCACGACCTCACCGAGGCGCATCACGGTGATGACGTCGGCGATTTCGAGGACCTCTTTCAATTTGTGCGTGATGAAGATGATGGATTTGCCCTGGGACTTCAGAGTGCGCATCACGACCATGAGCGCGTCGGCCTCTTGTGGCGTGAGGACTGCGGTCGGTTCGTCGAGGATGAGGATCTCCGCGTCGTGACTCAGGGCCTTGAGGATCTCGACGCGCTGTTGGGTGCCGATGGGGAGGTTCTCGATCGTGGCGGAGGGGTCGATCTCGAAGTTGTACTCGTTCGCCAGTGCGACGATGCGATCGGTGGCACTGCGATGGTCGATGAAGGGCCAGGGCTTGAGCGGTTCGCTGCCGAGGATGATGTTGTCGGTGACCGTGAAGACCGGAATGAGCATGAAGTGCTGGTGCACCATGCCGATTCTCTGTCCGACGGCGTCCTTGGGATCGCGAATCGTCACGACCTCATCGTCGATGAGTATCTGTCCACTGTCCGGGGTGATCATCCCGTAGAGCACGTTCATCAGCGTGCTCTTGCCGGCACCGTTCTCTCCGAGGAGACCATGAATCTGTCCGGGTTCGACGACGAGGTCGACGTTCTTGTTAGCCGCGAGCGAACCGAAGTGCTTGGTGACCGCCCGAAGTTCCAGTTTCATGAATCTCAAACCTAATCGGGATGAGAAACGCAGCGAGGGCCGAATCCGGAGATTCGGCCCTCGCTCGCGAGTGTCAGCGGGTGCGGACTACTTGCCACCCACCGGGATCTTGATGGAGCCATTCTCAATGCCCTTCGTGAGCACCGCGATCTCCGCGACGGTTGCCGCGCTGTTCGCCTTGCCCATCGCGCCGTGGTCCTGGATGAACGCGGCACCGCCGTTGGCCAGAGTGCCGATGTAGTCGCCACCCTTGAACTTGCCTTCGGCTTGCAGGAGGACGGCGGCCTTCACAGAGGCCGTCACGCCCTTGGTGACCGAGTTGAGGAACAGGCTGCAGTTGGCCGGGTCGTTGACGCAGCCGTCCGTGTCCACCCACTCCACGTTCGCCTTGAGCGAGTGGGCGGCGTTCCACGTCTTCACCGCGGCCGTCGTACCGAGTCCGTCAGATCCAGCGACTGGGAAGACGGTCGTTGCGCCCTGGGACAGGAAGGCGGTCGTGTCGGTTGCCGACGTGGTCTGGTCGGTGAAGGAGCCGATGAAGGTACCCTTCTGGGTCTTCTCGTTCCAACCGAGCACTGCGACCGGCACCTTCGGCTTCATCTTCGTGTTGTAGTACTGAACGCCGTCGTAGAAGCCGTCCATGTAGTACGTCACGGAGCTGAACTGCTCACCACCGTAGGTGGCGACTTTGGGCGCCGAGGCGTTGTGCGCAACGGCGTAGGCCGCCGCTTCGTAACCACCGAGGAAGGCGTCCTGCTGGGTCTCGTAGGTCAGGCCCAGGATGTTGCTGGCCGTTCCCTTGTAGGGCGGCAGCGCAACGCCGTCCTTGCCGGGGCTCGAGTTGCTGTTGTCGACCTGCGCGAAGTGGTCCGTCGGGTTCTGATGCGCGGCGTTCCAGGTCGCGTCGGACATCAAGAAGCCGACCGTGATGATGATGCTGCAGTGCTCCGAGACGAACGCGGAGATCTCGGTCTCGTAGGTGGACTCGGTACCGTCTGACGGTGTCGACTGCACCTTGGGCGTGATGTCCTTCGGAGCGACCGCCACGGCCTGCTTCAGGCCCAGGTAGGCCGAAGCGTTGAACGATCGGTCGTTGATACCACCGGTGTCGGTGACCTCGCAGGCCAGCGTCTTGCTGTACTTCGGCGCCGCGCCGGCGGAGCCAGTCGCCCCGATAGCAATTCCCGTGAACAGCAGACAGGCGGTAGTGGCCGAGAGAGCGAAACGCCCCACGCGGCCTCTTCCAATTGAATTCATTGCACTCCCCTTTTGGATTTTGTGGACGGTTCTAAAGAAGCCGTTGACGCTTGTGACGTCTTTCCGAGCGTGAGCATAACAAGGAACCCCGGGGCGCGTCGGTCACGAAAGTCCAGTCGAGATCCAAATGCAGAGCGCGTGGAAAGGCAAGACCGAAACGCAGGCTCCGGAGCCGTTCGAGCCCGAACCTTCCCGCACCATTTCAGATGCGTCACGGACGACTTCTCAGGCCGTCGAGCCTCGCGGTCTCGGAAAGCCCTATATTTTTGATTGCCCGCGCGAGCCGAGTCCTCCCACGACGAGGGACGCGGCCGACATGGCGGCCTCGAGGGCCTGATCGATCGTGCCGTCGTAAAGGCGAGTTGCCAAGTACGCTCCCGTGGCGGCGTCTCCCGCTCCGGTCGTATCCACGACGAAGTCGCTCTTCGACGACGCTTCAAAATCAACGCCGTCACGGCGCACTCGAGCCCCGGATTCGCCCTGCGTGATCACCACCTCATCGAAGTCCGGCCCCAAGCGCTCCAGGGCCGCGTCAATGTCCGTGCCGCCGCTCAGGGCCAGGGCCTCTTCCTCGTTGGCGAAGAGTGTGCCCACACCGTCGGCCGCCTTCAAGAACGCCGCCGGCGTCATCGCCATGAGTGGCGCGACGGAGCAGACGTCGACGGACGTCGATCGGCCCAGCTCGCGCGCTCGAACGAGGGCGCCGCGCGCGACTTCCAATGTCGATGGATCGAGCAACGTGTACCCGGACACGTGGAGATGATCGAAGGGTCGCTCCAGCTGTCGTAGGACGTGCGCGAGTTCGAGCCTCGAGTTCGCTCCTCGGTCGGTCATCATGGCGCGCTGTCCGTCGGCGTCGACGACCGCCACGACGACACCGCTCGCCGACTCGACTCGTTGCAACGCGAGATCGACGCCAGCGACGCGAAGCGCGTCCTCGAAGAGCTGCGCGGCGACGTCGGTCCCGCACGCGCCCACGTACGTCACGTGGTGTCCGGCCCGAGTGAGCAGTTCGGCCGTGTTCGCCGCCGCTCCCCCTCGACTCAGTCGAACTCGCGACGGCGTGTCACTGGTTGGCGCCACGTCGACCAATGGCTTCACGACGACGTCGAGCATCACGTCGCCGACCACCACGACGTCGCGAACGATCACACCCGTTCCTTGGCGATCGCCGCGCTGATCCTTCCGGCCAGCACCGAGTTCGCCACGACGAGCTCTCGATTCACCTTGACGCTGGCGCCGGCGGTGTAGCGAGCAAACTCGGCGAGGAGAACCGGTGTCACTTCCTTACCGCTCACCCCCAGCGCCTTCGCCCTCTCGAGCGCGCTCGAGAGCGCGCGATCGTGCATCTCCACCGAGAGTTCGCTCTTCTCGTCGATCGGATTGGCCACGAGGAAACCTGTCGCCGCGAGCTCGCAGTGCGCGAGGAACGCCGCAGCTGCTTCGGTCTCGTCCGTGAGTGACCAGTCCAGAGAAAAACCACTCTCGCTCTGATAGAAGCCGGGGAAGCGATCCGTTCGAAATCCGGCGACGGCCACGCCCAGCGTGTCGAGGCGTTCGAGTGTCGCTCCGATGTCCAGGATCGACTTCACGCCGGAGGCGACGACGAGCAACTGATTACGCGAAAGCGCGGTCAGGTCAGCCGATTCATCGAAACTGTCGCGCACGTCACGATGAACGCCGCCGAGTCCACCGGTCGCCATCACGTCGATGCCCACTCGACTCGCAATGCTGATCGTGCCCGCGACGGTCGTCGCTCCACTGGTGTGGGTGGCGAGCGCCAAACCGAGGTCGCGCGCCGACAACTTCGCCGCGTGTCGATCCGGGTCGGCCAACGTTCGCAGTTGTGGTGCGCTGAGGCCGACGATCACGCGACCATCGAGTACACCGATCGTCGCGGGTACCGAACCCGCGTCGCGCACAGCCGTCTCGCACTCCTCGGCGACCTCTAAATTTGCCGGCGCCGGTAGACCGTGCACCACGATCGTGGTCTCCAGGGCGACGACGTTTCGACCCTTCTCGAGTGCGTTCGCGACTTCGTCACTGATCACGACCGAGGAGTTACGAAAGTTAGTCACGCAAGGCGAAGTGTAATCTTTCGTGGTGAGTTCATCGCCGGTGATCCCTTGGAATGAACTGCGTGAACGGGCCCGCCACGCGACGTCGACGTCGTACGCACCGTATTCCAACGTCACTGTTGGCGCCTGCGCCCTCACCGACGACGGACGGTTCGCGGTGGGGGCCAACGTCGAGAACGCGAGCTACGGTCTCACGCTGTGCGCCGAGTGCTCGTTGGTCAGTGACCTCGCGCGCCTCGGCGGTGGTCGTCTCGTCGCCGTGTCGATCGTCGCCGGGGACGGTCGACCGATCGCCCCGTGCGGACGATGTCGTCAGGTGCTCTTCGAGCACGGCGGCAACGATCTACTCGTCGACGCCGGCGACGACTGCGACCCGACACCGCTGCGCGAGCTGTTGCCTGGAGCATTTGGTCCGGAGGATCTAGGAACTCGGAGGAGTTAGTGACGTACTTCTCCGCGGTTGACGTGATCACCACCAAACGCGACGGTGGCGTGCTCGGCGACGACGCGATCACGTGGCTGCTCGACGCCTACGGGCGCGGCGAAGTGGCTGAAGAACAGATGTCGGCACTGTTGATGGCGATCTTCTTCAACGGACTGAACAAGCAAGAGTTGAACACGTGGACGGATCGCATGATCGAGTCCGGGGAGCGACTGGATCTCGGCGGGCTGTCGCGACCGACCGTCGACAAGCACTCGACCGGCGGCGTCGGCGACAAGATATCGCTGATCCTCGCGCCGCTCGTGGCGGCCTGTGGCGCCGCGGTCCCACAACTCTCGGGTCGAGGCCTCGGACACACCGGCGGGACACTCGACAAGCTCGAGTCGATTCCGGGGTGGCGCGCCGCGCTCTCGAACGATGAGATCCGAGCGCAGCTCGACTCGGTGGGCGCGGTGATCTGCGCCGCGGGCGAAGGACTCGCCCCGGTCGATCGCAAGCTGTACGCGTTGCGCGACGTGACGGCGACCGTGGCGTCGGTGCCACTGATCTCGTCATCGATCATGTCCAAGAAGATCGCCGAGGGAACGCAGGCGTTGGTGCTCGACGTCAAGGTCGGACGCGGCGCTTTCATCACGGACATCGAACGGGCCCGCGAACTCGCGACCACCATGGTGGGCCTCGGTCGTGAACACGGCGTGTCCACGGTCGCCCAACTCACGTCGATGAACGCGCCGCTCGGACGGGCCGTTGGCAACGCCCTCGAAGTGAGAGAGTCGGTCGACGTGCTGCAGGGTCGAGGACCGAGCGACGTACGTGAGTTGACGCTCGCCCTCGCGCGCATCATGGTCGAACTGGTCGGTCTGGACGTCGATCCCGAGATCAAATTGGACGACGGGTCCGGCTTCGAGGTCTACGAGCGGATGATTCGAGCACAGGGCGGCGACCCTGACGCGACGCTCCCCGTCGCTGAGTATCGCGACGAAGTGGCGAGCGGCGAGGATGGCATCGTGCAGTCCATCGACGCGTTGAGTATCGGCATCGCGGCGTGGCGATTGGGTGCCGGACGAGCTCGTAAGGAGGACCCGGTGAGCGCGGCCGCCGGCGTCGTGTGTCTGATACGTGAAGGCGAGGCGATCACCAGGGGCCAACCGATGTTCGAACTACACGCCGACGATGAGACGCATCTTCAACTGGGGCGCGACGCAATCGCACACGCGGTGGTCGTAGGTGAACGTCCGGTGAACACCGAAGCGTTGCTGCTGGAACGTATCACCAACTAGTCCACAGGCCTGTTGACTAACCTCTCTTTATGGCAGTCGCCCTTACGCGTGACCTGATTCAACGAGCACCCAAGGTCCTGTTGCACGATCACCTCGACGGCGGTCTGCGCCCGACGACGGTGCTGGAGCTCGCGCACGAGTCGCACTACACGGGACTGCCCACCGACGACCCCGAGGAGTTGCGCGAGTGGTTCATCGCCGACACCCCGGGCAGTGACCTCGTGCGCTACCTCGAAGGCTTCGCGCACACCACGGCCGTGATGCAGACCAGGGATCACTTGGAGCGCGTCGCGTTCGAAGCGGCGCTCGACCTCGCGCGCGACGGCGTCGTCTACGCCGAGGTTCGATTCGCCCCCGAACTGCACCTCGAACAGGGTCTGACGTTGCACGAAGTAGTCGAGTCGGTGCTGGAGGGTTTCGCGCACGGCATGCGCGACGCCGCGCTCGAAGGTCACCCGATCGTCGTTCGCGCGATCCTCTCGGCGATGCGCCAGGCGAACCTCAGTGAGACGATCGCCGAGCTGGCGATCGAGTTCCGCGATCGCGGCGTCTGCGGTTTCGACATCGCGGGTCCGGAAGACGGCTTCCCCCCGACGCACCACCTGCGCGCCTTCCACCTCGTGCAACGCGAGGACTTCCATATGACGATTCACGCCGGCGAGGCCTTCGGTCTGCCGTCGATCTGGGAGGCCGTTCAATTCTGCAACGCCGAACGACTCGGTCACGGCGTGCGGATCGCCGACGACATCATCGAGAAAGACGGCGACTACCACCTCGGCCGACTGGCCAACTTCGTGCGCGACCGTCGCATACCGCTCGAGGTCTGCCCCACGTCGAACGTGCACACCGGCGCGGCGAGTTCCATCGCCACGCACCCAATAGAGCTGTTTCGCAAACTTCGCTTTCGCGTGACGCTCAACACCGACAACCGACTGATGAGCGGGATCTCGATGAGCAGTGAGTTCGAGACGTGCGCCGACACGTTCGCCTGGACGCTCGCCGACATGGAGTGGTTGACGCTGAACGCCGCGAAGAGCTCGTTCTATCAGTTCGACCAACGCCTGGCGATGATCAACACGGTCATCAAACCGGGTTACGCCGCGTTGCGTTCAGACACGCAGTAGCGACTGAAGATCGGCGCGAACTGCCTCGACGAGTTCAGCACCGACACGGCGCTGTTCAACCAGTGTTGTCTCGACGCTCGGCGGGGTGATCTCGATGTACGCCTTCAACTTCGGTTCGGTTCCCGACGGCCGCACGACCACGCGACCGAAGGTACCGAGTCGCAACAACACCCCGTCAGTTGGCTCCAGACCCTCGTAGCCGAGTGCGAGATCGAAGTGCTCGCTGACGGCGAGTCCACCCAGCGTCGTCGGCGGTCGTTCGCGTAGTGACTGCACGGCGTTGACGATCGCGCGCAAGCCGTTGGGCCCCTCGGCTCGTAACGAGAGTTGGAAAATCGCGTGAACGCCGAATCGAGTCTCGATCTCGTCGAGTCGATCCATCAGCGTCTGGCCGTGGCCGCGGAGTTGGTCGGACAGGAGAGCGAGCGCGAGTGCCGCCGACATACCGTCCTTGTCCGCGACGTCGGGATCGACCGCGAATCCGAGCGCCTCCTCGTAACCCAGTCGGAGAACCCCGTCTCGCGCCGCACGTGATAGCCACTTGAAGCCGGTGAGGGTCATGGCGAATCGCACGCCGGCGTCGCGCGCCATCTCACGCAAGAGAGTGGACGACACGATCGTCGTCGCGACGACGTCACTCGGACTGACCATCGTGGGCAACATGGCCGACGCCAGGAGCCAGCCGATCTGGTCACCACGCAACACGTGCCAACCCGCGTCGTCACGCACGGCCGCGCCCAGGCGATCGGCATCGGGGTCGTTCGCGATCACCAGGTTCGATCCCACCTCGTCGGCGCGGGCCATCGCGAGATCGAGGGCCCCCGGTTCCTCGGGGTTCGGGAAGGGCAACGTCGGGAAGTCGCCGTCCGGCTCGAACTGGACCGCGACGGGCGACACCGAGCGGTAGCCGGCCTCGGCGAAGAGCTCCATCATGGTGGCGCCACCGACGCCGTGCAGCGGCGTGTAGGTGATCGCCAAATCGCTGTTCGAGACGGCGAATCGCTGCGTCATGTGGGCGTGGTACCGGGCGAGGAGATCGGGAGAGATCCAGCGGTGATGAGAACTCGTACGCTCGCCCAACTCGGGCGTCGTGGCCTCGTTCGCGAAGCACTCGACGATCTCGTCGTTCGGCGGGATTATCTGCGATCCGTCGCTCGCGTACAGCTTGTAGCCGTTGTCCTGCGGCGGATTATGACTCGCGGTCACCATGATGCCGGCCGCGGCGCCGATCTCTTTGACGCAGTAGGCGACGAGGGGCGTCGGCAGTGGTCGGGGCATCTCGTAGACCTTGACGCCGGCGCCCAAGAGTACCGAGACCACCTCGTGATTGAACAACTCCGATCCGTGTCGGGCGTCGCGACCGACGACGACACCCAGGTCGGGATCGACGCCGATCTCGCCCAGCCATGCGATGACGCCCTGGGTCGCGCGTCGCACGGTGTAGCGATTCATTCCGGCGGGCCCGGCCATCACCGGGCCGCGCAGTCCGGCGGTGCCGAAGGTCAGTGGCGCGTCGAATCGACGATGGAGTTCTTCCTCGTCGTCACCGTCCAAGAGTGATTGGATCGTGTCACGGTCTTCGGCGTCGGGATCCCCCGCGATCCATTGCAGCACGAGGTCGCGCAACGATTGGTTCACAAGACGGGGACGACGCGGGTCAGTAACGTACCCAACGAGGCGGCCGCCGATTGACCGGCTTCGAGAACCTCCAAGTGGTTCAGGTGGCCCGCGGTGACGCCCGCGGCGTGATTCGACACGAGGCTCAAACCCAAGACCTCGGCTTCGAGGTGACGTGCGGCGATCGCCTCGAGGACCGTCGACATTCCGGCGAGGGTCGCGCCCATCGTTCGAGCCATCGTGATCTCGGCCGGGGTCTCGTAGTGGGGACCACGGAACCCGGCGTAGACGCCCTCGACCAGCTGGGGCTCCGCCTTCGTCACCGCCGCGCGGAGCCGCGCGCTGTAGAGATCGGTGAGGTCGACGAATCGAGAGCCGTAGCCCTTGGGTGGCGCGACGCCCTCGAGTGGCGACGTGGCGGTCAGGTTGATGTGGTCGCGAATCATGACGACGGTGCCGGGCGCCCACGTCGGATCGATTCCGCCGGCGGCGTTGGTCAGCACGACCTTGGTCGCCCCGGCCGCGACGACCGTGCGAATCGGGTGCACGACCTGGTCGGCCGTGTTGCCTTCGTAGAGGTGGACTCGTCCGGCCACCAAGGCGATCCGTCGGTCGCCGATCGTGAGCGAGAGGATCTGACCACTGTGACCGGCGACCGTCGGTGCGACGAACCCGGTCAACGAGGACGTCGGCACGACGCTCGTCGGTGTTCCCAAGGCGACCGCACCCTCGCGCCAGCCCGATCCGAGCACGATGGCGATGTCGTAGCTGTCGTAGCCACTCTCATCACGGAGTTCGCCGGCGGCGCGGTGCGCGAGTTTGTACGGGTTGGTCATCACTGTCCGATCGTGTGCCACACGGTAGAGGTCTCGACGAAGGCACGGAGTCGTCGAAGCGAGTTGTCACTCTCCTTCTCGTGCGGGCGATAGACCCGCTTGATGGAGTTGGCCGCCGTGGCGGCGAGCACGTCGCCCGTCTCGGGAGTGACACCGGAGAGGTCGAGGCCGTCGACGTCCTCGTGCGCGGCGATCACCGGAGCCAGTTCGTCGGTGATCCCGGTCACGATGTTCAAGACGCCGGCGGGAAAGTCCGACGACGACGTCATCTCCCCGAGCAGGACGGCGGGCGTGGGGCGAGTCTCGCTGGCCAGGGCGACGACGGTATTGCCGACACACAAGGGTGCGAGGACCGCGTCGACGAACCCGGCGAGCGAGGACTCCTGGAGGCAGAGAACGCCGACGACGCCACTCGGCACCGGTATCGAGAAGTTGAAGAAGGGTCCGGCGACCGGATTGGTGCCCCCGAGCACCTGGGCGACCTTGTCGGTCCACCCGGCGTACCAGACCAGGCGATCGATCGACGCCGAGACCGTCTTCTGACTCGTCCTCGCGTTCACGCCCTCGGCGAGCGCGACGTGCTCGGCCAGTTCGTCGCGACGAGACTCGGCCATCTCGGCCAACCGGTAGATCACTTGGCCACGGTTGTAGGCGGTCGCGTTCCACCACTTCGCTTGGGCGGCGCGCGCGGCCGTGACCGCGTCGCGCACGTCCTTGCGAGATCCCTGCGCCACGTTGGCGAGGAACTCGCCCTTGGCCGAGGTGACTTCGTAGCTCCGTCCCGACTCCGAGCGGGGGAAAGCCCCGTTGATCAGGAGTTTGTAGGTCTTTCGGACGTCGAGTCGATCAGACATCGAGGTACGCCTCCAAGCCGTGGCGTCCGCCTTCTCGTCCGAACCCGGACTCGCGCATCCCACCGAAGGGGCTCGTCGCGTCGAAGCGGTTGTAGGTGTTGGCCCAGATGACGCCGGCTCGGAGCCGCTCGGCGACCCAGAGGGTGCGGCTCCCCTTCTCGCTCCAGACCCCGCAGGCCAGTCCGTAGTTCGTGTTGTTCGCCTTGGTGACGGCCTCTTCCGGTGTGCGGAAGGTCAGCACCGAGAGCACCGGGCCGAAGATCTCCTCGCGCGCGATGCGGTGCGACTGGGCCACGTCGGCGAAGACGGTCGGGGCGAACCAGTAGCCCTTCTGCGGTAGTTCACATGAGCTCGTGTAACGCGTCGCGCCCTCGCTCTCACCGAAGGCCGTCAGTTCGCGGATACGCAACAGTTGCGCCGCGGAGTTGATCGCGCCCACGTCCGTGTTCTTGTCGAGCGGGTCGCCGACGCGCAGTTGCTCGACGCGTCGAACGAGACGCCGGAGCACCTCGTCGGCGACCGACTCTTGGACCAGGAGGCGTGAGCCGGCACAACAGACGTGGCCCTGGTTGAAGAAGATACCGTCGATGATGCCCTCGATCATCTCGTCGATAGGCGCGTCCTCGAAGACGATGTTCGCGCCCTTGCCCCCGAGCTCGAGCGTCAGGTGCTTGTGACTGGCCGCGGTGCGCTGTTGGATCATTCGACCGACCTCGGTCGAGCCGGTGAAGGCGATCTTGTCGACGTCGGGGTGATCGACCAGTGCGGCGCCCGTCGAACCGTCCCCGGTGATGATATTCACGACGCCCGGTGGTAGCTCGGCCTGCTCGAGGATCTCGGCCAGCACGAGGGCGCTGAGCGGCGTGGTCTCGGCCGGCTTCAACACGCAGGTGTTGCCCGCGGCCAGGGCCGGCGCCAGCTTCCACGCGGCCATCAGCAGCGGGAAGTTCCAGGGGATGATCTGACCGGCGACGCCCAGCGGCTTGGGGTTCGCGCCGAAGCCGGCGTGTTCGAGCTTGTCGGCCCAACCGCCGTAGTAGAAGAAGTGCGCGGCCGCGAGCGGGATGTCGACGTCGCGCGACTCGCGGATCGGCTTGCCGTTGTCGAGGGTTTCGACCACGGCCAACTCTCGCGATCGCTCCTGGATCAGTCGAGCGATCCGAAAGAGGTACTTCGAACGCTGCGCGCCGGTCGTCTTCGACCAGACCTTGTCGTAGGCACGGCGCGCCGAGGCGACGGCCCGATCCACGTCGAGCGCGCCCGCTTGGGCGACCATCGCGAGACTCTCCTCGTTGGCGGGATTGACGGAGGCGAACTGTTCGTGGGAGTCCGCGTCGCTGAACGCACCGTCGATGAACAGCCCGTAGCTCGGCTTCAATCTGGCGATCGCAGCCGACTCCGGTGCGGGGTCGTACTCGAGTGAGCCCAGTTGCGAGTTGGCGAGTTGTCGGTCGCTCACGTCAGTCCCCGCTGAATTCGTCGGCGCGGACGTAGGCGCCGCGCTGCTGCTTGAGCCGTTGCATCAGGAGGTCGTTCAAGAGCGACGACGCCCCGAAGCGGAAGAGGTGGGGCGTGAGCCACGTGGAGCCGACCGTCTCATTGACGAGCACGAGGTAGCGAATCGCGTCCTTCGTGGTCCGGATGCCGCCCGCGACCTTCACACCGATCGTGCGGCCGGCCGTTTCGGCGAAGTCGCGCACCGCCTCGAGCATGACGAGCGCGGCCGGGAGGGTGGCGTTCACCGTGACCTTGCCGGTCGAGGTCTTGATGAAGTCGGCGCCGCCGAGCATCGCGATCCAGCTCGCGCGGCGAACGTTGTCGTACGTAACCAGCTCGCCGGTTTCGAGGATCACCTTGAGGTGCGCGTCGCCGCACGCCGCCTTCACCGCCACCACTTCGTCGAAGACCTGACCGATGCGACCCGAGAGAAAGGCGCCGCGGTCGATCACCATGTCGACCTCGTCCGCTCCGGACGAGACCGCCTCGCGAACGTCCATCAACTTCACGTTCAGTGAGGCGCGCCCGGACGGAAAGGACGTCGCGACCGAGGCGACCGCGACCGGCGACGCGCCGAGCACCGATCGAGCGTGGGCCACGAGGTCGGGGTAGACGCACACGGCCGCGACCGACGGGACGGTGAGGTCACGGGGATCGGGTCGCATCGCTTTGGTGCACAGTGAGGTCACCCGACCCGGCGTGTCGGCGCCTTCGAGCGTGGTCAGGTCGACCATGGAAATCGCCATCTCGATGGCGGCGAGTTTCGTCGACCTCTTGATCGAGCGCGTCGAGAGTTTCGCGGCGCGCGCCTCGGCCCCCACGGCGTCCACGCCCGAGAGACTGGTGAGGAGCGCCTTCAACTGCGCCTCGGACTCGATCGTCGGCACGGCAATCGTCGC
>JBEKCK010000036.1:0-23681 GCA_050014915.1 Acidimicrobiales bacterium | reverse complement strand
AAGAGCTCCTCTACAAGGACCACGTCGAGGTAACTCCGCCAGTTGTCAAGGACGATGACGATGGATTGGCTAGACGATTGGCTAGACGAGGTCTAGCCAATGACAAGAAATCCCTCTTGACGAGGGATTTAGTGGGCCGCCCGGGTCTCGATCCCGGCACCTTGGGATTAAAAGTCCCCTGCTCTTCCCGATGAGCTAGCGGCCCGCAATTTGGCAACTTCGCAATCGCACACTTAGCTTTTGACGATTCCTTAGTTTGGCGAACCGTCATTTACTGTTGATATATGGCTCAAGGGAGCCTACTAATTCTCGCACGACGTTCGTGAATCCCACGACCGGTGAAAAAGATGAACCTGCGAAGAGCTTGAAAGCAAGCGAGAAGGTTCGGCATGGTGCGACTGGCGCAATCCTTGGCGAGGTGCTAGCACGACGCAGCCAAGTGTGCCAGCCACCTGTGTCGTCAGAGCAAGAAATGCCATTATTCGGCTACTCCATGGCGAGGACGACGATGGCATGAGTGACAACTTCCGTGTTGCTACCTACCGCTTCAGAGCGACGGTGGCTCGACAATGGGGCGGTTACGTGAGCCTCATGCTCTTGATCGCGCTGTTGGGTGGGCTCTCGATGGCGTCGCTCGCCGGTGCCCGGCGAACAGACTCGTCGTTCCCGACCTACGTGGCCAGCACTAATCCATCAACTCTGGAGGTCCTCACCGGGTTCGATGATCCTTCGTTTGGCCAGAAGAGTGGCTACAGTCCAAAACTCAACGGCAAGATTGCGCGTCTCCCGTTCGTCGAGGAAACGGCCTTGGCTGTCGGATTCGACGGCAACGTCAACCTCAATGGCGTGAAGGGCGTGCACCCGCATTCGACCGCCGGCGAGACACCACCCACCATCATCGGCGGCTCGGAATACTTGACCCTCGACAAGGCGACACTGATAGCGGGCCACTGGTTCAATGCACGTCGTCCCGATGAAGCGGTGATGAACGCGCAGGCTGCTCGAGAGATGGGCGTGCACGTAGGCTCGGTGATCCAAGTCCCGTTCTATACCGATAGAGAAGCGTCGAGTTCGTCGTATAACGGACCGCCGTACCTGTTCCCCAAGATCACAATCGTGGGCGAAATCGTAATCAACAGCACTGTGGTCCAAGATCAAATTGCCGCGCTCAACTCCAGCATCGTGCTGATGTCACCGGCACTGAACAAACAGTTGGAAACGTGTTGCGCGTACTACACGGGATTGGCCATCAAGGTTCGAGGGGGAGCGGCCAACGCCACGCGAGTTCGCGCGGAGGTCGACAAGGTCGATCCGCTCAACAAGTTCGGAATTACCGGGGGAGGCAGTGTTAGTCAGATCCTCGCCAAAGCGCAACAAGAGATCAAGCCGGAGGCCATTGCGCTCGGCGTGTTCGGCCTCATCGCGGGCATCGCGGTTCTCCTGATCGGCGGGTTGACAATTGGACGAATGTTGCGGACCGGAGCCACCGAGATGCGCACCCTCCAGGCGCTCGGCGCCAACACTTCAATGGTGCTCTGGGCGGGGTTGGTAGGCGTAGCCCTCGCCCTGGTCATGGGAGCGCTACTCGCCGTGGCGCTGGCCGTCTCCCTGTCACCGCTCTCGCCCCTCGGACCCGCGCGCTTCGTCTATCCCTATCGGGGTATCTCCTTCGACTGGACAGTGCTCGGCATCGGGGTCGCCTCGCTGGTCGTGGCGCTCGTTTTGATCGCGCTCGTGCTCGCGCGCCGAGAGTTACGTCGAGAGCGTCTCGGTCGGCGAATCGACCACCTGGCGCAACACTCGTGGGTCACTCGTGTGACGACGACGTCGGGCGTTCCACTCCCTCTGGCGACGGGTCTCCGATTTGCGTTGAAGTCCGATCGTGGAGCGAACGCCGCTCCCGTCCGATCGGCGATCCTCGGTGCGGTCCTGGCTGTCGCGGTGCTGGTCACGACCGTCACCTTCGGGGCCAGTCTCGACAATCTCGTGTCGCATCCGTCGTTGTACGGATGGAATTGGAACTACGCGCTCCTGTCAGGATTCGCCGGCCAGGAGAACATGCCGGCGCCGCAAGTGACCGCGATGTTCGACCACGACCACTACGTGGCATCGTGGTCGGGCGCGAATTTCGTCGGTGGCACGTTGGACGGCCAATCGGTCAACATGATGGCCGAGAAGCCCGATGCTCGCGTCGCGCCTCCGATACTGTCCGGACACGGACTCGAGGCCGCGAATCAGGTGGTCCTTGGCGACATGACACTGGCCTCACTCCATAAGCGAGTCGGCGATACCGTGACCTTCTCCAACGGCAAGACGAAGCCAACGACGTTGACGATCGTCGGAACCGCGACGATGACGCCGATCTCCAAGGGTCTCGAAATGGGGACCGGTGCACTTGTCGACACGAGCGACTTCACCCCAGCCCTGCTTAATCCGCAGCAAAGTCCGATACCGGGTCCCCAAGCCGTTCTTATTCGGATACGAACCGGTGCGAACACGAATGCTGCTCTTCGCAGCATCCACAAGATCATCGAGAGATTAGGTCGAGTTCCCAACGATCAGGGCAACGCCGGGGGCCTGGTCGCGCAACTTCGACCGGCCGAAATAGTCAACTACCGGACCATGGGAACTACGCCCGCGATCCTTGGTGGCGGACTGGCCCTCGGAGCGGTGGCCGCGTTGGCGCTCACGTTGGTGGCGTCGGTGCGTCGACGGCGACGCGAACTCGCGCTTTTGAAGACCCTGGGCTTCGTCCGTCGCCAGCTCGCCGAGGCGGTGGCGTGGCAGTCCAGCATCGCCGTGGCGATCGGTGTCGTCATCGGAGTGCCGATAGGGATTCTCCTGGGTCGGGAGCTGTGGAACCTCTTCGCGCACGAGATCGACGCGGTGCCGGTTCCAAGCGTGCCCGGCCTCGTCATAGTCCTCATCGCCGTCGGTGCGCTTCTGCTGGCCAACGTGGTCGCGGCGGTACCGGGGCGGATGGCGGCTCGCACGTCGACCGCGCTCGTGCTCCGAGAGGAGTAATCGTTCGTCGTCGCTGGCCCGGTAGTTTGGACCTATGTCGAACTACGCCAACGAGAGCGTCAGCGCCATTGAAACGACCTTGAACGACGTCGATCGAGCGCTCGAGCGCTTACGCAACGGCACGTATCGAGCCTGCCAGGTCTGCAGCGCCGAGATCGACGAGAACGCGCTCGTGGCCAATCCCCTGTTGGCCAACTGTCCGGCACACCCCGAACTGGCCTGAGTTGACGGCACCAGCCCCGGTGGCGTGCGCCACCGGGGCTGTTCGTCGATTGACCTACTTCTTCGTGGCCCAGAAGAGTTCGGCGATCGCGTCGATCTCGCTCAGGAGTCGATCGGCGACGACGACGTCGTTGGTCTTCTTCGCCTCGCCAGCGCTCTTGGTCGCCATCCAGAAGAGGTCGTGCAGGTTCGGGTAGGCCTTGAGGTGATCGACCTTGAAGTAGTCGGTCCAGAGCACCCAGAGGTGATGCTTCACGAGGTCGCAGCGCTCCTCCTTGATGAACGTCGCACGAACCTTGAAGTCCTCGTCACTCGACGCGTTGTACTTCTCCATACAGGCCTTCACCGACTGCGCCTCGATCCGGGCTTGCGCCGGGTCGTAGACACCACAGGGCAAGTCGCAGTGCGCGGACACAGTGATCGGAGTGGTCGTGGCGTCCAGTAGTGCATTGATACGTGTCAGAAGCGTCATGGCTTCACCTTTCACTTGTCGTTCGTTGTGGTGTCGGCACAAACCCTATTTCTCATCGCAGGTTAGTCACGGTCCTGGTCTATCGTTCAGGGAAATGGACCGGCTGGTTGAGTTCTTTCTGCGACGTGTGACCGTCGAAGGTTCGTCGATGGAACCGACCTATCGTCCGGGTGAACGACTCACGGCGCTGCGACGGTGGCGACCGATTCGCACCGGTGATGTCGTAGTCGTGCGCGACCCCCGCGACGAGAACCGCTGGCTGTTGAAACGCTGCGTCGGACGTGTCGGTCGCCGTTTGGACCTTCGGGGCGACAACGCGGCCGCCTCGACCGATTCACGCGATTTCGGCCTCGTCGACGCCCGAGAGGTCGCCTACATCGTTCTCTCGCCCTCCGCGCCGTAGGGAATTCTCCCCTTTGAATCAGGCATAACGCCGGTAGGATGCCCTTCGTGGCTCGACTCGCGGTCCTCTCGTATCACACGTCGCCCCTCGCCCAGCCCGGTACGGGTGACGGTGGGGGGATGAACGTCTACGTGCGCGAGCTCTCGAGCGCCCTGGCCCGTCTCGGCCACGACGTGGACGTCTACACCCGCCGCGACAACACCCAGGTGCGCGACTCGGTGCACGTGGAACCGGGCTTCCGAGTCCATTACGTGACGGCCGGTCCGGCCGCGCCGCTCGACCGCGAGGGTCTCACCGATCACGTGGCGGAGTTCACCGACTCCGTCGCGACGCTCTTTCGCTGTCACGGCACGCCCGACGCCATCCACGCGAACTACTGGCTGAGTGGACTCGCGGGTCACCGCTTGAAGCACGAGCTGAGCATCCCCTTGATCATGACCTTCCATACGCTCGAGCGCGTGAAGGCCGACCTCTACGAGGGCGAGTCCGAGGACCGCGCCTTCCAGGAGGCGGCGATCTTCGCCTGCGCCGACGCCGTCCTCGCCAGCTGCGAGGTGGAGGCGGAGCAGTTCGTGCGCTTCTACAACGCCGAACCGGCGCGCGTGCACATCGTGCCCCTGGGCGTCGAACACGCGTTCTTCGCGCCCGGCTATCGACCCCAGGCCCGCCGGGCCCTCGGCATCCAGGGCGAGGACTCGATGCTGCTGTTCGTCGGTCGACTCCAGGCCCTGAAGGGTGTCGACCTCGCACTCGAGACGTTGATCGAACTGCGCGCGCGCGGTCGCAACGCGATGCTGGCGATCGTCGGCGGTCCGTCGGGACCGGACGGCCGCGACACGCTCGCGCAACTGCACCGACGGGTGGAAGAGGCCGGCGTGATCGAGCACGTGAGCTTCGTAGCCCCCCAGTCGCACCAACTGCTGTCGACGTGGATGCGCGCGTCGGACGTGATGCTCGTCCCGTCGCGCACCGAGAGCTTCGGACTGGTGGCGCTCGAGTCCTCGGCCTGCGGCACGCCGGTCGTGGCCAGTGACGTCGGAGGACTGATGACGTTGATCGATCCCGGGGTGACCGGATTCTTAGTCGGCGAACGCGACCCCCAGGTGTGGGCCGACGCCGTGGAGGTGACGCTCGATCCCCAGAACTCGACCACGATGTCCAACGCGGCCGTCCTGCTCGCGCGTCGTTACACCTGGCGCTCGGCGGCGGAGTCGCTCGCCGACCTCACCGAGGAGTTGGCGCTCTCCGGGCTCGTTCGCTGTTGAGCGAACGCGCTCCGCTCGGCGACGCGGACTCGGCTCGGCGCCTCGACGACGTGGTGTCGGCGTGGGCCACTCAGTGGCAGACCAGCGCGCTGTTGGGCGTCGAACACCAACCGCAGGCCGACGATCGCGGACATTTCCACTGGCTCATTCGCCTCAAGGGCGAAGAGAAGGACGTGATCACGCTGTGGCTCTCGCTACGTCAGCGAACGGTCCACGTCGAGACCGAAGTCACCTCGGCGCCGGAAGAGGGACGCGAGACGCTCTATCGCTACCTACTCGTGAAGAACGCCGAACTGCGCGAACTGCACCTCGCCATCGGACCCGAGGACGGCATCTACCTGATGGCGCAGATTCCGATTCTCGAGGTGACCGTCGAGCGACTGGACGAGGTCGTCGGCGCGACCCTGACCTACGTCGAGGAGATCTATCCCACCGCCATGTCGATGGGACTCCCGTCGCTCTATCGCCGGCGAAGGAAGACCTAGTCACGACCTTGTAGCGTTGATTCGTGGCCTTCAAACTGATAATCGTCGGCGGAGGACAGATGGGCTCGGCGCTCGCCGAGGGTCTGGTCGACGCCCAGTGGTGTCCCCCCGGAGACCTGGCGGTCGTCGAGATCTCGGTCGATCAGCGTAGCGAGCTCCATCAGCGACTCCCCGGCGTCACCGTGCTCGCGTCGCTCGAGATCGAGCACGTGGACGACGCCAGCGGGGTCGTGATCTGCGTCAAGCCCGAGCACGCCGAAGCGGTCGCCCGGACGGTCGGCGCGATGGGCGCGACGCGCCTGTTGTCGATCGTCGCCGGACTGTCGACCGCGCGAATCGAGGCGACCCTCTCGAACCCCATCGCGGTGATCCGTTCGATGCCGAACACGCCGGTGCTCGTTCGAAAGGGCGTCAGCGCGATCGCCGGCGGTGCGCACGTCACCAAGGACGACCTCGACTGGGCCGAATCGATACTCGGCGCCGTCGGCACCGTCGTTCGCGTCAGCGAACGCAACATCGACGCCGTGAGCGGACTGTCCGGTCCGATGCCCGCCTATCTCTACCTGGTCATCGAGGCGTTGATCGAGGCCGGTGTCCACCAGGGCCTCTCGCGCGACGTGGCGCACCAACTCGTAGTCGGCACCTTCGAAGGCACCGCCGCGCTGATCACGTCAACCGGTGCATCGCCGGAGGAGCTGCGTCATCAGGTGACCTCACCGGGCGGTACCACCGCGGCGGGACTGCGCACGCTCGAGAGTCGCGCCGTTCGCTCGGCCTTCATCGACGCGGTGGCCGCGGCCGCGGAGCGGTCTCGCCAAATGGGTCGCTGAGCGTACAGGTAGCGTTACGGACATGGCGACCCCGCGTCTTCGAACGAGGAAACTCTCCGAACCGACCATCGCACGCCTGCCGGTCTACCAACGCATCGCCGAGAGCTGGACACTGCGCGGGCTGAATCGCATCGACTCGCGACAGATCGGTGAACTGGCCGGCGTCACCGCCACGACCGTGCGTCGCGACCTCGCGGGACTCGGCTCCTTCGGCACGCGCGGCGCCGGCTACGACGTCCAGGTGCTCAACGAGCGCATCGCCGAGGCGCTCGGTCACGACCGCCAGTACGACGTGGTCGTGGTCGGCATTGGCAACCTCGGACGCGCCTTGGTGAACTCGTCGAACTTCTTGATCCGCGGAGCCCAGCTCGCCGCGCTCTACGACGTCGATCCCGAGGTCGTCGGCACGATGGTGGCGGGTCACGTCGTGAAGTCGCTCGAGGATCCGATCGTCCCGGCCACGGTCGCCGTCATCTGCGTGCCCCCGGAGGCGGCGCAGTCCGTCGCCGACCGTCTGGTGAGCGCGGGGATCCACGCCCTGCTCAACTTCGCCCCGCAGGTCCTCAACGTGCCCATCGGCACCGCCGTCCACTACGTGGACTTCTCGATCGAACTGCAGATCCTCATGTATCACCTCAACAACGGCACGGGTCCGCTGGGCGGGGGACTGCTCCACTCGCTCGGTATCACGACGCCGACGCCGATGCGCGGCGCGCTATGAAAGTCGGAGACGAACCGTGGCCGTGATCTCCGTCGGCATCGACCACGAACACGCCTCGCTCGATCTCCTCGAACGAGCGAGCGTGCCAGAACATGAGTGGAGCAAGGTCCTGCGCACGTTGATGAGTCAGCGCAACATCCACGAGGCGGTCTTCGTCTCAACCTGTCTGCGCACTGAGGTCGTGGCGGTCATCGATCGGTTCCACGGCGCGATCGAAGAGATCACGCACACGCTGGCCGAAGCGACCGACCTGGCGCCGAGCGAGTTCGCCGATCACCTCACGGTGAACTTCGACCGCGGTGTCGCCACGCACCTCTTCAGTGTCGCGGCCGGATTGAAATCGGTGGTGCCCGGAGAGTTCGAGGTGCTGGGTCAACTTCGTCGCGCGCTGGAGCTCGCGATCGAGGAACAGACCGCGGGACCGGAGATCACCGAACTCTTCCAGCGCGCCATCGCGTCGGGCCGACGCGTACGCATCGAGACGCCAATCGCTCGCGGGAGTACCAGCTTCGCCCAGGCGTCGGTCATGATGGCGACCGATGACCTCTCGGTGGACCTCGAAGGTTCCGACGTGATCATCATTGGCGCCGGGCAGCTGGCGAGTGGCATCGCGCGCACGCTGCTCGAGCGACCGGCGCGACTTCGCCGGATGACGATCTGCAATCGAACGACGGCGCGGGGCGAGCGCCTCCGCGATGAGTTGGGCGACGTCCGGGTGGCTGTCGGCACGCTCGAGGACGTCACGTCGCTCATCACCACGGCGCGACTCGTCGTGGCTGCCGTCGAGGTCGCCGCGCCGGTCATCACGCGAGGCGACCTCGAACGATGTCGACAAGACGTGCTCTTCGTGGACCTCGGACTCCCGCGCGCCGTGGCGAGCGACGTCTCGGGGCTGGCCAACGTTCGACGCATTGACATCGGAGACCTGCGCGAACGGGTCGGCCAGGCTCTGGGCGATCGCCGCGAGGCCGTCGACGAGGCGCAGCAGATCGTCTCGGACGACGTCGAGAAGTACCTCAGCGATCAACGCGCTCGGGGCGCGTCGGCGATCGTGAGCGAACTGCGCGAGTACTTCGACGACGTGGTCGCCAGCGAAATGACTCGACGCGAGAACGACCTGGAAGGCCTGACGCCGGAGCAACGCGACCGCGTCGCCTCGATCCTGCGCTCCGTCGTCGCCAAGATCGCGCATCGCCCGACTGTGGTGTTGAAAGAGGCCGCCGGAACCGATCAAGGGACTCGATTGAGCGAGGCCACGCGCACGCTCTTCGATCTATGAGCGAGCTGCGTCTCGCGACCCGTCGCTCGCCGCTGGCCCTGACGCAGGCGTCGTTCGTTCAGCAACGTCTCGCCGGACTTGGCGTGCCGTCGGTGTTGGTGCCACTCGAGACCCAGGGCGACCGAAGTGCGGACGTCTCCCTGGATGAGCTCGGCGCGCAGGGTGTCTTCGCGCTCGAGATCCAACGCGCCGTCTTGAACGGCGAGGCCGACGTGGCCATTCATAGCGCCAAAGACCTTCCGAGTACGACGCCCGAGGGACTGGTCTTGGCGTGCGTTCCGCAGCGACTCGACGCCGCCGACGTGCTGATCGGCCGCTCACTGGCCGGACTGGGACCGGGCGCCACGGTCGCGACCGGTTCGCCGCGCCGGCGAGCGCTGCTCCTCGAGCGCCGACCGGACCTACGCGTGGTCGGGCTGCGCGGCAACATGGCGAGGCGCTTCGCCGCGGTGAACGACAGTGACGTCGACGCGGTCGTCGTGGCCGCCGCCGCGCTGTCGCGTCTGGATCAGAACGCATTGGTCGCCGAACGGCTCGATCCCGAGTGGTTCGTACCCCAGGTCGGCCAAGGTGCGCTCGCGCTCGAGGTGCGCGACGGTGACACGTCGACGGCGCACGCGCTGGCCCCGATGAATGAACGCGACGCCATGACGGCCCTCGTGGCCGAACGCTCGTTTCTCAGAGAACTCGGCGCGGGTTGCACGGTTCCCTGCGGCGCTCACGCGAGCGTGAGCGGCGGCGTGATCTCCCTGCGCGGCGTCATGTTGAGCGTCGACGGCACGCGAAGCGTGCGCGAGGTCGTGAACGGAGACGATCCGCTCGCGATCGGTCGTGCCCTGGCGCTCGAACTGCGCGACGCACGAGGCGGCGGCGCGCTGGCCGGCTGGCAACGCACGCCGTGAACGTCGTCCTGACGCGAGAGGCCGGCTGGAACGACTCCCTGCGGACCTGGCTCCCGCCGGACGTCAAGGTCGTCGAGGTGCCCCTCACGACGACGACGTACTTCGACGTGGACGACGTGCGTACCGTACTCGAGCGCTCGCGCGCGCACGGCATGTACCGCACCCTCGTCGTGACGAGCGAGCGCAGTGCCCGGTACGTGAAGACGGCCCTTCTCGCGTCGACGTTGGACGTCGAGGTCTACTGCGTCGGGCCGGTCACGGCCGAGGCTCTGGCGTCACTCGGCGTGACGGTACGCGCTCAGGAGGGCTCATCGGATTCACTCGCTCCCCGCATCACGCGCAGCCCCGTGCTCTTGCTCGGCGCGACGACGATGCGCGGTGGTCTGGCTGCGTCGTTGCGCGAGAAGGGATTCGAGGTGGTGACGATCGCGTGTTACGAGACGGTCGGCGTGCCGCTCGTTTCGAGTGACGCGCAGACGCTGCGCGACGCCGACGTCGTCTTCATCGGCGCGCCGTCGGCCTGGGCGGTGGCGCGCGAAAACGTCTCGGACGACACCTGGGTCGTGGTCCCGGGCTCGTCGACGGCGGCGGTCGTGCGCGCCGAGCATCCCCGGGTGATTGAGGGTTGGGGACCGGACCTGGCGACGCGGCTCCGCGAACTGTCGCCGTAGCCCGAAGGTCGCCGGACGCGCTGTCCTAGGCTGGGTCCGTGTTTCCCACCGAACGACCCCGGCGGCTCCGACGCACGCCCGCGCTTCGCCGACTCGTCGCCGAGACGCACCTGGCCGCCGAGGACTTCGTGGCGCCGCTGTTCGTCGCCGAAGGTCTGAGTGAGGCGCGCGAGATCGCCTCGCTCCCGGGACAGTTCCAGCACACAGTCGATTCCTTGCGCAAGGAGGTCGAAGAGTTGGTGCGTGTCGGGGTCAGGGGCGTAATCCTCTTCGGCGTGCCGTCGACGAAGGACGAGCTCGGGAGCGGCGCCTGGGATCCTCGGGGCATCGCGCAGGTCGCGCTGCGAGCGCTGCGCGATGAGTTCGGCGACGAGCTCGTCCTGATGGCCGATCTCTGTCTCGATGAATACACCAGCCACGGCCACTGTGGCGTCCTGCGCCCCGACGGCACGGTCGACAACGACGCGACGCTCGAACTCTACGGACGCGTCGCGCTGGCTCAGGCCGAGGCCGGGGCTGCGGTCGTCGCACCGAGCGGGATGATGGACGGCCAAGTCGGCGCCATCCGCGGCGCGCTCGACGCTGCGGGCTTCGACGAGACCATCATCTTGGCGTACGCCGCGAAGTTCGCCAGTGGCCTCTACGGACCGTTCCGCGACGCCGTCGGTGTCGAGATCATCGAGGGTGGCGATCGTCGGGGCTATCAACAGGACTACCGAAACCGGCGCGAGGCACTTCGTGAGGCCCGTGCCGACGTCGAGCAGGGCGCCGACATCATCATGGTGAAGCCGGCCATGCCCTACCTCGACGTACTGAGCGACCTGCGTCGCGAACTCGACGTGCCGCTGTGCGCGTATCACGTCAGCGGCGAGTACGCCATGGTGAAAGCGGCCGCCGAAAAGGGTTGGCTCGACGGACCCGCCGTCGCCCTCGAGCAGTTGACGGCCGTGCGCCGCGCCGGCGCCGATTTCGTCCTCACCTACTTCGCCCGAGAGCTCGCCACGGAGCTCGCGCGTTGACCTCACAGAACGAGGTGTGGTTCGCGCGTGCCCAGCGCGTCCTGCCCGGTGGCGTCGACTCGCCGGTGCGCTCGTTTCGCTCCGTCGGCGGGGTTCCCTACACGGTCCTTCGGGGCAGCGGCGCTTACGTCGAAGACGTCGACGGCACGCGCTATCTCGACTTCGTCCAGTCCTACGGCGCGTCACTGCTCGGTCACGCGCACCCCGACGTCGTGGCGGCGCTGCGCGCGGCGGTGAGCGAGGGAACGACCTTCGGGGCGCCGACGCCCGGGGAGGTCCTGTTGGCCGAAGCGATGACCGCGCGCGTCCAGGGACTCGAGCAGGTGCGACTCGTCTCGTCCGGCACCGAAGCGCTGATGAGCGTGGTGCGTCTCGCTCGCGGTGTGACGGGCCGCGACAAGATCGTAAAGTTCGACGGCTGCTACCACGGCCATTCCGATGCGTTGTTGGTCGCGGGCGGCAGCGGCGTCGCCCAGATGGGACTACCCGGTTCGGCGGGTGTCACGGCTGGCGCGGTGGGCGACACCATCGTCGCGCCCTACAACGAAGTCCCGACGCTCGACGAGAGCGTCGCGGCGGTGCTCGTCGAGCCGGTGGCGGCGAACATGAACCTCGTCGCACCGACGGCCGGATTCTTACAGGGACTGCGCGACGAATGCACGCGCGTCGGCGCACTGTTGATCTTCGACGAGGTCATCACCGGTTTTCGCATCGACTTCGCGGGCGCCCAGGAGTTCTATGGCGTGACGCCCGACCTCTGGTGCTTCGGCAAGGTCATCGGCGGCGGTCTGCCCGTCGGCGCGTTCGGCGGGTCGAGTGCGCTGATGTCATCGCTCTCCCCGCTCGGTCCGGTGTACCAAGCCGGCACGCTGTCGGGCAATCCGCTCGCGACCGTGGCCGGTACGACGGTCTTGAATCTGGTGACACGGCGTGACTACGACGGTCTCACCCAACGCGTCGCCACCTTCGCCGCCGAACTCGAAGTGGCGATCACGTCGAGTGGTCTGTACGGACTCTGCCCCGCGCAGGGACCGTTGATGGGGCTCTACCTGTCGCGCGAACCGTTCGACGCCCCGCGCAACTTCGTCGAGGCCCGGTCGCTGTGCGAGAACGGACTGTATCCGGCGTTCTTCCACGCGATGCTCGATCGCGGTGTCGCGCTCGCGCCGGGCGCCTACGAGATCCTCTTCGTCTCGCTGGCGCACAGCGCCGACGACCTCGCCACTACGGTTTCCAAAGCGGCCGAGGCCGCGGAGGTTGTCGCGAGATCATGAGTACGGCGTTGCGCAGCGAGGGGTGGTCGGTTCGACCGAGCTTCGTGCCCAACGGTGCCGTGACGCCGATCACCCTCCTCGCCGACGAGAACGCCCTCACCCAGTTGGCCGGTGAACCGCCTGTGGCGTGGCAGACCCCGTGGAGTGAACTCTCCAACATCCAGATCGTTCGCTTCGCGAGGAGCATGGCGCTCTTCGCCACGGCCGCCGGCGTTCGGTACTGCTGGCGCAACCCCAGCCGCACCGACTTCGAGGCGTTGCGCTCCGTCGTCGTCGCCCACGGCGGTGTGGTCGCGCGCCATCGCCGACGCGCCGGCCTCTACAGCGTCGCGGTCATCGTGTTGGTCGCCGCGCTCGCCGGGGGCATCGGCTCGTGGCTCTATCGCAACTCGTCGGGTTCGCGAGAGCTCACCGAACTGCGCGACGTGAACCTGACCGTGAAGGACCTACCGACGGGCTGGTACCAATCGTCGGACCCGGGCACGTCGGTGTTGTCCTATCTCTTCACGGCGCCGGGCAAGGTCCTGCGACTGTCGACGACGCCCACGACGCAACCGAAGGCGAACTCGGTCTGGGCCCACGTCTCGACGGTCTTCCAGCAGTGCCTCGGCGTCTCGGCCAAGCGCGACCGCATGTACGGGTCGGCCGGACAGGAGCCGGACTATCAGATCTCGTCCCCGATCTTCAACTCATCGTCCTACGGCGGCATCGAGGTGGTGTCGACGGCGCAGTACTACCAGACCACGACGATGGTGCACCGCGACACCGCCGAGATGACACGCGCGAACTTCGGCTCCTGTTTCGTGACGTCGAACGTCGCGCTGGTGCGCGCCGTCCTCGGCGTGAAGGTCCCAACGACGAATATCGGTACGAACTTCCGACCGACCACGTTCCTGCGGGGCTGGTCGCGCGGCGGGCAGGCCACGATGACCCTGCCGAACGTGCCCGGCACCCCACACCTCATCATGGTGGTGATCACCGGCGGACACTACGAAGTCACCCTCGGCGTGCTCGTCAACCAATGGCCCAAGTCCGAGGCGCTCGTCTCGAACCTGACCAGCACGCTGTTGTCACGAGTGGAGTCGCCGTCGTCCAAGCCGGTGTAGCTGTAGACGCGTCACTCCTTTGAGGAATCGCCGCCGCTCAGCAACATGGCGTAGGCACGTTCGGGGATGACGTCCGAGAGTCGTAACAGCGCGCGGTACCCGATCTCGGCCGGACCCTTCTTGTCGTTGCGCATCAGGTTCGCCATGATGGCGAGCAGTTCGTTCATCAACGGCTCGATGCGCAGCCCCACGCCGACGCAGGCCGAGAGGATCTTCGGTTCCGAGATGATGCGCACGAAGGCGCGCGCGACCTTGAAGTAGTCGCCGTAGGCCGCGTCGAGTCGCTCGTCGTAGAGACCGAGGAGCGAGGCGTCGTTGAAGAGCAACGCCTCGGCGAGGACCGCCGCGGCGATCCGACCGGTCTCGTAGCCGTAGGCGATCCCTTCGCCGTTGAACGGGTTCACGGTGCCCGCGGCGTCGCCGATCGTGAGCGTGTTGGGACCGCTGCGCGGCCCGAGGGCGAGACCCATCGGTAGACGTCCGCCGGTGGGCGGACCGCAGGACGTCTCGTCGTTGAGGCCCCAGGCGTCGGCCGTCTGGGAGACGAAGTACTCCTGGAGCTTCGTCGTGTTCACGCCCTTCCACGCCCCACCGGTCGAGAGCAGTCCCACGCCGACGTTGACGCGCCCGTCGCCGAGCGGGAAGATCCATCCGTAGCCTGGTACGACCTCGCCCTTGGGGTCGCGGATGTCGAGGTGCGAGTCGATCCAGGGTTCATCGTGTCGCTCGCTCGTGTAGTAGCCCCGAAGCGCCATGCCCATCGGCCAGGACTTGTTGCGTACCGTGCCGAGCTCTCGACCGAGCCGCGAGTTCTGACCGTCGCCGACGACGAGGTAGCGCCCGCGGATCTCGGCCACGTCGTCGTCCTTGGTCTTCACGAGGACGCCCGTGGCGCCCCGGAGGGAGCCCTCGGGGGCCTCGGTCGGCTCGAGCAGCCCTACCGCTTCGACGCCACCGAGGAGCGTCGCGCCGAGGCTCTCGGCGCGCTCGGCGACGAGTCCGTCGAGGTTGAACCGGGTGATCGTGTAGCCGTAACCGGGGAAAACCGGGTGTTCGGGCCAGTTCATTTCGAGTGAGGCGCCGAAGCCGAAGGCGCGTAGTCCCTTGAATCTGTGCCCGTTCGCCGCGACGATGTCCTCGAGACCCATCTGTTGGAGTTGGTAGACCGACCGGGGCGTGAGTCCGTCGCCGCAGGTCTTCTCGCGCGGAAAATGTTTCTTCTCGATCACGCAGACCGACCAGCCGGCCTCGGCCAACCAGTACGCGCAGGCCGAGCCGCTCGGACCGGCGCCGACGATGACGACGTCGTAGAGGGTCGGTTTCGATACGACTTCGCGCAGACTCGTCACTGGAACAGCCTACGAGTTTCACGTCGACACCTATCGGTCGAAGGGGTCGAGTGCGTCTGGTAGAAATGATGACCGTGGACCAGTACATACCAATACTGGGGCTCCTGATTCTCGGAGTGCTCTTCGGTGCGGGTTCGCTCGTGATGTCGGCGATGCTGGCCCCTCGGAAGCGACCCTCTGACGCGAAGTTGGCACCCTACGAGTGCGGGATCGTCCCCGAAATCGAGCCGCCACAGCGATTCCCGGTCCGGTTCTACCTGGTCGCCATGATCTTCGTGATCTTCGACATCGAAGTCGTCTTCATGTACCCCTTCGCCGTCGTCTTTCGCCAACTCGGCCTCTTCGGGCTGGTCGAGGTCCTGGTCTTCTCGCTCACCGTGTTCGGTGCCCTGCTCTTCTTGGTCGCCGAGGGCGCGCTGTCGTGGGGACCGGTGAAGCACCTGGTAGCCGGGATGCCCTCGCGCACCAGTTCTTCGACGATCCTGCGCATCAACTCCGACTCCGATCAGGCGGCCTAGGCGTGGCCCTAGAAGACCTGCAGCACAACTTCCTGACGGGACCGCTGGAGGACATCGTGCGCTGGGCGCGGCGCGCCTCGGTCTGGCCGGCTTCGTTCGGCCTGGCCTGTTGCGCCATCGAGATGATGGCGACTGGCGGCGCTGACTTCGACCTCGCGCGTTACGGCATGGAGGTCTTTCGCAACTCGCCGCGTCAGGCCGACCTCATGATCGTCGCCGGTCGCGTCAGCCAGAAGATGGCACCGGTCCTGCGCCAGGTCTACGACCAGATGATGGAGCCCAAGTGGGTCATCTCGATGGGCGTGTGCGCGTCGACCGGGGGACTGTTCAACAACTACGCCATCGTCCAGGGCGTCGACCAGATCGTGCCCGTCGACGTCTACGCGCCGGGCTGTCCGCCGAGTCCCGAGACGTTGATGCACGCGATCCTCACGTTGCACGAGCAGATCCGCACCGGTGAGATCATGAAGCGCCGTCACGAGGGTCGCCCGGTGCACCTCGACGGCACACCCGAACTCTGGACCCCCGAGGTCCCCGTCGCCGTGAGGGTAGGCACCCCGAAGTGACCTCCCTGTCGTCGACGGCCCCCCCGGGCGTGGTGACCAGCGCGGGACTCGCCGCGGACCTGTGCTGTTTCCCGACGCGTGCGCAGTACGTCGGTCTCGTCGCGTCGTTTCGCGACGACGGCTTCGAGATGTGCGTCGACGTCTGCGGCGTCGACTACCTCGAGCACTTCGATCGTTGGCTCCCCGAGGGCATCGACGCCACGCGCTTCGAGGTCGTCGTCAATCTGCTCAGCCTCTCAAAGAAGGAACGGGTCCGCGTGCGCGTCCAGGCGGGCGACGAGGACCCTGAGGTCGACTCCCTCTTCTCGCTCTATCCCGGGACCGAGGCGATGGAACGTGAGGCCTTCGACCTCTTCGGGATCCTCTTCACCAATCACCCCGACCTGACGCGCATCTTGATGCCCGAGGAGTGGGAGGGTCATCCGCTGCGCAAGGACTACGGCGCCGGTCGCGTCCCCGTGCAGTTCAAAGAGTCACCGGGGCCGCGATGAGCGATCCGACCGTCCGTGCCGCCGAACGAATCGAACTGCTCGGCGCCGAGACCTCCGAGGGTGCCCAGGAGTTGCAGCGACGCACGACGACGCACGTCGACGAACTCAGCCGCGAGGTCGGAGCCGTCCTGCGGCTCCCCGGGCTGACCCTCGATCCGACCTCGATCGACGTCGATCGACGCGACGACGAGACCATGATCATCAACATGGGCCCGTCGCACCCCTCGACGCACGGGGTCCTTCGACTGATGCTCGAACTCGACGGCGAGTTCGTCCTGCGCACGAAGCCGGTCATCGGCTACCTGCATACCGGCATGGAGAAGACCGGCGAGGAGTTGAGCTACATCCAGGGCGCGACGAACGTGACGCGCATGGACTACCTCAGCCCGGTGATCAACGAACTCTGCTACTCGATGGCCGTGGAGAAGTTACTGGACATCGAGATCCCCGATCGCGCGGTGTGGATTCGCATGCTCATGAGCGAACTCAATCGCATCTCGTCGCACCTCGTGTGGATGGCGACGAACGGCATGGACCTGGGCGCGTCCTCGATGATGATCTACGGGCTGCGTGAGCGCGAGCTGATCCTCGCCTTCTTCGAGAAGACGGCGGGACTGCGACTCAACCTGAACTACGTGCGCCCCGGGGGCGTGGCGGCCGATCTGCCCGACGGCTGGCAGGATGACGTGCTCGTCATCTGCGACACCATCTACGCGCGCACCTTCGAGTACGACGAACTCTTGACCGGCCAGCCGATCTTCCGCAATCGGATGATCGGCGTGGCGCCGTTGACGGCCGAAGAGGCGCTGGCGCTCGGCGTCACCGGGCCCTTGCTGCGCTCGACGGGCGTCGCGTGGGACCTGCGCCGCGCGATGCCGTACCTCGCCTACGACGAGGTCGAGTTCGACGTCATCGTCGGTACCTTCGGTGACAACTTCGACCGCTACGCGATCCGCCTGAACGAGATCCGCGAATCGATCCGCATCGTTCGCCAGTGCATCGAGAAGATGCCCAACGGCGACTACCGCAGCCAGGACCCCAAGGTCACGCCGCCGCCGCGGGCGCGCATCGGCGAGTCGATGGAGGCGTTGATCCACCACTTCAAGCTCTTCACCGAGGGCTTCCAGGTCCCGCCGGGTGAGGTCTACTCGGCCGTCGAGTCGCCGCGCGGTGAACTCGGCTGCTACATCGTGTCCGACGGGACGGCCAAGCCCTATCGCCTGCACGTGCGCGGTCCGAGCTTCGTGAACCTCCAAGCGGTCTCGTTGCTGATGCGCGGCGGATCGATGTCCGACACGATCACGGTCATCTCGACGATCGACCCGGTCATGGGCGAGGTCGACCGGTGAGTCACTTTCGCATCGACATCCGTCAGCGCGCCGAAGAGGTGCTCGCCCTCTACCCGCGACCGCGTTCGGCGATGCTGCCCCTCTTGCACCTGGCGCAAGAACAGGACGGCTACGTCAGTGACGAGGGGATCGCCGAGGTCGCCGAGTTGACCTCGACGACGCCGGCCGACGTGCGCGGCACCGCGCTGTTCTATGACATGTTCCACCTCGAGCCGGTCGGTCGCTACGTCGTCGGCGTGTGCACCAACATCGCCTGCCTGCTGGCCGGGGGGGATGAGTTGCTCGAACACGCGAGCGCGTCGCTCGGCTGCCCGGTCGGTGCCACGTCGAGTGACGGCTTGTTCACGCTCGAAGAGACCGAGTGTCTCGCCGACTGCGACTTCGCGCCCTGCGTGCAGGTGAATCATCGCTACGTTCGCACGACGACGTCGGACGCCTTCGACGAGGTCGTCGCGTCGCTTCGCGCCGGGAAGATGGATCACGACGTGCCCCGACACGGCACGCTCATTCGCGTCCGCCGCGCCGGGGGACTGCACGCGACCCGTGCCGACGTCGCGGCCGAACGCGCCGCCGCCTCGGCGGCGCGCGAGGAACGCGCGCCGAAGGAGACGAAGTAGTGGCGACGCTGACCGCTCCGCGCATCGTCCTGTCACGCCTGGACCACGCCGACTCGCACACGCTGTCGCGCTTCCTCGCGACTGGCGGGTACGAGGGACTGCGTAAGGCCCTCACGATGTTCCCCGAGGCGGTCGCCAGTGAGGTCGACCAGGCCTCGCTGCTCGGTCGCGGTGGCGCGGGATTCCCGGCCGGTCGCAAGTGGTCCATGTTGCGCAAGGCACCGATCTCGTACCTCGTGGTGAACGGGGACGAGTCCGAGCCGGCAACGTTCAAGGACCACCTCCTGCTCGAGCGTGATCCGCACCAGTTGGTCGAAGGCGTCATCATCGCGGCCTACGCGCTGCAGGTCTCGGCCGTGTTCATCTTCGTGCGCGGCGAGTTCGCCCTCGGTCTCGAGCGCGTCCAGCAGGCGGTGAACGACGCCTACGAGCACGGGGCCCTGGGAAAGAAGATCTTCGGTTCGGAGTTCTCCGTCGACGTCGTGGTGCACCCGGGTGCCGGCGCGTACATCTGCGGTGAGGAGACCGCGTTGATCGAAGCCCTCGAGGGCAAGCGGGGCTTCCCGCGGATCAAGCCGCCGTTCTTCCCCGCCGTCGCCGGCCTCTACGGCGAACCGACGGTCGTCAACAACGTCGAGACCATGTCGAACCTGCCCTGGATCATCAACCACGGTGGTGCGGCGTTCGCCGCGTTGGGCGGCGGACGTTCCACCGGCACCCGTCTGTTCGCGCTCGCGGGACGGGTGAACAATCCCGGCGTCTTCGAGATCGAGATGGTAAAGAACACCTTCCGTGACCTCATATACGATCCCCAACTCGGTGGGGGCGTGATCGACGGCAACCAGATCAAGGCGATCATCCCCGGTGGCGTCTCGGCCCCGTGGTTCGGTCCCGAACTGCTCGACCTGCCCCTCGGTCAAGACGAGGTCGCCGAGAAGGGTTCGATGCTCGGCTCCGGTTCGATCGTCGTCATGGACGAGACCACCTGCGTCGTGCGCGCCGCGTGGCGTATCACGAAGTTCTTCTCGCGTGAGTCCTGCGGGCAGTGCACCCCGTGTCGCGAGGGATCGGGGTGGATCGAGCGAGCGATGTATCGCGTCGAACACGGCGGCGGCCGCATGGAGGACGTCGACCTGCTCCTGGACCTCTGTGACAACATCGCGCCCGGCCTCACCTGGCCGCCCCAGCAGACGACCATCTGCGTGCTCGGTCCGAGCATCCCTTCGTCGGTGCACTCGGCGATCCAGATGTTCCGCGACGAGTTCGTCGAACACGTCACCAACGGCGGGTGCCCCTATGACTGACGTGATCCGAACCACCGTCACGATCACGGTGAACGGCCGATCGATCGAGGCCGCCCCCGGTGAACTCCTCATCGAAGCGGCCGAGCGGGCCGGGACTTACGTGCCACGTTTCTGTTACCACCCGAGGATGGAGCCGGTCGGGATCTGTCGCATGTGTCTCGTCGAGGTCGACTCACCGCGCGGCGCGACGCTTCAGCCGGCCTGCTACCTCAAGGTCAACGACGGCATGAACGTCGTCACCGATTCGGAGAAGGTGAAGAAGGCCCAGGACGGTGTGCTCGAATTCCTGCTCGCGAACCACCCTCTCGACTGCCCGGTCTGTGACAAGGGCGGTGAGTGTCCGTTGCAGGACCAGACGCTGGCGCACGGTTCGGGCGAGACCCGGTTCATCGAGGAGAAACGACACTTCATCAAGCCCGTCGAGATTGGCGCGCTGGTCCTGTTGGACCGCGAACGCTGCATCCAGTGCGCGCGCTGCACGCGCTTCGCCGCTGACGTCGCCGGCGACGCCCAGATCGCGTTCGCCGGTCGCGGCGACCTCATCGAGGTGGCCACGTCGCCGACGCAGCCCTTCGACTCGGTCTTCTCGGGTAATACGGTCCAGATCTGTCCCGTCGGGGCGTTGACCGCCAAGCCCTATCGCTTCAACGCGCGACCGTGGGACCTCGAGCAGATCGAGAGCACCTGCACGACGTGTGCCGTGGGTTGTCGCGTGGCGGTGCAGTCTTCGGGCAACCGCCTGACGCGCGTGTTGGGTGTCGACAGTGAACCGGTGAACCACGGCTGGCTCTGCGACAAGGGTCGTTTCACCCTCGAGTCGATCGACGGGAACGAAGGGTCCACCGACCCCCTGGACGCCGCGACGCGAATCACCGAACCGCTGGTGCGACGAAACGGCACCCTCGTCGCCGTCAGTTGGGGCGAGGCCCTGGCCGAAGCGGCCGAACTACTTCGCCGCGCCTCGAGTACCGTCGACGGACTCGGCGCCATCGGCGGGGCCGCCTTGACCAACGAGGGCGCCTTCGCGTGGGAACGACTACTGCGCGGCGTGTTGCGCACCGATCACATCGACGCCCAGTACGGCGACGGCCTCGACGCCGCTCTGTTGCAGGCCCTCCCGCGCGCGACGATCGACGACGCGGTGAACGCGCGTGTCGTCGTCACGTTGAGCGGCGACCTACGCGAGGAACTCCCGATCCTCTTCCTACGACTTCGTGAACGGGTCGTGCGCTACGACCGTCCGCTCGTCGAACTGGCCTTCGGCACCAGTGGGCTACGCTCGGTCGCCGACGTCGCACTGCCGGTTCGACCGGGCGAGGCCCAACTCGTCGCCCGGGCACTGCATGACGGGGTCCTCCCATTGGGTGTCGTCTTCAGCGATAGCGAGTTGCGCGACGCGCGTGACCTGATCGGCGAGACCGGCGACGGCGTGGTCTTCGTGGTCGGTCGTCCCAACGTCGCCGAGTCGTCCGCCGTCGTAGAGCACGCGATTCGACTCCTGGCGACACACTTCCCCGACGCGAAGTTCCTCCCGGCGCTGCGTCGCTCGAACGTCATGGGTGCGCTCGACATGGGACTCGCTCCGAAGCTACGACCGGGACGGGGCTTCGACGCCGAGAGCGAGGGGCGCGACACCTTGGCGCAGCTCGAGGCCGTGCGCGCCGGTGAACAGACCGCGATCTTGATGCTCGGTGGGGGCGTGCTGGGCAACGTGCTCGATGTTGTCGCCGCGCGCGAGGCGCTCGATACCGCCGACGTCGTCGTCGTCACCGGTCACGGTGGCGCGTCGCTCGCCTACGCCGATGTCGTGTTGCCGGCCGCGGTGCAACACGAGCGCCTCGGGACGGTCACCAACATCGAAGGTCGCGTCACCGCGGTCGCGCCGAAGATCGTCGCGCCCGGTTCCGCGTGGCCCGACGTCGCCATCGCCTCAGAACTCGCCGAGGAGCTCGGCCAGAGCATCGGATTGGCATCCGTGGAGCAGGCCGCCAAGACGATCGAGGAGACGACGGGCTACCCGGCGCTGTCGGTGCTCAACGACTCGACGAGCGACGGCGTCGTCGTGGGCGACGTCGCCGAACGAACCGCCCGCCGACCGCTCGACCCGATGGCCTTTCCCGGGATCCGATCGACCGAGGCCGTCGGCCTCGGGGCGAACGCCGGGACCACGTTCCTCGACGACGTCGATTCGACGAGCCCGACGGCGGCCGCGACGCTCGACGATCTGGGCGGGGACGCCAAACTCGAGGTCCCCCTCGCCGACGCCTACTCGCTTCGCGTGAATCTCAGTCGTCGCCTCTACGACGACGGCATCGCCCTGCAGGGTTCGCCGTCCCTGGCCACACTGAAGAGTGTGAGTGTGTTGCTGCTCAATCACTTCGACCTCGACCGCCTGGGCGTCGCGACCGGCGACGAGGTCGGCGTGAGTGGCGCGCGCGGGTCGATTCGTCTGCCGGTCGCGCTGGATGACGCGGTGCCGCGCGGCGTCGTCGAGATCGCCTTCGGCTCCCTCGACGTAGACGGCGTCGACGTGATACGACCGATCCTCGACGGTGGCGACGTCATTTCCCAGGTTCGACTGGAGAGCTCGTGAACTGGCTCGCCATCACCGATCCGCTCTTCGACCATGGCGTCGACTGGGCCGTCATCATCATCGTCGTGATCAAGTGCCTGGTCGGCCTGGGGCTCTTGATGACCTCGGTGATCCTGATGATCTGGTTCGAGCGCAAGGCGATCTCGGACATGCAGAGTCGCATCGGACCGCAGCGCTGGGGGCCGTTCGGTCTGCTCCAAACCCTGGCCGACGGTTTGAAGTTGATCCTCAAAGAGGACCTGATCCCCTCCGAAGCGGACCGCACGGTCTTCAAGCTGGCGCCGTTCCTCGTGCTGGTGCCGGCGATCATCACCTTCGGCCTGGTGCCGATCGGCGGCGAGATGACGATCGCCGGTCACAAGGTCCTGCTCCAGATCGCGAATCCGCCGATGGGGATCTTGTTGCTGTTGGCGATGTCGGGCATCTCGGTCTACGGGGTGATGCTCGCGGGGTGGAGTTCGGGTTCGAAGTATCCACTGCTCTCGTCGGTTCGCGCGAGTGCGCAGATGATCAGCTACGAGGCGGCGCTCGGCATGACGATCGTCACGGTCGTGCTCGTCACCGGGTCGCTCTCGGTGCACACCATCGTCACCTCGCAGGCGCACGGTATCTGGCACTGGAACCTGATCCGCCTCGGCGTCGTGCCCTTCGTCGTGTTCGTCATTGCGATCACCGCCGAACTGAACCGACCGCCCTTCGACGTGGTCGAGGCCGAGAGTGAGCTCGTGGGCGGGTTCCACACGGAGTACTCGTCGTTCCGATTCGCGATCTTCTTCCTGGCCGAGTACATGAACACGATCACCATGTCGGCGATCATCGTGACGCTCTTCCTCGGGGGCCCGGCCGGCTGGGCGCCGAACGTCGCCCACCTGAAGTGGCTCTTCCCGATCGCGTGGTTCCTGCTCAAGACGATCGGCTTCGCCTTCTGCTACATCTGGTTCCGGGCGTCGCTACCGAGGTTCCGCTACGACCAGCTCATGGACCTCGGCTGGAAACGTCTCATCCCGCTCAGCCTGGGCTGGATGTTGATCGTGGCCGGATTCCTCATCGCCAAGGGCTGGGGCTTCCTCATGGCGGCACTGGTGCTGCTCGCGTACTCGGTGCTCGGGCGGGCCTTCGAACTCGGACAGACCCGCGAGGTCGGCGCCGACTCGGTCCTGCCGATCGTCGGCGGGCGCCCGTTGCCCGGTGAGGTCCTGCGTTCGATGACCGACGAGGAGG